>CAVSZX010000001.1:0-101732 GCA_963732525.1 uncultured Alphaproteobacteria bacterium
CCAACCAGCCGGGCGACAGTTTGTCGTTCGTCGATCTCGAGACGATGAAGTCAGTTGCCGAAATCAAGATCGGCGGCAAGCCGGCAGGAATTGCGCTCTCGCCCGACAAGAAAGCGCGCCTACATCACTGCGCCGGACGGCAAGGAGCTGATCGAGATCGATGCGGAAAAGCGAGCCGTAGCGCGAAGGCTTGGCACTGGGCGGCGGACCGCTCGGGATTGCCGCGCATCCATAAAAGCCCGAAATCTATGTCGCCGATTGGTATGCCCACAAGATCCTGGTGATCGATGCCGGGGCGTTCGCAGTCACAGGCGAAATCGCCGTCGGGCAGTCGCCCTCGGGGCTCGCGGTGACGCCGGATGGCAAGCTGCTTTTTTCGGCCGACCGCGACAGCAACCAGATCAGCATCATCGACATCGACGCCCGAAAGGTCATCGGCACGGTCGCGACCGGCGAACGGCCGTTCGGCATCACCATCGATGCCGAGGGCAAGCGCGCCTACACGGCTAATGTCGGCAGCGACGACGTCTCGGTGATCGACATCGCCGCGCGCTAGGTCGTGGGCACTGTCAAGGTGGGGCGCCGGCCCTACGCGGTGGCGCTTGCGGGGGGCAAGGGCTTCGTCACCGATCAATATGTGGGCACAGTCACCGTGTTCGACACGGCAACGCTGCAGCCAGTCAAGACCATCGAGGCCTGCGACCACCCGGAAGGCATCGAGGCCGCAGGCCCGGCCGGCCCGGTTTACGTGGCCTGCTGGGGGGATAACTGCTTTCAAAATCGATGCCGAAAGCCTCAGCGTTATCGGCAAGGCCGAGGTCGGCGACGGCCCCCGCGCCTTCGGCAAGTTTCTACGTTAACAGCATTTAAGTTCCCCGGACGGCCGCATTTCCCGTAAATGCTCGGGCTATGGCCGAAAGCTTGGTCCAAAACTGCCAGGGCGGCGTTCAAATTATTGCGCGCTGCTGGAAAAAGCCGTCGCGTAACGATAAAAGCCCGCCAATGGCGCACTAATACCGGAGGAAAGGTCTCGATGTTGAAGGCTACGCTAAGTTCAGTCCTGGTGACTGCCGCACTTCTGACTGCCGCAACTGCGGCTGAGGCGGCGGATGCACCCAAAGCCACGCCGATGATCTTCGAAGCGAAGCACCTGCACGACACCAAGAAGGGCGACGAACTGACCTACGATTTCTCGCGCAAGGTCTCCGACGAGGCGCAGGGCGGCAAGCCGTGGTCCGATACGATCTCGCTCAAGATTGTCGAGTCGAATGACGAAAAGCGTGCGGTCGAAATGCAGATCTATACCGGCGAGCGCGCGCGCGACGTCCAGAAGATGTCCGATCTCACCATCAATCCGCTGTTCATCGTGACCATGCAGCAGATGGTGGCGAGCGTCAGCACGTTGACGGGCGGCGATTTCAACTACCTGAAGGTGCGCTTTACCAAGGAACTCGACAACAAGGGCACCGTCGAGCCGGTCAAGGTCGATTTCAAGGGCCAGGTGCACGAAGGCTATCGCATCACGATCACGCCCTGGAAGGGCGACGCTGCTGCCGCGAAAATGAAGGGCTACGACGATACGAGCTTCTCGATGATCGTCAGCCCGACGGTACCCGGCGAACTGGTCGAGACGATCGCCGTGGTCAAGAGTTCTGAAAAGGGCAGCTTGAGCTACGAGGATCGTACGGCGATTGCAGGTTATGGAGGCTTGAAATGAAACATGTTCGCGGAGTGATTTTGGCCTTGATCTCGGCTGTTGCGGCGGTCTGCGCGTCGCTCGCTCATGCCGTGGAACTGCCTCCGAACGACTATCCGACGGTCACGCGCGCCGACTATGTCTTCGGCTGCATGCAAGTGAACGGGCCGACGCGCGAGATGCTTGAAAAGTGCTCCTGCTCGATCGATCAGATCGCGGCGCTGCTGCCCTACTCGCAGTACGAGGAAGCGGAAACCATCATGTCGGTCAGCCAGCGCGGCGGCGAGCATGTCGTGGTGTTGCAAAATCCGGCCATTCAAGCCAAGACCAAGAAGCTGAAACTCGCCCAGGTCGAGGCGGAGTTACGCTGCTTCTGAGCCGCGGCAGTCCGATTGCAGTCCAATAAAAGGGCGCCTTGCGGCGCCCTTTTTTTGTCGGGGGACGAAGAGGCGGACTTAAGAGTTCTTAGGTTCGGCGCGGCCGCTGAAGACGTTGCCGTCCGAGTCCGTTGCCGTCACTTCGATGGCGTCACCCGAGGCACCCGCGCCATACGTGAAGCGGATATTGGGATCCTCCGAAAGCGAGATGCCGGCTTCGAGCGTGAACACCAGATCGCTGCCGCGCTTCACTTCGATGGCGCGCACGTACTTGGCCGGGATGTAATACCCCGTCAGCTGGTTCATCTGCATGCCGGAATAGTTCGGGTGGCGGATCATGAGCTGGGCTTCGCGCGTCGGCGTCGAGGCGCCCTTGCTCTGGTCTGCGTCAAGCATTTTGACCTGCATCTTACCCAAGCTGGCCAGCGCCTGGTCGGCGTCTTTGAGCGCTGGGGCGGAACAGCCGCCGGCCGCCTTGACGTAGCGCGAGACCATGAGCAGCTTGCCGTCCGTCGTCTCGACGATGGCGCGGATCGTGGAATAATTGTCGAAGCGCACGCGCGTCGAGATCAACCGTTCGCCGGTGCCGGCGGCGGCGCCAAACGTGAAGGCTGCGACGACCGGCATAGGGTTCTTGTCGATGATCATGGTGAGCTTGGCGGTCTTGGCGGCGATATCGGCCGGCAGCTTGACCGAGATCGGTACGACGCCGGCGTCTTCGGCGCGGTAGGGACCCTCGAGGATAATCGCCGTCGTCTCTTCAATGGGGCGATTGTCGAAAACGTCCTTGTGCAGGCTCGGCCAGGGATCATCGTCGGCAGCGCCTGCAGGCAGCGCGGCGGCGCTGAGCGCAATGATAGCGGCAGCTGCGAGCGCCTTTAAGTATGACAGTCTCGACATGTTTCGTTCTCCGGAGCCGGCTCTTTGACCTGATTTGGTGCCGGCCGGCCGGGTCCGTCAAGGGCCGCCGGTCTGCGGCAGCCAATTCTGCAGCCGCAAAACTGCGTTTTTCAGGAATCGCCCGGCGAGGCGTTGGCTTTAAACACCGAGCCGTCCGAGTCCTCGGCCCGCGCCTCCAGCGTCTCGCTATCGATCGAGCCGTAGGTAAAGCGGATATTCGGGTTCGTTGAAAGGGATATGCCCGCTTCCAAGTGGAAGATAGGTTCCCCGTTCCGCGACACGTCCAGCACGCGCAGGTATTTCGCCGGAATGTAGTCGCCCGTTACAGGATTTCTCTGCATGCCGGAAAAATTCGGATGCTTGAGCATGACCTGGCCCTCGGCCGTGATCATGGACTGGTTGCGGTTGGAAGCGAATTTCTGCGCCTTGGCGATGCGCTTCAGGTGCATTTCGCCGATCGATTCGAGCGCCGCGGCGACGTCTTTCATGGCTGCCGACGAGCATCCCCCCGCGGCTTGCACGAAGTGCGTACCCATCTGCAATTTGCCGTCCTCAGTTTCGACGATGGCGCGGATATAGGAGAAGCTGTCGAAGCGCACGCGCGTCGATATCGTCTTTGGCCCGAGCCCGGCGCCGCGGCCGAAGGTGAACGTGCCGACCATGGGCATCGGATTGTTGTCGATGAAGACCCGCAGGCTCTTCATGTTGTCGGCAACGCCGGCCTGAAGATAGATGGTGACGGGAACGAGCGCTGCATCGTCGGCCTTGTCGGGCGCTTCGACGATGACGGCCGTCTTGCTCTCGACGATCTCGCGGCCGGCATAGAACTCCTTGCGGATGCTGTCCCAGCCGTTCGCCTTGTTTTCATCGTCGTCCTGGGCCAAGGCCGCAATGGGAACGGTAAGTGCCAGGGCGAGTAGCGCGGCGAGGCCGGCGGCAAGGGTCTTGCGCATCTATGCGTTTCCTCGTGTTCGTCAGTGATCGCTCAATAGCCCATTTCGCGCCGGTCGCGAAACTATTCTCTCAGAGGATTAAGACTATTCCCATTCCAGCTCGGCAAACGCGGCGGTGACGGTGCGGGCATGGAAGTCGCTCGCAAGTAACCACTCCTTGGCGTCCGGCGGCGCAATGGACTGCAGAGCCTCGGATAGCGTTTTGTTGGCTTTTATCATGTTTCGCACGTCGCCGGCGATTCCCCGGAGGTATCGATCCAGGGGATCGAGCGCATCCGGCCACGACATGCTCGCCGGACCATGGCCCGGCACGACGCGATCGGCCTTTTCCTTGCGAAGCACGTCGATGAGCGCGATCCAGCCGAGGATGGAACCGTCGAGCGTCGGGATATGACCTGAAAAGAGCAGATCGCCGACGATAAGCGTCTTGGTCGTGTGAATCGAAAATCGTGAGATCGTTGTCGGTGTGTGCGGTCGGCCGCGCCACGAGCGTGAGTTTGCGTTCGCCGAGGTCGAGTTCGGTCTGGTCCTTCACGTGCTCGCTCGGGAGCACGATCTCGGTTCCTTCGAACGCCGCGGCGCCAAGCAGTTCCTTGTTGACGGCCAAATAGCGCTCGGCGCGTGCCGCGAGACCGCGCGCCATCTTGTGATGGGCGATGAATGTCGGCTTTTCGGCCTTGAAAACCGCATTTCCGAAGACGTGATCGGGATGCATGTGGGTGTTGATGACGTAGCGGATCGGCTTGTCTGTGATGGTGCGCACGGCATCGAGAAATCCGCGTCCGACGAAAGCACTGCCGCCGGTATCGACGACGGCGGCGGCATCCTTGCCGATGATGAGGGAAAGATTTGAGATGTCGCCGGCGTTCTCAGGCGAGAAACCGCATGCACACCCTGATGGACGAAAATTCCGGGCGCGACTTCGGTCATCCGGACCGCGGCGGCCTCGGCTTTCGATACAACCGGTAGCCATGACAGTAGCGCGAAGGCGCCAGACCCCTGCAAATAGCCCCTTCGCGAGATTTTCATGTGCTTCACCCCGACGATCCGGCAGGCGACGGCCGCCGATCAAGCTACTATTGAGGTTCGAACGCCAAACTCAAGCCGCTGCACGGCCGAGTTCACGAAAATGCGAGCGGTTCGTGAACGAGTTCGCCTCAAGCAGCACTTTGGTAGCAACTCTACGTGCGGCGCAGCATTTGTGCTGCAGCGCAAAATTCATCGATGTTTTCGAGGGTTTTTTGGGTCAGCACTATTGTCCTTTTCTCGATGCTTAGAAAAGCGTCCCCGGTTCGTGTTGCGAACGAGAAAAAAAAGTGCCTAGATGCGCGCCGGTAACGAGGCCTGCCAAACCTCACACAAACGTGTGAAGGCCATTGCGACTGCGGAATGCAAAACGGGGAAATAACCCCAATGCCTTCGCAAGCGCAGCGGCTGGGTTCTGGACAGACCGCGGGACCACTTGCAAGCGTGGCAAGACATTTCAAAAATGGAGGAAGCGCGATGCGCAAAAGTGCAATCGCATGCGGTTTGCTCGCATCTGTTGCGTACACGGCGCCCGTCTGGGCGAACGATGACGTAATCAAGCTGTCGAGCGATCCGAAGAACTGGGCCGTGCAGTCCGGCAACTATGCCGGTACACGCCACTCTAAGCTCAATCAGATCACCACCGCTAACGTCGGCAGCCTCAAGGTTGCTTGGACGTTCTCGACGGGCGTTCTGCGCGGTCACGAAGGTTCGCCTCTCGTGATCGGCGACACGATGTATCTCCACACGGCCGTTCCCGAACAACGTTTTCGCCCTCAATCTGAAGGACGAGAACAAGATCATCTGGAAGTACTCGCCGAAGCAGGATCCGTCGGTTATCCCGGTTATGTGCTGTGACACGGTCAACCGTGGCGTGCAGTACGCTGAAGGCAAGATCCTCCTGCATCAGGCCGACACGTCGCTCGTCGCTCTCGACGCGAAGACCGGCAAAGAGCTCTGGAAGGCCGTCAACGCCGATCCCAAGAAGGGCGAAACCGGCACGGGCGCTCCGCTCATCGTCAAGGACAAGGTTCATGATCGGTGTTTCGGGCGCTGAGTTCGGCGTTCGTTGCTTCATGACCGCTTACGACATCAACTCGGGCAAGCGCGTCTGGCGCGCCTACTCGATGGGTCCGGATAGCGATATCCTGGTCGATCCGGACAAGACCATGTCGCTCGGCAAGCCGGTCGGCAAGGACTCGTCTCTGAAGACCTGGAACGGCGATCAGTGGAAGATCGGTGGCGGTTCGATCTGGGGCTACATGGCCTAGGATCCGGAACTCAACCTGATCTACTACGGAACCGGCAATCCTTCGACCTGGAACCCGGCTCAGCGCGCTGGACCTGATGGCAAGCAGATCGACCAGAAGTGGTCGATGACCATGTTCGCTCGTAACCCGGACACGGGCGTTGCGGCTTGGGCTTACCAGATGACCCCGTTCGACGAGTGGGACTATGACGGCATCAACGAGCCGATCCTCGCCGACATCGACGTCGGCGGCGCGAAGCGCAAAGTTGCGCGTCTCACTTCGACCGTAACGGCTTCGGCTACACCTGGATCGCGCTACGGGCGAACTCCTCGTTGCCGAGAAGTATGACCCCAGCCGTCAACTGGGCGACCGAAGTCGTCATGGATCCGAAGAGCCCGAAGTATGGCCGTCCGCAGGTCGTCGCCTCCAAGTCGACGTTCCTGAACGGTCAGGACGTCAACACGAACGGCGTATGCCCGGCCGCTCTCGGCTCGAAGGACGAGCAGCCTGCTGCCTTCTCGCCGCTGACGGGTCTGTTCTACGTGCCGACGAACCACGTGTGCATGGACTACGAGCCCTTCAAGGTTCGAGTACACGGCTGGTCAGCCCTACGTTGGCGCCACGCTGTCCATGTATCCCGGCCCGAAGGGCCACGGCGACATGGGCAACTTCATTGCGTGGGATGCTGGCAAGGGCAAGATCGTCTGGTCGAAGCAAGGAGCAGTTCTCGGTTTGGTCGGGCGCTCTGACCACCGCTGGCGGCGTCGCCTTCTACGGCACGCTCGAGGGCTACCTCAAGTGCCGTCGATCAGAAGGATGGCAAGGAGCTGTACAAGTTCCGCACTCCTTCGGGCATCATCGGCAACGTGTTCACCTATGGGCACGGTGGCAAGCAGTACGTCGGCGTCTTCTCGGGCGTTGGTGGCTGGGCTGGCATCGGCCTCGCGGCTGGCCTGACCAACCCGACCGATGGTCTGGGTGCAGTCGGCGGCTACGCTGGTCTGCGACAGTACACCGCACTCGGTGGCTCGCTCACGGTGTTCTCGCTGCCCTAAACCGCAGCTAGAAGTCGCACGCGACAGGCCGACGCGGGGCAACCCGCGTCGGCTTACTTGTAAGTGGAACCTGGATTCGACTAAAGACGGGCGCGGGGATTGCAACGCCTTCCCCCAAGAGAACAGAAATCCTGAACGAATACACGATCCGCTGATGGTTCGTGCTCGTAGTGGATCGGCCAACACCTAAAGAGCGATTGAGAGGAAACGCGTGACAAAGTCTGGCATCAGATTGGCGGCTGCGGCTCTGGCCTGCTCCGCACTGAGCCTCGGCGCCTGCTGGGCCGAGGAACCGAAGAAAGAAGGAGCAGCGCCTGCCGCCGAAAAGGCTGCGCCCGCTGCCGAAGCGCCGAAGGCCGCAGCGCCCGCGGCCGAAGCACCCAAAGCTGCTGCACCAGCCGCCGAGGCCCCGAAAGCCGCCGCTGCGCCCGCGGCCGACAATCCCGACAACGCCGAGGTCGAGGCGCGGGCAAAGGAACTTGCAATCAAGTTCGAAGATGGCCGCTATCGCGACAAGGAAGGCAATCCTGTCCCGATCGTCACCAAGGACTACAAGGTCGACTGGGGTACGTGGGACGGCTTCCGCCGCTATCACGATGCCTGCCACGTTTGCCATGGCCCGAATGCGCTGGGCAGCACCTTTGCGCCGTCGCTCGCCGACTCACTGAAGACAATGGACTACACGACGTTCGTGCAGACCGTCTCGATGGGCCGCACCGTCGAACGAGGCGGTACCACGTACGTCATGCCGACATTCGGCGAAGACCGAAACATCATGTGCTACATCGACAACATCTACACCTACATCAAGGCGCGCGCACTGAATGCAACCGATCCGGCGACGGGCATGCCGCCTGGACGCCCCAACGGCCGGCACGACATCTCGCCGGAGTCGAAGGCGACCGCAGCGGAATGCTTCGGCGACAAATAGAATTGCCCGATTAACGCCAAACGGCCCCGGAAACGGGGCCGTTTTACTGTTTACCAAGTGCATCCCGGCGGCGGGGGGGCGCCACGCCTGCGCTCATCACATCGGAGTAACGAGAACGTAACGTGCTCGATGAAATGTCATCGGATAGCCTGTTGCGTACGTAATCTCGAATGAGCCTGCGCCGAGCGGGCCGAAGAAATTCCACGCGAGGTCTTGGTCTGGAACCCTCACCACACCAGGCTGCCGGCGCAAACCAGGCTACCAGCGCAAATTCGTCACCCTTGAAAAAAGGCTACAGCAGTGTCCTCCATAAAAGTCATCTCGACAGCACTCCTCTGCACGATCGCTTTTGTCCCCGTGGTCAGTGCCGCCGATGCCCCGAAAGCCGATCTCGTAAACCGCCAAGAGTTGCGCGTCTGCGCCGATCCGGCGGATCTTCCCTTCTCCAACGAGAAGCGTGAAGGCTTCGAAAACAAAATCGCCGATCTGATCGGAGCCGAACTGAAGCTTCCCGTTGTCTACACTTGGTATCCGAAAGCCGTCGGCTTCATCCGCCAGACGCTTGCCGCCAAGAAGTGCGATCTCGTCATCGGCTGGGGCCAGGGCGACGAACTGGTGCTCAATACCAATGCCATCTACCGCTCGACGTCGGTCATCGTCTACAAGAAGGGCGGCGAATTCGAGGGTGTCGACACGCTCGCCGACCCGCGCTTGAAGGGCAAGCGCATCGGCGCCGTGCAGAACTCGCCCGGCGCCAACTACATCGCCAAGTACGGCCTGATGGGCAATGTGCACGGCTATCAGATGATGGTCGATCGGCGCTACTTCAATCCCGGCGAGCAGATGATGAACGATATCCGCTCCGGCGAAATCGATGTCGGCGTCAACTGGGCCCCGATCGCCGCCTACTGGGCCAAGAAGGGCGGCGACGATCTCACCGTCGTGCCGCTGCTGAAGGAAACGGGTGGCGGCAAGATCGCCTTCCGCATCACCATGGGCGTGCGTCAGGGCGACGATGCCTGGAAGCGCCAACTGAACGAAATCGTCGCCAAGCATCAAGGCGACATCGACAAGATCCTGCTCGACTACGGCATTCCCCTCCTCGTCGATGACGATACCAAGATGGACATGCTGGCGTCGCCACGCCCGAACGGCGCCCCGGCCCGCGAAGAGAAGAAGGCGGATGGCGAAGGGCCGGCGCCGGCTGGTCAGGCGGCGGCACCGGCAGCCCCTGCGGCAGCTGCAAATGGCGCTCACTGACGGGCCGAGATCGACCGGCATCATGCAGGCGAGTAACAACAGGAAACCTAGTTCTGCGGCGCTCCTCGATTCGGGCGCCGCATTTTTGTATGCGTTTGACCGATGAACGAAGCCCGGCATACCGCCGGGAATAGACGCGGGGATTTACGATGCGACGCACGACCCGAATATTCTGGGCCGCTCTGGCGGCAGTTGCCTTGATCGCAGGCGCGGCTTCCGCGGAAAACGCCGACGTCGGCCCGGCTCCGCCGGCCAATGCCGTAAAGCCGCCGGAGCCCGACGGCTACCGCATGGACGAATACAGGAAGCCGGTGCCGGCGACGCTGAAGGGCGCGGCGGTTTTGACGCCCGACAAAGCAAGCGAGCTTTGGAACAATAAGTCGGCGATTTTCATCGACGTCTATCCGCGCGCGCCCAAGCCCCCGAACCTGCCCGCCGGCACCTTCTGGCGCGAACCCGTGCATCACACGATCGAGAACGCGACCTGGCTGCCGA
This sequence comes from uncultured Alphaproteobacteria bacterium, assembly GCA_963732525.1. Taxonomy (GTDB): domain Bacteria; phylum Pseudomonadota; class Alphaproteobacteria; order Rhizobiales; family Hyphomicrobiaceae; genus Hyphomicrobium_B. Next base: position 9,944 of record CAVSZX010000001.1, read on the forward strand.
ATGTCGGCTACGGCGTCATCTCGCCGGCGACGGAGGAATACTTCAAGACCAACCTCGAAAAACTGACGGGCGGCGACAAGGCGAAGGCCATCGTCCTCTACTGCCTGCGCGATTGCTGGATGAGCTGGAATGCGTCCAAGCGGGCGCTGACCTACGGCTATACCAACATCAGTTGGTTTCCCGACGGCACGGACGCCTGGCAGGAAATCGGCCAGCCCGTCGTCGAAGTAAAGCCGGTGCCGTAAGTTAACGTGAGAACATAAAGAGCCGGCGCAGTAATTATTGCCCCGGTTTTATTCGCTGATTTGACTGGTATGCCCGCACTCAGCTCTTCATGTTGGCCCGGATGGCGCGGGCAATGAGACCGGCGCGTTCCTCGATCAGCTGCGGAATTTCGCAGGCGATCGGGATGTTCTGCTGGCGCTCCTGGAAGACGCGGACCTCCCACTTGTACTTTTCCTCCTCGGGCGAAAGCTTGTCGATTTCGCCCGCCGAGACCGGTGCATCCGAGGGTGCGGCCACGGACTTCGGCAACTCCAGTCCTTCAGCTTCGATGGTCTTGGCGCGGGCAAGCTGACGCTTATGAAAGCGTTCGATGCCCGAGATGACGATCTTGCGTTCGTCGTTGATGCGAGACAACGAGGCGACGAAAAGTTCGGTCAGCATCTTGTCGCGATCGGCCTCGGCAATGCCTTCGGCGTATTTCTTGATCGCCGCCTCGACCTCCTCCTGAGCGTTGCGCCGGGCCACGACAAATTCCGACAGCTTGCGAATTTCGTCGTCGTTGCGCCAATTCTCGAAGCCTTCGATCGAGGGTCCGTCCCAGATGGTAGCGGGTGAGATCTCGACGACTTTGCGGGCGATACACGGCCAGTCGGGGGTGGCTTCGTCCTTTGCCAGGGCGAAGGCATAGGGCAGAACAAACGCCGCGACGGCGATTGCGATCAGGGCCGAGTATTTCGGCGGAACGAGCTTCAAGCGAGCTTGCATGTTGAACCTCAAGCGGCGCCCCCGGGTCCACCCCGGCGGGCAATCAGTCCTTTGGACGGGTTATAGGCGAAGATCGCAGCTCCGAGGAAGACGGCCGTGCAGCCGACGACGACGTAAAGATGCGTGAGATCGAGCGTGCCGTCCTCGAGCCGCGGACCGATCTGGCCGTAGAGGGCGAAGCGGATCAGCTCGACAGCGTGGGTGAAGGGGTTCATCCAGGCGAGATTGGCGAGCATAGGGCTCGATTCCTTGATGCGCCAGACGGGATAAAGGGCTGACGACATGAAGAACATCGGGAAGATGACGAAGTTCATCACGCCCGCGAAGTTCTCGAGCTGGCGGATGACCGACGACATGAAGAGTGCCAGCGAGCCGAGCATCAGCCCTGCGAGGATCAGCGCCGGGAGCACGGTGAGATAGCCTATGGGCGCCGGATCGACGGTTTGGAACTGCGCGAAAATCTGCACGAGGTTCGACGGCAGCGCCGCGAGGATCGTCAGGATATTGGAACCGATCTCGATCGGGTTCCACGACCACGTGATGCGCGTATCCCACGACCAGCAATCCCAAAGACGTGCGATCAGCAGGAACGTGTAGGCCTGCAGCACCGCCACGAAGACCCCGCCCAGGAGCTTGGAAGAGAGCAGGAATGAGCGCGGGAACGGACTGACGAGCAGCGTGCGCATGGCGCCCGTCTCGCGGTCGTAGACCATCGACAGCGACGACTGCATGGCGTTGAACAGCAGGATCATGCCGACGAGGCCCGGGGCCACGAACGTTTCGTAAAGAACATAGGTCGAATAGGGCTGGATAATGGAGACGCCGAGCGTCTGGCGGAAGCCGGCGGCGAAGATGAACAGCCAGATGAGCGGCCGGACGAGGGCCGACAGGAATCGTTCGCGCTGCTGGATGAAGCGGAGAACCTCGCGCCAGACGATGCCGCGAAAGCAGGCGATATAGCCCGGAAGTCCGATGCGGCGTGCGCGGTTCGCTGTCATGTCGAGGTCTTGGCCAGCGGCGTGAGAATCGAGTACGTGGGCGGTCATCAGGCGGCCTCCTGCTCTTCGCTGGTGCCTGTGAGCGCTCGAAACGCCGCGCTGACGTTTGGCGCATTCGTTCTCTTCAGCAATTCTGGAACATTGCCGTCGTACAGGACCTGCCCCTTGTGCAGGATGACGACGTGATCGCTTTCAGCGACCTCGTCCATCAGATGCGTCGCCCAGAGTACGCCCAGGCGCTCTTTGGCGACAAGATCGCGCACGATCCTGACGACGCTGGCGCGCGACCCGATGTCGAGGCCGACGGTTGCTTCGTCGAGAAGCAGCAGGTCGGGCCGGTGCATCAGCGACCGGGCGATCTCCACCCGGCGCGCCTGCCCGCCGGAGAGGGCGCGAATCTTGTCCTTGGCCCGGTCGGCCAGCCCGACGACGTCGAGGGCCTGCAACGCGCGCTCGGCGCCACGAACGGCGTTCATGCCGTGCAGCGCCGCGTGATACTTCAGGTTCTGCAGCAGGCTCAAATCGTTGTCGAGGGTGCGGCTCTGAAACACGACGCCGAGACGCTGGAGCGCAGCCGTGGGTTTGCGCCGCACGTCGAAGCCGCGGATCAGGATTTCGCCCGAGACATTGTCATAGAGCCGCGTGACGAGCGAGAACAAGGTCGACTTGCCCGCGCCGTTGAGACCGAGTAGGACGACGAACTTGCCCTGATCGACTTTCAGCGAGACGTTCTTCAGAACCAGCTTTTCACCGAAGGCGTGGCTGACGTCGCGCACGACGAGGGCCGGCATTACTGTCTCGGGGTGTATGGAACTTATTTCGGACATTCGCCTTCGAGCCTTTTGATTTTCTGAGGTTCCGTATCAGTCCTGGCTGACGACGACGCCCCAAGGGTAACGGCCGGTCTTGACGGATTTGATCGCCTTCAAGTTGTCGACGTCGATCACGGTGACGTCGTTGGAAGCGCCGTTGGTGGTATAGAGAAACTTGTCGTCGGGTGTGAAATACATCTGCCAGACACGCTGGCCGACGAGAATGTATTTCTCTACCTTGAGGCTGGCGACGTCGATGACGGCGACGCGGTTTGCCGGTCCGAGCGCGACGAAGGCCTTCTTGCCGTCCTTGGTTAAGCGGATGCCCACCGGCTGGATGGCTTCCTTCGGAACCCCTGGAACCTCGAAGTCGACCTTGCCAATGACTTTGCGGTCGGCGGGGTTCAGGATCGTTACCGTGCCGCCGATCTCGGAGGAGACCCACAGCTGCGTTCCCTCGGTGTTGAATATCGCGACGCGCGGCCGGTTATCGACCAGCACGTTGTCGAACGTCTTGTGCGTCTCGGTGTCGATGAAGTGCGCCATGTTGGTCGTTTCGGAGGTATTCACCAGTACTTTGCCGTCCGGGCTCATGCCCATGCCTTCGGGCTCGACGCCGACCGGAATGTCGGAGATGACCTTGTTCGTCTCGATGTCAATCACGGTGACGAGGTTGTCATCCTCGTTGGCGACGTAGAGCAGCTTGCCGTTGGGATGAAGCGTCAGCAGCTCGGGGTCGGGGCCCGAGGGCAAGTTTTTGACGAACTCATAAGTCTTCGTGTCGTACACCTGGATGATGTTGTCGTCGCTCGTGCACACGATCAGCCATTTGCCGTCCTTGGAAAGGATCACTCCGCGCGGGCGCTGGCCGACCTTGAAGGTTTTGACGACCTCCTGCTTCGTCGAGTCGATGACAGTGACCGAGTTGTCCTTCTCGTTCGTCACAAAGACCATGTAGGCCTCGGCCCTGCCCGTTGCAGAAATGAACGCGCCGGCAAAGGCCGTTGCGGCAAGGGCTGACTTCAGTGCGGACATTCATTCCTCCGGGACAGGGTAGCGGGACAGGGTAGACGCCAGCCGCGATCGCGGCCTGCCGTGTCTCATTTCGTATAGGCTTTGCACTTGGTCTCCGGCTTATCGAGGCCGAGCGTGTCGAGGTCGGTCAGCTGATGCAGGAAGCCCGGCTGTGGCGAGATCGAAACGAGGAGTTTCGGGGCTGTCACGATGAGCGGCTGGCGCAACTGTCCGTTCCAGGCGCGAAAAGTCGTCTTGACGCCTTTGAATGCGGCGACCTCGAATTCTGGGCTCTGGATATATTTCTTCAGATCGGCAAAGGCGGCGGACTTGGTGCGCGTTGCGGCTTCGCCGACGACGCGCATGGCGAGCCAGGCATCGTAGTCGCGGGTGCGCATGAGGCGGTTCGTCAGTCGCTTGAAGCGGTTCTGGAACTGCGTGCCGCCCCAAAGTTCGAGCGCGGGATGCCAGCTGGCCGCAACGAGACCCGCGGTTCCGGCAACGGGGCGCGGCGTCCAGGTGCGGTATTGAATATACTCGCCGAACTGCTGCGCTTCGTCAGCCACGATCACGATGTCGTGGTCCTTGACGTTCTGGGTGAAACTCGGAATTTGCTGCTGGATCTGCTCGAATCCGCCATCGGCGCGGCGGCTGCCGCTCTCGTATTTGAACTCGCGCTCCTCGACGATCTTGGCGCCGAAACGCTTGGCTGAGCGGCGAATGGCATCGGCATAGGCTTTGTCTTCCGGCGCCGGCCCCGTGATCAGGAACCAGTTTCGCCATTGCTTCCAGGCGAAGTACTGTCCAAGCGCATCTGCGAGCATGGTTCGCGTCGGCGGCAGGTGGAGGACATTGGCGCGGCAATCCTCTTCGCGCAGCCGGTCGTCAGGCGAGCCAACGTTCAAAACAAGGGCGTCCTTGCCGGCAAGCGAGTCGGCGAGTTTCAGAAGGTCGTCGGGTTCCATGTCGGCGGCGATGAAGTTTTCACCCTTTGCGATTCCGTCGGCTGCTGCCTTCATCAATTCGTCGACGCTGGCGCCTTCGACCAAATTGAGGCTGAAATTCTGATCGGTGAATTTGCCCGTCGTGTTGTCGTCGGCGATTCCGAGCTTGGCACCGGCGACGCCATCATCGGCGGGCGCAATGTCGAGCAATGACAGCGGCGGGTCCTTGTCGCGCAGCTGCTTCAGATAAAGAACCTTGATATCGAGGACGCCTTTCGAGGGTTCGGAAGGCGCTGCAACTTTTGCTGCCTCCTCCTTTGCCGTCCCCTTGGCGTCTTCCGCCGCCATTTCGCCGGCTTTGGTCTCCACTCGAGTCTGCGTTTCGTCGCCCGCGAACGCTGGCGGAGCTGGGGCACCGACGACGAACAGCGTGGCCGAGATTGCGGGTAAGCATGCCCACAAGAAGTGTCCGGCCGATAAAGATTTGCACGGACGAAGTCTCCCAAGACCAGTGGTCACACGCTGCCTCATTTACCATCGCTGCCGGCGGGTGGGGCCGCTGCGCGAAATGTTACTGTGTTGCTTGTCTGTAAAAGGGGCCCGGACAGCGCCTTGTCAAGGTCGTGTGCATTTACTCGCGGCATTGTGACCGCGCGTGCGTTCCGCGGCGGGAAATTGACCCTTGCAAATACGCTCCTGGGTAATGCACCTAACCAACGACGCTTCTTGAACCGGAGTGCGGGTAGCGCAGGAGCTCGAACGGTGCCCCTCACACGACTTGGAAGACGTGTTCGAGTTGGAAAATTCGGAAGTCGAGTGGAAAATAACAGCGTGGCCATGAAGCCGAGACTTATCCTATCCCTGTTGCTCCTGGTCGTCACCGAACCGGCCTTTGCGGCACAAAAGGCCGCCGTTTTTCCGTTCGACCTGCGTGATGTCGAGCAGGAGGGCGAGATCGTCCCTCAGTACAAGCCGGATGATCTGAGGCGGCTGGTGCTCGTCGCCGACGAGCTGAAGGCGCTGCTCGCCAAGGACGATCGCTATGGTGTCGTGGACTTGTCGGCGCAGGCCGCAGAGATCGAGAAAGTTTCACCCTTCAGCAAGTGCGACGGGTGCGAGACGCCGATCGCCGCCGCGGCGGGCGCCGACCTTGCGGTGACGGGCTATGTCGACAAGGTGTCGGACGCCCTCATCAGCCTGCAACTGTTCGTGCGCGACGTAAAATCCGGCGAGATGCGAAAAACGATGTCGGCCGAAATCCGCGGCAATACCGACGACAATTGGCTGCACGGACTCCGCTGGCTTTGGCGCAACAGGTTCGCGCCCGAGGAGAAGAAAAATTGAAATTCGATCGCAGGCAGGCTTTGGCATGCACGGGCGGCCTGGCGGTGTCGAGCTTGTTTTCGGCTCTGGCGTGGGCCGGCAACAAGATCCGCATTACCTCCGTCAAAGCCGGCTCCGTCGGCTGGATGATCGAGACCATCCGCAGGGAAGGCCTCGACAAGAAGCACGGCTTCGAATTGTCGGTCCTCGAGGTTTCGACCAATCACGCAGCGCCGATCGCGCTCCTTTCGGGCGACGCCGATTTGATTGTCAATGACTGGACGTGGGCGATGCGCCAGCGCTCCAAGGGGCAGGATCTGAAATTCGCCTCCTACTCCTCGGCGCTCGGCAGCGTCATGGTGCCGAAGGACAGTCCGATCAAGACCCTCGCCGATCTTGAGGGCAAGAAACTCGGCATTGCCGGGACCGGCGTCGACAAGAGCTGGCTGCTGCTGCGTGCCTACTCGATCAAGGTGCTGGGCAAGGACATCGCCAAGTTGGCCGAGACGATTTTCGGTGCGGCGCCGCTGATCACCGAGGAATTCAAGAAGGGGCGGCTCGACGCCTGCCTCGACTTCTGGACCTATGCGGCGCGGCTGAACAACGCCGGTGCGCGCGAATTGCTGTCGATGGCCGACATCATCAAGGCGCTCGACATCAAGCCGACGCCGCCGCTGGTCGGCTTCATCTGGTCGGAAAAGGCAGCAAAGAAGTCTGGCATTCCCATCGACAAATTTCTCGCGGCCATCGCCGAGGCGAATGACGTGCTTGCAAAATCAGACAAGCCCTGGGAATACCTGAAACCGCTGGTCAATCCGGCGAACGATAGCGAATTCGAAGCCATCAAGACGTATTTCCGCTCCGGCATTACCGCCCCCTGGGGAGCGGGCGAAACGTCAGCGGCGGAAAAGCTCACAAAACTGCTGATCGAAACAGGAGACGCGGAACTCATTGGCGATGATACCCGCTTCGACCCCAACCTCTTCCATACGGGTGCCGGCTAGGCGCTACGATATGGGACCGTTTCTCGGTCGCCTAGGCTGGGCTGCGGCGTCGCTGCTGGCGTTCATGGCGCTGTGGCAAGTGATCGCCTATGGCGCCGGCGACACGCGGAACCTTCCCGGTCCCCTCACCGTGTTCGCGGTCATGAAGGGCCTCGCGGCCTCGGGCGCATTGTGGTCGAACATCGCCGCGACGCTCGAGCGATTGTTGCTGGCGTTCACGATCGCCATGGTACTCGGCTCGGTCATCGGCATACTGCTCGGGTCGTTCCCGAAGGCGGACCGGTTTTTCGACCCCTGGCTGATCCTGCTTCTGAACCTGCCGGCAATCGTCACCATCACGCTGTGCCTGATCTGGGGCGGTATCAACGACACGTCCATCATCGCCGCGGTGGCACTGAACAAGCTGCCGAACACCGCTGTCGCCATGCGTGAGGGAACCCGGGCGCTGTCGCGGGACCTGATCGAGATGGCCCAAGTCTACAGGTTCGGCTGGTGGAAGACGCTCCGGCACGTGACGCTGCCCCAGCTGGCGCCGTTTTTTGCAACGGCGGCACGGGCCGGTCTGGCGCTCATCTGGAAAATCGTGCTGGTGGTCGAGGCCTTTGCGGGCCGGGGGACAGGCGTCGGCGTGCAAATCATGAATGCCTTCATCGACTATGATGTCGCGACCATTCTCGCATATGCTTGTCGTTCATCCTGATCGTGCAGGTCATCGAGACTGCCGTCATCCAGCCGCTGGTCGCGAGGGTGAACCGATGGCGCCGCTGAACGGTACCAGGACCATTGCAGGCAACGGCGCTGTACATGTTTCGGTCAAGAGCAAGGTCTTCCCCGCAGTCGGCGACCGGGACGAGCAACGCGTCCTGAAGAACGTCGCCTTCGATGTGGCGCCAGGCGAATTCCTGGTCATCACAGGGCCGTCCGGGTGCGGCAAGAGCACGCTGCTCAACATCATTGCCGGGCTCGACACGGATTTCGAAGGTGAAATCGATCTTGGCCCCGACCGCGACTCCGTGACCTTCATTTTCCAAGCGCCGCGGCTGCTGCCCTGGCGCACGGTTACTGAGAACATTGAGCTGGCGTTGCCGGAGGGCGATCTTCGCCGCGTAAAAATTCCGGACATGCTGGTCCGTGTCGGACTTGCGGAAGCCGCAAACGCATACCCCGAACGCATTTCGCTCGGCATGCAGCGGCGCGTCTCTTTGGCGCGCGGGTTCATACTCGAGCCGAAAATCCTGCTCATGGACGAACCGTTCGTGTCGCTCGACGATCCGACGGCGCAGAGCTTGAGAAAATTGCTGATGGAGCTCGTTAACCGCCAGCCGACGACGGTCATTTTCGTGACCCACGACCGCATCGAGGCCGTGCAGCTGGCAACCCGCATCTTGCGCTTGTCGCCGGGACAGGCCAGTGTCGTCGAAGATGCCCGGGTTGGCCTGACGCCCGAGCAGCGACGGGATCCTGCGGCGGTACTGGCCGAACAGACCCGGATCTTCGGGCAGGGCTGAGCCGGCACCGGTGCAACACGGGTGCAATAAGGGCGGGTGCGACAAGGAATGCTTGCACGTTTTGAGAGATCGAGGCCGGCGTTTCTCGCCAGCGTCATGAATGCGGCGGAAGCCGAGATCGCGCTCGCAAACGGCGCCGAAATCATTGACGGCAAGAACCCGTCGCCGGGGAGCTCTCGGCGCGCTTGATAAGAATGAAATTGCATCGATCGTTGCAGCCGCCGCCGGCCGTGCGCCGGTGAGCGCCACTATCGGCGATCATCACGGCAGCATTGACGAAAGGCTGGAGGCTATCGCGGCGACGGCTGCGGCGGGCGCAGGTGTCGTCAAAATAGGATTTTATGGCGCGAAGGACGAATTCGATGCGGTGCGAGAACTCGAAGGCGCAAGGCTTGGCAGCGCGCGCATGTTTGCCGTCCTGATGGCCGACGGCCAACCGGATTATTCGCTGCTTTGCGAACTCGCAAGGGCAGGGTTCATCGGCGTGATGTTTGATACGTTCGACAAGAGCCGCGGCAGTCTCAGCGGATTGCTTTCGCAGTCCGATCTCTGCAATTTCCTCGTCGAGGCACGCCGCCATGACCTTGTTGCCGGCCTTGCCGGATCGCTGGGAGTGGCCGATATCGCGGCACTTGCCGCGCTTCAGCCAGACATCCTCGGTTTTCGCGGCGCGCTGTGCGCGTCGGATCGGACAGGAGCCCTTGAAGGGTCTCGCGTCGCGGTGGTGCGTCGCGCACTGGACGGCGCCCGTGAGCAAAATGCCGGCTTTGAACGCGCGAGGGCTTCGGCATGAGCGGCAAGGGCCGATCGCTCGCGGGCGGAAAGCCTGCAAGAAAGTCGATAGCGATCGTGGCGCCACACACCGCTAAGCGCGAAATCGGCGACACGATCTTCATCAAGGATTTCGTCGTCGATTGTAACGTCGGCGTCTATGCCGAAGAGCAGGGTGTGACGCAGAAGGTCGCTTTCACCGTCGAAGCCAGACTTGCGCCGCCGGTACACAGCAAGGACGACGCGATCCTCGAGGTGCCCTCCTACGCCGATATCATCGACACGATCGTCGAGCTGGCGCGCGGCGGCCACATCAATCTGGTCGAGACATTCGCCGAGCGCATTTCGGATGCTTGCCTTGCCGACCCGCGCATCGTTGCTGTGCGCGTTAAACTCGAGAAGCTCGAGCGCGGGCCGCTGCGCGGAGTCGAAGTTATCCGTCCGGCGACGAAGGCGGCTGCGCGCGAGTTCGGCCGTGGCTAAGGCTGGGAGCGCGGGCGCGGCCCGCATCGTCGTCAAGATCGGCGGTTCGCTTGCCGAAACGGGCCGGCTCGAAGCCGTGCTCGAGAAAATAGCGGCTGCCTCGCGTCCGGTTATCGTCGTGCCAGGCGGCGGCGCCTTCGCCGACAAGGTGCGCGATTTACAGACGGTCCTGCGGTTCGACGACAAAAGTGCCCACCGCCTCGCCATACTCGGTATGCATCAGATGGCGGAGCTCTATTTCAAGCTGCAGCCACGGCTCGCGCCCGTCGACAGTCTCGAGGGGTTTGCGCGCGTGTTCGCCGCCGGGCTCGTGCCCGTTTGGCTACCGCTGCAGATGTGCCAGGACGATGAAACGATACCGGCCGACTGGTCGATTACATCGGATGGTCTGGCTGCGCGTCTTGCCGAGCGGCTCGGTGGTCTTACCGTCGTGTTGCTGAAATCCGTCGCGGTCGATGCAACACTCGCCGCCCAGGCGCTGGCGGCGGAAGGCATAGTCGATGACGTTTTTCCGCGTATCGTCGAACGGGGCCGACTCGATTGGCGCGTCCTTGGGCCGGACGACGACTTGGCGCTGGAGGCTCTGTTGAAGGGTGAAGATCGCGGGCAGGGGCGAGCCCGGTCGTCAGCGAATTAAGCTCGTCGGATCGATCGCCGTCGACGCCGCCGGAACGGCATGCTAGGGCCCATTTCCATGGATTATGAAGCCGAGATCAAAGGCCTTGCGAAACCCCGCTTCGGCTGGGCGCTGACCGGCTCCGGGCACTTCTTCAAGGAGAGCCTGGAGATCATGCGGGAGCTGCCGAACCTCGACGTGTTCGTGTCGAAGGCGGCGGCGGAAGTGATCCGCATGTACAAGCAGGAATTCGAGTTGCCTGCCGGTGTGCGCGTCTTCAAGGATACGACCGCGAGTGCCGCGCCGGTCGGTGCATTCTATTACGGCGTCTATCACACGCTGATCCTGGCGCCCGCGACTTCCAACACGGTTGCCAAATGCGTCGCCGGCATCTCCGACAATCTCGCGACCAACGTCTTCGCGCAGGCCGGCAAGTGCCGCGTGCCGGCGATCGTCTTCGCCTGCGATACGGCACCTGAAATGGATACCGAAGCGCCCAAGGGCATGGTCAAGGTCTATCCGCGCCGGATCGACCTCGAGAACACGGAAAAGCTGAAATCGTTCGAGGCGACCACCGTCGTCGAAACCGTTGCCGATCTGAAAAAGGCCGTCGATGCCAGGCTCAAATGGCTAAAAGCACAAAAGACAAGCTCCTCTTCCTGACGGGAGAACTGGCGGAAGCGCGTCTCAAGTCGGCGATCGCGAACTCCGGCTTGCAGGCCGGCTCGTGGCGAATCGCCAATATCGGCATCAAGGTTGCAGCGTTGATGACCGAGAAAATCGTGCGCAACCGCTTGAAGGCTCCGCTGGAAGCAACACGAGTTGTCGTGCCGGGGCGGGCGCGCATGGACTTGAAGAGCCTGGCGGAACACTACGGCGTCCCCTTCGAGCGCGGGCCGGACGAAATCGCCGACTGCCGCAGTACCTCGGTCACGGCGGCACGCCACCGGATTTCTCGAAATATGATATTCGGATTTTCGCCGAGTTGGTCGATGCTTCGGAATTGAGCGTTGCGCAAATGCTGGAACGCGCCGCGGTGCAGAAGGCGAAGGGCGCTGACGTCATCGATATCGGTTGCATGCCGGAGACGCCTTTTCCGCATCTGGAAGAGATGGTCGGCGGCGCTGATCAGCGCCGGTCACAAGGTCAGCGTCGATAGTGGCAACGTCGAGGAACTGGCGCGCGGCGCCAAGGCCGGGGCGCATTATGTGTTGAGCCTGGACGAGACGACGCTCGACGCCGTCAAGGGTACGGCCTGCGTGCCGGTGCTGGTGCCAAAGCCGCACGGCGATCTGCAATCGCTGCTGCGTGCCATCGACCTCGCGAAGAAGAAGAAAATCGCGCATCTCGCCGATCCCATACTCGATCCCGTGCATTTCGGCTTTACGCAGTCGCTTGAGAGATATGCCGAGCTGCGCCGCCTGCGCCCGGATGTCGAAATCCTAATGGGTACGGGCAATCTGACCGAACTCACCGATGTGGACAGCCTCGGCGTGACGGCGATGCTGCTCGCGGTCTGTTCGGAACTCGAAATCACAAATGTGCTTCTGGTGCAGGTTTCACCGCACACGCGCCGCACCATCGAGGAGCACGATGCGCTGCGCCGGCTGATGTTCCGGGCGCGCGAGGACAAGAGCCTGCCCAAAGGCTACGGCAGCATGGCTCTGGCGCTGCATGACCTGATCCCCAATCCTTTGAGCGATGCCGAGATTGCGTCGGCGGTTCGAGGTATCCATGACGATAATTTTCGCATTCATGCCGGTGAGAAAGCGATTCACATTGCCAACCGACATGGGCATCACGTGTCGGCCGACCCGTTCGAGCTATTTCCAAAGCTCGGTATCGAGGCCGATGGCGCGCACGCTTTTTATTTAGGCTATGAACTTGCCAAGGCCGAAATAGCGGTGGCGCTTGCGAAGCGTTATGCGCAGGACAACCCGCTCGACTTCGGCGTTGCGGCCGACAAGAAATCCGAGGACCTGACGCGGCATGCCCCCGAGGGTGCAACCCTCAAAGCCAAGGAGCAGGGTGCAACCCTCAAAGCCAATGAGCAGGGTGCATCCCTCAATGCCGGGACGCGCGAAAAGAACCGCGAGGGAGACGAGTGATGCCGCGGATTGTCGAAACTATCGTCACGACAATGAACGCAGCGGGCGAAGTCCATGTTGCGCCCTTGGGCCTGATCCAGGAGGGCGCTCATTGGATCATCGGACCCTTCAAGCCGTCGCGCACACTCGACAATCTTCGCGCCCACCCCTTTGCAGCGGCGAGCCACACGGACGACGTGCGCGTCTTTGCCGGTTGCGTCACGGGACGCAAGAACTGGCCGACGGTCGCGACGACGGAAATCAAGGGAGGGCGCCTGAAGGACTGTCTTGCGCATTGGGAGATGAAGGTTTCGTCAGTTCGCGAGGATGAGCTTCGCCCCCGTTTCGTTTGCGACCTCGTGCACCAAGAGACGCACAGGGCCTGGGACGGTTTCAACCGGGCACAGGCCGCGGTACTGGAGCTTGCGGTGCTGACGACCAGGCTCAAGATGTTGCCGCCTGAAAAAGTCGAGAACGAACTGAAGTATCTCGAGATCGCGATTTCGAAGACGGCAAGTCCGCGCGAACAGGAAGCCTGGGGTTGGCTCATGGAAAAGGTCGAAACCTGGCGTGGCAGTTAGTGCCTGTCGGCGAAGTATGACGGGCGGCTCGGTCTAAGCCGCACAACTTCCCGAAGTGAACGGTCTCGCCTGGACGGTTTTCCCCATTAAGTTGCTTGTTTTGCCTTTACGCAATCAAGGATTGCGGCGATAACGTCTTCTCAAAGATATTCGGCTATCAAACGTAGGTCGTATCGTACCGGCGTAGAGGTTGCGGCATGGTCACACGTGCAACTGTCGAGGTTTTAAGTCCGGAAATCGTGGCGCCAAGCGTCGGACCGGCTGGACCGAACTTTAATGCGAGCCGCGATGCTCCGCCCTCGCGAGTTTTGCGCTCAAAAGTCGTCGCGATCTCGATTTCAGCGCTTCTTCAGCGTTTTTTTTCCAATGTAATCAGCGCCCAACACAGTTGCGCCGTGCTCCGCGATGGGGCTCGTTGGTCGCCGGTCGACAGCTTGGAAGCGGCATGTTCGCCCGCGGACTACGTTTGTCCCGAGTGCGGATTGGGTTGGCGGCGCCCGGCGGAATAAACCCAAGGTGTCACCGCTCATGACCAATCCTACCAGTGGGTAGACTGCGGACGACCGTCAAAAATTTCGGCTAATCTGACGCGCGTTGGCTGGGTCGTACCTGTGGGCAGGGCGTCGCGGGCGAAAAACCCTTGCTCGACGATCTCCCGATTGGGCTCGGGGATGCGGCTCTGGCGCCAGAGCGCCGCGCGGACCAGAACGATATGATCGCCGGGGAAAGCGTCGAAGTGCGCAAAAATGCCGATAATCTCCGCGGGCTGATCGAGGCTGACGCCTGTCTCCTCGTCCAATTCGCGCGCTATTGCTTCGGCGATCGTTTCATGACGTTCGACGCCGCCGCCAGGGAAATGCCATCCGGGCCGGTAGCCGTGCCGGACCAATAGGACACGGCGCGAACGATCGATAATGACGGCTTGGACTCCGAGCGTCACCGTCGCCGACTTGACGCGCAATTGAGCGCTCGTTCTCACCCGTTCCGCTTTCCTAGAAGTCTCGGCCAGCCAATGTCGACCGGCGCCGTTGCGCTTGATAACTAACCGGTCCTCGGCTAGTTGGAAAGAAAATGTAAGTCAGGCCAAATCCTGCGCCGGAGCGCGCGACCGGCCCCAAGTCCGCGACCGGAGTGTCAAGGTGCCGCAAGAACATCATGCCTCGCCGCCGGCCCAAGCAATCTCCACGAGCGGTTGGCTCGTCGTCAATACGCAGCCGCACAAAGAGCAATTCGCACTCGACAATCTGCTGCGACAGCATTTCGACACCTATTGCCCGATGCTGCGCAAATCGGTACGCCATTCCCGCCAGCGGCGCGAAGTCTTGCGTCCCCTCTTTCCGGGTTATGTGTTCGTAGTGCGCCCATGCGTAGTGACCCGTTGGCGGCCAATTCTGTCGACGTTCGGTGTTCGCAATCTGGTCATGGCGGGCGCGGCTCCGGCAGTGATCGACGGACGCTTCGTTTTGGCGCTCAAGGCTCGCGAACTCGAAGGCGCAATCGTGCTTCCGGACACGCCATACCACGCGGGACAGAAAGTCAGGATGCTGGGTGGAGCGTTCGACGGACTTGTTGCCACAATTCTCGACCTTGACGAGAAAGGGCGAATTACGGTTCTTCTAGAGATCCTGAACCAGAGCGTCCGGGTCAGGACCGATCTTCATGGCGTGCGCGAGACATCGACATGAGAGGCCTCGTTGTACGGGTCGAGCTGATCGCATAAGAGTACCGTTCGAAATGGCCATGGATAGACGCAAAAAAATATGACCAAAGAAAACAAAGTCGCCCTCATCACCGGCATTACGGGTCAGGACGGGGCCTATTTGGCCCGTCTCCTCCTCGACAAAGGCTATATCGTTCATGGCGTAAAGCGCCGCTCGTCCTCGTTCAACACCGCGCGCGTCGATGATCTCTACGTCGATCCGCACGAGAGGAGGACGCAGCTTCTTCATGCATTACGGCGACTTGACGGACGCGACGAATCTCATTCGCCTGGTGCAGGAACACAAGCCGGATGAGATCTACAATCTCGCCGCGCAAAGTCACGTGCAGGTGAGTTTCGAGACGCCCGAATATACCGCCAACGCCGACGCGCTCGGAACGCTGCGACTTCTCGAAGCCATTCGAATTCTCGGCATAGGCGACAAGGTCCGCTTCTATCAGGCCTCGACCTCGGAGCTTTACGGCAAGGTGCAGGAAGTGCCGCAAAAGGAAACGACGCCGTTTTATCCGCGCTCGCCCTATGCCGCCGCCAAACTTTATGCCTATTGGATCACGGTGAACTACCGCGAGGCGTACGGCATGCACGCTTCGAACGGCATCCTGTTCAATCACGAAAGCCCGATCCGCGGCGAGACGTTCGTCACCCGCAAGATCACGCGCGCCGTCGCTGCGATCAAGTTGGGGCTGCAGGACAAGCTCTATCTTGGAAATCTGGACGCCAAGCGCGACTGGGGACATGCCAAGGACTTCGTCGAGGGCATGTGGCTGATCCTGCAGCAGGAGAAGGCCGACGACTATGTCCTGGCGACGGGCGAGATGCATTCGGTGCGCGAGTTCGTCGAGAAATCGTTCGCGCGGGTCGGCATCTCGATCGGCTGGCGCGGCGAGGGCGTTGACGAAGCCGGGTTCGACAAGGCCTCCGGCACGGAAGTCGTGCGCATTGATCCCCGCTATTTCCGCCCGACCGAGGTCGACGAGCTGCTGGGTGACGCCTCGAAGGCGCGCGCCAATCTCGGCTGGAAGCACAAGACGCCGTTCGAGCAGCTTGTCGCCGAAATGGTGGATGCGGATATGGAAGCGGTCGCGCGCGAATCGTGGCGCAATGACCGGTCCGCGCGCTGACAGGGACTTGCAACCAAATGAGCGCACCATCTCTCGGGCAGCAATACGATCTGAAAGGCAAGCGCGTGCTGGTCGCGGGAAGCCGCGGCATGGTCGGATCGGCTCTGGTGCGCCGACTTGCAAATGAGGACTGCGAGGTCGTCGCGGTGGCGCGCGGCGACGTCGATCTGATGCGCCAGGACAATGTCTTGGCCTTTTTTCTATCCAAGCGCCCGCACGCGGTGTTCATGGCGGCGGCGAAGGTCGGCGGCATTCTGGCCAATGACACCTACCCCGCAGATTTCCTCTACGACAACCTGATGATCGAGGCGAACGTTACGCGCGCCGCCTTTGAAGCTGGCGTCGAGAAGATGGTGTTCCTTGGGTCCTCCTGTATTTATCCGAAATTCGCACCTCAGCCGATTGCCGAGAGCGCTCTGTTGACGGGTCCGCTCGAGCCGACGAACGAATGGTATGCGATCGCCAAGATTGCCGGCATCAAACTCGCGGCCGCTTACCGAAGGCAGTATGGCTGCGATTTCGTGTCCGCCATGCCGACCAATCTCTATGGTCCGGGCGACAACTACGACGTCGCGTCGAGCCACGTCATTCCGGCGCTGATCCGCAAGGCGCACGAGGCCAAGAGCAGCGGCGCGAACGAATTTGTGATCTGGGGATCGGGAATGCCGCGCCGCGAGTTTCTGCACGTGGATGACTGCGCCGACGCACTGCTTCACATCATGAAGGTCTACTCGGAAAGCGAGCATATCAACGTCGGCTCGGGAACGGATCTGACGATTTTCGAACTGGCAACTCTAGTGGCGGACGTCGTCGGTTGCAGCGGCAAAATCGTCTGCGATACCAGCATGCCCGACGGAACACCACGCAAGCTCATGAGTGGCGCCAAGCTGGCTCGACTTGGCTGGACCCCAAGGATCGGACTTCGGGAAGGCCTGGAGGACGCCTATCGGGCGTTCTTGCGCGAGACCAAGTCGACATAAGTGTGATTGCGACGGCAAGACGCGCCAAGCCATTAGGGCCCGCGCACATAACCGTTAGGCCGTCGCTGCGAGCCGATTGACAATCTGCGTGACAATCGCAACCCCAATGATGGCGCCGACGGCGCTCGCGGTCGCGTCGGCAAATGATGGATCGCGGTCGACGGAGAAAAATTGCGAAGTTTCCAGAACGCAGGACAGGAAGGCAAAGCTCATGGCAAGGCGTTGCGGTCGCAGATGCGGCAGAGCAAGCGCGGCGATCGACGCGACGACAAGATAGGCGCTCGCGTGTTCCATTTGTCCGGAAAACATCGGTATGTGCGGGCGAAAACTGCCGGGAACGAGCGACAGGATGCAGATCAAAACGCCGCCGCCGACGGCGGCAAGTCTGAGCGCGAATAATTTGGAGTCTTGACGGCTTTGCGAGGGGTCGAGGCGAAGACTTTCAGGCGTCATAGGCAAAAAATATCCTGATCCCGCTCCGTTGATGGCGGGCGTCGCGATTTTCGATTTCGTTTTTGGGGACACAACATCGGTCCAGGTGAAGCTACCTGCGTCGCGATTCGCTCGCAAGTAATCCACAGATATTTTTTGCGATTGTGCTCTGTGGGTCAAGAGACGTGCCAACGAGCCGAGTTCCATATCCAAGTGGGCACAGCGGAGACGACGGCCGAGCTATCGACGCTCGATGCGGTGGCGGATCGGACGCAACACGTCAGCAATTCAACAGTCGTTGCACGGTATCTTCTTGTACAAATCGTCCGAAGGTGAGATCGCATTCGAGAGCAGCCTCAACTGAAACGCCACGCATCGTTGGATGCCTGATCATCCACGTGGCGGAAACGGCGGAGACTAAGTCGCGCACTCTTGCTACGCGCGGCTGGTGGCTGACGGTTGTGCCATACAACCATCGGGGCCTAAGGAAATGCAGAGGCCGATGTAATGCAATTGAAACACGTACTCGATCGGATCGAACGGGGCGATCAGGTCCGGTTTTATCATGACTACTACGGCGAACAGGGCGTCGAACTGGCCTCGGGGCGCATCTTGCGACGGAGAAAAAAGGTCGCGCTCACTCCTGCCCAGATGCAGGAAGTGAAGGACGTTCTGAGAAGCGGCTCGCGCGGCCCTCAAGCGGCCTGAAGAATTTCCTCCCTATGGAGCGCCCGGCCGTGCATCGGCGCGGAGCCGTTCCAGGAGCGTCTGCCAGCGCCCGATGGCAATCGGAAGATCGAGATCACGATCAAAAGCAATGCGGGCGCTTTGCCCCATGGCGGAGGCGATTTCGGGGGCTTCGGATAATCCGACGATCGCGTCGGCAAGCTGTGAGCCGGCGCCCTCTGGAACGGCTAAACCGCATCGGTACAATTCGAGTAGACGCGGGATCTCGCCGTCGGCCGCGCCGATAAAAAGGGCCGGCCGGCCCGCGGCCGCGATGCCGTAGAACTTGCTCGGTACAATTAGCCCCTCGAGGTCAGGCCGCAGCGATACCAAATGCACGTCGGCGGCGGAGAGACTTTCTGCCAACTGCTCGCGCGGCTGATATGGCTCGAAGCGAACCGACGCGAGGCCGCGGGCGGAGATTTCCTTACGAAAAGCTTCGTAGAGAGCGCCGCCGCCAATGAACAGCCAGACGATTTCGCGACTGCCGGGCTTCGGCGCGCGGTTATTGACCTTGGCGATGGCGTCGATCAGCGTGCCGTACTCGTGTGCCCGCCCAAGATTTCCCGAATATCCAACGACGAACGCCGATCCGAGATTCCATGAACGCCTGAGGCTGTTGTCGCCATTCGGGACGGGTCTGATATTCTCTCCGTCTGCGAAATTGGCGATGATGGTTGTACGCGCAGCGTCGGCGCCGAGTGCCACTATCCGCTCGGCCATGCGTTTGCCGAGAACGACATTGGCGTCGGCGGTTCTGAGCGAGCGATCGCGCAGGCGGCGCAGGAGGCGAAAGACGGGCTTAGCGACAGCGCTTCGCCCAACTCCGAGAACTTCTGCAACTTCCGGAAATATATCCTGCAGCCAGTTCACGAACCGGGCGCCGCGCAATCTGGCAATCGGCGCGGCGATCGCGGCTAGCATCGGCGGATCGGTCTTGGCGATCACGATGTCGCCCTTGCGTGCGAGGCGGAACAGTGCCCATGCGGACGACACGTAGAAGGTCAGATAGTCGATGGCCCGCCCCGCAAGGTTCTTCCGCCCGAAACGCGAGGTCCAAACCCGGTGCACCTCGACATTGCGAATGATTGCCTCGGCGGCGAGGCGCCCATCGGGATCGTCATAGAGCAGGCGCGAGGTGATGACACGCACGCGTTCGCCCTTCGTCGCCAGGCCAAAGGCAACGTCGGACAGCATCTGGCTGGTTGCCGAATGGTCTGGCGCAAAGTAGCGATTGAGGAAAATGAGGGCGGGCTTGCGATTTTGGAGCACGGTGCGTCCGAAGTCATGACTGCGTCGACGTGCGAATTTGCACCGTTGGCCCGATTACGCAAGACCGCAGTCAGTGCCGCGCTTTTCTTGCATCCGGTTGCGGCGGCTCGATGAGCGGCACGAATTCCGCCCCGTCGCCACCCGCGACCGGCTGGCCGGCGCAAGTCAGCCAGGCGTGGGCGCGGAACGTGCCATCCGGATCTTTGGCGACGCCGAGACGAAACGTCGATGGAATATCGTGGCGCCGCAGCCAGCGGGCGGCCGCCATGACCTGCAGCAGGCAGTCTGAGCGCCAGGGCACGCGCGATGCCGCGGCGGCGATGGCCCAGGCCATACGCGCGATATCGGCGGATGCCGCGGACGAAGGAGACACCGGTCCAGAGTCTTGCGACGCCTCGTTGAGGCGCGTCACGATCGCCTGCGCCGGTTCGCAGGCATGGCGAACGCGCGCCAGTGCCAGTTCGTAGACGGCGATTGTAAGGTATCGCCAGTCGGCGGCGGAAAGTCTCGTGATGCCTCTCGCCATGTGCGTAACGCCGTTCCGTCAGTTGCCCGCGGCAAGCGCCATTCGCTAGAGACTGATAAGCTTTTTTTCTAGTAGGGCGGCTGCGAGGGTCTCGGTATCCTTGGCGAGTGTAGCAGGCTCAACCTCATATTCGGCGAGAAGCACCTCACAGGTTTCCGCGATCGATCGTCCTTCCGCGAAGTGATCCCACATGCGTTTGCCGACTTCATCGAGACCGTAATAAGTGCCGCCCTCGAGGTCGAGGATGACGACATCGCCTCCGACGGCGCGCGCGACGACCGTCTTCGGTATCGTGAATTTGCTGTCGCGGTCCATCAAATGCCCTCCAGCCCCTCGGCGTGCGCAACGACTGTCGAGAGGACGCCGGGAAGATCGTCGAAATTTCTCGGATAGTCGAGGTGGAAACAGGGGACGGAGTTGGCGAGATGCGCCAGACGGTCGAAATGCGTGGCGATCAGGACCTTGTCCTCGATGTCGAGCAGGAAGGAGTGCTTGGCCCAGCCGATCAGAACTCTCGGACGCCGGGAGCCGGCGAATGGTGGTTTTAAGGGCTTCGCCGGGACCCAGAAGATATGCGGCGGCGAGCGGCCGGGGCACGTCGCAGAAGGCGAGCGCGTCGCCGGCGAGCAGCCGCGACTTTGGCGTGTAGCTGACGGGGAGCGCGGCCGGGGCATTGGCGGGAAGGAGCTTCTCGTGGCTGTCCTGCCAGAGCCGGATCGAGGGGTGGCTCGGGTGGGCGAGATACGTGCCGCCCTCAGGCTCGAGCACGAGAGAATCGTCTGTTAAAAAACGATATCCTGAAGTGGCAAAGGCGGCAGCGAGCGTCGATTTTCCATGACCAGTAGGGGCAAGAAAAGCGACAACTCCACCTCCCGTCAATACGGCACTTCCATGGAACACGAGCATGCCTTGCTGGTTGAGCGCCAGAGGCAGCACTTGATTGAGACAAAGATGCTCAATCGTCTCCGATGTATTCCCGGGAGTTGGGATACCGACGATCGATTTGCCGTCGCGGGCAACTTCGAAATCGGCAAGTCCTGAAAAGCGCAAATGGTATGCGGATGATTGCCGCCGGAACTCAGCCCAAGGCAACCCATCTGGATAGTTCCAGGAATGAAAGGTCTCGCCCGAAACCGGCATCTGAGCACGTGGCCGTACTATTACGAACTCAGTGCCGCGCAGGTGCGTCAAATGTTTACTGACCTGCACGTTTGATCGCAACGCCGAACGGTCCAAGTAAAAGTGAGGGAACAAAGTCTTCGTTCCCTCAGTCTAATGAAGCAGTCATCCGAGATCGCCAACCGATAATGCGCACCTTATTGGAGGGTGCGGCTGATGCCGAGCATTCCATAATCGACGACCAAATGGCCATCAGAATGTGTGAAGACGGCGTCTGGAACGACGGGCTTCACTTCATCAGCCATGACGCCGAACTGTCTACCGTGCCCATACATATCTCGATAGGCAGGCTTGTAGTCGAAGAGGTAGAGGCCAAAACCAAGCGGATGCGTCGCGATCCTAACTGCATTCTGTTTGATCGCCGGATCCGATCCAGCATTTTTGCCCAGCGGACTTGGAACGTCGCTACCAACG
The DNA here is from genome assembly GCA_963732525.1 of uncultured Alphaproteobacteria bacterium. Classification (GTDB taxonomy): domain Bacteria; phylum Pseudomonadota; class Alphaproteobacteria; order Rhizobiales; family Hyphomicrobiaceae; genus Hyphomicrobium_B. The sequence continues at coordinate 31,445 of CAVSZX010000001.1, forward strand.
GCCAACGAGCCTTGTGTGAGGTGATGCACTTTGCCGAATTCCTGAAGTTGCGGCCGCGAATATTTGCGCTTCTTCGGTTCCGCATCGTGATGCAAGTTCCCAATCACCGAATTTGGATCGCCACCCATGGTCTACCCCGCCAAGTGCCTAAGACGCCTTAATAAGTTTACTTCTGGCATACTTACTCGTCACCTGCAATATCGGGGAATGAATTGCGAACTGCCAGACAGCCGAACAAGAGCCAGATTAGCTTTTCCGGCCACGCCCCATGCCGGTTTTGGCCCAACAAGCCGACTAGGTACGCGGTCTTGGATTTATCGACCCACTGACTGGCTAGGTTGTCATATTCTGCTAGGAAATCTCGCAATCCATTGAAATACCAATTGTATGCTACTGAGAAGTCGGCCTTGTCCGTCCTTTCTAGGACTATTTTAGGCAACAGAGCGGCCATAGCTTTTCTGTGACAGAACTTATCCACGCCACCTCGCTGACGTATGTGATTGGGTGTGGACAACGTGAACTGCGCAAGGTGCCAGCACCAGTAAGGTCGGCGCATTTCGATGCCTGCTTTGGCTGCCAGCCGTTCTTCGACTTCACAGGAATGGGCCATGAGGGCTCCATAAAGGGTGTTCATTTTCTCTCTCTGTCCAACTCTTAGTGCCGCGGAGCGATCTTCTGCTGGTTCCTTTTGTCGGGCGGTCAATTGCCGCTTCAATGGTGGCGAGAGCCATTCATGAGTGTCGAGCCCCTCGATGCGACGTCCTTTGACCAGCGACCGGATTGCGCCGCGGAGGTTGTTGGGCAGAAGCGGGTAACAACCGTTGCGTACCGTCCGGTAGAGTGTAGCTGGGACGCCGAGTTCTTTGCTGTCTGCTGCCATGAAGTTGACCAGCTCGCGCCAGCTCCGAGCCTGAATCGCCTCTGCATAATAATTGTGATTTCCGAATAGCCATTGATCTCCCCCCAAGCCGCTCAGAAGGACACGGGAGCCATTCTTGTATGCTTCTTCGCGTAGGCCGAGACTCATGATGCCGTTAGGATAGTAGGGGAACTCGAGACTTCGACGGGCTTCCGCCTCGCACCACGCAACGGATTTTCGTGTTGGGGCGACCTCCCTTATGTCCCGGTTCAGAAACTCGGCAACAGCCCGACAATACCGAAGTTCGTTGGCGTCAGTATCCCAATCAAATCTCAAAGTGTACCCATCGACGTCGGGCGCAAGTAGCCGCCCGTGGACTCGGAGATAATCGGCAAGGGCAAAAATCGCGGAAGAATCGAGCCCACCGCTCACCTCGCACCCGAGTGGTTCGTGCGATCTGGACAATCTGCGGACAATGTCCTCGAGCATCGTCCGGTAATAGGCAGCGTACTCCTCGTCAGACTTGCAATCGAGCGGGGTGTGCAAGTCCGGCGTCCAATACGTTCCGAGTTTCGGACCATTGGCCGAGACAATGAGGTGATGCGCCGCCGAAAGTCGTAGTATGCCGGACCAGAACGTATCGCTGACTGACTCCCACGAGCCTGTCAGAAATTCTGCCACCATGCCTTCGTTGAGTTCAAAGGGAGAGGCAATCACGTTGGGCAATGCGCAGATATCTGACGCAAAGGTGAGTGTAGTCCCTTGCCAATGGTAGGTGAAGGGCTTGTTGCCGACACGATCCCTTGCCGCAAAAAGTTCGCGCGTCTTCTCGTTCCAGATGGCGAGGGCGAAATCGCCGTCGATGTGGGCAAGGCAGTTTTCGCCCCAGGTCTCGTAGGCGCGGAGAACGAGTTCGGCGTCGGCGCGAGTTCTGAGTCGCGCGCCGTGTTGGAGCAGTTCGCGGCGCAGATCCTCCCAGTTATCGACGCGTCCGTCCATGACCAGGACGAGGCTTTCGTCCTCGTTGCAGAGCGGCTGCGTCTCTTCAAGGCTCTCGGGCGTCGTGTGCAGCATCAAGTGGCCGAGCGCGACGTTGCCGCGCACGAAGTGTTGGATACCGTCCGGGCCTCGATAAGACATGGCGCCGGTCATGCGCCGGATGAGAGCGGGATCGGCCGGTTTGCCGTCGAAATGGATGATGCCTGCGATGCCGCTCATGGGTTTCTTTCAGTCCTCGACGAAGCGGCCGTCTTCCAGTTTCAAGATCCGGCTGGCGAGCGCCAGACTCGCCGGCCGGTGTGTGATCAGGATCACGGTGCGATCTTGCAGCGCCGATTGGCTCCGGGCGATGAAGTCGCATTCGCCGACGGGATCGAACATCGCCGTCGCCTCGTCAAGGATTAGGATCGGCGGAGTCCTTGATCAGCGCCCGGGCGAGCGCAATGCGCTGGCGCTGACCGCCCGAGAGGCGCACGCCGCTGTCGCCGATGACCGTATCGTAGCCTTGGGGGAGACGGGAAATGAATTCGTGGGCTTCGCGCCTGGCGCGCCGCGGCCTCGATCGCGGCCTGGTCGGCACCGTCCTTGCCGTAGCGCGATGTTGTCGCGAACGCTGGCGTTGAACAGCAGAACGCGCTGGGAGACGACGCCGATGTTCCGGCGCAGATTCGAGAGACCATCGCGGCAATGTCGACGCCGTCGATCAGGATGCGGCCTCGATTGCGGCTGCGTACAGGCGCATCAGGAGGTGGGCGAGCGTGCTCTTGCCGGCGCCGTTCGCTCCGGTGATCGCGACTGTCTCGCCCGCGGCGATTGTCATGGTCGCACCGTCGAGCGCCGCGGGGCGGCCGGGATAAGCGAAGGTCACGTCTTCGAAGGCGATGGCGCCCCGGACTTTCTTTACCGTTGCCGGCGCAGCGTAAAGCGGCTCGCGGGTTTCGCCGAGCGCGTCTTCTGCTTCTGCGCGAAGGCGCCGCGCGCGCCTTGGGTCTGGCCATAGACGGAGGCGAGGTTGGCGACGGGCCGGGTGAGGAGTGCGGCATAAAGCAGGAAGCTCACCAGCTCGTTGGGCGCGAGGCTGGTTGCGGCGTCACGCGACGTTGCGAGCCACAGGACGAGGACGGCGGCGGTCGCGGCGAAGAACTGGATCGCCGGTTCGAGGGCGGCGAAGATCCTCTTCTGTTCCAGATTCAACGCGAGCAAGCGTGTGCTCTGCTGTTGAAAGCGGCATAGCTCGGCGGGCTCGCGCGTGAAAGCCTTGATGACGGGCAGCACCGCGAGGTTTTCCTCGGCCAGCGCGACGAGCCGCGCATCCTCGTTCTGGATGTCGATGGCGAGGGGACGGATGCGCCGGCCGATGATCTTGAGGGCGAGATAGAAGGCCGGGAGTGACAGCGCGACGGCAAGCGTCAGGCGAATATCGATACGCGACATCAGGAGAAGCGCGCCGGCAAGCATGATCGCCATGGGCACGACGTTGAGCAACGTACCGGTGACGTAGTGGGCGATGCGTGCGGCATCGTTGGTAAGAAGCGCGAGAATGTCGCCGCGCCTGCGGGCGTTGAAGTAGGCGAGCGGCAGGGCCTGGAGGTGCTCGTACAGGCGGAGACGAAGTCCGGAGGCGATGCGCTCGGCGACGCGACCCGAGAAGAATGCCGAGCAGAACTTCAGGGCCGCCTGGACGGCGAACACGGCGAGTAGCAGAAGCACGAGTTTTTCATGCGCGACGTTCCGGCCGGCGAAGACGCCCGCGGCGAACAGGCCGCCGAGCCAGGGCAAAGTGAGAGCGGCGGCAGTCTCGGCGAGCATGAAAAATGCTGCGAGAGCCAATTGCGAGCGGTGGGGCGCGGCGATATCGGTGACCGTGCGCAGGCTCATGATGTTTGTCGAAGCTGCCTGTTGATCCACTTCGACGCGACACCGGCGAGAACGCGAACATAGAGCCAGGGGAGCCAACGGATCTTGGCCGACGGAAACTTGCCGCGAATGAAGTCTGCGGGCGGCAGGAAGAGGCCGCGGAGGAACTGAAGCTTGTCCGGCGTGCCGCGCACGCGCCGAAAGTCGATCCAGATTTGCCCGTAGTGGGAGGCGGCGGCGCATCTGGCGATATCGCCGTTCGCATCGCCTTTGGCAAACTCGAAGCGAACTGAGGGCGGGATCTCGGTCTTGAACGCGACCTCGGCCGCGAGGAGCCCTTCGCGCGCTACGGAGAGTAGACCTTTGTCGCGAGAAGCCTCCACGAACGCAGCCCAGTCCGCGGGAGCGAGCGAAGAAGCGATCAGGTGGATGTCGTAGAGCCAGATGAGCCTGTTGGCGCCGTAGTAGGTGCCCTCGCCCGCGAAGTAGGGCCGGTGCTTGTGCGTGGCGCGATGCAGGCAAGTGATGAAAAGGCCGTCGATGGCACCATGGGCGCGGGCGCCGGGCGAAAGGCGCGGCAATAGGACGGCACGCGCAAGAAGGTCCTCGAAAGGAAAAAAATTCGAGAGCAGCCGTGAAATGCCGATGCGTGAATGGACTTCGATGGTGTGCAAGGTGCCGTCGGAGGCGACGCGCGAATAGACTGAATGATAGCTGACGACGTCGGCGCCGCTGCCGCGCTCGCTTGCGAAGCCGATTGAGGTCAGGACGCGATCGGCGTTACGCATCTTGTCTGGGTCGACGATGAGATCGGTGTCGCCGCGCGTGCGCAACACGGGGTTCGGGTAAAGCCCGTATGCCAGAGCCGAGCCTTTGATCAACACGGAAGGAAGGCCGGCGGCGGTCAGCGCTTCGATGGCCTGCCGCAGAACCTGCTCATGGCGGAGTTCCCACATCGCGCGTGCAATCGATTCTTCTCGTAACGCGCCGCGGACTGAGTCCGGCCGATGATCCGCCGGGCTCAAGAAATCATGGAGAAGCTGTTGGACGCCGTGATAGGTCGCGCGTTCGATCAAACGGGAGGCGAACTCTTCGCCGGCCAGCGCCGGCCAGGGAGCGCGCTCGCCGCGGAGTGCTTCGGTGATCAGCGTCTCGGCGGTGTCGAGCTTCACGCGAGCGTCCTTCGAAAACCGGGAATTTGATTAACGGCGGCTTCAGCGGACTGTTCCCAGAGCCCGGAAAGATCGCCGGCCGAGAGGCCGCGTATACCATGAAAAAGAAAATGCAAAAAAGTTATCCCCGCCCCTTCCGGCCCCCGCACAATGGCCCCTGAGCGACGAAACATGCGCCTCGGGCGAGGCAAAGGAGCGTGAATTATGGCGGCATTCTACAGAGTTAATTTCCAGTCGGCGACCAACGCGGACCTGAGGCAGGCCTTCAAGCTGACCGACAGCAACGGCGGCGCGGTGAGCCTCACGGGCGCGACGATGCGCATGGAACTGGATAGTCTTGCGGGCGGCGACGTCATCGAGGCTTCGTCCGCGAACGGGCGCATCGTCGTCACCAATGCCGTGCTCGGCGAATTCTCGCTCGCCGTTCCGGCCGCCGCCATGAGCGCGCTGGCGCCGGGCGTCTATCAGCACGACCTGCTGCTGACCCGCACCGACGGCAGCGTGCAGCGGGTATGGGAGGGAACTTTGACCTTGAACCGCGGAGTTACCGAATGAACATGGAAGTCGTTCGCCTGGCCGTTACCGATATCGAGCCGAAGCAGATGTCTCTGCCGGGCCCCGCGGTGACGCTGGAAATCTTGGGCCCGACCGGTCCTCAGGGGCTGCAAGGTCTGCAAGGGCTGCAAGGCCTGCAAGGACCGCAGGGCGTTCAGGGCCTGCCCGGCGCCACCGGTAGCGTCTCCGGCATGCCGAACGTCATTGCCACGGAGACGCTCGGCAAATCGCCGGTCGTGGCCTCAGGGTCCGTGTCCGGTCTCAACACATGGGTCATGCCGGCGGCGGCGACGGTCGCGGGCTATGTGACGAGCATGGATATCGCCGTCACGAGCGCGCAAATCGCCGAAGTGGTGATCGTCACTCTCAACGGCGACGGGACATTGACGAAAGTTCTGGGCAAGTCCGTGGCACTGTTGGCTGGTGTTCAGAATGTCTTTGTCGAATCTTCCTATCGCGGCAGGGCAGTATGCCGGCGTCTATGCCACGGGCGTCTATTTCTCTGACCCCGGCGGGGTGCATCTGTGGCTGCCGTCCGGCACCACCACAATCACCACGAACACGCCGAAGATCATCACATCTTACCTACTGGAACTCGGCTTTCAGATTGAAGGTCAGGTGCGGGCGCTGAGCACGCTTCACCAGCGGAAATTCGTGTCCGACATCGCCGACCGGATGGGCGAAGACATCGTCGGCAAGGCGACAGTCCTGACGACGGCGGCCTCCTGGTCAAACGTCTACATCGTGGTCCCTGAGGCGGCGGAAGTCTCCGGCTACGTCAACGAAGCCAGGATCGCGGTGGCGGCGGCGCAGACTTTCATCGTCGGCGTCTATACGCTGAACGGCGACGGCACGCTGACGCGGACGGCGTCCAAGGCCTACAGCGCGGCGGCCGGTGTCAACACTTTTTCGGACGTCAACCTGCCGATCGTGGCGGGACAGTATGTCGGGTTTTACTGCTCGACGGCGCCGCATTACACCAACGGAGTTGGTTTCGCCGTTTGGTTCTCGAACACTGAAATAACGACCAACTCGGCCAAAATCGTCTCGAGCCCGGTGACGCTCGAATTCGGCGCCACGATCCGGGGCACAGTGCGCGGCGGTGTCGATATGCTGATCGACCGTGTCGGCGCGATCGAAGGCTCAAAACCGTTCGCGGGGAAAAAGTGGGCGGCGCTTGGGACATCGATCACAGGTGCCGGAGCGTATACGGCACCGCTGGCGTCGCTGCTAGGCGCTGTGTTGACCAATCTCGGTGTTGCCGGTGCCTCGCTCGGGCAGGCGACCAACGGGGATACCGGCTCGCTTGTGATCAGCAACCAGATTGCGTCCATTCCGACGGATGCCAGCCTGGTCACGCTCGAATCCGGGCGCAACGATTTTGCCGCGGCTGCGGTCAATCTCGGCGTGCTCGGTGATACGACGACGGCGACGTTCTACGGCGCGCTCTATAACGCTGTCGTGGCGATAAGGGCGCGGGCGCCGAATGCCTTGATCGTGTTCTTGACGCCCTACTCCGATGGTCCGGGGGCGCCGGGCCGCATCGGCGTCACCAATGGCAACGGCAACAAGATCCAACAGTTCCAGCAGGCAGTGGAGGACGTGGCTCGATACGCGGGTTGCCCTTGTGTCGATGTCGGGCGCCAAAGCGGCATCGGCTATTTCACGGCGGCGCTGTTCATGGCCGACGACGTGCACCCCAACGGTGCGGGCGGCGCGCGCTATGCGGCGTACTGCAACGCCCGGATCAAGGACATGGCGGCATTGCTCTAGGCGCGGAGCCTCAGGCGGCGGGGATGTCCGCAGGCGTACGCCGGTCGCCCGGCGTCAGTCTGCGGATTTCGCGGGCCGGATTGCCGGCGACGACGGTCCAAGGTTCGACGTTGCGGGTCACGACCGAGCAGGCGCCGACGATGGCGCCTTCGCCGATGGTAACGCCAGGGAGAATGGAAGTCCCGAAACCGACCCAGACTTTATCGCAGATCTTGACAGGAGCGATGCTGACATCAGTCCAGTCCTTGTTACCGGTGAGCCAGTTCGTGACATCGTCCGCGCGTTTGTCGAAGTCGAGGTTGTGCGAGTGATGATCGACGATCGTGACGTCCCAGGACAGCAGGACGTCCGAGCCGATGTCAACGGATTGCGCGGCGACGATCAAGCCCTTGCCGATGAAGGTGCGATCGCCAATGCGGACGACCGCGCCTTCCCGGTCCATGGCCATGCGTCCGGCGAAGATGGAGTTGCAGCCGATCTCGAGGCGGCCGTTTGCAGCCGGATACAAGGCCAGCGACCGGAGCTGCGATCCCGGTCCTAATGCGAGACGTGCCGCGGCCCGGCGAAAGCGCCAGGTGGCAATTGCGCGAATGAGAGATTGCTTCACAGACATCGAATTGCGCCAGTGGGATCGGGGTTGGGATCAGTGCGGCGATGCCGCTTTTCTGCAGACAAAACTTGCGAGACGGCCCGGTCTTCTGTCGATGATGGAGAGGGTCTGGAGCGCCGCATCCATGACGGGCGCCGGTCTGAGCAGCGAGCGGGCCAGGGGTGCAAACGGTCCAAGCCGTGCCGCGATTTCATTCCGCAAGGTGTCGCGCGTATGGGGCGCGTAATTGATAACGGAAGCAAGAGGACCGAATTCACGCACGATCTCGAGGCCGGCGCCCGTCAACGCTGCCCTGTATTCGGCGCGCGTAAAAGCGTTCTCGCCGCCATAAAGGGCCTGGAGGGGGTGCTTGACGAAAAAAGGCTGCAATTGCTCAGGCCCGCTGATGACGTGGTCGCGCGTGCTGACCAGCATGCCGCCCGGCCGGAGCACGCGCGCCATTTCCGTGGCGAACACCGGGAGGTTGCGGGCGTGGTGTAGGACCTGGCGGGCGATGACGAGGTCTGCGTCGCCATCAGCAAGGGGAAGCCCCTCGCCAAAGCCTGCGCGGACATCGATAGCGACGCCGGTCTCATGCGCGAGCGCGTGTATGGCGCCGGCGCCGACGAGGCTCGAAGGGTCGGGCTCGACGGCAATAGTGGTCCAGCCGTCGCGCGCGAGTGCATAGGACACTATGCCGTTGCCGGCACCGATATCGACGGCGACGCCGCGCGGCGCGCCAATGAGGTCGCGCATGGCCGCCCATTCGGCGCTTTGCGAGAAGCGGAGGGCGGCGCCGGCGAGCGGCGGATCGAAATAGCAGGCCTCGACGAGATCCTTTTGCGCGGGATCGTCGATCAGCCATTGCACGGCTGCTTCCCAGGTCTTGGGATGGGCCTTATCTGTCATTTCTCGGGGACCTCGTATTGGCACACGGGCAAATTGGCGATCGCAGCCTTGATTGTCGCAAGCAATGCATCGGCGTGGGCCTCCAGGCGGGCATTTTGTGCGATCGTGAGTTCGGCTGCAGGTGGTCGAGGTTGGGATGGCATGCGGGCGGCGTCGAGCAAGCCGGCTGCGGCCTCTGCCGCCGAGGCGGGATCGAAGAAGCGCGCGCCTGGCGCCTGCTCGCGATGGATCGGGATGTCGGAAAGGACGAGCGGCGTTGCGAAGGCTTTGGCTTCTTCAATTGGTGTCGACCAGCCCTCGAAGTGCGACGGATTGATCTGCGCATCGCAGTTGGCGCTGAGGCTGAGCACGTGGTCGTAGGGGATGAGGCCGAGATAACGGAAATGGCTGGCGACGCTCTGCGACTGAGCGTCTTGCATCAGCGTTGTGAAGTGCGCGGGATTGCGTGGGTCCTTCGGCTGGCCCGTGAGAATGATGGGCGGCATGCCCTGCAGAACCCCCTGGTGTCGCAACTGCGCCAGCGCGGCGATGATGATGGTGTGGTTCTTGTGCCGCCAGAACTGGTTCGGCAGATAGAAATAGCGTTCGGGCAGATCATAGACCGTCCGCATCTCGGCGCCGCGCTTGAGATAAGGCGCGACGTCGAGGTCGATGGCGAAGCGCACGACGTGTCCCTTCCCACGCGCCGCCGGGTAGAAGCGTTCGAGGTCGGCGCGGGCGGTTTCGCTCGAAAGCATGATCGTGCGGCCCGAGCGGATCTGCATCTTGAAGCCGATGTCGCGCCGCCACCAGTTCGCGCCTGAGAACATTTGCGCCATGTGGCGGTGCTGGAAGTCCGGCATCCAGGAGACGGCGGGAATTGCGAACCGCCCGCCGTAGTAGCCGGCGTTCTCGAAAACGACGTTGATGCCGGCTTTCATGAGTAATCGTTCGAGCGGAGCGTCGCGTCCCGTTACGATGGCCCGCGCGAGTGAGGCGCCGCGTCCCGAATGCGCGATCGTCGGATCGACGATGAGGCGGCCTCCGCAGAGCGGGGCGAGTTCGGCGCCGACGCGTTCGGCCTCTTCGGGCGAAAGGAAGACGTGTGCTTCGATGTCGCTATCAAGCCGCGACGAAATGAGCCGAAGCGTGTTCTTGAGATAGACGAAGCCGCCGGTCCATCCGCCACGGCCGAGGAGTGGAAAGGCGACGCGGATCGGGTTCACGAAGTTGGCCCAGGTGTGCGCGTTCTGCGTATCCATTGAAATGTTTCGTCGAGGCCACTCGCGAGCGGGACGGTGGCTACGAGCCCGGCGGCGTCTGCAGCTTGCGTGTTGGCGACGAGCGAGAACGGATCGCCAAGTCGGGACTGGCCGGAGAAAGTGATGTTGACGCCGGGAAAGTGCGAGGCGGCCATGGCGGCAAGGTCCGAAATTTGGATGGCGCTGCCGCCGCTGCCGTTGAAGACCGGAGCGGTTGTGCCGGCTTTTGCACTGGCGTCGAGCAGCATCGCAGCAGCGTCGGAAATATAAAGAAAATCGCGTTGTTCCTTGCCCGTTCCGCCGAGAGTGACGTCGCGTTCGCCGGCAAGCAGTCGATTGGAGACGTCCCAGATCAACTGTTTGCGAAGGCCGGGGCCGTAGACCGAAAACAAGCGCAGGATGGCAACCGAAAGCGAGTACTGGCGGGCATAGGATTGGGCCAGCATCTCGACGATGGCTTTGTGTGTGCCGTAGGGCGAGGTCGGCGCCGTGCGTGCGTTCTCGGGGATCGGCCCCGCGTGTCCGTCGCCGTAAACCGCGGCGCTCGATGCCAAGACGAGGCGCGCGGAAGGTGCGCTGACACGCATCCATTCGAGGAGCTTCTGGGCGCTCTCGACGGTGCGGCGGAAATCCTCGGCCGGATGCGTGATCGAGGCGCCGACGAGCGATCCGCCTGCGAGATGGACGATGAGATCGGGCGTTCCGGCTTGGCGCCGAAGGGCTGCGAGGTTGTCAGCATCGACACTGCCGTTGACCCAGGCGTCGATTGGAGGAAGCTCGCCGTCGCTGGTCCAGGCGCCGTGACCAAGTCCCGCGACGCGATTGCCCTGCGACTTGGCCTGACGAACGACGTGACGGCCGATGGCGCCGCGGGCGCCTGTTACGAGGACGAGCATCATGGTCTCTGGGAAGCTGAGTATGAGGGGGATCTTTGGGACATTGCCGGGGTTAGACGAGTTCCAGGAAGCGAGACCACTGCCGGGCCTTGGAGTATTCGGTCCGGATCATATCGCGACCGGCAAGTGCAATTCCGTGACATTCGTCAGGGGCACCGAGAAGTCGCTCCACAGCGCGCGCCGCCGTATCGGCCGTGTCGTAGTTCAGCATCGTCTTTCCGGTCAGCATTCCATCCGGGTAGTTGCCGGCGTCCGACAATAGGGCGGCGCCGCAGCCCATGGCCTCCCAGCAACGCATGTTGCCGCGATCAGGGCCGGCCATGTCGATGGCGCCGTTCAGAACGATCTTCGACATTGACAGGGCCGCATAGAGGTCGCGTCCGAACACGGCGGGGCGGCTCACGGCGCGAATCTCGGCGGGCCGCCGATGTTGGCGCAGTGGGCCGATCAATCCGAGCGGCGATTCAGCGAGCGCGGTAAATCGCGATGTGTCGAGGTGGAAGACAACTTTGCGCGTGTCGCGAAGCTGTGCGACAGCCTCCAGAACGGCGGCGCGCTTGCGATGATGCTGGGTGTGTCCGCCGACGAACAGAACATCGATCGGCCGTTCCTGGTTTGCGGCATAGGCGTCCATTTCCGGATCATGGGCCGGAAAGAAGTATTCGGAACGCCATCCCTTCTCCTGGTACGACTTTATAATCGACGGAAAGTTGCACACGATCAAATCGTAGGCGCTAAAGTCCGAATTGCCGGACGGTGCCGCGCGCCAGGCGATTTTGCGCTTCACGCTGGCGGGAAAGCGTGGGCGAAGCTGCCCGGGTAGCGTACGGGATCGAGATTGTAGAACACTTCGGTTCGGTGCGCTTCGATCTGCGCAAGAAGAATATCTTCAAGCGAGGTACTCGCGCTCAGTCCGTTTTCGTGCGCCCAGGCGCGTTGCAGTCGCTCATCGTCGCCGTTGGTATAGAAGGCATCGGGCGATCCATCGATGACCGGCAATAAGTGATGCAGGGCGCCGAACCGATCCGCCATGAAGGCATGCAATTGCCCGGAGAAAGTCAAATCGTCGCGCGACATTGCCCATAACCGCGGCCGATAGGCCCGCATGGTTCCTGAATTCTGAAAGAGGCGCATTGGTTATGGCTCGGTTCGAACACCGGGAGTGGTGCATTTTGCGCGGCAGTGCGAAATGAGAAATTCTGCGAGAGACCGCCAAATCGGAGCCGATGGGACACTCGAGTTCTGCGACCGATGAGCCATCGTCGTTTCCTTTGTGTATTGTCGAGCGCGTTCGAACAGATGGAAGGTGCCGGGCCTCAGCGCCGCCATATCGTCGGCGGGGTCTGGGGCGGAGCACGATTTGCGACTTCGGTTTTGACAGGGCTTCGTTGAGTGGCATTCGGCTGAGAATAGACGCCAGTATTGCCCCCGTGCAAAAGTCTGCGAGGTCGCGCAATGAGACAGAGAGACAGCATCATGAAGAAACCGTCGGCTCCCCAGAGCGCCCCTGACAACGATGATCCTACGAATTGCTGAACCAGCAACATCACAAGGAGCGGGTGATCAGCGTTGAAAAATTTCATTATTCCTCGGAACGCGCGCAGTAACAGCACCAGGAACATGGTGAGCCCGACGATCCCGAGAGCCATGGCGGACTCGATGGTCAGATTGTGGGGATAGTTTCCTTCGCCGAGCGAAGTGTCGATGTAGTAGGCCCCAAGCACAGGATTTTCGATGAACGCTTCGATCGCGCGACGTTGCGCGAGAATGCGCGCGGCATTGCTGGCGTTCAATTCAAAGTCGCCGCCAAAGCGCTCGGTGACGTTGGAGATGATTAAGCTGTCGGAAGGGATCAACAGCAAAAGTCCAAACAACAGCGGGCCGGCGTAAATCAGCCTGCGGCTGCGCAGCGCGACGAACCAGGTCAAAGCGGCAGCCACCGCCAAAATCGGTCCCCTCGAGTTGGCAAGCAGGATGACATAGACGCCAAGCGCTATGCCACCGAGACTGGCTAGTTTTAGGAGCGGTCTTTGCACCGTTTCGATCAGCAGAAAAAAGCAGCAGATGACCGCCGTACAGCCGACGTGACCCAAGGAGATCGGGTTGAGGGCGTCGAACGTCAGCCGCGAGGGCTGTATACCGTATTGCGCCCATGGCGATGCGGCCATTCCGCTCTCGTTGGCGAACACCGACAGAACGAGTACCAATGCCGCCATCGCGGCGACGAGCCGCGCAAAACGCGCATCGTCGAAATTGTCCAGTCCGGCTCGCATTGACGCCACGGTCGGCACCACGACCAGGACCACGAAGTATAGCAAAGCACGATCGGCATTGGGGACTTCGGCGAAATGCCAATCGTAAAGCAGCCGGCCGATGTAGAGGGCAAAAAAGGCGATCACCAAGGGATCGACCCTCTTGCCTGCGGGTTCCGAAAGGCTTCTCGCTAAAATTGCGCAGGCGAGTGCGAACACCACGACGCGATACGGGTTCGAGAGCACGGTCGGCTCGACACCCGCGAGCGACACGACCATTCCGACGACGGGATAGCCAACCAGAACCAGGGCCCGCAGCGCCATCGACGCCCACTCCCAACGGCGGGCGGATACTGCCTTCGAGACAAGGTTCCGGATCAGGGAGGGTCGTGCGGCATTCGCGGCCGCCCCAACTGGATTTGGCGCTCGTCTCACGCGGGAACCACTTTTCCCATGACGGAGCGTGAAAACTCGCGAAGCTTGTGTGCGGCATCGAGAATCCACGAGTTGCCGTCATACTTCGAATGCGGGACGATCGGCATATCGATCAACCGAACCAGTTCGTCGGCGGAGATCTGCAACTTCTTGGCAACGTAGCGGATGTCGAAAACCTGCTGGCGCACGTCCATGACCGGTCTGCTGATTTCGTCCAAGGCCTGTTTGCGCGTCATCTGATTGGTGACAACGAGGCTCGACAGATGCCATCGGCGCTTATCGAGCCCCAGCCGGCGGGGTAGATATATTTGCTGGTAAAACTTCGTGAACCGAGACTTCGCTGTGCTTGGAGCCGTAGGGCTTCCAGCCATACTGCGTACGCAGAATCTCGCGCGCGTCCCCCTGATTGTAGTTCACCAAGTCCAACGGCCTGGCAATGCGTGGCGTTCCGCGGACCCGCGAGAGCCAGAGGTATTCTGGTATCGCCATGACGGGATAGGTAGTAAGCGGCACTTTTCCAAAGCGCCTGTGTATGCTGGATATATGCTTGCCGTCGATCGAAGGGTGGCCACCTTCCGGCTGCCCGATGCTTTCGGTCGCGAAGTTCACACCGGACATGAATGTCTTGATGCCTCTGGCGTTGGCCAAGCGATAGAGCGTGGCAAAAAAAGCGTGATCCTGCGGCATGTCCTGGTTGATGACGCCGGCCCGCAAGAACGCTACTTGTAGATCGCGAATTTCTTCCCACTCCACCACTTGGGTGTGAAGATCAATATCCAGCTTGCGAACCACCTTCTCGATATTGTGGACGGCGGCTTCCGTGTTCCAGCCCGCATCGACGTGGACTGCCAGCAGTCGTAGATCGAACCTCGTGCGCAAGAGGTGCGCGACATAAGCGCTGTCGACACCTCCACTCAATCCGATCATGCAATCATAAGGCCTGCCCTTGCCCTGGGCCTTCACGGTGCGAACGAGTGTCTCGAGCCTTCGCTGTCCTTCGGCATTGGGAAAATAGTCGTGCGGCCAGCGCCGCATGGCGTTGCGGCAGCAATCGCACTGGCCCTTGGCGTCAAAAGCCAGTGGAAGCACGCTATCGTCCATGATGCAAACGGAGCAGGTGCGGACGGTCTCGCTCATGAGGCGCTACGCAAGCAGTCGGCGAAGTGCTCGATGTCTCGAGGCGCCGGATAATTGATCAGCACGGCGCGCAACCGTCCGATAAAGCAGAAAGCGCTTGCAGATGCGGCGGCCGATGCTCCGGCCCGCAAGGCTTCATAGAGATGTTCGTAGGTCCCGGCACCGCCGAGGGCGATCACCGGAATACTCAGTGCCGCCGAGACCGAATTGATGAGTTCAAGATCGTAGCCGCTTCGATTGCCGTCGCGGTCGATCGACTGCACGATGATTTCGCCACAGCCGAGATCCTGGAGGCGCCGTGCGTGTTCAAGTGCTGCAATGCCGAGCGCGCCACGTCCAGATGTGGAATAGGCAACCGCCAATTCCCCGGGATTTCGAACATCGACACAACCGACGACGGCCTGAGCGCCGAAATTGCGGCTGAGCGCCGACAAAAAGTTTGCGTCTCCGGCCGCGGAGCCTATGACGAATTTCTCGATGCCAACCTGTGCCAGCGGCTCGCACGAGCCGACATCGCGCAGTCCACCCCCATAGGCCAGCGGGATGAAACACTCCGTCGCGAGTTCCTTGAGAAAGCCGACGTCGGGTTGGCGCCCATCGACCGTTGCGTCGATGTCGAGGACGACGATTTCGTCGACTTCTTTTTCGTTGAACAGGCGGATGACGTTGAACGGGTCACCGATGTACGTGCGCTCGCCGAAGGCGACCGTTTTCACCAGGCGTCGGCTCCGGTCGAGTGTCAGAACGGGAATGAGTCGCGGGCGCATGGTCTATAGATTAGCAAATGTCCGCAGCAATCTAATCCCAAATCGATGGCTCTTTTCAGGATGAAACTGCACGCCGCAAACGTTGTCCTTGGATACCGCCACGCAGATCTGACGGTCGTAATCGATCGTCGCCGTGACATCGGCCGGGTCTCTGCAGGCGAGGTGGTACGAATGCGCGAAATAGAAGCGCTCTTTGGTAGTCAACGAAGGAAACAGACCAGTCTCGGAAGTGGGATGCACATCGGACCAGCCGACGTGCGGTACTTTGATCTTAGCGCTCTCGGGACGGATACGGACGACCGACCCGTCGATCCAGCCCAGTCCCTTTTCGCTGCCTTCTTCGCTGTCTTGAGCGAATATCTGCATGCCTAGGCAGATGCCCAAGACAGGGACCTTCCGGCGCGCCACGGCGACGTTCAAGGACTCGACCAGGCCGCGCGACCGAAGATTGCCCATGGCCGTATCAAATGCCCCGACCCCTGGCAGGATGAGTTTCTCGGCGCTTTCGATTATGGCCGCGGCGCCCGAAATGACGGCATCGACGCCGATGAATTCCAACATGTTGGTCAGGGCGCCAACGTTGCCTACGCCATAGTCGACGATGGTTATTGGCATAGCCGCCTATTCGTTTAGCAATATATCAGTTAGCTGATCAAATAGGTTATTTTCGTGTCGCATGCAACATATTGTTGCTTATGAAGGCCGCGTATCCGCGCACTGTGAGGTGCGTCAGAATTTCGCGCTCGGTTGGGTACCCATCGGCGCCATTGAAGTCTTTCATGTCATCAATCAACAGCGCGTGCGGCCCTGAAACAGCGTCGGATATTGCATCGACCTCGGCGTAAATTGGGACATAGCCGTCGCCGAGCGTCGGGCCGCCGCTGTAGTGGGCATCGAGCCAGAATATCGTTGGCCCATGAAGTTCGGGAAGTAGTTGCCGCAATTCGACGCCGCTATCGCCGATCAAAATGCGGACTGTGGGATCGTTCTTGAATTCGACCTGCAGCGGTCGCGCCAGTTCTTCGGCAAGCTCAATTGAAGCGATCAAATCGAAGCGGCCACGCAGAGCTCGCACGGTGTCGCCGAGATAGCTGCCGGTTTCGACCAGGTTGCGAGCGCCGATACTGTCCGCCAGATAGAGAATGGACCACAGCTTGACCTCGTGTGGTGGCGGGCTTGGCCTGCCCTTTTTCCACCAGTCGACGAGCAAACGGCGTGAATACGCCGGCCGCACGATGTCGTGGATGAAGTTCGAGCGCCGGAGCCGGCGGAACATGTTGCTTTGACGAAGTGCCGCCATCTTTGTTTTTGCGTTGCCTATGTGGTCGAAGATATTAGTGGATTGATGCGCCGTTTCTGCCGAGGGAGGACGGACATCCTAGTTACATGCCGGGACGAAAATCGCATCACCCCAAGCGAGTTCGCCTTTTTGATTGTGGACGAGATTATAGAGATTATGGAGACGATAGCCCATGGACGCGAGGTACATGGCAATATCGTGATAAAGTGGAGCCTCCTGGTAAATCGGAAGGAACAGGACTTCAGAGTAAATCACACCGATGTCGCGGCGACCCAAAAGTTGTTTTGCACCTTTCAGGATTCCGAGTTCGGCACCTTGCGCATCGAGTTTCATAATATCGATGCGATTCACCTTTGAGTCTCGTGCCCATTCGTCGATCGATTTGACGTCGACCAGCGTCTCGGACGCCAAGGTCATGTACTTGTCGAACGTCAATTCTGTTCGAAGCGGCATTAGTAGCGAACTCGCGTCAGCCAGTTCCGTAATGTAGAACTTCATGCGACCGGAACTCTCGGACGCGGCGGCGTTCACAGCGACGATGTTGGGTTGAGAGATCGCGGCTGTTGCAAGTTTCTCGAAATTTTCCGACAGCGGTTCGAATGCCGTTACAGTAGCTTGCGGAAAAGCTTTCGCGAGTTTCATCGTGTCGCGCCCGTCAGCAGCACCGATCTCGAGAACTTGCAAGATACGACTTCCAGCGAGGCGCGTGAGTTCCGCAATCGGGTCGCCATACGAAACTCCGGCGTCTTTGCGCCGAATTTGGAAACCCGCGCGATTGAAGACCGACTGAACTGCGTGAGAAAGCCAGTATTTCATCCGTCGAGTCCTGGTGCGATCAATTGATTGATGGCTGAACGGCAATGATCGGGCCAATCGGCTCGTTTTGGATCGCGCCGTCTCATCTCGTATCGCGTTCCTCTTCAGCTATCGGAGCACGTTGGTTGCTGAGCGCCAAGTGCGTTAGCCAAAGAAACGCGAGGTTCGTGACAAGCACTGCACCGATGTGGAGTTGAATGCCGGATAAGGGGGTAATTTGGAAGCGGAAGATGGCAATCCATACTGCAGCTATGAGCACCAATCTGAATAACTCCCAACCGAGTTGCCACGTCTGCATGCCAGTCGTAAGCAGGGTCATATTGAATGGGGCGGTCACGAGGCTCGAGAGGAAGACGATGCTGAGGCTTTGCGCGAATTGTCCGGAGAGTTCCCATTGACTACCGAAAATATATGGAAAGAGCGTCGGGCCAAACAATAGCAGCACCGCAGCGGGCACGATCCCGATTGCCAACATAGCAAGGCTGATCCGCTGGAAATGCTTGTACGGCAAATTGCCTCGCTGGATATCGGCTGACAATTTGGCGGTATACACCTGCGCAATCGACTGTCCGATCAGCCCGGCAGGAACCAAGACCATTCGCTCGACGAGTGCGTATTGACCCATCGTGCGCTCGCCGAAAGCGGTGAGCATAAGGGGCGCCACGATCAAACCAATCGAGCTCGTGAGCAATCCGCCCGGAACAGTGTAGTATGGGAACCGTCTGTGGCGATGTGCGACCTGACGCAGGTCTGATGCCGACACGTTGCCCCCGATGCGTAGGCCGCTGCCGATTAAGACTGCGATGACGAGTCCTCCGGCGACTATGCGGCCGATGACGTCGGCTGACAATAGTCCGGTCTGGGTGAGACCCGCATATGCTGTAACGCAGCCCGCGATGCAGAATGACACGATATGGGCAATTTTTGCGATTGAGTTGAGGGTCAGCCATTGTTCGCGGAGGAGAACGTAGCCGACAGTCTGGTAAATGCCGCCCGCCAGGGCGCCAAAACCTATCAGGGTCAGAACGCTATTTCCGACGAGCGACGACGTCGGGCGTACCACAGCGATCGCGATACAAACGGCCAACACGATAATGCCGAAGACAACGTTCAGGCCGAGACATAAACGAAGTGTGGCGCGTGCTTCGCTTCCCGCCTTGACACTGAGCATGGCGACTTCGTATCGCAATGATGACACGACGAGCAGCACCGAAAGCACCGACATATAGAGCTGATAGTATCCAAAGGCCTCCGGCGGATAGAGCCGCGTCAAGACGGGCATGAAGAGGAAGCCGATGCCCTGGGCAATGACCGTACCTTGCAGGGCGATGAGCGTGTTTTTCAGCATCTAGCGGCGGGCGACAAGTCTCGGCGCTTGCGGTTGGCCCAGCAGCCTTGCGATGAACTCCGCCGGGAGGGTCTGGCTGGCGTCGCATTCAATGCACGGCCGATTGGGCGATGCGCTCAGCCCCTGTCCCGGGAAGGAAATGGCAGGTACGGAGCCGAGGAACGATCCCCATTGGCTGAAACCCGAGCCCGACGCGATCAGAGCGCTGGACTGCGCTATCGATAAGAGGTCGGTAATCGATTGCTGGCGCGGCGCGCGCCTGACGTTCGGTAATGTCAGGATTGGAGCGAGCGCTTCGTCCGGCCCGTCGGAGAAAAGGACGGCGGGCATTTGATGGCCGAGCCTCTTTCGAAGCTGCATCAGGATCGCGGCATACCACGCCGGCGGAATTCGCGAATTTGTGGCGCCCGCTTTGAGTTGTTCCGAATTGGCGGCGCTGAAATCCCCCATTCGAACGTGCAGAGCAATGAATGGCTGTTCAGGAGGCTTGGGTACGTAGCGTGATCGCGTCATGCGGATGAGCTGATCATGTAGATACGGACCGTCATTTGCGACCAGATGAAACATCTTCCGTTCGTTGTGGGATAAGGCGTTTCTGAAAACGACGACGGTCCGGTGCGCGGCGATCGTGCCGCGTTCGGGCAGATCAAGCTCGGCGTAAACGCGGTTTGCGGTCAAGAGCAGCGCGCTTCGAACAGGCTCTGAGACGTAGTCACCTTTGTGAAAGAGCAGGAAGTAATTGCGCTTGTCGCGTTCGCGACGGAGGTACGGACCGACGCGCGCTCTCAGCCAGCGGGGAGATGTGGGGTATGCGGCAAGAGAGAAGCGCGGCGCCAGCATCGTGGCGCCCGTATCGCGGCACCAGACCGCACACCGTCCCCACGCCAGCAGGCTGTGGCCCAGCCCGGTTCGGCCCATGTCGGGATAGCCGTAAAGGTTCGTATTAGGTCTGTGTGACATCAAACGCCGGCACTTTCAAATTCGCCGATTTTGGCGGCGACGCGCGCAATCTGCTCATCACTCATTTCCGGGTACATCGGCAGGGATAGTATCCTTGCCTGCATGCGATGGGCGACCGGGAATTGGGCAGGGGCATGAGAATAACGTGCATAACAGGGCAGGAACGGCAGGGCGCGGGGATAGTTGATGACGGTTTGGATATTGGCGCTCTTCAGATGGTCTGCGAGTTTATCGCGCCGATCGTGGGCGACGACGTAGAGGTGCCAGACCGGTTCACGGCCTTCGCCAACGCCCGGCAGTTCGAAGCCGGTCATAGAGCCGAGAAGTTCGGTGTATGCCGCGGCGATCTCCCGCCGCCGCTTGGTCCAGCCGTCGAGGTATCTGAGTTTGACGGAAAGGATCGCGGCTTGGAGGCCGTCGAGGCGGCTGTTGATGCCCTCGATTTTGTGGTCACCTTTGACGACGCCGCCGTGGCGCGCAAACATCGCCATGCGTTCGGCGAGTGTGGCGTCGCCGGTGAGAATGGCGCCGGCGTCGCCCATGGCACCGAGATTCTTGCCCGGATAGAAAGAGAACGTCGCGGCGATGCCGAAGGTGCCCACCATTCGACCGCGATAAGTCGCGAGGTGCGCCTGGGCGCAATCTTCAATGACCCATAGTCCGCGACGTGCCGCGATCTCCATGACCTTGTCCATTTCGGCAGGTTGTCCATAGAGATGCACCGGGATGATGCCGACGGTTCGGGGCGTGATCATGTTCTCGAGTTTGGCTGTATCGATCGTGTAGGTCAGCGGATCGACATCGCAGAAGACAACCGATCCGCCAGCCTGCGTCACCGTTTCGCTCGTCGAGATCCACGACATCGCAGGGACGATGACTTCGTCGCCACTGTTCACGCCGAGCGCGGTCATCGCAATGTAGAGTGCATCGGTTCCATTGGCGCAGGAGACGCAATGTTCGCGACCGATTGCCTTTGCGAATTCGCGTTCAAAGCGCTCGACGTAGGGGCCACGGATGAATGCCGAGGTTGCGATGACCTCCGCAATGGCCGCGTCGATCTCATCTTTGATCGACAAATACTGGGCATGCAAATCGGCGAAGGGGACGTGCAGGAGAGTCTTGGAAGTCGTCATCGCTGCCGGCTCTTAAATGTTTGATTGCTGGGCGAGGTCGCGCAAACGGCGCGCGGGATTCCCGGCGTAAACGCCAGGCTTCGTGATATCTCGCGTTACGACGGCGCCGGCGCCGATGACGGCACGATCACAAATCGAAACTGGCATGATGGTGGCGTTCGAGCCGATCGAGACGTTGCTGCCGATCCGAGTCGGCTTCCACAAGTCCTTGCGACCCCGCGCCGGGCCACCCGTTGAGAAGGTATCGTTGACGAACATGACGCCGTGCCCAACGAAGCAGTCGTCTCCAATCTCGACGAGTTCACAGACGAAACTGTGCGACTGGATCCGGGTTCTGCAACCGATCTTCACGTGCCGCTGTATCTCGACGAAGGGCCCGATGAAACAGTCGTCGCCGATGCTGCAGCCGTAGAGATTGACGGGCTGGACAAGTTTGACGCGCGCGCCGAATTGGACGTCCTTGATGCCGGTTTCGAGGATTTCGGGTTTGGTCATTTCTTGCTACCGGTGACTGCCGAGCCGGCTCAATTTCGGTGCGAAGCGCAGGTTGATCGGGTCGCCGGTTTCGATCGATTCGTAGAGTGCCGTTATGAGTTCGAGGCTCTTCCTCCCCTCGAGGCCGTCGACGAGCGCCGCGCCCCTGCCGTTCAGACAATCGATGACGTGCTCATAGTAGGCTTGATGCCCGAAGCCGTACACGTTCGGCGGATTGACGGAAAAGTTCTGGCGGATTTCTTCATCCAAAGGCGCTTCGTCGGCGAAATGCCAATGGCGAATTTCGTTCATAGCGAAGCCGCCGATCTCGACCATGCCGTTTTCGCCCAGGATGGAGATCGAACCCTCGAGATCCTTAGGCCGCGCGGCCGTGGTCGCCTCGATGACGCCGAGGGCGCCATTGCGGAATTTGAGTGTGGCGATGGCCGTGTCTTCCGCTTCGATGTTGACCATGGCGGTCGTCGCGCGGGCATGGACGCTATCGACGTCGCCCATGAACCATTCGAGCATGTCGACGTGGTGGCTCGCCTGATTGGAGAGCACGCCGCCGTCGAGCTTCCAGGTGCCGCGCCATTTGGCCTGGTCATAGTAGGCCTGCGGCCGGCACCAGCGCACGCGGACGGTCCCGAGCACGAGCTTGCCGAAGCGGCCCTGCACCAAGGCTTCGCGCGCCTTGACGATCGGCAAGTTGAAGCGGTTCTGCTTGACGACGAAAAGCCTGACGCCAGCCTGATCGCAGGCGCGGATCATCGCGTCGGCGTCGTCGAGACGCAGCGCCATTGGCTTTTCGACCACGATGTGCTTACCCGCTTTGGCGGCGGCGATCGCGTGCTCGGCATGCATTCCGCTCGGCGTCAGGATTGAGACGACATCAACGTCGGTGCGGGCGAAAAGTGCGCTTGCATCGTACTCGGCCGGAACATGATGGGCAGCGGCAAAGTCGTCCGCAGCCTTCCGGTCGGTATCGCAGACGGCCGAGAGGCGTGCGCCGGCGATCGCTCCGCCCGCGAGCAGGTCGGCGTGCCGCTTCGCAATCCGTCCGCATCCGAGCAGTGCAAATTTCTTCATGTATAAGGTGAACCTTGTCGTTGTCCGGTTGCGTGTTCCGGAGTGGCGCCGTCGTCACGCGCACAATAATACGATCAGAAACCTGGACATTGTTCGCACGCCGATATTTGGAACTGGCATCAGGTTGGCCGGCCGCTCGCACCCTCAGCGGTCGCACGAGGCAATAACTACCGTACATCGGGTGAATCGCTTCCCCCGAAGTGCCTCAGTTTTTCATCGCCGCCAGCCGCCCCGTCCTCAGCCGCAAGCGCCGGTCTTCAATCGCGCCCTCAGACGCTGAGCCGCTATTCCGCGTCGTTCGGCTGCCTGCCCCCTGCCGACTCGGGGACAGACCGTTGTTCCATGCGGCCTCGGGTGGAACAATGCTTATCAACCTCAGGCCGCTTGCCGTACCCGGGCGGACGCCGCCTTGGCCGCCTGCGAACGCCAGTGCTTGACAGCGTTCGGCGAACAGATCCCGGCATGCATCAATTCGGACCATGCGTGTTCAATGGCTTGCTCGTTGGTGCGCTCGCCGAACAAGACCATATGAAGCGTGCGCGCGACAATGCGCAAATCCAGCGAAAACGACGCGTTGCGCACATACCAGATGTCGAGCGCCGCCTTATCGGCTGCGCCGACCGAGCGACCTCCGCCGACTTGGGCCCAGCCGGTAAGCCCCGGGCGCACGAGCAGGCGCGCGGCGTACTGGGCGGGCTGATCGACGGGGAGTAGCGGACGCGGTCCGACGAATGACATCGCTCCGGTCAAAATGTTGAAAAGCTGCGGCAGTTCGTCGAGACGCGTCCGCCGAAGCACGTGTCCGATTGTCGAAACGCGCGCCTCGTCGGAAAGCCGCCGGCCATTTTCGTCATGCGCTGCGGCCATGGTCCGGAACTTGTGAAGCTTGAACGGGCGCCCGCGCATGCCCGGGCGCTGCTGCCAGAAGGCGACCGGAAAACCGACGTCAACGGCAACGAACAGGGCGACAGCCAGAATGACGGGGAATGCAATAGCAAGCAGCGAGAACGCAGCGACGAAATCGACCACTCTCTTGATCCGCCAATAGTGACGAGTTTCAATACTCGCGCGCTGCTCGGCGGTAATATTGAAAACGTCGGTTGGTTCCTGGTCCTCGGGTTGCGACTCCGGTTTGATGGCGGATCTCGGATCCAATCCGAGCTGCTCGGCGAGATAATCCACCTTGATGCGGCCGGTACTCTCGACGTCGTGCAAGGCTTCGCGTACGTCGTTCGACAGGCTTTCGAAGGTAGCGGCAACGACCACCCTGCTGATGAAAACACCGTGCACTTCAAGTTTTCGAATAATGGCCGAAAGCTGCTCGGGCGTGCCGAGCACGGGCACCTGATGAACCGAAAGGCCCGTCTGGCGGCCGCGACGGCCCAAGAGCCCGGCGACGCGTACGCGCGTTGGAGCGAACTCCGCGACGGACCTGAGGTACAACTCCGTCAAGCGGTTGATCTCGACGACCAGCACCATATCACCGCCCGCCGAAATCACGGGGTCGGCCACCTGCTCGCTTGTGGCCTTGTGGGTATGCCGCACGCGCATCAGAACCCGGACGCCGACAAGCAGCGCCACCATCAAGATGGCTTGCAAGATTGGCAGCGACCGCGCGATGCCATCGAGGCGATTATAGGCAAATCCGATAAGTTCGGCGCCCGAGACGATGATCAATGTGGCAATTACTATCCGGAAGTAATCACCAACCGAGGTAAATCGCCAGATCGCGCGCACGGTGCCGAGCGCCGGCATGACGACGGCGGCAATCGCAAGTGTGAAAACCATATATGGAACGAGTGCCGGCAAGCGAACTGGCAGGAATTCCAGATTGTCTTTGAGAATCTGAGCGCTAAAGGTCGCGACACCGACCAGCGCCAAATCAATTGCGAACGCAACCCAGCGACGCATCGAGCCCCCCGGCAAATGACCCAATTTTTGACTGCGCCTTCCCGTCGGCCGCACGTCGCCAAGGTATAGTGCAACGATTGATTTGGTGCAATGGCGACAAGAGTTTCGCGAACTCTATCCAGGACTTGCATCCTAACTCTTACGTGCAGGCGCTGTGGAAAAACATCCTGCGGTATTGGGCCTGCGGAGTTTTGGCCTCGATTAGGACACGAGTTTCTATCGCCTCGCCTGAGGCTGACGACGTGTGCGATGTCTTGCGCGCGGTGGAATGAAATTCGAAAGGGTCACTTTTGTTGCCAACGCGAATGTCTATCTCGGCCGTCAACAATTGAAACAATCGGCGTTCTTGCCAACACGTTAGTGGAAACAGGCACGCACGTGGCGCGCGCTCACCACGTAGGCGCGCCCATGCGCGACCGTCCGCGTGTCACCGTCCAAGTGGCTGCGGGAGGTCACTTTCAGACGCCGGAGTTGTTGACCATGGCCATGGTCAGGTCTTGTCTCCGTCCCGGGTTTGCGGCGGTTCGTCGTGCGGAGTGTCCTTCGGCGAGGAACGCCACGCGTCCGGCCATGCCACGCTTTGTCCCCAGCGACCTTTGGCACCAGCAGTCCTTGTCTCGCTGGCGATAGGCTTCCGCTGGGGCGCCGGTGGTGTTGAAGTTCTGGCGGCAAGCCGATCAGGCGGCGGCGTGGCCTTACCCGTCTTGGCGTGCAGCACGGGGGCCTCCATCCGGCGCCTGTGCAATTCAAATTGGTCATCGGCCTTATGGGCATGGACTGATATTGATTGCGCCTTGGCGACGAGTTGTGCGGCGGCGAAGGCGGCGACGACGGCCATTGCTCCGGTCCGCAGCGGATAGTCGACAAACGAATGGGCCAAAAGCAGCAGCAAGGCGATCGATGCCGCGCGCGCAAGATTGAGGTCGATCGGGCTGCCCCGCGAAGGTGATTGCCACCACACGCGGAGGGACATGTGAACGAAGCCGATGAGCAAGGCACCGGCGATCAATGCCCCCGGCAGCCCCGCTTCCAACAGCATTTCGAGTACGTCGTTGTGAGCATGGTTGACATAGACGCCAGAAATGGCGTCCGCCGGCTTCTCGAACGTGGCGTAAACGGGCACGAATGTTCCCATGCCCGAGCCGAACGGAGAGTAAGCCTTCATGGCCTCAATAGTGTTGCGGGCGAAGGTGAAGCGGGCATCATCCATGGGATCGCCGCTCAAGCGCTCGATGATCCGGTAGACCGCAAACTGCGCGGAAAAAACCACCGCCAGCACGACTGCGCCGACTATGACTTTGGTGCGCGGCATGATTTGATTCCGGCGGTGATCGAAGGCGGCAATCAAAAAAATTCCGACAAGTGCAGCGATGGTCAGGATCAAGCCGGCACGCGATCGTGCCATGGCCTGGCCGGCGATCAGCAGGACCATGATGGCGAAGCCGGCGAGGCCATACATGATCCTGTTGCTGTCCCACTGGCCGGCATTTGCACCCTTGTCGTCGGCGATTGTGTTCTCAAAGGACCAGGCGGCGGCGAACAGCATGAGGACGAGATTCAACGCCGCAAAATGATTGCGATTGGCGAAGAAACCGACGGCTTCCATGTCGTTCGTGTATTGATAGAAGCGCAAGGACGTTCCGGGGCCGATGGCGATCTGGAACAGTCCGAGCAACACGCCGGCGAGTCCGATGCCGAGGATGAGGAGGGTGAGCTGCCGGCGTTCGCTGCGGTTCAGTCGGAGGACCGCCGCAAAGACTGCGAGTGGCGGTATCAACGACGCCAGGTTCATCCATGTGGACTGGGGCGAGACGCTGACCGGCAGCCACGGCAAGTGCATCGATGCCGCTTCGAACGATTGGCGTGCCAATTCATGGCCGGGCAGCAATGTCCAAATTGCGGGCGGCAATGGCAGGAGTTGCAGAAGAGGAACCGCGATCATCGCGAATCCGGCGATAAGCGCTGCCCGCGGGATTTCGGTTCCATGGCCGTGCGAACGCAGATCGACGATGGTCGAGACGACGAGGGTTACGGCCATCAATTGCAGGATGACGTCCGATAGAAGTCCCTGCCTAGTGCCTCCACCGAGCAAAAGGGCGGCCGCGACAACAAGAGCACACAGAGCAAAATGTGTTCGAACTTTCACTTTAGCTTGAGGGCCCTTGTGTTTCGGGGACTAGCCCCGAATATCAGGGGCTGGCCGGTTTGTCATGGTCATGACTGAGCGCGATCGCGGCTGCAACACCGCCCCCCGCGACGATTGCACCCAAAATGAGGTGATCGTGGGAGACAGCTTCCGGATCGGCCGCTGCGCATTCCGGGCCCGTATCCTTCAAGCCGCACTTGTTCGCGCCGAGTGAGGCTCTCGGCGTGCAGCTCGGAGGATTGCTGGCGACCACCGCAACAACTCCTCCACTTACAATCTGCCGGCAGCCATTGTCGTAGACGATGTCCGCTCGCCCGCCAGGCGAAACCATTACGGCCGTTCCGGCGCCAACTGCCGTCGGAAGGCGGATCGTCCTGAAACCTTCACCGGTATTCACCGAAACTTTGCCTGCAGACACCACGAGCGAGGCCGCCGATGCCTGAGTTCCACAGAACGGAGTGCCAATGGCAAGACACCCTATCAACGTATACCCTACGTTACGCATGTTTACTCTCCGCATACAACTTGGCAGCCTAAGTAACACATGCTCAATGCGTGCACATGGCAATCAGATGCGGCAGCAACATGCACATGCCGACCGTGGATCTGAGGACAACCAAGCCTTTGAAACTGCTATTCTCTTTTGGCAAAACCAATTGGCCGACCAACATGAAGTTGATCGGCCAATGAATTGATCAGACTGCGTTTTAGCCGCCCGGACTCGACCGACGGTCTCAGGGGCTCGCAGGTTTGTCTTTGCTGTTGCTGACGCCGACGACGACGCCCACGAGTCCGGCAACCGCGAGGCCACCGACGACCAAGGCTCCAGTGCCAAGCGAAGACTCAGCGACGACGGCACCTGCCCCAGCACCCAGATCACCCACTGTCACGACGTTGCCCGGCTGCACTCCAGCGGTCACGCCGTCTTCATAGACGACCTGTGCTTCGCCGCCCGGGTTTGTTATGACGGTATCGCCCGGCTTCAGATCCATCCCCTCGGTCCCCAGCTCGTAGCCGTTGCCCCGATTGACGAGAACTTTGCCTTTCACGCCGACCAACTTTGCCGCCTCGGCACAAGTTGCGCCGGCGAGCATTATCGCGCAAGACATGGCAAGTGAAAGAATCCGTCTCATAGTGACGACCCCGCAGAATTCCGTGACCTCAAATGCAGCCTAGACACACAAATCGCTCTAATCAATTGCTCAGCCCCGAGAGTAGCGAAATCACAAGTGGGTAGAGCCGTTTCTGTGGCGAGACAGCAACAAATGCCCCGATTCGTAATACTCTACATGTGTTGATTGATTATTTATCAATCGCGAACCGCAGGTCGTTGTCGCTTTATCCTGTCGATGGGTGACAATCCGGGTACTCAGGCAGATTACTGTCTAAGGGAGGAAAAGTGATTCGCAAAGCGCTGTCATGACCACGCCCGGCCCGACGGCCCAGTGTTTCGTCGCCGCGCGCCTTTCAAATGTCGCCGATGCATGCAAAACCAGTATTCTGTAAGACACGCCTTCCGAGCGGAAACTACTCTTGAAATCACATGATTGACCTTCACAGCCACATCCTCCCAGGGATTGACGATGGGGCTCCCGACATCGCTATGTCGCTGGACATGGCGCGCGCCTTCGTTGCCGATGGCGTTATGGGCGTTGCGTGCACACCCCATATTCTCCCCGGGCTCTATCTGAACACCGGTCCGGCCATCCGCGCCGCAGTGGCCGCTCTTCAAAGCGCTCTTGATGAGGAAGGAATTCCGCTCCGTCTCTTCACCGGCGCCGACAATCACGTTGTCCCCGACTTCGTCGAGGGTCTGCGCCAAGGCCGGCTTCTCTCGCTGGCCGATACCCGCTATGTGCTTGTCGAGCCGCCACACCACGTTGCGCCGCCTCGGCTTGAGGAGCTGTTTTTCAATATACTTGTAAGCGGTTACGTCCCAATTCTAACACATCCGGAACGCCTGACATGGATCACGGCACAGTATGCGTTGATGGAACGGCTTGGCCGGGGCGGGGTTTGGATGCAGATCACGGCGGGATCGCTCACTGGTTCTTTCGGCAAAAATGCGCAATATTGGGCGGAGCGCATGCTGGACGAGGGTCTGGTGCAGATCTTGGCGAGCGACGCGCACGATGTGCGTCGCCGGCCACCCGGTATGGCAAAGGGCAGGGACGCGGCCGCAAGGCGCGTTGGAGATACTGAAGCGCACCACTTGGTCGTAACCCGGCCGAGGGGTGTGCTTTCGAATATTTCGCCGTCGGAACTTCCTTCGCCACAGGCGGCCGGTGGCAATGACAGTGGGGAGACACAACGTGATCGCAGGGGACAGGGCGCGCAATCGTCGACGCGGTTCGCTGAGCCGGAAGGTGACGACGCTCACCGCGGCGGCCTTCGCGATATTGCTGGCCGGCTGCGGCGCATCTTTCAATAACGAGACGACCACGGCTGTTGCCACACCGGAAGCCGGTGGCATGGCAAGCGGCCCAGTTTCGCAGTCGTCGGTTGTCACACCTCCCGCCACACAGGTGACGGCGGCTGTTCCGGCGTCGCTGGCCAAAGTCCAAGCGCCGTCCGTAGCGGCCGCTGCCGACGCGCTGACCGCCGGCGCGAAACCGGGAAGCGCCGCTTACAAGGTCGGGCCGCTCGACCAGCTTGAAGTTTCCGTCTTCAAGGTTGCAGAACTCTCGAAGACCGTGCAGGTCGCGGATACGGGTACGATCAACCTGCCTCTCGTCGGCGAAGTGCCCGCCGCGGGCAAGACGGCGCAAGAAATCGAGCGTGATCTCACCGCAAAACTCGGTGCCAAGTACTTGCAAAATCCGCAAGTGACCGTCTTCGTGAAGGAATACAACAGCCAGCGCGTGACCGTCGAAGGCGCGGTGAAGAAGCCGGGAGTTTATCCCGTCAAAGGCAACAACACGTTATTGCAATTCATCGCAACGGCCGAAGGGCTTGATCCGAATTCCGACTCCTCTGTCGTGGTCTTCCGACAGACGAACGGTAAGCGCACGGCCGCCCGCTTCGACATGGGAGCAATCCGGGCGGGCAACGCCGAGGATCCGCTGATCGTGTCCGGGGACGTCATTGTTGCGGGTTCGTCGGCCGCGAAAGAAACGTTCAACAATTTCATCAAGCTCTTGCCTGTGACCAGCGTGTTCGCGTTACTCTGAGCGGGGAAGCACGATTGCGTGGGGATATGAACGAAGACAAAAACGACCGGTCTGAAGGCAGCACGGGCAAAGTCGTACGGCTTATTCCTGCGGCTCAGCAATTGCCTGCCGGCATCGAGTTCCTACGGTGCCTTTCCTGGCTATTCCGGACCGGTCCCGGGCGAGGGTGCGGCATTCGGGCTGAACTTGCGCGAATACTGGCGCATCATGATGAAGCGCAAGAAGGTTTTCTTGAGCATCGTCACCGCCGTCATATTTCTCGGCTTACTGCAGATGCTTATGCAGACGCCGCTCTACACCTCCACGGTCCGCCTTCAGATCGACTATAACGTCGCCAAAGTGGTCGAAGGCGGCAACGTCACATCGTCTGAAGGAATGCGCGACTACGACTTCCTCAAAACGCAGCAGGAACTCCTGCAAAGCCGTGCCATCGCCGATCGCGTCGCCTCCAGTCTGAAGCTTGGCGACGATCCGGAATTCCTGAAGAAGCGGGGCGGATCGGCCATCGGCGCCGTGTTTGGGCTGTTTGGATCGTCGGGCACAGACCGGGGCGCGAAGCCGGAAGCAGCAGCCTTAGAAGAGGCGGCGGCCGGCGTGCTGCTGGGAAATCGAAAAGTGAGTGCCGTCCTCGGTTCGCGACTTATCGACGTCAGCTATTCCGATCCGGTTCCGGGTCGGGCTCAAAAGATTGCCGGGGCCTTCGCCGAGGCATTCATTGCCTCGAACCTGGACAGGCGCTTTGAAGCCAACGAATACGCAAAGACATTCCTCGAAGACAAAATCAAGCAGCTGAAGTTGCGTCTCGAGGACTCGGAAAAAATCGTGCTCGAATTCGCCCAGAAGGAACAGATCGTCGCCGTCAACGAGAAGTCGTCCATCGCTGAAAACAATCTCGCAGCGGCCAACGCGACACTCGGCACGCTGGTCTCGGAGCGGATCAAGAACCAGCAGCTCTGGAAGCAAGTCGAGAGTTCCGACGCGATTAATCTGCCGCAGCTTCTGACCAACAGCGTAATCGACGGCCTGCGCGGCAAACGCAATCAACTTGTGACTGACTACCAGGAGAAGCTCGAGACCTTCAAGCCGAGCTATCCGGCAATGATCCAGATCGACAATCGGATCAAGGAAATCGATCGCCAGCTCGCGACCGAAGTGCGCACGATCCGGGCCTCATTGAAGGCGGCTTACGAGTTGTCTCTCAATCAGGAAACGGAAACCAAGGCGCGTATAGAACTTCTGCGTGGCGACGTGCTCGATCTGCAGAAGCGCTCTATCCAATACAATATCCTGAGACGCGAGGCCGATACGAACCGCGAGCTCTACAATGGGCTACTGCAACGTTACAAAGAGGTCGATATCGCCGGAGGTGTCGGTTCCAACAACGTATTCGTGGTCGACAAGGCAGACATGCCCGGATCGCCGTCGTCGCCGCGGCTTCTGCGCGGGCTGATGCTGGCGCTGGTTGTGGGATTGGGTGCGGGCTTCGGCGCCGCGCTGCTGCTCGAGCGGCTCGACGATACGCTGCACACCGTCGAGGAGGTCGAGCGCGTTACCGGACTTTCGAGCCTCGGCATCATCCCCAAAGTCAAACCCAACGATCCGGTGGAGGAGCAGATCGCCGATCCGAGGTCGCCGATTTCCGAAGCTTACCGATCGCTCTGTACGGCCTTGCAGTTCTCAACTGAGTCTGGTTTGCCGCGCAGCATACTCATCACGAGCGCCGGACCTTCGGAGGGCAAGTCGATCACGTCCGTCGCCATAGCGCGGCACTTTGCTACCATGGGCATGAAGGTGCTGTTGGTCGATTCCGACATGCGAAATCCTTCCCTTCATCGCAAGCTACAGCTGGAGAACAGTCTCGGTCTTTCCAACTATCTGACGGGTGCGTGTGCGCCGCCGGATACATTCCAGACCACGAGCGTCGCGAATCTGGCGTTCATGGCCTCCGGTCCATTGCCGCCGAACGCTGCCGACCTTCTTGGATCCTCCCGGCTGCATTCGATGCTGTCGGTCGGCCTCGAAGTCTTCGACCTTATCGTTCTCGACGGACCTCCAGTGATGGGTCTTGCCGACGCTCCGCTTCTCGCAAGTGCCTCGTCGGCTACGATCTTCGTGGTGGGTGCCGGGCAAGCGCGCAGCGGTCTGGTGGCGGGCGCACTTAGGCGGCTGCAACTTGCCAGGGCGCCTGTCGTCGGCACCGTGCTCACAAAGTTCGACGCCAAGTCGGCCGGTTATGGTTACGGATACGGCTATGGCTATGGCTACGGCTACGGAGCCGACGCTTACACATATGGAAGCCGCGACGTGATCGAAGACAAGGCACGCGATCCGCGTGTGCCGAATGTGAAAGCGAGCGGGTGACGCCATGCCCGGTGCATCGGCCGTCAGGACGGCTCTGGATTTGATGCACGTTCCCACGCGCGTTCGCCTCATTCGCAAATCGCCGCTTCCGCCCGACGTCGGAGTGTTGATCAGCATCGCTGCGGGCGAGTCTGAAGCCCTTTCCGGCGCGGCCAATGCGACAGGACGCTCGCCAGGCGAAATTGCAAACGCCGCGGCGTTCTTCATAGAGCAGATCCTGCTTGCGCCAGAATCGGATTCGTACCGGATGCTTGGTGCGGCCTCGCATGCTCCGGCGGGAGAGCTCAGGCACAACATGGCACTCTTGATGCAGTGGCTGCATCCGGACAAGAATCTCAGCGCCGACCGAACTGTCTTCGCTTCCCGCGTGGCGCTGGCTTGGGAAAACCTGAAAACGCCGGAGCGCCGTAGTGCCTACGACGGCACCATCGCCACCGGGGTTCATGGCTCAGAGCAGATGCGCGGCAAAAGTGGCCGGCGTCACCGCCGGCGTGCAAGCGGCCCCGGGAGCCCGGGCCGCATCGATCTACCGCGTAGCGGGTTCTTTCTGGAGGCGCTTCGTGCGATATTTCGGGTCGGACGTCCTTGACGGTCGCGTTCGAAGGGCGGCTTGGCAGGCCGCATCGTCAGCGAGCGAATAGGATGACTGTGCTGCACCTCGCCGTTTGAAAGCAATTGTTCACATGAGCGGCCGATCGAATTCCTTGCGTGTGTGGCTGCCAGCAGCGCTGTTGATCTGGCTCGTGCTTTCGACGACGTTCGCGCGCTTTCTGGCCGAAGGGACGCCGGGCAACGCGCTATTCGTCAATCCCGCGTCTCCCACGGCGCGGCTCAATCTCGCCGACGAAATAATTTCCGCGCCGTTTCGTAACAAGAGCGCGGGGGAAAATGAGGCGATAGGCTCTGCATCCGCCACCCTCGCTTCGCCAACCGTTGCTCCCGCGACGCCCGCGGACGACGGTAAGAGTGCAGCCAAGAAAGGTGAAGGCGATCTCGACGGGCGTGATTTGACGGTGCCGTTGGCGCGCATGGCGTCACAGCTGCTCGAGCAGTCGGCCGACGGCATAGCAAAGGGCAAATCTAAGCCGTCGGGCGACGCCATGACACCTCCCGCCGCGCTGCTCACTCCGGATGCCCGAAAGGATGTCAAGGAACTCGCCGAAGCGGCGCTGCGCAATGAGCCCATGAGCGCGCGGGCCTTACGCCTCCTCGGGCAAATCAGTGAAGTCGGAGGCGATCCTACGAGCACTGAAAAGCTCATGCTTGCCGCTCGCCGGAATTCTCTGCGCGAGAGTCCGGCAATTATCTGGCTGCTTTTCAATGCAGAGGTGAACCGGAATTACGAGGCGGAGGCTTATTATACCGACATCCTTTTCCGCACGCGCGGCGAGGCCACGGCCTTCGCAACGTGGAAGCTGGCACAACTCGCTGAAAGCGCCGAAGCGAACAAGGAAGTGAAAGCTCTGCTCGCGGTACGGCCGCCATGGCGGGCGCGGTTCCTCGTCGATGTCCCGGCTTACATCACGGACGCGCGCACCCCGCTCGATCTTCTGCTTAGTCTGAACGGCACGCAGGCGCCGCCCACAGCCCAGGAGATCAAGAGCTACCTGAATTTTCTGATCGGCAAGAATATGTTCGATCTCGCCTACTATTCGTGGCTGCAGTTTCTCCCGCCTGATGACTTGAGCACGGTCGGGCTTCTCGCCAATGGAAGTTTCGAGAAACCGCTTTCGCAAATGCCTTTTGATTGGTCGTTTGCCAAGGGCTCCGGTGTGACGATCGATATTCAGCCTCGCGGCGACGCGGTGGAAGGCCATGCGCTGTCGGTTGCATTCGGCGATGGCCGCGTGAATTTCGACGGCATCCGGCAGCTGACGATGTTAGGCGCGGGAAGCTACAAACTCGCTGGGACCTATTCGGGGCGACTCCAGGGCCGCCGGGGACTTGTGTGGCGCGTTTCGTGCGCAAAAACCGGCCTGCAGCTGGCGGAAACGCCGATGCTCCAGGATAGCGGCCAAAAATGGAAAAATTTCGAGGTCGGCTTCGTCGTTCCGGACAAAGATTGCCGGGCTCAGAAAGTCGAGCTTCTGCTGGATGCGCGCTCCACTTCGGAAACGATCGTCTCCGGCCGAGCCGAATTCGATGACATCTCGATTGCGCGCAAGCCCCTCTGAAATCCGCGGGCGACAAATCGACTTGCGGTTGAGGCGCCGGACTTCGCTGCGGGCATGCGCTTGGACGCGACGTGCTCGACTTGGCGAACGCGAGCCCGAAGGCGAGACCGGCGGCACCAACTCGATCGGCGCCACCGGGGTGGTCTGTCATTCAAAACGCGCCCTATGGGGCGAGCAGGAAGTCGTCAATACCGACAGTTGAAGAGTTGATGCCCAGCAGCTGGATCGTCTTGGCTACGTCGCCCTGGATGGTGATCAAAGTTCCGCCGACGCCGTCCGTCGCGATCGTAACGTCAGGCCCGAACGTAAGATCGGTGATCCCGAAGGAGCTGATGTCGAGCACGTCGTGGTTCAGGGCGTCACTTTCATCAGCGTTGAAGTCGGTAATGAAGTCGTTGCCGAATCCGGTCGCGAAGGCAAACGTGTCGTTGCCTCCGAGCCCGCGCAACTGATCGGCGCCGCCCCGGCCGGTGATCGTGTTGTTGCCAAGATTTCCAGAGACGTAATCGCTGGACGCCGTGCCGAAGACACTAAGGTTGGCGGCTCCTTGAAGAGAGGCAATTTCGACGTTGGCGTAGTTCTGCAAATCGAGGTTGAGAGTGCTTGAGGCGACGAGATCCTGCGTGCCGCCTCCGGCAGCTTCGGTGATCGTGTCGCCGACGCCGATGTAGTACCAGTCGCTTCCGCCGCCGCCGGCGAGTGCATTTGAGGCGCTATTTGTTTCGCCGTAGAGATAGTTGACTTGAGCGTCGCCGGTCGCTGAAATATTTTGGCTTCCGACCAGGAAGATCATCTCGACATTTGCATAGTTGTTGAGATCGACGTTGAAGCTTCCTGTCTGGATCACATCAAAGCCGCCGGTGGCGGTTTCGACGATGGTGCCATCCTGGCTCATGATGAACCAGTCGCCACCGTCGCCGCCGATAAACGTGTTGGCTCCGGTGCCTCCATACAGGATGTCGGCGCCGTCACCGCCGGAAAGTATGTCGTTACCGTCGCCGCCAAAGAGATTGTCAACACCTCCAAAGCCGACGATGTAGTCGGCGCCGGCTGTGCCCGAGATGTTGTTGTTCCCGACGACGCCGATGAAGGCGGTTTCAGGGGCCGCGAAGTTGGTCGTAATGCCATTGACCGTGTCGGTAGCGGCGGCCGCAAGCGTGATTGTCTGGACGGCGGCGCCGGCGGTAAGGGTCGTCGAAGCGCCGTTTGTGCCGTTGCTCCACTGATAGGCCACCGTAATTGGCCCGTCAGGATCGACGAGCGAATTTCCGGCATTCAGCGTCACCTGGTTCGGGCCCGGGCGGCTTTCGCTGACGATGTTGACAGTGCCGGTCGTCGGGTCGCCGACGGGAGTGACGTTGAAGGTGATGGTGTTCGGCGTTTGATCCGTATGTCGGTGCCGCCGCCCGGTGCCGCCATTGTCGCGAACCGCGAACGAGAAGTTCGCGAGCGCGTTGCCGTTGGCGTTTGCCGCGGGCGTCCAGGAGAGCTGACCGAGGCTGGCGACAGGGATTTCCTGATTAAGAGTGACGGGGTTGCCGTTGAAGACCAAGCTTCCTGAGCCCGGTAGCGACGTGACGATGACGCTTTGGAACGCGTTCGGCGCGGTTGTATCGAGCAGATCAGAGAAACCAAAGTCGGCCGCGCTGAACACGCGCGTCGAATCCTCGGCCATCGTAATCGTCTTGTCGGCTCCCGAAGGCGCCTCATTGACGTTTGTGATGTCGAGATGGAAGGCCTGTGACAGACTTGAGCCAAGCGCGGCATCCGCAACTTGTACCGTGACGTCATAGGCCGCTTTTGTCTCGAAGTTGGCGCCGCCCACGAAGACGAGATTCGCCGTGCCGTGCCCGGTGTTCTGGATTGCAAAGGATGCCGCGTCCGCACCGGAGAGGCTGAAGACGTCGTTCCCCAGTGCGTCGTCCGCCGCAACGATGGTCGCGACGAAATGTTGCTGGCACCGTTCTCGGGGCCGTCGCTGGCGACGGTGTCAAGGTCAGAGACGTGGGTGCAAGGTTGAGGCTTCCAAGCAGTGATGTGAGGGTAACAGCCGCCGCCGCACCAAACTTGACGTTCTCCATATTGATGAGGGTATCGACGCCATCCGGCGATCCGGTGCGATTGTCGGTCACGATATAGTTGGCGCCGTTTTGCGAGATCGTGTAGTCGGCGAGGTTGCCCGAGAAGATGGCGGTATCGCCGCCGGCAGCGTTCGTGCCGCCGTCGAGGGTGTCGTTGCCTGCCCCGCCGAGCCAGGTGTCATCTCCGATGCCGCCGCTGAGAACGTTGGCCGCGCCGTCGCCGGTGAGCGTGCCGTTATTGCCGCCGGTCAGGTTCTCGATCGAATAGTAGCGGTCGCCATTGGTCGCTGCTTAGGCCCGTTGCCAGGTTCGCATTGATGGCAGTGTTCCCCGAATAGGCAACCGTGTCAGTGCCATCGAAGCCCAGGAAGAGCTCAGGGGCGCTGCTCGCAGTGAGAGTGTTGTCCGCTCCGTACCTATCTTCAGGTATAGGCAGTAGGTGCCGCCGGCGAAGCGGGCTTTCGATGCTGACCAGCGTATCGGTGCCTTCGGCGGCGGTCCGTGACACAACTTGAACGTTGCCGTTCGACAAGGCGAATGTCGCGGTGCCAACGCCGGCCGTGAACACGGCCGTGTCGCCCGCCGCGGCGTTGGTCCCGCCATCGAGGTAGTCGTTGCCGGTTCCGCCGTTGAGCGTATCGTTGTCGGCGCCAGCGAAGATGAAGTCATTTCCGCCGGTGGCGTTGAAGGTGTTGGCGGAACTATTGCCGACAAAGATCTGTGAATTATTGTTATTGCCGCCTGAGAGCGTGTTGCCGGCCTGCTGTTGCAACGTGACGGTCGCGCGGGAGTTAGTTCGAATTCCCGCCGTTGCCATAGTAACGGAATGAGCCGCCATTCGCGTTGCTATCCTGGATCGTAACGTTTGACCGGCGTGCGTCGGGGAGCCGTTTGCAAGACCGTTCGCGCCGTTGACGCCATCAATTGCGATCGCTGCCGCGTTCGAATCAGTATCGTTGGCAGTCAATGCCCAGTCTGCAACACTGAATTGTGTGTTGCCGAGGTTGGTG
The DNA here is from genome assembly GCA_963732525.1 of uncultured Alphaproteobacteria bacterium. GTDB lineage: Bacteria > Pseudomonadota > Alphaproteobacteria > Rhizobiales > Hyphomicrobiaceae > Hyphomicrobium_B. The sequence continues at coordinate 68,859 of CAVSZX010000001.1, forward strand.
ATGATCGTGTCGTTATTGAGAACGGCTTGATCGTCCACCGCCGTAACCGTCACCGTCGCATGCGCGATGTTGCTGTCGCTAAGACCGTCGTTGACTGTGACGTTGATCGTGCGCGCCGTCGTATCCGGCGTATTGCTCGTATTGTTGAAGCGGACCGCTGAAATGGCGGCCTGGTAGGCCGCAAGAGTGGCATTGCCGGTCAGCGTCAGCGTGATCTGACCTGCAACCGAGTTGTCGATGGCTCCCGAAATTCCGTCGCCGCCGATGCCGTTCTCGATCAGCACGTCACCAGCCTTGGCGTTCGTGAGAACGACCTTGGCGGATGCGAGCGTCACGTTATCGCCGTCCGTGATGGACGGGAACGAGGCGATGGCGACGGATCCCGAGCCTGGGTTGCCTGCGCCCGCTTCCGTGAAGGCGGCGGTAAAATCGTTGCCGTCGTTTGCCGCATTGAAGAGCGCAATGTTCACGTTATCGACGTTCACGAACTTGTTGGTGCCCATCGCGGTTGCTTCGATGCGGATCACTGCATTCTGGCTGAAGCCTGCTGCAGGTGTTGCGATCGTGACCGTATGGGTGCCGTTTGCCGAGGCGGAGGTTATCGTGTCATGCAATGTGAAGTTGACGCCGTCCTCCGCGATGAAAACTTTAACGTTCTCGGTTGCGCCGAGGGCGCTGCCGCCCCCGCTCTTGCTGATATCGAACGCGAGCGTCACATGTGACCCCGCGGTCGAGAGATCGACAATTCTCTCGATCGAGGCGCCATTGAATGCTGCGCCATTGCCACCGGCGAAGCGGAGGACGTTGGAGGAGCCGCCTCCATTGTCCATCTGAATTTGGCCGTTGCCGATATCGTTGGCGCCGTCGCCCGCCTCCACCCAATTCTCCACCGACCAGTCGAGCGTGCCATTCGAATTGTTGATCTGCTGATCGGTGAATTGATCTCGGTAGTTGCCGAGGGGGTTGAATGCATGCAGATCGAGGGCCGGCGGCTTCAGGAAAAGATTGGCCAGCGCAAAGTCGCCATCCGCGAAGCGGAAGTTCTCGACGCCGATGATGAGATCGGTACCGTCCGAGGGCAGAACCGTGCCGTCGGCCAGCGTGCGATCGCCGACGTTATCAGTGATCTTGAGGGCGAACACCTGGCCAAGATTTGCGGGCAGCCAGGGCTGGTTGACGACGCCGCCGGCGGCGTTCAGCGCCACGATGGTGTAGTCGTCGTGATTACCGACGAAGGCCGCCGTATCGGTATTTGCCGCATCTTCGCCGCCATCGCCGAGGACGACGTCCTTGAACATGCGCGAGCGCAGCATTTCGGTGAAGTGCAGATCAAAGCCCGCAGCGGTTAGGATGCCGCCGCTGAGGTCTCCTAGGGCCCGGTTCGACGCGCCCGAATAGGCTTCTTGCGTATTATCGGCATAGCCGGTGCCGGTGCCGCCCGACTGCATGGCGTCGGCGAGCCACTGGGTGCTGCCGAGGGCCGCATTCTGGGCCGTGTCAGCATCGGCATAGTTTCCGATCAGCGTGTCGAGCCGGATCGAGCCGCCGACGATGACGTCGTTGCCGCCGTTGCCGGTGAAGGTGTCGCTGCCCGTGCCGCCGATCAACCAGTTGCTGCCGCCGAAGGGGTTCGCGAGGCCCGCCGCGTCGAGGGCGTTCGATCCCAAGAAGGTGTCACCGTTCTGGGTGCCGATGGCGCCTTCGATTTGGAACCAGGCCGGGAAGGGCGAGGTCTGGTCGATGGCCACCAGGGGGTTCTGCTGGGTGTCGAAGTCGATCGTTGTACCCGGCGCGTTGCCAGCCCAGTCGCTGAGATCGATAAGGTCGAAGCCCAGTTCATCGGCCTGGCCATTGTCGCCCACCACTTCGTCCGGACCGCCAACTGTGCCGGAGGCCTGCGAGGGACCACCGGGGCGGAGGATGTCGTCGCCCTGGCCGCCCTGCATCAGATCCTGGTCGATGCCGCCGACCATGTAGTCGTCGCCTTCTTCGCCAAACAGCAGGTCACCCGAGGCGCCGGTGTCGATGTAGTCGTTGCCGTCGCCGCCGTGCGTGAAGGCGTCCGTGTTGCCCATTTCGGGGTTGGTAAGTCCGTCGCCATAAATGATGTCGTCGCCCTGGCCGCCGGACAGTTTGTCGATGCCTTCGCCGCCGATGATCAAGTCGTTGCCTGAGCCGCCAACCAGCTGATCGAAGCCGCCGACCTCGGACCCCGAGCCGCGTCCATAGATGATGTCTTTGCCGGCGCCACCGTCGGCAAGGTCCGGACCTTCGCCGGTGTCGAGTAGGTCGTCGCCGTCGCCGCCGTAGAGACGGTCAACGCCACCATCGGCGAAGATGTAGTCGTCGCCGCCTTCGCCATAGACGGTGTCGTCGCCGCCGCGGGCGTGGATGTAGTCGCGGTTGTCGGTGGCGACGATGACTTCGTGCGAATCGGCGCCGTCGGTCGGCGTCCCTTCGACGGTGTGCACCTGATCGGGGGTGGCGTTGACGCGCAAGTCGTTGATGAGGTTCAATGTGACGCCGGCGCGGATGCCGTCTGCCGCCATAACGCTGATGTCGGTGCCGTTGAATGCGGTGCTGTCGCCGCCATCGGAGAAGATACCCTTGCCTGTTCCTTCGGCAGTGAGCGAGGCGTAGGCGTGGTCGGCGAAGTCGCCGGTTACATCCGCGGCAATAAGGTCGGCGTCGCGCGTGAAGTCATAGTACTTGTCGGCATAGGCGAAGATCGAGCCGTTCAGGTGCTCGAGGCCGGTGTTGCGCTCGACGATGTCCTTGAACTGGCCGTTGTTGACCTCTTCATGCAGGTTGGTGCCGAACAGGCGATAGAGGTAGTAGAACCGGTCGCCGTCCATGAGGGCCTGGATCTGCGCGACGAACACGGCGTCGAAAGTCTCGCCCAGGAGTCCGCCCGGTACATGGGCCTCGGCGAGGCCGCCGATCCAGCTATCGATGTTGTTAAAGCCGTCGGCGCCCGCGGGTGCCCCGGTATTGTTGTTCATGAAGGCGGCATTCTGCATGGCGGCCGTTGCCGCAGCCACGTCGCCGTCGAAGGAATAGGCGGCGATGAAGCTCACCAGAGACTCGGGGTGGATCATGTTGGCCCCGAAATCGGCCCAGCTCGTATATCGCGCCAGGCTGATGCCTTCGCGGAAATCATTGAGCGTTGGAATGCCGAGGTCGCGGCCGCGCGCGATGTTGATCGCCGCGAGGTCGAGCGGCTGGCCAAGCAGGCCCTGGTTCAAGGCCGGGGTGATGAGTTCGTCGACCTCGTTCATCTGCTGGCGTGTCAATCCGAGCGTGACGGCCGCGGGGCCGTGTTCCGCAAATGTCGCTGGATTGAGGAAGGCGAGTTCGAGCGCGTACTTGGTGACGGCGCCCTTGTACCAGCCCGAGGGATCCATCGTGTCGATGGTCTCACGGATGGTCGAGTGGCCGAAGCGGAAGGCGACCTGCGAATATTCAAGTGAAATGCTAGGATCGACGCCCGAAGAATAGCCGACGAATTCCTGGATTCGCGGCGTGACGGTGCGGGCATACTGGTCGACGGCGGCGTGCTGATATTCCATTTCGACGATCAGCTTCGTCGCATTGAACATCTCATCGGCTTTCCAGGCGATGTTGTCCTTGTTCGCCTTGAAAACGCCGGGAGTGACCTCGGTCACACCCGTGTCGTTGAACATGTAATTGCCGAAGTCGTCTTGAAAGGCCGTGACGTCCTGCCATTTGTGCAGGCCATCGTGGGTCAGGGGTGAGTTGGCGGTGTCGTGCTGATAAATCCAGCTCTTCAGGTTCTCGACCTGGAAATTGTGCTCCTCGTGGAAGACATGGTGGATCGAGGTCAATCCGAAGTTTTCGTTCACGCGACCGTCACCGGCGACGTAGTGGTCGCCGACCGCCGCCATGAGGATCTCGCCGACCGCTGCATTTGCCGCCGATCCGGGTGGGCTCATGATGCCGAAGGAGGCTGGGTCGAGCCAGCCGGCGGCGACGAGCGCACTGGCGCCCGTATATGTCCCGTCGGGCGTGTAGGGGCCGCCGGCGCCGCCGGTGACAATGAGTTCGATGCCGCCCGAGAGGCTGCGCTGGAACGTCATGCCGGGAGGTAGCGACCCATCGAGGGTGGCGATGGCGTCCGCGACAAGTGACTGAACGGTATCGCCCGTCTTGCCGACCTGGAGTGTCGAATCGAGATGCGACGCGTCGAAGCGCGTGTTCATGTCGAGAATCAGCGCGTGGCCCGAATCGCCGCCGCTGAGCGTGGTCCCGTCGGCCGAACGGTTGCGATAGTTCGCGACGTCGTCCCAGGTGAGCGCCACGCGATTGGTGTCGAGCACGTGGTCGCGCAATTCGGTGAGCGTCGGCAGCGTGTCATAGACCTCGGCTGTCGTGCCGTCCGGCCACTTGCGGGTCCAGGTCGTGGCCAGCTGCTGGCCGTCGAAGAGTTCGAGACCGGCGTGGTAGCTCACATCGTTGTCCGTCGAGACCCACTTGCGCAGCAGTTGCGTGATCTGGTCAACCGAGCCGTATGTCTGGCTTTGATCGATTTGGGGCGACGTGTGGTTGGCGTATTGGGCAGTGCCGTCCTGGCTCGTATCGACCGTCGCGCGGTTGATGGTGATCGACGTCACCGGCTGACCGTCGGGACCGATAGCGCCGTAGAGGGGATCGTCGGCGGCGAGTGCGATGCGAATGGTCGTGCCTTGGCCGCCCTTGCCGATCAGGTCGAGGCCGTGATCGAGGAACTGGCCGAAAATGCCGAACCAGCTGTTGACCGGCGCGACACCGGGATTTTCGGAGCCGATGAAGATTTCGCCCGAGGTCGGGTCCTGGAAATCGACATGGCCGAGCTGGCCGACGAGGCCATAGCCGCCGCCCGGCTGATAAATCGCGTCACCGTCTGCAAGCGTTGCGACATCGACGCCTGCCCCATCGATAGTCGCGGCGTAGTCATAGAGGGCCGCATCAAAGGGACCCTGTCCCGGAACCTGCACGAGAGTTCCGTTGGCCTTCTGGTAGTAGAGCGTATCACCCTGAGCCAAGGCCGCGTGGAAGGTCGTGCCACCATCGGAGGAGCCAAGAAGCTGGCCCGTCACGCTCAGATGAGCGTAGACGGAGAGTGTCGCCGTATAGATAGCGCTGGCGGTGTATTGAGCCTCGCTCCATACGAGTGCCACGCCGCCGGCGTCCGTGACCGCCGCGGGAGCGACGATCTTCGCGCCTTCGATAAGCGTGGCAATATCCACTCCGGAGTCATCGATCCGGGCGGCGTAAACGAGATCCGTGGTGTAGCGGACGGGGTCCCAGTTTAGGTAGTGGCCATTGGCGTCCAGCAGAAGGTTGACGCCGCCTGTCGTAATCGTGCGGCTGATCATGCGCGGTGTGTAGTCGATGACGTTCGACTGGGTGACGACGCCGCCCGAGACGCTCGTGGCGTAATTGGCGCCGACCGTGGTCAGATTCTGATCGCCTGCTGTGTAAGGATCGAGATCGGTGGCAAATCCATTGTTATCGGTCGCGTAGAAGCCATTGGTCTGCGAATGGATATAGTTGGAGTAGTCGACAGCGATCTGACGCAGGAAGGGAACATCGACGGTTCCCCAGAACTGCTGCGTGGCGAACAGATTATTGTGCAGGCCGGTGACGTCGCGGATGCCGATAGAGGACGTTGTCGAGGGGAAGCCTTGGCCAAGCACGGTTTGAAAGTAGTCCGGGCTGGCGGGGTTGGTCGAGAGCGCGGTGCCATTGTAAGAGCCGCTTTGCGTCGCGGCGTTCCAGACGAGTACTCCGTGGCTGTCATAGGCGTCGGCCGTGCCGTTGAAGGCGATGAGTGCGTTGCCCTCGGCGTCGAACAAAGGAACGAAGGTGACTTGTTCGAGCAGGTAGAGCAGGTCATTGAAATTTACGACGAACGGCTTCAGCTGGTAATTGGTCGTCATGATGAACTCCACGCATAAGAAATTTGAATTCGGCTTGGCTTGGGATCAGCAATTCCGATAGGCGTATTCGAAAAGTCTCAGCCGCCGCAAAGAACGGCGACAATTTCAGGTGTTAAAGGGACAACCCGCTGGGGGTTCTGCGTATCCGAGGGCCGCGGCCTCGGCGAGGCGGCGCAGCTCCGGTCCTCCGATCCAAAGCACTTCCTTTGGCGGGTTCCACGCTGCAGGCATCTCGAGTGCGCCCGGCACATCTGCGAGGTCGCATATCCCCGGTTCTTCCCTCGGTGACGGCTCCCGGACCGGAACCAGAAGTTCGACGACGGCCGGCTCGGAGCCAATTTCGCAAGCATCGACGTGATGCCGGAAGCCGAGATCGAGGACAATGTGGAATCGACGACGGGGCGCATGACATGATGATCCACTCCGCATTTTGTGGCATCAGCCTAGGGCAGCGGCATAATATGACCGGCGGATTCCGGACGATTACGACAGCGTAACTTGAGGACTTCGACCTAGTCAGGTTCCGATAGCGACGAGTTGCGATCTTTTCTCGCGTGCTTTTGGGAAAAAATGCCGAAGCTCTCGTGCCGCCGGACCGATGACCGCTTCGAAGGGTTGCCTTCGGCGGTAGGACTTGATGTTCGCTGGTCCGGTCCGGTCAACGATGCGCGAGAGCAGGTAGTGATCGCGCCGCAGTCGGTCAAAGCCGGGCCTGAGACGCAGGCGCCGTATGCTAATAACGATTTAATGAACATTGGTCAAAAGCCAATTCGGCACAATTGGTTCACGAACGCTGAACGTCGAAATCGACGGAGGGCTTGTCGATTTAATCGGCGATTAATTCCTGAATTAATGTCTGCCGCGGCGCCGTTCCCGAGGTTTTCGCCCAGGGCTACGACGAGAAATGCCGGAGCTGCGCGTCACTGCATTGTTGCCTCTCGTCGTGCGAAAACATCGGAAATGGCGAGTGTTTGCGGCCAAAAAGACGCCGAACTTCGCGTCTCCGTGGTCGCGCAGGAGCTTCCGTTCCGATGCGAAGCTGTTACGGGTTTGCGATAGGGCGTGGGCTGTCATCGGCGCGTTTTCCACAGGTCAGGTCTTAAGCGGCGCGAATTCTGAATCGTCAAATTACATTCGAATTGAATCGCTGCCGTTCATAAATCGCAAACGACAATTCGCGTTTAGAGTTTCTTGAGATTGCCTAATCAATTATGAACTTGGCCAGTTCCAAGGTATCGGAGTGGCAGTCATGATTTCTTCATCGTCGATCAAAAGCGCGGTTGGTCAAGTCGCCGTCAAGGGCGTCAGCAACCTCAAAGGTCGCGTCGGCGCCCTCGGCAAAGATGACAAAGGGGCGGTAGCGATCACCTTCGGCCTCAGCACCTTCACTCTGGTCCTGTTCATCGGCGGCGCCGTCGACTTCGGACGCTGGCAGAACGTCAGATCGCAAACTCGTGCCGCCATGGACGCGGCCGTGCTCGCCGGGGCCCGCACCCTCCAGGTCAACGGCAACAATGCTACCGCAGCAGTCGCCACGGCGCGCTCTTACTACAAGGCCAATGTCGTATCCCGCGCCAAGGTGAAGGACGACAGCATCGATTTCGCGATTGCAAGCGACGGCAAGACGCTGACGGCGACCGGCAACGCCCGTGTGGTGACACCGTTCCTTGCGATCGCCAGCATCAAGTCGCTCCCCGTGCTTTCCACCACCGGAGCCGAACAGCCCAAGGCCTCGACTTCGCTCGGCGGCAACTCCGAGCAGAAGGTCGAAATTTCCATGATGCTCGATACGACCGGTTCGATGGCCGGCCAGAAGATCGTCGATCTCAAGTCCGCTGCCAACGATCTCATCGACATCGTACTGACCGACGCCAACAGCCCTGGCCAGATTCGCGTCGGCCTGGCACCATTTGCAGAGGCCGTGCGTCCCGGCGGTGCGTATCTGAGTAAGGTTCGCGGCACCTACGCCAGCACCTACACCTTCAATAACCGCCAGGGAAAAAAGCAGATCTACAAACTCTCAGATTGCGTTTCCGAGCGCGACGGCGCTGCGGCTTACAGCGATATGGCGCCCTATGGCAGCGACATGTTCGGCGCCGTCTACACCGCGAACGGCGCGTGCACGACGGCATCTCAGATCGTGCCACTGACGACCAACAAGAGCGCCCTTAAGTCTGCCATCAACGGCTTTGTTGCGAGTGGCACCACGGCCGGCCATATCGGCACGGCCTGGGCCTGGAACCTTCTCTCGCCCAAATGGTCGAGCATCTGGCCGAGCGACAGCCGTCCCGCCGCCTACGAAGACAGCTCGGTGAAGAAGATCGCCATCCTCATGACCGACGGCGAATATAATACGGAATACGACTCGCGCGGTCTGTCGACCGCGGTGAGCGGCGCCGGCGCCCCGGTAAACGGCGCCTCGGATATTCAGGCCCGCGCTGTTTGTGAAAAGATGAAGGCCGAAGGCATCGAAGTCTACACAGTTGGCTTCCAGCTCGACGTTCAGAGCGCCGTCAATACGCTGCGCGATTGCGCCACCGATCCGAGCAAGGCGTACGTCGCACAGGATGGTTCTCAGCTTCGCAGCGCCTTCCGCGACATCGCCATCCGCCTGTCGCCGCTGCATCTGACGAACTGAACCAACGACCCACGCCGTCTGGAATTCCACGCCCAGACCTGGAACGCGGCCCCTTCCTTCGGGGCCGCGTTTGCATTTGCGCCGGACTGGACAGGACTCTCCCGGGGTAACGACCTGACGCGCGGGCATGCTCAAGTGCGCACTGCCTGCGAGCGCCGGCCCAAAACCCATATCGCGGCGGCGCGCCGGCCGTGCATCATAACGGGCGGCAGAAGAGCGAACTTCACCGCCGCTGCCGCCGCCAATATTGCGTCAGAGGATCTGCCTTGAGCTTTCCCCGATTCCGTGGCCCGCGGAACGCAGCATGTTGTTTGGTGCCCCATCTCGAAGACGCCAGCAACAGCCTCACCGCGCAATCCCTCGCCGCGCAATCCCATGTGCAAAGTCGGCTGTCAATCGACGTCCAATATCAGTCACGCAGCCGCTGGATCGGCACCCTCAGGCGAGAGTCCTGCATCGACTGCTTTCGATTTATGCTCAGCCGCAAACACAAGATAGACGGCAGGCAGGATCAAAAGCGTGAAGAAGGTGCCGATTGCCATGCCCGAGACGAGCATGATGCCGATGCTGTTGCGGGCTTCGGCGCCGGCGCCCGTCACGAATACCAGCGGCAAGTGACCGAAGACGGTCGCAGCTGTGGTCATGAGGATTGGCCGCAATCGCGTCATCGAAGCCTCGCGGATCGCCGCGAACTTGGAAGCACCCTCAATCTGCAACTCGTTGGCAAAGGCAACGATCAGAATGCCGTTCTTGGCGATGAGACCAACGAGCGTGATCAATCCGATCTGACTGTAGATGTTGATGGTCGTAAAGCCCAAGAAGGTGAAGACCAATGCCGCGGTCAGTGCGAGCGGCACCGAACCGAGCAGCACCACAAGTGGATCGCGGAAACTGCCGAACTGCGCTGTCAGCACCAGATAAATGAGCAGAATGGCAAAGGCGAGGGTGCCGGCAAGCGTCGTGCCTTCCTGCCGGATCTGCCGCAACTCGCCGGCGTAATCGATGGTGAAGCCGGGTGGAAGGATATTGCGCGCGGCCGCCTCGAGAGTTTCGAGCGCCTGCGTCTTGGTTGTCCCCGGATTGACGCCCCCGAAGACCCGGAAACTATCCGTCTGCTGGAAGCGGGCAAGTGTCCGCGGCGCCGTGAACGTTTCGAGCGTAGCGAGCGACGAAATCGAGACCTGCTTGCCGTCACGCGTGCGGATCTTATAGTCCAGCAAGTTCGACGCGGCGGCGCGCGCGTCCTTACCGACCTGCGGAATGACTTTGTAGGCGCGGCCATCGAACGTGAAACGATTGACGTAATTTCCGGCAACCAAAACGGCGAGCTGGCGGCCAACGTCCGCGAGATCAAGGCCGAGATCGGCGACGCGTTCGCGATTCACGATCACGCGAACCTGCGGAAGGTCGATTTTAAGGTCCGTGTCCGCGAACATGAACTGACCGCTGGCGAACGCGGCGCCGACGAGCTGACCGGCGTATTCCGCCATCTGCTCAGGTGTTCCCGGGCCCTTCATGACCATTTCGACGTCGAAGTTGCCGGCACCCGGCAACGCCGGAGGGAGAACCGGGAAAATCTGCAACTCCTTGATCTGCGATACCGCACCGTAAACCTGCGGCTGGATCTCATGAGCGGACCGTTGCCGATCATGCCAATTCTTGAACAGGAAACCACCGAAGCCCGTCGAGGGGAATACGATTTCGAACATGGCTTCGAATTCCGGCAGCGACTTGCCGACGTCGTGGACCTTTCCCATGTGCGAGGTCGTGTAGGCGAGCGAGGCGTCGGGTGCCGAATTGACGATCAGCAGTATAAAACCTTCGTCTTCTACGGGCGCCAGCTCCTTGCCCGAGAACATGTAGAGCGGAGCCGCAAGCAGGCAAATGAAGGCTCCGAAGACAAGGATCTGTGCTCTGAAATGCAAAATGGTATCCAGCAGCCGGCCGTACCATGCGGCCAATCGGTCGAGCAATGCGTTGACGAACTTCGCATAGCGGCTTTCGTGTCCGCCTTCCGGGACCGTGTAGGCGCTCATGATCGGCGACAGTGTAATGGCAACGAATCCGGAAACGATCACCGCTGTTGCGAGCGTGAAGGCGAATTCCTTGAACAGCACGCCAGTCAGTCCCGATAGGAACCCGATCGGTGCATAAACGGTGGCAAGCGTGATCGTCATGGCGACTATCGGGCTGAAGAGTTGGCGCGTGCTGACGAGGGCCGCTTCGACGCGGCCCATGCCGTGACGCATATGCCGTGATACGTTCTCGACGACGACAATGGCATCATCGACGACGAGGCCAACAGAAAGTACAATCGCCAAAAGGGTCAGCAGATTGAGCGAGAAGCCCATGGCCATCATGGCCGCAAGTGCGCCGATCAGGGAAATGGGAATGGTCACGAGCGGCACCAGCGCACTGCGTGCAGAGCCCAGGAACAGAAACACAATGAGACCGACGATGCCGACCGTTTCCGAGAATGTCGTCGCAATTTCTTTGAGCGAGTTCTCCATGTAGACCGTACCGTCGTACGCGAGCGCGATTTCCATGGCCTCGGGTAACGTCGGACGGATCCGGTCGATCTCGGCCCTCAGCGCATAGGCGACGCTGATTTCATTGGTGCCCGGAAGAGGCCAAACGGAAAGATAGACGGCGTCCTTGCCGTTATGGCGGACATTGGACGTGTCTTCTTCGGCGCCCAACTCGACGCGCCCGATGTCGGATATCCGGACAATGCGATCGCCGTCCTCGCGAACGATGAGGCGCTCGAACTCCTCGACGCTGCGCAGATCGGTATTGACCAGGAGATCGACCTGAACCTGATTGCTTTTTGTGCGCCCAACAGCCGCCAGAAAGTTGTTGCGCGTCAGAGCCGATTGCACGTCGCCGGCGCTCAGCCCGAAGGCCGACAAGCGCTCCGCATCAAGCCAGATGCGCATGGCCTGCGGTCGCGCGCCTTCCAGCCCGACGCGTTGGACGTTGGCGAGTGTGCTGAGGCGCGGCTGAATATTCCGCGATAAGTAGTCGGTCAGTTGCGAGGGTGTCATCTCGCTTGACGTCACGCTGACATAGAATGTCGCGTAGGGCCGGTCGGCGCGCTGAACTTCGACGACGGGGGATTCTGCTTCCGAAGGCAACTCGCTACGGATCTGATCGAGACGATTGCCGACTTCCGCGAGGGCTACGGTGCTCGGGTGGTTGAGTTTCAAGCGGACAGTGACCGTGCTGAGGCCCGGGACACTCGACAATTCGACATAATCGATGCCCGTGATCGACGAGACCGCGCGCTCAATCGGCGTTGTGACAAAGCCGCGAATGCCGTCTGCGGACGCGCCGACGTAGACCGTGGTGATGATGATCGACGAGCTTTCAATGCGCGGGTATTGCTGAATCGGGAGCTGCGTCGCGGCGCGCAAGCCAATGAGGACAAGCGCCAAATTGATGACGACCGCAATCACCGGCCGGCGAACAAAAATCTCGATTATGCGCATCGATCTGCCTTTGCGGTCTCAATTCAGGCCGGCGGTGCCGGGGCTCTCTGTGTTCACAAGCAGGCCATCGCGCAGTTTGAAAGACCCGGATGTGGCAATGAGCTCACCCGCCGCAAGCCCTTTCTCGACGGCGATGTCGTCGTTCTGGACAGGACCCGTTTGCACAATCCGCTGCCGGGCACGCCGCTTTCCGTCTTCTTCGACGATAACGAAGACGAACTGACCATTCGGCGAGCGGCGAAGTGCGGTCAACGGCACCATGATCGTCTGTTGCGGCTTAGAGATCGCGACATTGACGTCAACAAAGGTTCCGGGTCTCAAGGTGCCGCCAAGACCTGCGACGAGCGCGCGAAAGCGAACCGCACGATTCGAGGCATCGATACTATCGTCCTCGGCGACAATCCTAGCAGTCACGGCGCCGCCCGGCACTGCCGGACCAGACAATGATACTGGGGAGCCCACGCGAATGCTGGCGGCGTTGTCTTGTGGCAAAGTGAAGTCGATAAACGCATCGTCGTCGATGCCCTGCAATTTGCCGATCATCGTTCCGGCATCGAGGTATGTCCCCGGCTGCAGATTTGTGATGCCGGCGCGGGCTTTGAACGGCGCTGTGATACGCTTTTTGTCTATCACCGCCTGAAGGCCGCGGGCCCGTGCCGCTGCAGCCGCAAATTCGGCCCGTGCCTTATCGGTTTCCTGGCCGGAGTAGGCGGGACTTTTCATGAGGCCCTCCCGTCTTTCGAGGTTCTGTCCGGCAAGCGTCGCCTCGGCCTCGGCAGCCGCAAGCGCCGCTTTTTCCTGGCGCACATCAAGCTGGATGAGCAGCTGGTCCTTTTCAACGACGTCGCCCGACGAAAAGCCCATCTCGGAAACGGTGCCCGCGAGCTCATTTCTTATTTCCAACTGCTTCATGGCCACAACGGTGCCGATGGCGCGCGTGGAGGCGGTCCATTCTCCTTGGCGTGCGCGTGTGACCGAAACGGCTTCGACAGGTTCCGGCGTCGCCTTCGAGGCGGCTTCCGCCGCCTTGAACTCTTAAGTCTTGTAAAAGCCCAGTCCGAGCGTGATCGCGACAATCGCCAGAATGACGACAATCCATGCCGCCAGATGCCTAAACATAGTTGCCTCGCCCATTGAAATCGCGTCATTCGAAGTTCCAGCCCAAATCTTATCAAGTCAAGCTTCATTGCGTCGTGGTTCCGCCTTGCGGGCTTAGCCGCACGTTCCGCAATAGCTTGAACGTAGCAACGGCGGCAACCAGCATTCCAATTGCAGCCAGAATGGCGGCCACTCTCATACCGGCGCTGAATGCCGCGCGCGCGGATATGAGAAATGGCTCGGCCGTTGCCGCCGGCAGCAAGCCCGACGCGTCAACCGCGCTGGCAATAGTGGCCTGCGCCGCCGCGGCAATATCGGGCGCGAGACCGTCGGGAATCGCGCCGTTCATCTTGATGCGATAAATTGCAGTGCCGAGGCTGCCGAGTACGGCGATACCGAGTGCACCGCCGAGTTTGCTGGCGGTTTCCGACATGGCCGAGGCGACGCCGGCGCCGTCCGCGGAACTCGTCATCCAGAAATCCTTATCCTAAGCCTGCACCAAGGACGAAGCGGCTTGATCGCATCTTACACATGCCGGAGCCATTTTTAGAATTGACGCTGACGCTGTAAAGGCGGCACGGCTTCCAACGTGGCTGCAGCTGGTCGACGCGACAAAATATCGAGACCATAAATTCCCGACGTTCTCTGCGAAAGGTTTGGAATTGGCAAGAGCCATATTCCGCAGCACATTTCATGGCATCTTAACAGTGATCGCAGCTGCCAAATCGTGAACGCCTCGTGCGGCGCGTGGGGGCGTATCAGGGGAGTTCAGGGGCACACAAACCAACAACAACGCGGCGAGCACGACTTCGGTTCCAAAAAAATTTTTGGCAAGAGCCAGAAATCGATCACCCGTCTCGATGGCGCGGCCCGGACCGCGTTAAATCTCACGATTTTACTCGCCAAGGCACTAAGGCGGGCGGTGCTTATCCGCATGCAGCTTTAGCGGCTTTATTTAAGGGGCGCCGTGGCCGGCGACTTGAAATCGAGCCCATAAGGACGATTTCTTTCGCCAGATGTCGGCTGCGGCCTGGTCCGGTCGTCTTAATGGGAAAGGCGCAATTGCGGCGGACGCGCGGGGCGGACGCATCATCCCATTTCGGGCACTACGGTGGATTGGAGTAAACTATGTGTCCAGCATGCCTTGCATCGCTAGCGATCGTCGCAGCTGCAACGGGCCCTGCAGACGGGCCCGCATGTCTTCTGCATCCGCGGCCGGATAGCGGACCGAACTCAAATTACCGCTGGTGGCAAGACACGCAGCGACATCGGTCATCACTTCTCACGATGCCATTTTGACAAGGAGAACTGCCATGATTGGTTACACAGAAGTTTTCGTCGCGCCCGTCCCCAAGAACAACATCAAGGACTATCGCAAGCACGCCGACTTGTACACGAAGGTCTGGCGCGAGTACGGCGCCTTGTCGGTCGTCGAGGTCGAGGCCGAGGACGTCAAGCCCGGACAACTCACGTCCTTCCCTCAGAGCGTCGACATGAAGCCCGATGAAACGGTCTTCGTCGGCATAGCCACATACAAATCGCGCAAGCACCGCGACGACGTCAACGCCAAAGCGATGAAAGATCCGCGCATGAGCGGCATGAATCCCAAGTCGATGCCGTTCGACGCCAAGCGCATGTTCTGGGGCGGTTTCAAGCCGTTTGTCGGGGCCGCATCAGGCGCACCGGCTGTGCAGCCCTATCTCTTTTTCCGCGGCCGCTGTGAAGAAGCGATCAACTACTACAAGGAAAAGCTCGACGCCGAGGTCACCATGATGTTGCGCTTCAAGGATAACCCGGAAAAGCCCGACGCGAACAAGGTGCCGACCGGGCTCGGCGATAAAGTCATGCACGCGGAGGTTCGCATTCTTGGCGCCGACCTTATGATGTCGGATGGCATGCGGACCGGACCGCTCGACTTCGAGTGCATGTCTTTGTCTCTGTCGTTGCCGGATGCAGCCACTGCCGACCGGGTATTCGACGCACTCGCCGCAGACGGCAAAGTGCAGATGCCGATGGCGAAAACGTTTTTTGCGTCCCGCTTCGGCGCCGTGGCCGACAAGTTCGGCGTGTCGTGGATGATCGGCGTGCACGAGGCGCGTTGAAAGTCATCTCGCCGGATACGCTACGCCTTTATGCTTGCAGATCATGATCGGGCCAGGGAGGCGCAAATGATCAGTGCTCCTGACGCTAACGCAAGAGTGAGCAACGGTGCACGGCCCGCGCTTGCCGCTGGTGCCGGGTTGCTCGCGGGCCTGGTACTGCTCATTCTTGTGTTGTTACATTTCCTCAGCCCCGAATTCGATCCGTCGTGGCGCATGGTCAGTGCATATGCAAACGGCAAACACAACTGGTTGTTGTCGCTTATGTTCATGTGCTGGGCGGTCAGCAGCTTTCTGCTGTCCATTGCGCTGTGGCCGCTCGCACGAACCGCGTTCGCCAAGCTCGGAGTGATGTTCCTCGTCATCGCAGGCATTGGCGAGGCCATGGCGGCGGCGTTCGACATCAACCATCCGCTGCACATGCATGCGGCGATCCTGGGTATGAACGGTCTACCCATTGCTGCGATGCTGATTGGCGTGACGTTTGGCCGAATGGGTCATTGGTTGCAGTGGCGCCGTGCCGTGCTCTGGTTGTCCAACCTGACATGGATCAGCGTGGTGCTCATGTCGGTGGCGATGGCGGTGTTTTTCGACGGGCTATCGCGCGCGGGTATCGAAATGGGTCCCGACGCGAAGCCGCTGACCGAGCTGCCACCTGGCGTCATGTCATTCGGCGGCTGGGCAAATCGCTTTTTGATCTTTGCGTATTGTGCCTGGGCGATCGCCGTTGCCATGTGCCTGCGAAGGCAGGGAACCAAGCATGTGTCCGCTTCGGCGTCGTCACCGGCAGGTTCTGCGAATTATGGATGATGGCGCATCACTGGAAATCGTTCGCGCGGCCGCCCTGCGAGCGTTTCCTAAGCCGCGCTCAATGTTTCTCAGATTTTCAAGTGATCGATTTTATTCAAAAAAAATTGGTTGCGGGGGCTGGATTTGAACCAACGACCTTCAGGTTATGAGCCTGACGAGCTACCGGGCTGCTCCACCCCGCGTCACCAATTTGCGAACCGGACCTTCGAACCGGACCAATGTGCGAACCGGCCGGCTGTCACGAGCGTCTCACTCGAGCGTCCATCTCGCCTTCCCCATCTCGTCCGCCATGGCCGGTTGAACCGGCTTTCGGCAATGAGGTCCGGGCGATGATAAAAGCCGCTCGTTGCGGAGCGGCTTTCAACTTGCGGGCTTATAACACAAAAAATCGCCGTGTGAACCCCTGGCTTTGGCCGCCTGGCTATTCCCGCGGATCGCCCGGGATAACCCGCGTTTGACCATGCGCAACGCTCGAAATCGGCCGCCGGCGCACGCGTTGTAGCGGCCGATACTTGCGCCTGCGCCGCTTTGCCGCCGCTGCCCTGCGACCGGCCGCGCGCGGCGGCTTTTTCAAACTCCCCAAGTGCATGGAATTCGCCGGCCAATGAGGCTACAAGCACCCCCGAGGCTATCGCGCCACTGGCTCGGCCGGCCGTCCGGGATACGAAAAGACGATACGAATAATGCCGCGAGCGCCCGCCCTGCAGGAAGGATTCGTCCTTCTCGACAACAGCACCCGTCTCGACGCGGACTCGCTGCTTTACGAGCGTCCCCTCGAAATCATTCGGGCCGATGAGCCCAAGGACGTCGACGCGGCGCTGGCGGCGATTTCGCGCGGCCTCGACCGCGGCCTGCATGCAGCCGGGTTCTTCGCTTACGAACTGGGTTACGTGCTTGAACCCAAGCTCGCCCACCGTCTGCCGAAGAACCGCGCCGTGCCGCTGCTGTGGTTCGGGCTCTATGGGCCGCCGCGGGAATTGAAGGGGCGCGGAGGTGCAAGCCTGGCTCACCGCCGAAGCCATCGGCGATCCCCACCTCGGCGAACTGAAGCACACCTGGAACAGCGACGCGTATCTGGAGCGCTTCGAAAAGGTGCAGGCCTACATCCGCGCCGGCGACATCTATCAGCTCAATCTCACCTTCAAGGCGAAGTTCCACCTCGAAGGTTCGCCGCTGGCGCTTTATCGCGATCTGCGCCTGAAGCAGCGCGTTGCCTATGGCGGGCTGGTCGATACGGGTTCAGTGACGATCCTGTCGTCGTCGCCGGAACTGTTCATCGAACAGAACCGACGCGTGATCTCGACCCGGCCGATGAAGGGCACGGCGCCGCGCGCCGGCACGCACGAGGGTGACCGCGAAGTGCGCCAGGTGCTCTCGACCGACGTCAAGAACCGGGCCGAGAACCTGATGATCGTCGATCTGATGCGCAACGACCTCGGGCGCATTGCGGAACTCGGCTCGGTCAGCGTCACGGATCTTTTCACCGTCGAAACCTTCAAGACGCTGCACCAGATGACCTCGGGCGTCCGCGCCGTCCTGAAAGCGGACATCGGCATCACCGACCTGATGCAGGCGATCTTCCCGCCGGGCTCGGTGACGGGGGCGCCGAAAATTCGCGCCACGGAGTTGATCAGCGACCTCGAGAGCGAACCGCGCGGCGTCTACTGCGGGGCGATCGGCCGCTTCTCGCCCGACGGCAAGGCGCTGTTCAACGTCGCCATCCGGACGGCGGTCGTCGATCGCGGCGGCCGCGGCGAAATGGGTATCGGCTCCGGCATCGTCGCCGACAGTCAGGGCTCGAAAGAATACGCCGAATGCCTGCTCAAAATGAAGTTCCTGACTGATCCGGTTCAACGCTTCGAATTGATCGAGACGATGCTGCAAGAGCCCGGCAGCGGCATCTGGCTCCTCGACGCACACATCGGTCGTCTGGCGACGTCGGCGGGATACTTCGGCTTCGACTTCGATGAAGCCAAAGTGCGCGCGAGCCTGGCGTCGGCGCTGTCGGGGAAATCATCGCAGCGCCTGCGCGTGCGCCTGCTGCTGGACGAGGATGGCAACGTCACCGTGACGGCGACCAGCATTCCGCCCGCCGATCCCAACGCGCGCATGCGCTTCGTCGTCTCCGACAGCCGCGTCTCGAGCAGCGACCTGTTCCAGTATCACAAGACGACGCGGCGCGAGCTCTATGACCGCGAATGGCAGCACTTTGCCGATACGCTCGGCGCCGACGAAGTCATCTATCTGAACGAGCGCGGTGAACTTGCCGAAGGCAGTCGGACGACGATTTTCCTGGAGCGTGAGGGAAAACTTCTGACACCGGCGCTGTCTTGCGGAGTGCTGCCGGGAACACTCAGGGTGTCGCTCATCGCGGAAGGCCGCGTCACCGAGGCGGTTCTGACGCTTGACGACGTGGCGCGCGCCGACGCGATTTATCTTGGCAATTCGGTTCGCGGCTTGGTTCGCGCCGAGGCGCTCGTGCCAGCGCTGAACACTGAGGTGTCTCAGCGTTCGGACGTCTGCGAGGTGATCGGGCTGATCGATCTTGAAGTCCGGCGACGTCGGCCGTCCCGTCGAATACAGCACGGCGGTCGCAGCCGCCACGGTCACGACCACGGCCACCGCAATATATGCGGTCGACAGCCGGGCCCGGCGTGCAAAGGTATTTGAAGTGGTATCCATCATGCCCCCGAAGATAAGTGCGGGGCAAACTATCTCTCTAGATCGCGCGATGCCGCGCGACATGTTTGCGCAGTGGATATGTTGCGCCGCATCAAGACCTTGAGGTCGATCAAAGTCCGCGCAAGAGACAGCCGAACATCAGGATTGAATAAGAAACAAGCAGTGCCCAGAATTCATTGCCCTTGAGACCCGGAATTTCGGCGCCAAAGAACGTCGAGACGAGCACGATCACCGCCAGGATGACCGACAGCATGAACGTAATGATACCCGGTGCCTTAAGTCCCACGTGACCCACTCCCTCTTGTCTCGCCATTTTGAAAGCCATGACTTGGCGTCCTTCCCCATGCCGCAACGAGCGGTCGAATTCCGGCTTTATAGCAGGCATCGGTGGTCCGGGCGCAAGACCCAAGCCGGTGACCCAAGGCGGTGGCATGTGGACAGCTTGGCGAGGATATCGGCCTGCCCGATTTTCCGGCCGCTGCATTCGGCACGGCGTGGTCATGGCGCGCTACCGGCGGCGCGCCCCAAGCTGCGGTATTACCGGTCATTTCGGCGCCATTCCCCGCGATAGCACCGGCGTGAGCAATGCCTCGCCGCGGGCCTTGGCCAATGTGTTGCAGCGAGGGCCCTATGGGCCGCCAAAATGATGCATCGAGGTGATTTGGGCGGTGCGCGAGCGAATGTCGCGCCGGGCTCAGGGCCGTGGGAGATTGTTCCAGATGGCGATCTCGATATCGAGTCGCCGCCAGATCGCCGCATAATTCATCAGCGCGGCGGCAATCAGCGCCACCGCCGTCGCACTCGCCGCGCCGACGAGCCCGAACCGCGGCACCAGCACGAGGTTCAAGACGACGTTGAGGACGGCGCTCACCAGCAGAACACCGGCGCAGAGCTTCTGCTCGCCGAGCATGTTCAAGAGAAACTCGGCCGGACCCATCGCCGAGCGAAACAGAAAACCGACCACGAGGATGCACATCACCGGATAGCCGGCCGCGAATTGCGGCCCGAACAGCCAGAGCAGCGGCTTGCCCAGAGCGAGGATGAGTACCGCGCCCGCGAGCGAGGGCCAGAATGTCCAGTTCACCGAATCGCGCACGAAGGCTCGAAGTGCGTCGCGGTCGCCGCGGGCGTTGAGAGCCGAGAAGCGGTTGGCGACGGCGGAGCCCACGGCGTAGTGCACGAACATGATGAGCGCCATGGTCTTGCCGGCGGCGAAGTAGATGCCGACGTCGGTCGGGGTCATGTACTGCGAGATGACGAGCACGTCGGTGTTCTGCAAGGCGAGTTCGCAGCCGAGGATGACGGCCAGCGGCAGCGATATCGAGAGCCAGCTGCCGAGCTCGTAGGCGCGCAGGCCGGCAGGCAGCGAGGCGTCGAGGCGGCGGTTGAGCATCAAAGTCTGCACCAGGCCCGCGCCCCAGGTCGCGAGAATCGCAGCGCCGGCCGCCGTCGTGGCTTTCATCTCAAAGCCCGCGGCGTTGGCGGCGACCATGACGGCAAGCACGAGCAGAGGCCGCAAGACGTAAGGCGGCATCAGCGCCAGGCCCATCCAGGCGTTGCCGCGGCCGATGCCGTCCTGCACATCCGTCAAGGCAAACAGGGGAACGCACACGAGCGCCAGATACAGCGGCAGAACGAACTGGCTTTGCACGTAAGGTTCAAACAGCCAGAGCCCGGCCATGCCGAGCCCCATGACGATGGCGCCGCTCGAAAGCGCGACGAGGCGGCCGCCGCGGATCAGTCCGCGCAGCAGCGCCAGGTTTCCGGTTTCGCGATAGGCGGGTGCCAGGCGGATGGTGGCGACGTTCAAGCCGAGATGGCTCAAGCCGCCGAGGATCAGCACCCACGTCCACACGAACACGTAGATGCCGTACTCGTTCGAGCCCATCCAGCGGGCCAGCACGATCTGCGAAAGATACAGCAGTGCCGCACTGGCACAGCGCACGCTGAAGGCCAGGATGGCGTTGCGCTGGGTGCGCTCGCGCTCGCCGTCGGAGGAAAGAATGCGGGCGCCCTGCGCCAGGATCGCGGCAACGAGGCCCTGCTGGGGAATTTCGGGATTGTCTTCCGCAGTTTGAAACGGCCGCTGATAGCCACTGCCGGTTTCGGGTGTGGCAGCGAGCGTGTTCGATCCTGTGACGGTTCCTGTGACGGTTGCCGGCGTCATGTGTCTCAAGTCTTCCTGCTGGCTTCGCGGCGCCGCTTCGATCTCAGTTCTTTTCCAGCCGTGCCCGTTCGCGGTTACGCACGAGTTCGGCGACGCCGGCCCAGGCCCACGCGCGTCCGGCATCGCCCTTCTCGCAGTGGAAGCTGGCGAAGAAATCGGCGACCTCGGCTGCCAGCACGCCATGACGGCCTTCGAGAGTTTCAGCCATGACGGAAACATCGCCGGGCGTCGGCGTTGCGTCGGTATCGGGATGCCAGGTCGTGGTCATGCAATGGTCCCATTGGCGTCTTAAAGTTCGCTACATGCCGATGGAAAGCAATTTTGACGCCACGGCGTGGTTGCCGCAGTGGCGTGACGTGGCCTCGGCGTTCGATTAAGGTTAGCGCCGCATCGAATTGGTGAAGAAGGCCCGCGCCGCGCTGTGGCAAGGACAAGCTCGATGAGACAGCACCCACATGCCCCAAGGACGCTTCTGGAGCCGGTTTTGCTTGTCTCGGCTATGTGGGCGGCAGCCGGAGCTTTCGCGTCTCCAGCGCCTTCTCACGAGGTTTTTCAATCGCGGTTAATTGCTGAAGGTAAAGAGCAGCCGTCCCAACGCGAAGCACCGGCGCCGGACGAGACAGAACCGCGTGCCGCCGATCCCGAGACGCCGTCTTCGGATGGGACACATTCGGATGGGACACAACGCGACGACGGCGAGCGCGCACCGGAGTCCGGCGGCTGCATTTTTGAAAAGCGCCCGCTCGAATTGCTGATTTGAAAATCGCAACGTCCGTCTGAGGGCCAGCACAAAGCCTTAGAGTTTTTCCGGAACGGGTGGAATCGCAGCACGCCAAGAACCCCTCACCCTTTGAGGGGGGAGGAAGATGCGTCCGCGGTTTAGACGGGCGCTCAGGCAACAATCCTCAAACTCAATGCGCCCGGCTAAGCCGCTGGACGCATCAGAGCCTGCCCCGGACCTCGTCACGACGTGACGAGAAGCGATCCGGGGTGGGGGTGTACATTCAGCGTGCACTGCGACGACACCCCCACCCGGTGCGCCAAGGATGAGTTAGGCCGCGCTTTTCTGGCGCTTGCGACTGTCCTTCGTCGAGCCGGCCGCAAGCGCAGCTTAACTCATGGCGCACCGGCCTCCCCCCTCGAGGGGGAGGAGAAGTTAGCGGCGCGGCGTGTATCCGCCCAAATCGGATCATGTCCGCGCGGATCGGCTGCAATAGGACGTCAGCGGGAGTCGTCAGCGGGATTTGGAGGGGGAAGCGTTGGCCGTCGATGCGGCGGCGGCCTTCTCGGCCTTCGACGGCATGGCGGCGGGCGTCACCTCGGTTCCCTTCAGTGCCGGGCGAGCCTCTTGGACTTCACCTTTTTTTTTGGCGCCCGCCTTGTTCTTGGCGGCCGCAACCTTGGCTTTCAGATCCTTGTTGCGCTTGGCGATGTTGGGCCGCCGCCGGCCGTTGCCGCAATCCCACGAGATGACCGTGTCGCGAACGCTGACCAGCGGCTTGGCGCCCGGGTCGGCGCTGAGGCTGTCGAGGGTCGTGGTGTTGAACAGATCCTTCCAGCCGTAGCTCTGGAAGCCATGTTCGAGCAGGCTCGCGGCGCGGATAGCGCGTTCGTTGCCGGAGGATTCGCCGAGCACGACCGCCATCAGCTTGCGGCCGTCGCGCGTGGCGCTGGCGACGACGTTGAAACCGCTGTCGCAGGTGAAGCCCGTCTTCAGTCCGTCGGCGCCTGGAAAGGTCTTGAGCAGCGCGTTGTGGCTGCCGAGGCGACGCTTGCCGATGCGCACTTCCGGCATCGACCAGTAATAGGCGTATTCGGGATACTCGGTGATGACGGCGCGGGCGAGCCTGGCGAGATCGCGGGCGGTCGTGTACTGATTGGCATCGGGCAGGCCGTTGGTGTTGACGAAGCTCGTGCGGCTCATGCCGAGCTTCTTGGCGGTCTCGTTCATCAGCAGAACGAAGTTCGTCTCCGAACCCGCCACCGCTTCCGCCAGCATCACCGTCACGTCGTTTGCGGATTTGACGATCACGGCCTGGAGCGCGAGTTCGACCGTCAACTCGCCGCCGACCGGCAAGCCGACCTTGCTCGGCGGCTGCAGCGTCGCGACCAGCGAGCAGGCGACCTTGTCCTGCAATTTGATTTTGCCGGCCTTGATGGCGTTGAAGGTCACGTAGGCGGTCATGATCTTGGTGAGGGAGGCGGGATACCAGAGATTGTCCTGGTCCTCGGCGTAAAGCACCTTGCCGTTCGAGGGCTCGAACAACAGCGCCGGCCCGGCCGCAGCAGGTTGCGCGGTGTGCGTCGCGCCCGTCACGATGGCGAGAGCGGAAAGCGCGGCGCGAAAATACGCCTTTGCTGAATGCATGAACTTGACCCCGAGAGCCCAAAATCAGGCGTTCCGATAACATGATCGCGCGCCGGCCCGCAATCGAAGCGAACCATGGGGCAGCTTTATGGTCAAGGACTGTGGCAGGGCGGCGCAACCGCTGCCCGTCCTCTGCCAGATTGCCGGAGCCCGAACGCCATTTGCACGATCCGGCCGCAACCGGGCGGACCGGACCCGAGGAACGGGCCACGCTGGGAACGTTGAAAATCGGTCTGCTCCCGCCACCATCATCCCGGCGTCGCGGAACGCGACGATGCCGCAGGCATCGCAGGCCGGGCCTTCGCCGCGCCGAAGCGGCTTCGGCCGCGCAGGCGGGACCCACGCAAGCGTCCCCACGAAGGATGTCGAGCACGCTGGCAAAAGTGTTCAAGCAGGCCGGCGTTCGCGCAAGTGTCCGGTGCAGCCGCAGCACCGGGGCCTTACCATCAGCAGGATGCGGACGCTTGCCGTGGATCCCGTCCGCAGGATCCGGAGCGGTTCCCGCTCCGGCGACGGGATGACGTCCGTTTACTGAGTAGCTGCGCGCAATCTCCGCTGCTCCGCGCCTTGTTCGAAAGTTCCGCGCCTTGCGGCCGGCTTGCTCGTTGGGTTGCGCGAACCGACACGCGTTCCGCGCGCCGGCCGGTTTGCGGGCAACAAAAGGGGAGTCGCAAGGCGCAAACCGCGCGCAGGGTTGGCGTGGCGGCTGCGCAAGTTCTCGGTGCTCCGCGCCTTGCGGCCGGCTCCCCGCAGGGGAGTCGCAAGGCGCAATCAAAATGGTGCCCCTGGAGGGATTCGAACCCCCACACCCGATGGATAGCAGATTTTGAGTCTGCCGCGTCTACCGTTCCGCCACAGAGGCTTTGCCGCCGGAAGAATGCGCCTTCTATCGCGACGCGGGCCCCGGCGTCAACGCGGGCGATTTGCCCACGATCCACGAGTAGCTATGCCAGCCGATGATATTGCGGCGGACGCGGAGTGCGATGCGCTGGCCGGGGACGGGCGGTGGGGTGTGCGCGGATTTGGCGTAGATCACTTTGCCGCCGGGAAGTTCGGCAGTTATTTGCGAATAGGGTTCGCTGCCCTTATCGGGAACGACGACTTCGGACCAGACGACGAGGCCGCTCACTTCACCTACAGCATCGCCCCGGAAAAAGCCGAGTTCCGTCAGAGCAAATCCGAAAAGTGCGACGAGCAGGACTATCGCCACGACCTTCCAGCGCTCCGACGCCGCCAGCTTAGAGAGCTTCTCGTCCGTTTCGGCGCGTCGCATGCGGAGGCCTCGGGAGCTATCGTGGTCTGCCGGGAGGAACGCTACTTCAGCGAAAAAGTCACCCGGCCGGTGCCATGGCGTTTTTCGATGATGGTGATGCGCTCGCCGACCTTCGGATTGCGGGACTTGTAGGCGAGCACCTGAGCGTGGCCGCCGCCGTCGAGTTTGACGCCGAGCGTCAACCCCTCCTCGCTGGAATTGCTTTTGACGACCAGGGGATCGATCGAGTCGATCGTGCCCTCGACCTGCGTCTTCGTCACCGCCAGATCGAAGCTTTCGTAGAACATGAACAGGCCGATGCCGGCGACGATCGCGGCGCCGATGCCGACCTTCTTCAGCCGGTCGCGCCACAGAGCGCGGTTCAAGTTCCTGCGTGTTTCATCGCGCATCGCCATGTGCACATCCTCCTCTAGTGTGATGATCGAGAAGTTCGCCGGAATTAGATGCGCGTTCAGGTGGCGAACTTCTCGATCTGAATCACACTAGAAACTTAGACTTTTCTAGTGTCCTTATCGATTCCGAAGTTCGCAAATGTAGTGCCGCCGAATACTTGCGAACTTCGGAATCGGGACACTAGGCCGCCTTGGCGTTGCCTGCGACGAGGCGCACGATGTCGGCCATGATGTCGTTCAGCTGGAAGTCCTTGGGCGTATAGACCGCCGCGACGCCGAAGGCCTTCAAGGTCTCGGCGTCGTCGGCCGGAATAATGCCGCCGACGACGACGGGAATATCGTCCAGCCCTTCCTTGCGCATGCGCTCCATCACTTCCTTGACGAGGGGGACGTGTGAACCGGAGAGGATCGACAGGCCGACGCAGTGCACGGCTTCATCGACCGCGGCGCGAACGATTTGCGCCGGCGTCAGGCGGATGCCCTCGTAGACGACTTCCATGCCGCAGTCTCGGGCGCGGACCGCGATCTGCTCGGCGCCATTGGAGTGGCCGTCGAGGCCGGGCTTTCCGACCAGGAATTTGATGCGACGGCCGAGCCTGTTCGAAACTGCTTCGACATTCTTGCGCACCTCGTCGAGGCCGGCGCCGTCGCGCTGGGCGGCTGCCTGCGAGACGCCGGTCGGCGCCCGGTATTCGCCGAAGATCTTGCGCAGCAGGCCGCCCCATTCGCCCGTCGTGACGCCGGCCTTGGCGCAGGTGATCGAGGGTTCCATGACGTTGCGGCCTTCCTTGGCGGCGCGTTCGAGATCGGCGAGCGCCGCCTTGACGGCCTTGTCGTCACGGCCCGCGCGCCAGGCCTTGAGCTTTTCGATCTGCTCGGCTTCGGTGGCCGGATCGACGACGAGAATGGACCCAGTGCCGGAGGAGAGCGGCGAGGCTTCGGTTTCCGTCCACTTGTTGACGCCGACGACCACCTGATCGCCGGTTTCTATGCCGCTGAGGCGCGTCGTATTGCTCTCGACCAGGCGCCGCTTCATGTAGTCGATGGCCGCGACCGCGCCACCCATCTTCTCGATTTGGGCGAGTTCGGCCTTCGCCTCGTCCTTCAGCGCCGCCACCTTGCGGGCGATTTCCGTCGAGCCGTCGAAGATGTCACCGTAGTCCAGGAGATCCGTCTCGTACGCCAGGATCTGTTGCATCCTGAGCGACCACTGCTGATCCCATGGGCGCGGCAAGCCGAGCGCCTCGTTCCAGGCCGGCAACTGCACGGCGCGGGCGCGCGCGTTCTTGGACAGCGTCACGGCCAGCATCTCGAGCAGGATGCGATAGACGTTGTTTTCCGCCTGCGGCTCAGTGAGGCCGAGCGAATTCACCTGCACGCCGTAACGGAACAGCCGGTTCTTGGCGTCCGTGACGCCATAGCGCTCGCGCGTGATCTCGTCCCACAGCTCGGTGAAGGCGCGCATCTTGCACATCTCGGTGACGAAGCGCATGCCGGCGTTGACGAAGAACGAGACGCGGCCGACGACGTTGCCGAATTCAGCCGGTGGCACCTCGCCCGAGGCCTTGACGCCGTCGAGCACGGCGAGCGCCGTCGCCAGCGCAAAGCTGAGTTCCTGCACCGGCGTCGCGCCGGCTTCCTGCAGATGGTAGGAGCAGACGTTCGTCGGGTTCCACTTCGGCACTTCTTTGGTCGAGAAGACGATGGTGTCCTTGATGAGCCTCAACGACGGCTCCGGCGGAAACACATAAGTGCCGCGCGACAGGTATTCCTTGATGATGTCGTTTTGGATCGTGCCGGTGAGCTTGCCCCGCGAAGCGCCCGTCTCGTCGGCATTGGCGACATAGAGCGCGAGCAACCAAGCGGCGGTCGCATTGATGGTCATCGAGGTATTCATCTGGTCGAGCGGAATGCCGTCGAGGAGCGTCCGCATGTCGCCGATGTGGGCGACCGGCACGCCGACCTTGCCGACTTCGCCGCGGGCGAGTTCGTGGTCGCTGTCGTAGCCGGTCTGCGTCGGTAGATCGAAGGCGATGGAAAGGCCCGTCTGCCCCTTGGCCAGGTTCTTCTTGTAAAGTTCGTTGGACTTGGCCGCCGTCGAATGGCCGGCATAGGTGCGAAACATCCAGGGCTTGTCGCGCACCTGCCCCGCCTGGGCGGCTGCAGAGGCGGCATGGGATCCGGATTTCGTTTTCGGCATGTCGTCCTCGAAAATGCGTTGCTGCGGCCGGCCGGATGCCTCTCGGAGGGGGCCGGTGCGTCGAAGCCTGTCTCTTAGGCTATCGGCAGCGTCCTGCAACGCAAAATGCTAGTTTGCCGCGGCGACGCGGCAAACGGACTTTGAGCCAGGGATATCGGGGCGGAGGGTCGCCGGGCGTCGGACTAGTTTGTGCGGACTGAGACCAGCGTGTTGGCGCCCGCATGCGAGATGCGATCGCGTCGCTCGAATAAGGCATTCTTGCCGCGCGTCAGAAGGATCATGAACACGAGCCCGATCAGGACGCCGATGCCGACCGCCAGCACCGTGTCGCTGTCCTTGTCCGTGAGGGGGACGAGGAAGTTCTTGGAGATGATGTAGTTCGAGATCATGCCGAACAACATTGCGACCGGCGCATAAACGAAACCCAGGAACATGCTTTCGGTCATGAGCCTGACCAGCGCGTAAGCGACGCCGCCGAGGAAGAGCACGGTCATGGCGGTAAACATGTTGACGTCGAAAACGGCGCGGAAGAATTCGATACCGGTGTTGAGCAATGCGTGGAGCATGGTCATCCTCGAAGGATAGGGCGGCCTCTGTAGGGGCGCTGGCGAAGGCGCTTGAGCCGCGATCCGCACGTTCGACTTTACGGCAATGGAGTTAAGGATTGATTTACTTGCCGGGAAACCGCTAGAACCCCCTTCATTGCAGCGCAAAAACGTGCTTGATACATGCGTCCGGAGCCGGCCTCAGCCTCTCCGGGCCAAAAAATCGGGTGCGCAATAATCGAGACGAAGGCTTAAGGGAAGCGGGCCGCGGTGCGGCTTGGCCGGGAGACACGAAGACGATGGCGAGCCAGACGGCCAGTAAAACAGAAATGTCGGGAGCGGGAATGACCGCGCAGGAATTCGTTTCGGGTGTGGGCAAGAAAGACCTCTACGAGGTTGGCGAAATTCCGCCCCTCGGGCACGTTCCGAAAAACATGTACGCTTGGGCCATCCGCGAAGAGCGGCACGGCGAGCCCGACAAGGCGATGCAGATCGAGGTGGTGCCGACGTGGCAACTCGACAGCCACGACGTGCTCGTGCTCGTCATGGCGGCGGGCGTCAATTACAACGGTGTTTGGGCCTCGCTCGGAACCCCCATCTCGCCCATCCGCGACGTTCACAAGCATCCCTTTCATATCGCAGGCTCGGATGCCTCGGGCATCGTCTGGGCCGTAGGCGCCAAGGTGAAGCGCTGGAAGGTCGGCGACGAAGTCGTCATCCACTGCAACCAGGACGACGGCGACGACGAGGAATGCAACGGCGGCGACCCAATGTTTTCGCCGAGCCAACGCATTTGGGGCTACGAGACGCCGGACGGGTCGTTCGCCCAGTTCGCGCGCGTGCAGGACCGCCAGCTGCTGGAGCGGCCGAAACATCTGACCTGGGAAGAGAGCGCCTGTTACACGCTGACGCTCGCAACTGCCTACCGCATGCTGTTCGGGCACCGCCCGCACGTCCTGCGTCCGGGCCATAACGTTCTGGTGTGGGGTTCCTCGGGCGGTCTCGGATCGTTTGCGGTGCAGCTCTGCGCCACCTCGGGCGCCAACGCCATCGGCGTCGTCTCGGAAGACGACAAGATCGATTTCGTGAAGCAGCTCGGAGCCAAGGGCGTCATCAACCGCAAGAAGTTCAACTGCTGGGGCCAGCTGCCGAAGGTCAACACGCCCGAATACAACACGTGGCTGAAGGAAATGCGCAAGTTCGGCGCCGCCATCTGGGAGACGACGGGCAAGGGCGTCAACGTCGATTGTGTCTTCGAGCACCCGGGCGAATCGACCATCCCCGTTTCCGTGCAAGTCGTGAAGCGCGGCGGCATGGTGGTCATCTGCGCCGGCACCACGGGCTACAACCTGACCATGGACGCGCGCTATCTGTGGATGCACCAGAAGCGTGTGCAGGGCTCGCACTTCGCCAACCTCCAGCAGGCCTCGCAGGCCAACCGGCTGGTGATCGAGCGGCGCATCGATCCGTGCATGTCGGAGGTCTTTTCCTGGGCCCAGATCCCCAAGGCGCACATGCGCATGTACAAGAACGAACACAAGCCGGGCAACATGGCCGTGCTCGTCTCGGCGCCGACGACGGGGCTTAAAACCATCGAGGACGTCATCGAGGCGGGGCAGAGCCGCCGCGCCTGAAGGCGCCCACACCGGGCGGCTTCAGAGCAATCGAAAACGGAAACGCCGCGACAGTCTCGCGGCGTTTTTCGTTTGTCGCTCCATTCACTCCGTCGCGATCACCGGGCCGGCGCGGGTCATGCGCTTGTATTCCATGATGCCGCGATTGAGTTCGGCGCCGAGCAGGATGGCGATTGCCGTGAATTGGAAGAAGATCATGGCGATCATCAACTGTGACAGCCCGGCGTAGAAGAACGAGTAGTTGGTGATCGCCAGGTACTTCGACCACAGGCTCGCCAATGCCAGCCACAGCACGATCGAGAGCAGGATGCCCGGCCACACGTCCGCGAGCCGCCGCTTGCCGGCCGCAAGCCAGAGATGGAAGGCGAAAAGCTGCAAGCCGATGATGACGCTCGCCAGGGCGTAGCGCGACAACGGCCCCAACCAAATTTGCTTGAGAAAATTGTTCGCAGTGGCGACCCAGGGGATTTCCATGAAGTGCTTTGCCCACTCGGGCTGAAAGCGCTCGGCGATCCCCGGGCCGACCAGGACACCCCAAGCAAGCACGAGGGCCGAGACGGCGCTCGCGAAGACGAAGAGCATGGAGACGAGCAGGCACAGCGGATACGATCGGGTCTCGTGCACGCGGTAGGCGCTATTCAGTGCGGCGCGCATGGTCTCGATGGCGCTCGTGGCGAAGAAGAGGGCAAGAAAGCCGCTGGCCGTCAACAGGTCCGGACGGCTCGTTCCCATGGTCGCCTGAACTTCCGGCGCGAGCCCCTCGGCGACTGGCCGCGGCAGAATGTCGAACAGCTGCTGGATCGCCTGGGTCGCGAGCTGATGGCCGCCGAAAATGCCGGAGAGCGCGCCGAGGAAAATGCAGAACGGAAAAATCGAAACCACGAACGAAAATGCAACCGCGCCCGACATGGCGAAGCCGGAATGTTCATACAGCTTGTAAAGCGCCTCCAGGAAGGTGCGGAATCGCTTCATGGGATTGCGGCCTCGTTCTTTCAAAACGTCAAATGCGGGCAAGACCGTAGCGGCTCGGGCTGCGGCGGTCCATGGGGATCGGCCGCAACGGCAGGACATTTTCGTCACACGTTGGCCGCCGTTTTGTGGCTAAAGGCGCCGGGCTCAGGCGGCCAATGGACGAATTGTCCTTGAGCTTCTAGTGTCAATGGCTGAGGGACCGGATAACGCATGGAACGATCGCTGAGCAGGCTCGATTGATGACTATCGACAGTGTGATCGCACCAGACCTTCTGAGCGCGGAAATCGAAGCCATCGAAGATCTGCTCGTCCACTATGAGGACTGGCGCGCCTTGACGCAGCTTGAACTGCGCGAACGCCAGGGCGAAGTGCCGAGCAACATGTCGGCCTCGGGCATCAAAGTGATGCTGATCGAGAAGCTTGCCGCCAATCCGTTGTTCCTCCGCCGCCAGACGCTGCTCAAGGAGCTCGAGCGCCTGACGCAGTCTGTGCACACGCCGGCGCAGCCGATCACGGTGCGCAAGCGCATGCACGGCGATGGCGACGATCTGACCCGCATTCGCGGCATCGACACCCGTCTCGAACGCCGCCTCAACGCGCTCAACGTGCGGTCCTTCGGCCAGATCGCCAGTTTCACACTCGACGATGTCCGCTACGTCTCGAGCACGCTCGGGCTCGACAATCGCATCATCAGCCAGATGTGGATCGAGCAGGCCGAGTTGCTGGCCTCGTCCGGCCAGACCACGGCTCATGCGAACGAGCCGAGATTTGAGCCGGCGCCACGTGCGCCCGTCGCTGCCCCGCCGATACCGCCGGCCGACGTCGCGGCAACACACGGTTTTCAAGTCAATGAGTCGCCCCCGCCCGTCGCCAAGGTGACCACGGCCGCCGCTGCCCCGCAGGCGAAGTCGGCTACCACACAACCTCCTGTCGCGCCCGCACCTGTCGCGCCGCCGGCCGTAGCGGTGCAGGCGTCCCTGCCGCAGGTTCGCGAAGCAAGATCCGAACCGCCGAAAGTGCCCGTGGCACCCGCGCAGCCTCAGGCTCCGGCCAGGCCGCCTGTTGCCGATGCGGGCATCAGTACTGCAAAAGCAAGCAGCGAGACGACTAGCAACGAGAAAACAGGCGGCGACAAGTCTAAGACTGGCGACGAGAGGGGCCGGGACGATCAGACCAAGCCAGCCGCGCCTGCTGCCTCCCCGGCAGCCGAGGCCGCGCCGGCCACGGCGAGCAAAACCGCAACGCCGCCGGCGCCCGTCGCGGAACCGGACTATTCGCATCTCGTGCCGCCGGCGCCGATCCCTGCGCGGGCTTTCAAATCGGAATACCGCGACGAGCCGGTTCCGGTTTCAGCCACCGTCTACGCCGCGCTCACACCCGCCTCACCACTCCCGGCGCGGAAATATACGGGCGCTATAATCGAGCCCGTTGATCATGGGCTGTTGTCCGGAGCCTCGCCGCCGCCAAAGCCGCGCGCCGCCGCTGCTTATGCTCCGCTACTACCTGCCGAAGCCCCAGTATCGACGCCTGAGCCAGCGCAAGTGTCGTCGCGTCCGGTGCTACGCCCCGACGTCGCCGCAACATTGCCGTCACCGGTGAGAACTGAGGCAGTTCCCGCTGGCGCGCTCGCCGCGAAGCTGGCGGCGGCTCCCGCTGCGAAATTCATGATCGGGGTGGAAGAAAAGAAGCAGGGCGCGGCCGACGTCGTCGAGACTTTACCTGCTTTACCGTTGAAACCGGCGACCAGCGCGCCGCCGGCGCAACTGCCGCGCAACACGGCTCCGCCGCCGCCCATGAGCACGCACGGCGGTGGGCCGATAATCGCGCCGGCAGCGCAGCCTTCGCCGGCGGTGGTAGCCGCCACTGCGGCCGCAAGAGAAGCTGCAATGCTGGCCGCCGCCGCAGCCCGGGCTCCAGTGCAGAACCCGGCCGCCAGGGCCCGCCGCCGCTGCCTCCGGCACAGGACCGGATGCCGCAAAAGTTTACGGCGAACGTTCCGCAGCAGCGACCGGATGCGATGCCGCCATCTATGAAGGCTCCGCACCAGGCGCCGCCGGCCGCGCGTGCGCCCGCTCCGTCCGTTGAAGAAAGCAACAGGGACGACAGCAACAGGGTCAACGCCTATGGCGCCGCCAACGAGCCGCGCCAAGGTCTCGGCTCGCCCGAAGCGCGTGTCACGATCCGGCGTTCCGACGAAATCACGAGCGGGCCCGTCCTCCGGTCGCCCGGCGCCACTGAAGTTCATCTCGGGCGCGAGCAGCGCCAGCAGCAGACCCAGTTC
The DNA here is from genome assembly GCA_963732525.1 of uncultured Alphaproteobacteria bacterium. Taxonomy (GTDB): domain Bacteria; phylum Pseudomonadota; class Alphaproteobacteria; order Rhizobiales; family Hyphomicrobiaceae; genus Hyphomicrobium_B. The sequence continues at coordinate 101,445 of CAVSZX010000001.1, forward strand.
GATAGCTCGTCCTACGCCGCCTATCATAGCGAAGTGCATGAGGCGAGCGTGCAGATCGTTCGCCGCAAGGACACCGGGACCGAGCCTCAAGCTGCCGGTGCCCGGTTCCGCCTGTTCACATCCCGGCAAAAACAGTGCCCGCCGTCTCCGCCTTCCGGCCTTGCCACGGCAACCCAGGCGCCGCCCGCGAACCCTGTCACGCCAGGCAACGTCCAGGCCGCCGAAAAGACACGCCGCCCCGTTCGAGGGCCGCTTCCTCAAGGCGCTGACTGGGCAGTAACCGATTTC
>CAVSZX010000002.1:0-175577 GCA_963732525.1 uncultured Alphaproteobacteria bacterium
CGGTGTGGTGGAAATCGATGTGCAGATCACCCTTGGCGCGCAGTGTAATGTCGATCAGCGCATGGCGCGCCAGCTGCTCCAGCATGTGGTCGAGAAAGCCGATGCCGGTTTTGATGTCGTAGGCGCCGGAGCCGTCGAGATCGACCGTTGCCGAGATCTCGGTTTCCTTGGTCTTGCGGGTGATGGTTGCCGTTCGCTTCAAGGTCGTCTCCGGCCTCATGCACGTGCGCCGACCGCTTTCGCGCCGCCGCTTGCTTCACATCCCCCAGCGTTTAACAGCTTCAGCCGCCGAGGAAATGGTTTAGGATGGCCTCACTCCGCGGGCTTGTACCGGGCCTGACGCTCCCTATCTCCAGCTGACACATGAGCACACCTGCACAAAATGCCTCCGATTCGTCCTGGCACGCCACGACAATCTTAACCGTCCGCAAGGGCGGCAAGGTCGTGATCGCGGGCGACGGGCAGGTCAGCCTCGGCCAGACGGTCATCAAATCCAACGCCCGCAAGGTCCGCCGCCTCGGCAAGGGCGACGTGATCGGCGGCTTCGCGGGTGCCACGGCGGACGCTTTTACCCTGTTCGAACGCCTCGAAGCCAAGCTGGAGCAATATCCAGGCCAGCTGACGCGCGCCTGCGTCGAACTCGCCAAGGACTGGCGGACCGACCGCTACCTGCGCCGGCTCGAAGCGATGATGCTGGTTGCCGACAAGGAAGCGACGCTGGTGCTGACCGGAACCGGCGACGTTCTGGAACCCGAAGCCCACGTCATGGGCATCGGCTCGGGCGGCAACTATGCGCTTGCAGCCGCCCGCGCGCTCCTCGACCAGCCTTTGGGCGCGGAAGAGATCGCACGCAAGGCCATGGAAATCGCCGCCGAAATATGCGTCTACACCAACACCAACATCGTCGTCGAAACTCGACTCGACCGCTGAGCGCGCTCGACGTCAAACCGTACTTTTACGACCGGCAGCCCATGACCAGCTTCTCCCCCCGCGAAATCGTTTCCGAACTCGACCGCTACATCGTCGGCCAGAACGACGCCAAGCGCGCGGTCGCCATCGCACTGCGCAACCGATGGCGGCGCCAGCAGTTGACCGGCGAGCTGCGCGAGGAAGTGCTGCCGAAAAACATCCTGATGATCGGCCCGACGGGCGTCGGCAAAACGGAAATCTCGCGACGGCTCGCCAAACTCGCAGGCGCGCCGTTCTTGAAAGTCGAAGCGACCAAGTTCACCGAAGTCGGCTACGTCGGCCGCGACGTCGAAAGCATCGTGCGCGATCTCGTCGAAGTCGGTATCGCGCTCGTTCGCGATGCCAAGCGCAAGGAAGTGCGCGCCAAGGCCGAAAAAGCTGCGGAAGAACGCGTTCTCGATGCGCTCGTCGGCGCGACGTCCTCGCCCGCCACGCGGGAAAGCTTCCGCAAGAAGTTGCGCGGCAACGAACTGAACGACAAGGAAATCGATATCGTCGTAGCGGATGCCGCGCCGCAGATGCCGATGTTCGAGATCCCGGGCGCCAACATGAGCACCATCAACATCGGCGAGATGCTCGGCAAAGCGCTCGGCCAGCGCAGAAGCCGCGCCGCGTCACGGTTAAGGACAGCTACGAACTCTTGATCAGCGAGGAAAGCGACAAGCTGATCGACGCCGACCAGATCAATGCCGAAGCGGTGAGCGCCGTCGAGAACAACGGCATCGTGTTTCTCGACGAGATCGACAAGATCTGTTCGCGCTGCGATGCGGCACCGCGGCGGTATCGACGTTTCACGTGAAGGGGTGCAGCGCGATCTGCTGCCCCTGATCGAGGGCACGACGGTCGCGACCAAATATGGTCCGGTGAAAACCGACCACGTTCTGTTCATCGCTTCGGGCGCATTCCATGTCTCGAAGCCCTCGGACCTGCTCCCCGAATTGCAAGGCCGCCTGCCGATCCGCGTCGAACTGCAAGCCCTGACGCGCGAAGATTTCAAGCGCATCCTCACCGAACCCGAAGCAAGCCTCATCAAGCAGTACATTGCCTTGATGGCGACGGAGGGCCTGAAGCTCGAATTCACGTCCGATGCAATCGACAGGCTCGCGGATATCGCTGTTGCCGTCAATTCTAGCGTCGAGAACATCGGCGCGCGACGACTGCAGACAGTGCTCGAACGTGTGCTGGACGAAGTATCATTCGAGGCATCCGACCGCATGGGCCAGGAGGTCAAAATCGACGCCGACTATGTCGAAGCGCGCGTTGGCGCACTGGCCAAGAACGCCGATCTGTCGCGGTTCATCCTCTAAATAAAAAAGAAGTGCCGGGCGGCTCGGCCCGGCACTTCGCTCTTCTCCCACGTAATTTCGAGTGTTGCTGGCGGTGGAATGCCGTGGTGTGCGACGGCAACGCCAGTGGAACAACCGGGCGATGACCCGAACCTCGCAAATCCCTATTGAAATGTCGCCGCGAGGTTCAGCCGCCATTTACGCTTGCAGGACCTTTATGCCAGCGGCGCATTGAAGAAGCGCTGACGGGGCCGTGAAAAATTGATCCGAATTTGTGGGGTCGCGGAAACCACGCAAGACCATGAGCGTGCTGAAACGCCCCTATTCATTGGGGAAAAACAGGTTTAGAAGTCGCTCGTGACGAGGCGCGCGGCCGTTGTAGAATGGTAACCATGCAAGAAATAGTTTCAGCGCAATTGCAACTATCGGCCGGAACCGGCGGTGAAAAGCGGTCGCTTGCAGGCCTGAACCGCGACGCGCTCAAGGTCGCGCTGGCGGCCATCGGTATTCCCGAAAAGCAAATGCGCATGCGCGTCAATCAGCTCTATAGCTGGATCTACGTTCGCGGCGTGACGCGCTTCGATGAAATGAGCGACGTGTCCAAGGACGTGCGCCGCATGCTGGCGGACGCTTACACGCTGGATCGGCCCGAGATTGTCTCGGAACAGATTTCGGTCGATGGCACGCGAAAATGGCTGTTGCGTCTTCCAAAGCGCGGCCACGACAAGCGTGCGCCCGAAATCGAGACCGTCTACATTCCCGAGACGGACCGCGGCACGCTCTGTATCTCGAGCCAGGTCGGTTGCACGTTGAATTGTTCGTTCTGCCATACGGGCACGCAAAAGCTCGTGCGCAATCTCGAGGCCGAGGAAATCGTCGGACAAATTCTGCTCGCCCGCGATCGCATCGCCGACTGGCCCGGAGCGATAGTGCCCGGCGACGGCCGGCTGCTGCCCGACTCCGATCGTAAGATCAGTAACGTCGTGCTGATGGGCATGGGCGAACCACTTTATAACTTTGACAACGTCAAGACGGCAATCGAGGTGGTGTCCGATGGCGAAGGCCTGTCGTTGTCCAAGCGGCGGATCACGCTCTCGACCTCGGGCATCGTTCCCGAAATTCCAAGATGGGGCGCAGAGGCCGATACCATGCTGGCCATTTCGCTGCACGCGACCAATGACGCGTTGCGCGACGAGCTGGTGCCAATCAACAAGAAGTATCCGATCGCCGAATTGCTCGAAGCCTGCCGGAACTATCCGGGAGTTTCCAATGCCCGGCGTATCACCTTCGAGTATGTGATGCTGAAGGGCGTTAACGACAGCCTGGCGGAGGCGCGGGCGCTGGTGCGGCTGCTCGCCGGTATTCCTGCCAAGATCAATCTCATCCCGTTCAATCCCTGGCCATCGACGCGGTACGAATGTTCGGACTGGGAAGCTATCGAGCGTTTCGCCGAGGTGGTGAACCGGGCCGGCTATGCGAGCCCCGTCAGAACGCCGCGCGGACGCGATATCCTCGCCGCTTGCGGGCAGCTCAAATCGGAAAGCGTGAAAATGCGTGCGAGTGAGCGCGGATAGTTGCGGGCGGCCATTGAACTATCCGCCCGCGGCAGGGTTTTGCTTGAGCCTTGGCCTTTACAACCTATAATCGCTTACTGGGGTGGAAGGCCGCTAAAGGGGTGACGGTCCATGGGCGTGTTGCGTGCGTTATCGAGAGTGCTGCTGGGCTTTGTATTGGCCTGTGTCGTTGCCGGAATGGTGCAGGTTCTCTATGTGCGCACACCTGCAGAAATCGCAGCCGTACCCGCAAGTGATTTTCCAAGTCTTGCCGGAAGCAGCCTGGAGCTGACGCTGCTGGCCGCGACCCATTCGGCAATTTTTGCCGCGGCCTTCGCGCTGATCATAGCCGGAATCGCCGAATGGCTGTCGCTGCAGACGGTCACCTATTCGCTTGCTGCCGGCATGGGGATCGCACTCCTCGGTTTCATGGCGCAGTATTCGAGCGAAGTGTCCGGGCAGCCGTCGATCCTGAATAACTACGCCTTGCAGGCCTATTTGACTGCCGGGTTTTTCGGTGGCCTCACTTATTGGCTGGTTGCGGGCCGCTATGCCGGCACACGTCGTGAACCTATCCGTGCCGGTGCCCCGGTCGAGCAAGCGAAGGCGGCGCGCGTCGTCGTTGAAAAGGCGTCGGGAGAGGTGAAGAAGGGTTCGCTCGCCGAGCGACTTGCCAACAAGCGCGCGGCACTGTCGGCGAGTGCGCAGGGCGCCATGACCGCCGTGCCTGTCACCAAGGCCAAGGCGGATTTGAAACCTGCAGCCAATCCAGAAGCTAAGGTCGAAGCCAAAAAGCCGTCTGAGCCAGCAAAGGCCGCCCAGCCTGCCCCGCCTCCTCCGCCGGCGCCTGTCGCGACCGCCAAGCCGCCCACGCCGCCGCCCGAGGCCGACAGCGCAGCGAAAACACCCGCTTCTCCAGCCCAATCGGACTCCGGCTTGCCTGACGATAAAAAATCCTGATCTTTCTGGCGTCTCAGTCGATCGTTTCGCAACGGAATGTTAACTTGCTGCATTGCAACATCGATGCTAGGGATCAATCTTGTCCGGCTGGAGAAGCGCGTATGTTCGATTTCGAATTGCAAATGCGCTTCATGAGAAGCGCGTTCGACGCCTGGACCGGATACGCGACCGCCGGAGCCGCCACATGGGACGTGTGGCAGCGCGATGCGCAGAAAAAGTTTGCTGGAACGCCGCAGCCGCAGCTACCGCTATTCGATAGCAATGCCTTGAATCCCTTCATGTGGTGGGCGAACGTTCTTTCGAATGCACAGCCGATGAAGTCTCCCGCCGCCGACTTCGGAGCCGGGTTCTTTCAGTTCGCGCCGCAGTTCTCGCAACCATTCGCGCAGCCCGCTGCATCGCTGTTTGCGAACCCGTTCGCCAATCAGTTCGCAAATCCATTGGCGCCCATGGGCCAGGGCAACTTCGGATTTCCGAACTTCGCCTCGCCGCCCTGGAATAATCCCTGGAACAATGCGTGGACGGAGATGATGCAATCGTGGTTCTGGGCGTGGCCGCAGTCCTCCTGGGCACTTTTTCAAAATCCGATGACGGCCATGTTGATGAGCACCGGCATGCCCTACTCGGTGGCCGAGCCGACAGCCCGCGCCAACGCCGCGAGCATGGCCGCAGCCGATGCGGCGCGCCAGTCGTTCAACAATATGTATTCGAGCTTCCAGTCCGGCGGCGGGCACGCGTTTGTGCCGCTCGAAATGTGGGGGAAGTTCATGCAGATGGCAATGATGCCGTTGATGACGCAGATGCCTACTACGAACGGACCCGGTCGCATGTTCTGAGCAGTGCATCGCTATCTCTGGGTTGCAAAGTTCCAGCTGACAGAACAACACACTCAAACTGAAAAGGGCCGCGTTGAACGCGGCCCTTTTTGCATATCAGGCTGAACGAGCCGGCTTATTCCGCCGGCGCGGCCTCGCCAGCGGGATCAGCGGCCGGGTCGGCCGGATTTGCTGAAGCGGCTGGAGCGGCCGTAGCCGGTGTCTTGGCGACGGGCTTTGCGACCTTGGCGGTCGTGTTCGCGGTGCCTGCAGGCTGAGTCGCCTTGGCAGTGTTGACGGCACCCGTCGTCGGCGCCTTCACTGCCTTGGCTTCAGGCTTTGCGACCTTGGCAGCCGTCGCAGCCGGCGCGGCGGGCTTGGCAGCCGCCGTCGCGGGTGCCGCGGGCTTCGCGCCCGTCGCCGGAGCAGCTGCAGTCGTGTTCGGCTTCACGGGCTTCTTGGCCGCGGTGCTTGGCACCTTGCGGCAATAAGGGCTCTGCACCTTACCGGTCTTGTCGTTGGGATCCTTGGGCACCACCCACGAACAAGCCTTGTTGGCACCGCAAACGGCTTGATCGAGACCCTGGCACGGCGAGGGAGCCGCCGCAGTCGTTTTTGCGGCAGCGCTGCCCTTGGCCTTGTCGGATGCCGCGGCGGACGGTATTCCCGGAGTCTTGGCGACCGCATCCTTGGCCGTCGGCGAGGCGTTCGCGCTCGGTGCCTTGGCTGTTGTCGCGGCAGCGGCGGCGGGCTTGCCAGCGGCGGCGGCCGGCGGCGGTGTCTGTGTCTTCGTTGCGCCGGCGGTCGTTGCAGCCGGCTCGGCGAGTGCCGCCGTGATGCCAATTGGCAGGCAGCATGCCCATAATAGCGCCAGGGCGCGAACGCCAGCCGTGCAAGAGGTGGTCATGAGCGTCGTCTCCATCCCGTATGGTCTGCGAATCATCCCGATTGCTGACTTTTACGGCTTAAAAACAGGCAAAGTCATGTTCGGGAAGCTTTGCCCAACAATTAATTGTCGTTCATATCCAGACGGATGGCATTCCCGGCGAAGTCGAATTGGCGAATTCCGAGCCGCATCAACGGCAACGCACGGGTGAATGTCCGAATGCCTGGCCCACCCTTGCGCATCGGCTCCGGCCTGATATTGAGTGCCCGCCCCCTTAAAGCCCTCGCGAGGACCTAAGTCTCATGGCCACCAAAGGAAAAATCAAAAAAGTCGTGCTTGCCTACTCTGGGGGTCTCGATACGTCGATTATCCTCAAGTGGCTGCAAGAGACCTATGACGCCGAAGTGGTGACGTTCACCGCCGACCTGGGACAGGGCGAGGAACTGGAGCCGGCGCGCAAGAAGGCGCTGATGCTCGGCATCAAAGAACAGAATATTTTCGTCGAGGACCTGCGCGAGGAATTCGTCCGCGACTATGTTTTCCCGATGTTCCGCGCCAACGCCGTCTACGAGGGTGTCTATTTGCTCGGCACCTCGATCGCGCGGCCGCTCATCGCCAAGAAGCAGATCGAGATCGCGCGCAAGGTCGGCGCCGACGCCGTCTGCCACGGCGCCACCGGCAAGGGCAACGATCAGGTCCGGTTTGAGCTCGGATACTACGCGCTCGAACCCGGCATCAGGATCATCGCGCCGTGGCGCGAGTGGACCTTCAAGGGCCGCGAGGAACTTCTCAAATTCGCGCGCGACCATCAGATCCCGGTCGCCAAAGACAAGGAAGGCGACGCGCCGTTCTCGGTCGATGCCAATCTGCTGCACTCGTCGTCGGAAGGCAAAGTGCTCGAAGACCCGGCTGTGAAGGCGCCGGAACTCGTCTATCAGCGCACGATTTCGCCGATGTCGGCGCCCGACAAGGTGACGCCCATCACCATCGGATTTGCAAAAGGCGATGCGATTTCCTTGAACGGCAAGGCGATGACGCCGGCGACGTTGCTCAAGGCACTGAACGACCTCGGCCGCGACAACGGTATCGGCCGCGTCGATCTGGTTGAGAACCGTTTTGTCGGCATGAAGTCGCGCGGCGTCTATGAAACGCCGGGTGGCACCATTCTCCTGGCTGCCCATCGCGCCATCGAGAGCATCACGCTGGATCGCGGTGCCGGCCACCTGAAAGATGAGTTGATGCCGCGCTACGCGGAGCTCGTCTACAACGGCTTCTGGTTCGCGCCCGAACGCGAGATGCTGCAGGCCTTGATCGACAAGAGCCAGGATCATGTTGAAGGCGAAGTTTCGCTTGATCTCTATAAGGGCAACACAATCGTCACCGGCCGCTCGAGCCCGAAATCGCTGTATTCCTCGACGCTGGTTACCTTCGAGGACGATAAGGGCGCTTACGACCAGAAGGACGCCGCGGGCTTCATCAAGCTCAATGCGCTCAGGCTGCGAACGCTCGAAATGAGAAATCGCAAGCGCTGAGAGCGCGTGCATTGTTCGAAACCGGTGTTCGTTTACGGGGTGACAGATTCCGGTCATAGTCGCCGCGTTTTGACGGAAGGGGGCTCACGGACATGGGAATGGACAAGGTCCAGATCGGCAGGCTGTTCGGCATTCCGATCCTGCTCGACGTGAGCTTCATCCTGCTCGTCGTGCTCTACGGACAGCACTATTTCACCTCCGGCGAGATGCAGCAGATTTCCTACGGCCTCCTGTTGGTCACGGGCATCGCGGTTTCTATTCTGGCGCACGAATTCGGTCACGCTTTCGCGGCGCGCTATTTCGCCATCCGGACATCGCACATCGAGCTGACGGGCATGGGCGGCCTTTGCCATTTCGAACGCTCGCTGCCGCCCGGGCGGATGACCAACGTCGTGGTGCTGCTCGCCGGGCCGGCGGTTACCGCCGCGCTCTGGCTGTTGTTCGATTTTGCCGGCGAGATGGTTTCAGGCGCAGGCGACGAGGTGGGGGTCTTCTCCGGCACGCAACGGCTGTCGCGCCTGTTCGGACATCTCGGCTTCATCAATTACGTGCTGCTGATTTTCAATCTGTTGCCGTCGCATCCGCTCGATGGTGGCCGGGCGCTGGCGCACATCCTGTCGCGATGGACGGGCTACGACCGGGCGATGCGCGCCATTGCCTACAGTGGATTTCTAATCGTCGCCTGGCTGCTCTACCTAGCCTACCTCGGCAATTTCTTTGCAGTCGTCGTCGCCTTCTTCCTGTTCCTGGCCAACAAGTCCGTCTTGGATGCGCACAGCGGTCCGGGCTTGACGCGCTGGAACTGAGCCCGCGAACGTGCGGACGGCCGCCACGCGCGGACGTGCAACGATGACCTTAGAGGCTCCCCGCAACCATATCGATGCCCGCCTGCAGGCCTACGGTGCGGCGGCGCGATGTGGTGTCGACCGCGGCATAGTCTACTGCAGGAAGCTCGCACAGCCCGCCGCCGAGATGGATGTGGTGGAAGAGCTGAGTCGAGAGCACGCCGCCGAGCCCCATGCTGAGGAAGACTCGCCACGATGCGGCGCGTCCGGCGACGTAGGCTTCGTAATCGCGCCGCACGGCCGCAACGTTGAAATATCCTGTTCGTTTCAGCGATGCTTCGCTCATGAGTTGCTGCACGAAGGGCGGCGGATTGACGAAGAAACTCTCCGCGAATGGCGCGCGGAACATACCTTTGGCGCGCCAGGCGACATCCTTCGGCAGAATGCGTTCTGCGGCGGTACGCAGAAGGAATTTGTCGCCCTTCATGCCCTTGAGCTTCAAGTTGGGGTGAATGCGGGCGGCGAATTTGATGACTTCGGGATCGAGGAACGGATAACGCGTCTCGACGCTATTGGCCATGGCGATACGGTCACCCTTGTGATTGAGCAGCAATCCGGGAAGGTGCAGCTTGTAGCCGAGATAAAGTGATTGATTGAGCGGGTGCCAGCGCCGCATCTTCTCGACGTCGAGAGGCAGGTCCTCGTAGGGCGTGTGAGTGCCGAGCGAAGCCTTGAGATCGTCGCTGAAGTAGCTGTTCCGCATCCGCCCGACGAGGCTGTACATGAGCGTCTGGGCATGCGGACCGTTGGCGAGAACGTCGGCCCGTTGCAGCTCCTGCCACGGTGTCCGCGGCGAAAAGATTTTGCGAATGACCCGGTTGGTCACATGGCTCGCCTTGGTCGAGGTGCCGTCGTTTGCCGCCAGCAGCCTGCCGAGCTTGAACCAGATATAACCGGCGAAGGCTTCGTCGGCGCCTTCGCCCGTGAGGGCAACTTTGTAGCCCTGGCGGTGAACCTCGCCCGCGAGCGTCATCAGCGCGGCGCAGGATGTATCGATGACCGGGCTGTCGGCGGCCTTGATCAGCGCCGCGTAGGCGTTGGCGATCACCGGGGCGTCGCATTTGACGACGGTGGCGCGGCTTCCGAGGCGTCTGGCGGTTTCGAGCGCTTGCGAGGCTTCGTCGAGTTTACCGCTCGGAACCTGGATGGTGAACGAGGGAGGGGCCGTGCCGCGGATCTTGGCGGCGGTCGCCAGAACGTAGGAAGAATCGACGCCGCCGCTCAGATAGCTCACGACCGGCACGTCGGCACGCAGACGCAGATCGACGGCATTGTGGAAGATCTGCTCGAATTCATCGACCAGCGGCTTGATGTTCGCCGGATTTTCCTCAGTGCCCGCATCCGGAAAGTCGAAGTCCCAATAGCGCCGCTCTACGATTTCGGCGGCCTTGCCGTCGGGACGGAATGCGATTTTGAGATAGTGCCCGGGGAGGACCGAGTTGATGCCCTCGAACATGGTCCGGCTGGTGCCGAGCGCGTAGAACTTGAAGATATGATTGAGGCCGCGCACGTCGCACGCCGCTTTGACGTCTCCGGACGCGAGGATGGCTTTCACTTCCGAACCGAAATAGAGCCAATCGTCCTGCCGGGCCCAATGCAGCGGGCAGATGCCGACCTTGTCGCGGGCGAGAAAGACGGTGCGTCGCTTGAAGTCGTAGAGGGCAAAGGCGAACTGGCCGTTGAGACGTTCGAAGACATCCTCGCCGTACTCTTCGTAGAGATGCACGACGACTTCGGTGTCGGTGTGGGTGCGAAACGTGTGGCCCTTGGCGATAAGTTCGGCGCGCAGTTCGACGTGATCGAAGATCTCGCCGTTGAAGACGATGGCGACGGTTCTATCTTCGTTGTAAATCGGCTGATCGCCGTCGGCGAGACCGACGATGCTGAGGCGGCGATGTCCGAAGCCCAACCCCGGATTGAATAGAAATCCGGAGGAGTCGGGCCCGCGATGGACAATGGCCTCGGTCATACGCTCGACTGTCGCATGCGAGGGCACACGTCGGCCCGCAAGATCGACTATTCCCGCAATTCCGCACATTCGTGGTTGTTTTTCCTTTCGCGAGGACGCAATACATCGCCGTTTCGGCTGCGTCGCTCTTGGAGTGGCAGAGCGTGTTGCCAACGAGCACTTTGGGACGCGGCTGACCAGTCCGTATGCGCGCCAGTAATACGCCACTTTTTCGGGTGCCGGGCGATGCGCCCCTGCACTAGGTTAATTCGACCCTCAAAGTGTACAATTGCAGCCAAAAGAAGGATCGGCGATGACCGCGAAAGGTGACAGGATGGCGCACGGGTGCCCCACAGATCGCAGGTGGGTGCGTCCCGGCCGCAAGGTCAGCATCGGAGCGCTGCTGGAAAGATGACGAGAACATCGCTCAATACGGCGCTGTCACGCATATACTGGCTCATCGCGCTGGTGCTGATGCTGCTTTTGCTCGCCAAATTCGCCGATGACATTCCGGGCGTCCCTGGTGCCGTCATCAACATTGCGGGGCAACTTTACGAGTTCATGCGCGATATGTCGCTGCTCATCGCCACGGGCGGCGTCGCCTATATTTCGAATGTCTTCCAGAAGCGCTCGAAGTTCGTCGAAAGCCTCGAGGAGGAATGGCGCAACATCGTCAGGACCAAGTCGGCGTTGTTGAACTATTGCGAGACGGCCCTATCACTCGACCGACGATTATCTCCACGCCTACAGCCGCATCAGCGAGACGATCGACACCATGCGCATCGTCTACAAGAATGCCGGAGAGACGAACGGGCTCGTCGGCCTCTACCCCTATGCGCCGCTGCACGACATGCGCCGCGTTATCGCAGACGCTCGATCCGCGCCTGCCGGTGCCGCCGTCGGAGGAGCAGCACGCGCTGGTGCGGGACGCGATACTGCAGTCCTTCTATGCTTTGCGCGAGACGTTTCTCGAGGAACTCGATCTCGAGGAGCCGCAGCATCCTTTGCTCATTTCGGGGGCCCACCGGTTGAAGGTGCCGGGCGCCCGCATGTCGGCGCTCGTCGATCAGGACCGGCAGAAGCAGCATTTGGAAAAAACGCCGTCCCCGCGTCCCGACATCGTCGCGCTGCTGGCCGGACTTCGCGCCAAGGAAAAGGGCGAGCGCGGCAACAATGGCGGCACGACGCCTCCGCCGCACAGTTGATCGCGCGTGCGAATTGCGGCGCAGTCCACCGTACCGGTCGCGGCTCTACGGACGCGAAGGCGACGTGTAGATGGCGGCGGCCTTGTAGATCGCGGCGCGCTTTGCCGTCATAACCGGCGCTTCGAGGGCGGCATAGGCGGCATTGATCCGCCGGGCCATGACGGCAAGATACTCGCGCACTTCCATCGGCAGCTCGAGGCCGGTGAAGCGGTCCGGGTGATAGATCTTCGACAGCTTGACGTAAGAGGCGCGGACCACCTCCCAGGGTGCGTCGGGATCGACCGCCAATACGATATGCGGATCGAACGTCTCGCCTTCGCGCAGGCGGGCCTTGAGGTTCGGGGCGCCCGGCACAGATACGATGCGGATCGACTTGACGGTCGTGCGCGCAATCAGCGAGCGTTCGCCCGTTGTAGGTCTCGAAGTCCAGGAAATGCGTTTCTCCGTTCAGGACGTCATAGATCGAGCGGGTAGCGGCAAAGATGAACCGGCCCTTAAGGATTTCGCCGTCATCGAGGGTGATTTCTGCCGGAATGGTCGTGACTTGATGGCTATTGTCGATCTTGTTGCGTTCGAACATGCGACCCTCTGGACGTATTTCTCGACGTATTAATGTGCCGGAACCGGACGGAAGGCACTTCTGCCGCGGTTTTTCCCCGAGGCTCGCAAGAAGCGTGCAAGCGCCTAGCCCTTCAGGCAACCATGTGCTACGCGGGGGCAGATTTTGCGCCGCACAACGCTGGCGCCCTAACCTTCAGGCCTAGGCATGAACCTTCGTAACATCGCGATTATCGCGCACGTCGACCATGGCAAGACCACGCTGGTCGACGAACTCTTGAAGCAATCGGGTTCGTTCCGAGAGAACCAGAAAGTCGCCGAACGGGCGATGGACAGCAACGATCTGGAACGCGAGCGCGGCATCACGATCCTGGCAAAATGCACCAGCGTCGTCTGGAAGGAAACGCGCATCAACATCGTCGATACGCCCGGTCACGCCGATTTCGGCGGCGAGGTGGAGCGCATTCTCAACATGGTCGACGGCGTCATCGTCTTGGTCGATGCGTCGGAAGGACCTTTGCCGCAGACCAAGTTCGTGGTCTCGAAAGCGCTGCGCCGCGGCCTGCGGCCCATCGTGGCGATCAACAAAATCGACCGGCCCGACGAGCGCCACCAGGACGTGCTGAACGAGATCTTCGATCTCTTCGCCAATCTCGACGCGACGCGACGAGCAGCTCGATTTTCCGATTCTCTACGGCTCGGGCCGTAACGGCTGGATGGCCCTGTCTCCGGAAGGGCCGAAGAAGGACTTGGCGCCTCTGTTCGACATGGTACTGGAGCATGTTCCGCCGCCTGCGGTCGACGATGGTCCCGTGCGCATCCTGGCGACGACACTCGAGGCCGACCCCTTCCTCGGGCGAATTCTCACCGGCCGTATTACGTCGGGCACCCTTAAGTCGAACATGGCGCTTAAAGCCATTCGCCACGACGGCACTCTGGTTGAAAACTTCCGCGCCACGAAGGTTCTCTCATTCCGCGGCCTCGAGCGCATCCCGGTTGAAGAGGCCCACGCCGGCGAAATCGTGGCTATTGCCGGAATGGCGGAGGCGACGGTCGCCGACACGCTTTGCGATCCGTCTGTCGAGGTGCCGTTGGTGGCGCAGCCGATCGACCCTCCGACACTGTCCATGACGTTCCGCATCAACGATGGACCGTTCGCAGGCCAAGAAGGCAGCAAGGTTCAGAGCCGGGTCATCCGAGAGCGGCTGTTGCGCGAAGTCGGAACGCAATATCGCGATCAAGGTATCGGAAAGCGAAGACAACGATAGCTTCACCGTGTCGGGCCGAGGTGAGCTTCAACTCGCCATCCTGATCGAGAACATGCGGCGCGAAGGCTTCGAACTCACCGTATCCAGGCCCAAGGTCGTGTTCAGAACCGACGAGGCAACCGGCCAGCGCCTCGAGCCCATCGAGGAAACGATCATCGACGTCGACGACGCCCATACCGGAGTCGTGGTGCAAAAGCTTTCCGAGCGTCGCGGCGATCTGATGGAAATGCGCCCATCGGGAGGCGGGCGAACGCGCATGGTATTCTTGGTGCCGACGCGCGGGCTACTCGGCTACCAGTCGGAACTCCTGTCCGATACGCGTGGTACGGCGGTGATGAACCGGCTGTTCAATTCCTATGCGCCCTACAAGGGCGAAATCCAGGGCCGTCGTACCGGCGTTCTGATCTCCAACGGCAGCGGCGAAGCGACGGCCTATTCGATCTTCAATTTGCAGGACCGCGGGGCCTTCATCATCGGCGCGCAGGCCCGCGTTTACGAGGGCATGATCGTCGGCGAACACGCGCGCGATAACGATCTCATCGTCAACGTCGTGCAAGGCAAGAAACTCACCAACGTGCGCGCCTCCGGCAAGGATGAAGCGCTGATCTTGACGCCGCCGATGCGGCTCACCCTTGAAAAGGCGATGAGCTACATCATGGATGACGAACTCGTCGAGATCACGCCGGAATTCGATCCGTCTCAGAAAGCGCTGGCTCGATCCCAACGAGCGCAAGAGGCAGGAGCGCAAGCGCGAAGCCGAGCGCGAGGCCGGCGCGGCGTGATCGGATAGCGGTCAAAGAGACACCGATTGCAACGAACTCGAAGCCGCTTGTTCAGGACGCTAAGAGCCCGGCGGCAGCCAGCGCTGTCCGGGTTTCCGGAACAATGGATAAAATTGCGCCCGTCGGATTGAGCCGGTGTTAACCGACGCTGCGTATACTTCGTTTGTCGCATTGCGCTTGAGCGACATGAAATTTTAGATGGCGGACGTACCGTGATCTCGAGTGTCGGCTCAGTCGTGGAATTCGGTAGACGAGGGCGAACCCCGCTCGCGACGCCTGCATGCCGTAGCGCCGGTCCTGATCGGCATGATGGCCCCGGTCGTCGTTCTGCTGGCCATCGATCCCCGCGCTCTCGGCAGCGCCAGCGTCCTCCTGCATATCTACCTGCTGGCGATCTTCGTCATCGCGGCCGGTGCCTATACCGTCACCGTGTTCGACCAGGGCGAGGTCACCAAAGTCGCTTTCGATAAGGACGCGCGCGCAATAACCGTCGAACGCACCGGGCTTCTCGCCAAGAAGACCGACGGCGATCGATTTCTCCGACGTGGCGAGCATCCGGGTCGAGACGCGCTACGACGACGACGGCTACAAGGCCATGGTGCCGCTCATCGTGCTCTCGAACCGCGAAGTCTTGACGCTGCCGCCCGGAACGTCGGAAGACGACGTTGCAACCATGCGGGCGCTGCTCGGCCGGACCTGATCCGGCACTTTCCTTCAATGGCGATCTCGGCTATGCGGTGAGGGGTGCGGCTCGCGTCGCGTTCGTTTCTCCAACCGCTTTGTTTGCGGCGCGATGATTGCGGCTCCGAGCCCAGATCGATCGACGCCCCAATTGCCCTTTGATAGAACGCTTGGACCTCTTGCAGCCGTGACCGGTGCTCCTCCGCCCTCGAATGCGACCAAGGGCCCGCCGGCCGCGAGCCGTCGTGCCTGGCCCGAGGGCGTGACGCGCGACGCACGAATTCGATGCCGCCCTGGATTATCTTGCCCACGAGAAGGGCCATTTGTTCGTCACCGGCCGCGCCGGCACCGGCAAGTCGACGCTGCTTCGGGCTTTGCGCGACCTCGTCTCCGGCGAAATGGTCGTTCTGGCGCCGACAGGCCTCGCCGCGATCAACGTCGGCGGCCAGACGCTGCATTCGTTCTTCGCTTTTCCGCCGCGTCTCATCCAGCCGGCCGACATCCGCCGCAGCCGCAATGGCCGCATCATGCGCAAGTTGCAGTATCTCGTCATCGATGAAGTTTCGATGGTGCGCTCGGATCTGATGTGGGCCATCGACCAGGCTCTTCGCATCAATCGCGGCCGGCCGCGCGATCCCTTCGGCGGCGTCCGGCTGGTCATGTTCGGTGATCTCCATCAGCTTCCGCCCGTCGTGCAGGAAGCCGAGGTTGCGGCCCACCTTGCCGACGCCTTCGGCGGGCCGTTCTTCTTTTCGGTTCCTTCGCTCGTCGAAGGCGCGGGCACGTCCCGGCTCGAACTCACCGAAGTCTTCCGCCAGAAGGACGAGGCCCTGGTTTCGGTCTTGAACCGCATTCGCGACGGCGACGTCGGCGTCGAGGATCTCGACGCTATCTGAACGAGCGCGTGCATCCGATCCGCACGCTGCAGGAAGGCGAACCCTACGTCATTCTGACCCCGACCAATGCCGCGGCCCGGCGCATCAATGCCGCCTATCTCGAGGCGCTTCCCGGCACGACACGATCGTTTGCGGCAGGTGTCACGGGGGAATTCTCCGAAAACGCCCACCCTGCCGACGCTACGCTGGAGCTGAAGTCCGGGGCCAAGGTCATGATGCTGCGCAACGATCCCGACCGGCGCTGGGTCAACGGCACCATCGCCCGCATCACCCGGCTCGGCGATAAGCAGGTCTGGATCGAGGTCGATGGGCGCGAGTACGAAGTCGAGCAGGCCTCGTGGGAGCACCGCCGCTATGCCTACGATCAGGCGGCGGAGAAGATCGTCGAGAGCGTTGCGGGTACATTCAAGCAGTTTCCCATCCGCCTCGCCTGGGCGCTGACTATCCACAAAGCCCAAGGTCTGACCCTCGACAGGGTCTACGTCGACTTGGCCCGGGGCTCGTTCGCGCACGGGCAAACCTATGTCGCTTTGTCGCGGTGCCGGACACTCGAAGGCATAGCGCTGGCGCGGCGGCTAACGCCTGGCGATGTCCTCTTCGATCCGGCAGTGCTCGGGTATCGAGAGACTTTTCCGTTAGTTGCTTAGGCTTGCTTCGCATGTCGACTATGCTGCAGTTGCGAGCGAGTTAGGCACAGGCTGGGCTCCGAAATGGGGGGTCTGCGGCCAAATTAACCATCCGTTTGGTCAATTGAACGTCGTTTTTCTGCTCTGCGGCGAATTTCTTGTTGCACTGCACAACGAGCTGCGCTACATACTGGGGCATCGAACACGACGGCAATAGCCGACATCGAATTTGTAAATAAACCCACCCGCGCAAAACTTAGGGAGTGCCAAATGAGCGACGCTTTTACCCGCCAGGTCCAGGACTTCACCCGCCAGGCCCAGGAAATGTTCACCGCCGGCAAGGATGCCCGCATCCCCGAGAATATGTCGGCTTTCGCCGAGGACGCCGTCAGCAAGTCGCGCGAAGCCTACGCCAAGTTCGCGACCGCCGCTAAGGACAACGCCAAGGTCGTCGAGGACGTCGTTTTGACGGCCCAGGCCGGCGCCAAGTCGATCGGCGAAAAGATCGTATCCAACTCGCTCGCCAACACGGAAGCGATTTTCGACGCAGCCCAGGCGATCGCCAAGGCGAAGACCCTCCCTGAGGTTGCCCGCCTCCAGGCCAACTTCTTCCAGCAGCAGTTCGCTGCCGCCGGCAACCAGACGAAGGAGCTCTTCGAGCTTTCGAGCAAGGTTGCCAAGCAGACCTTCGAAACGGTTGGCGCGGCGACGTCCAAGTCGTTCGAGCAGATCAAGAAGGTCGGTTGATCCGGCGAGCCGAGATGCGGCCCTAAGGCTGCAGATGAGGCTTAAATTCTGAGACTATTTGAGAGCGCCGGAGGGATTAACCTCTGGCGCTCTTCAAATTTTTGCTATGCCGGAAGATGCCGGTCCAAAACCTTGCCGCAACAGGCTATAGTTGCCGCCATGATCGGTGCGGGTACCAAGAAAGTCGTGCGTAGGGCGAAGTCTTCCGACAGCGCCGAACTCGCCAGCATTTTCGCCAATTCCTGGCGTTTCGCCTATACCGGCATCATTCCGCAGGCGCATCTCGAATGCCTGATCGGCCGTCGCGGCGTCGAATGGTGGGTCAAGGCGGTCAAACAGGAAGCTCATCTCCTGGTGATCGAAGCGGCGGGCCGGATCGCCGGCTATGCAACATGTGGCGCGGCGCGGCGCCAGGGCGTCTACAATGGCGAAATCTATGAGCTTTACATCTCCCCCGTTCACCAGGGCGCCGGGCTCGGCGAGCATCTGTTCGAGGCCTGCCGCAGTACTCTCGACCGCCGCGGGCTCGACGGCCTGATGCTTTGGGCCCTCGAGGACAACGACCAGGCGGCCGGGTTCTATTATCGCCGCGGCGGCCGGGCTTATGCCCGAACGACAACGAGCTTCGGCAACGTCAAACTCGGCAAGATCGCCTACGGCTGGCGCTGAACCTCATGACGACCCTCGGGTGTGACGTCGCGGCCGCGCCGAAGCGTCAGCAGGCTGCGCCAACCGCGTCACAACCGCGCTTAGATCGAATTGGCGATTGTAGTCGCAGCTGCTCTGCCATCTCCTGAAAGCCCAATCACGCGCCGGCCCTTGGACCCTCGGTCCATAATCCATTACAAAAAGCCTAGAACGAAAAACGAGCGGCGATAAAATATCGCGCGCCTGCAAAACGGGGAAGGAACCATGCGTCTCGACGCCTTGAAGCCGGGTAATAACCCGCCCGAAGACATCAACGTCATCATCGAGGTCCCGGTCGGCGGCGAGCCGATCAAGTACGAGATGGATAAGGCCTCCGGCGCCCTCATGGTCGACCGCTTCCTGTATACGCCCATGCGCTATCCCGGGAACTACGGCTTCGTCCCACACACGCTGTCCGCCGATGGCGACCCGATCGACGTGCTGGTGTGCAACACGCGCGCCATCGTTCCGGGAGCCGTCATCAATTGCCGCCCGGTCGGCGTCCTGGTGATGGAGGACGACGGCGGCGGAGACGAAAAGATCATCGCGGTGCCGAGCGCCAAGCTGACGCAGCGCTACGCAAATGTGAAGACCTATTCCGATCTTCCCGAGATCTCGATCAAGCAGATCGAGCACTTCTTTGCCCATTACAAAGATCTGGAACCTGGAAAATGGGTCAAGATCGACCATTGGGGCCATGCGGACGAGGCCAGAGCGCTCATCATGGCGGCGCTCGCAAGAGCGGCTAAGAAAGCCTGAAACGCGTTTCGAGAGGCTAGCCTCCTGTTCCGGGCTCGCCATTCACCATGGCGGGAAAACGCTGCGCCGGTACTTTCGCGATCCCGGGTCGGTTGCTATACCGCCGCACGACGCGCAAAAAGCGCCGTCCGAGATCGGAGCCGATATGAAAATCGCTGTCATGGGCGCGGGAGGTCGTATGGGCCGCGAGTTGGTGCGCGCCGTTTGCGCCGCCAAGGGCTGCTCGCTGGCCGCCGCTACGGAAATGGCAGGTTCGGACGTCCTCGGCAAGGACGTGGGCGAACTTGCGGGGCTCGGTCCGATCGGAGTCAAGATTGCGAGCGATGTCTCCGCCGCGATTGCCTCCGCGGACGCCATTGTGGATTTCACCAGCCCTAAGGCGACTGCCGCCTTCGCCGCCGAGGCCGCCCGTCGCGGCATCGTTCACGTTATCGGCACCACCGGCTTCGACGCCGAGAGCGAGGCCAAGGTCGCAGCGGCCGCCAAGGGCGCCACGATCATCAAGGCCGGCAACATGAGCCTCGGCGTCAACCTGCTCGCGGCACTGACGCGCAAGGTCGCCGCGGTCCTGAACGAGGATTTCGATATCGAGATCGTCGAGATGCACCACAGGATGAAGGTAGACGCCCCTTCGGGAACGGCATTGATGCTGGGCGAAGCCGCGGCCGAGGGGCGAGGCGTATCGCTCAATGACCATTCCGTGCGTGCCCGCGATGGCCACACCGGCGCCCGCAAGTTGGGCGATATCGGCTTTGCGACCTTGCGTGGCGGCAGCGTCGTCGGCGATCACACGGTCATTTTCGCGGGCGACGGGGAGCGTATCGAACTGACCCACATCGCCGCCGACCGCGGCATATTTGCGCGCGGCGCGGTCAAGGCCGCACTTTGGGGCAAAGGCCGCAGCCCCGGCCTCTATTCGATGGCCGACGTCTTGGGTATTTGACGGCAGCAATTCGAAGAGCACGAGCTCAAAATCAGACGGGTCTAAACTCAACTCTTGGCAACGAAACTGATGACGGATGCGCTGACCGACAACGTTCTGGTTCTTGTTCGCCACGGCGAGAGCGAGTGGAACAGGCTCAATCTGTTCACTGGCTGGCGCAACCCGGACCTGACCGAGAAGGGCCTGATCGAGGCGCGTGTCGCCGGCCGGGCCATCAAGTTCGAGGGCATCCGCTTCGATACGGCGTTTACGAGCGGCCTCAAACGCGCCCAGCACACGCTCGACATCATGCTCGCGGAACTCAATCAGTCGGACATACCGATTACGCGCGACGACGCGCTGAACGAGCGCGACTATGGCGAACTCTCCGGCCTCAACAAGGACGAAGCACGCAAGAAATGGGGCGAAGATCAGGTGATGATCTGGCGCCGCTCTTATGACATTGCGCCGCCCGGCGGAGAAAGCCTCAAGGATACGCTCGCCCGCGTGAAGCCGTATTACGAGGCTCATATCTGGCCGGAAATCGTTCTCGGCAAGAACGTCATCGTCGCGGCGCACGGAAACTCACTGCGGGCCCTGATCATGGTACTCGAGGGGCTGTCGGGCGAGGAGATCCTGCGACGCGAACTTGCGACCGGTGCGCCGATCGTCTACCGGCTCGGCGCCGACGGCCGCGCTATCGACCGCAAGGACCTGATTGCGCCGCGCTCGGCGGCGGCGCCGCCCGTGGACCGCATCATCTGAAATCCTGGAATTTGTGGAGTTAGGCGGCGACATGGCCCTCGACCAATTGCACAGAGACAAACACGCCGTCGGGCGCGACAAATTTATCGGCGTCTACATCGGCATCCTCGCGGTCGTCCTGGCCATTTGCTCCATGGGCGGCGGTAACGCCTCCAAGAATGAAACTCTGAAGAATATCGAAGCCTCCAACACCTGGGGTTTCTTTCAGGCCAAGAATATGCGGCGCCAGTCGCTGCGCCTGCAGATCGACGACCTTGAAATGATGCTGGCGGCAAATCCGGCCATGCCCGAAGACGCCCGCAAGCTCGTCACGGACAAAATTGCGGGATACAAGGCGCAGGACAAAAAGCTCACCAGCGATCCCGAGAAGAGCGAGGGTCTCGACGAGCTTTGGGCCAAGGGCAAGAAGCTCGAAGCCGAGCGCGACCTCTCGCTTCAACGCGATCCCTATTTCGACTATGCCCAGGCACTCCTTCAAATCGCCATCGTACTTGCATCAGTCGCGATCATTTCGGGTGGCAACGCCCTTCTCATTGTCTCCGGCATCCTCGGAGCGCTCGGCGCATTACTCACCTTCGGCGGCTTCACGCTCGCTTTCCCGCTGCCGTTCTGAAGGCTTCATCGGGTTGCCGGCTTGATTTCGAATTGATCGATCGCAGCGCCTGCGACGGCGCCGTCGCGGATGATCTCGGCGCGCGCGTCGTAGCGGCCCTGCTGCCAGGGGGCTTCGCGCCGCTTTTTCCTGCGTACGTGAAATACGTCGCCTTGCTGCGTTCGATCGGCTCGGAGAGCTGTTCGATAAGCGCTCCGCCCGGACCGTTGATCACGATGCGCACGCGGTCGCCCGCCATGAGGTTGATGAATCGTGCATAGAAGAGCAGCGCCGGACTATCCGCATTCAACGGCTCGACGGCGCGATGGTCCTCTTCGAGCTTGTCGAGATTGGGGGCCGCCGAGGTAAAGCCGGTGCCGATGATTTCGCCGTTCCTGTAGCTGAAGGGCGCGATGGCCGACGGCTGCCAGAGGCCGAAGTTTTTTGGATCGAGATTGCATGAGGCGGGTGCGGCATCCGGCTGGAACGGATCGACCACCTCGCCGTTGTGGCGCACGGTGAGATGCACGTGCGCAAAATCGGCCATGCCGGAAAATCCGACGGCGCCGAGCTTTTCTCCGCGATGCACGTCTTGCCCCTTGCTCACCGCAATCGAGCCCTTGAGCATGTGGCAATATTGCGTTTCCCAACCGTTGCCGTGATCGACGACGACGCCGTTGCCGCATTCGCGTCCCTTGATGTCCTCGGCCTTGATGGTCCGCAGGAAGGCGTCGGTCATGCCGTCGCGGGTGGCCTTGACCTTGCCGTCGGCCGACGCCACGACGGCAACATTGGCTTTGGCCGCTTCGGCGGAGAGCAGGCGAAAATCGATGCCATTGTGCTTTTCGTAAGTCGCCGAGCCGCAGGCATAGTCCTTGGCCGCCGGGCCCGGATCGTCATCGACATAGCTCTGGATGAAGCAGGTCTTGTGCGGCTCGCAAAGGAGGGGCAGCGACAACTGGGGGCGTTCCTCGGCCGCGGCCGTCAGTGGAACGAGCAATAGAACGGCCGAGACCACCGATATGGCGCAATCCGACGCCCGAAGTGCTGTGCGCCAAAGTGCCATCAACGCTTCCCCTCGCTTGCAGGTCTCCCTTGTAGACGCTAGCACTACCGCGCTGCAATTTCTGCCGTCAAAAAAATCAAGGGACCGCCCATGGCCACGCATTCGCTCCTCCTGCTCCCCGGTGACGGCATCGGCGTCGAGACGCTTGCCGAGGTCGAGCGGCTGATCAGTCTTTTCAATTCCAAGAGCAAGGCGGCCTTCACTGTCGAGCACGACCTGGTCGGCGGCGCAGCATACGACGCGCACGGGGTTTCGATCACCGACGCGGCCATGGCCAAGGCGAAAAAGGCCGACGCGGTCATCTTCGGCGCCGTCGGCGGGCCGAAGTGGGACAAGGTGCCCTACGAGCACCGCCCGGAGGCGGGCCTGCTGCGCTTGCGCAAGGACCTCGATCTCTTCGCCAACCTGCGCCCCGCGATCTGCTATCCGGCCCTTGCCGATGCTTCGAGCCTGAAACGCGAACTGGTCGAAGGCCTCGACATCATGATCGTGCGCGAACTCACGGGAGGGGTCTACTTCGGCGAGCCCAAGGAAATTGTGACACTGGAAAACGGCGAAAGGCGCGCCGTCGACACCCAGCTCTATACCTCGCGCGAGATCGAGCGCATTGCCAAGGTCGCCTTCGACCTGGCGCGTAAGCGCGGAAACAAAGTGCACTCGGCGGAAAAGCGCAATGTCATGAAGACGGGCGTGCTGTGGAACCAGGTGGTGACCGAGGTGCACAAGTCGTATGCGCCGGACGTCAAGCTCGAGCACATCCTGGCCGACAACTGCGCCATGCAGCTCATTCGCAACCCGAAGCAGTTCGACGTCATCGTGACGGACAACCTGTTCGGCGACATTCTCTCGGACGAAGCGGCAATGATGACGGGTTCGCTCGGTATGCTGCCGTCGGCGTCGCTCGGAGGTCCCGATCCGAAGACGGGAAAACGCAAGGCGCTGTACGAGCCCGTGCACGGCTCGGCGCCCGATATTGCCGGAAAGGGTCTCGCCAATCCGATCGCGACGATTGCCTCGTTCGCCATGGCGCTGCGCTATTCCTGCGATATGGCGAACGAAGCCGACCTGCTCGAAAAGGCCATTTCCGCCGTGCTCGACAAGGGTTTGCGCACTGCCGACATCATGCAGGCGGGCATGACCAAGGTCTCGACCAGCGACATGGGCAAGGCGATCGAGACAGAGTTGAAGAGCCTCGCCTCGTAAGGGAAACATCCGTCCGGGCGCGGCATGGCCCCTACAACCCTTAACAATTCGTTGACAAGTCAGCCTCTTCGCGCCTGCGCGCTGTCATGAGACAATCGCCGTGTTTGATTCGGGGATCGGGGCGCCTCGGCCGCTTTATTTTCAAAGACGGTCGCATGCGCGGGGGCACTGTAAGACCATGACGACTGCGAACGAGCTTCGCGCCGGACTGCTGGCTGTCGCCAAGCGTTCCGTCAGCATCATGACCGCCTGTACGAACGAGGAAAGCACCAAGCTCTACCTGGTGCTGCCGTTCCTAGGGCTGCTCGGCTACGATTACGCCAACCCTTATGAAGTCTATCCGCACCACTCCACCGCGCCCGACTGTTTCACCGACTTCGCCATCCTGAAGGACGGCGTGCCGGTCATCGCCGTCAACGTCGAAAAGTCCGGCGCCGATCTCAACGAGGCCCGCTCGCGCCTCGCCGAATACTTCAGGGCCGTGGCCGAGGTCAAACTCGCTGTCTTGACCAACGGCACGCTGTTTGAACTGTTCGTCGATGCCGAGCAACCCGGCCGCATGGACGCCGCGCCGTTCCTCACCGTCGATCTCGAGACCATCGCCCGCGCCGGCGTCAGCGACGAAATCCTCGAAACCTTGAACGCGGCCGTCAAAGGCATTTTCGATCCCGAGACGATTGCGGAAGCGGCCCACATCCAGCTTGTCCGCCGCCGCTTGCGCACTGTCTTCGTCGATGAAGCCAAGGGCCCTTCGGAAGACTTCTGCCGTTTCGCCCTCCAGCGCATCGGCCTCGGCAACGTGAGGAAGGGCGCCATCGATCGCTACTACGCGCCGCTCATCCGCACCGCATTCGAGGAAGCCCTCGTGCTCCCGGTCGTCGATCGGCTGAAGAGCCAGCACGGTGACGGCCGCACCGGCGCCGCAACGCTGCACCAGCTTGGCCAGCGCGTCGCGACCACGGAACATCAGCTGCAGATCTTCAACTATATTCGCCGCCGCCTGGCTTATCTCGCCGTCGACGATACGCAGTTCGAGGCCATCGAGAATGTGCGCTACACCGACTATGTCGGGCGGCTGACCATTTATTACGATCGCGAGCGTAAGGGGCGGCTTTTCGACTACATCGAAGGCGCCGACGGCTACGACAAATACATCTTCCCCGATCCGATCGGCGAAATCGTCTCGAACAATGTGCTCGAAATCGATCAAGCCCTGAAGACGGTTTTTTCGGCACGCGTCAAAGAGCTGGGCGGCATTTCGCAGCACCAGAGGCTCGCCCGCAGCGCCTGAGCCCACTGTATGATCATCCGTTAGGGTGGTGAGGGCAAGGAGCAGGCATGGCCAGTAATCTGTCGACAATCGGCTTCGTCTTTCCCGACCAGGAACAGTTTCAGAGCGCAATGCTTGGCTGCGCTGCGGCTGCCGGCGCGCGCCTGCCCTGCGACGACGGCGAATACGGCATCTGGCGCTCGGCGACCGGCGCGGAGGTCTGGTTTCATCTCGGCAGGAGCGAAAACGGCGAAACGGAAATCCATGGTCTCAGCCCGTTTTTCGAGGGCCGAAGCGAAGTGCGCATGCTGATTTCGAATGCCGTGCATCGCCAGGGCGAAAACGTTTTCGAAGGGGCCTTCCACGGCTGGGTCAATCCGGACGAGACCGGCAAAGGCTCGTATCCGCTGCTCTTCGACGCCGTCGACTTTTCGAGTCGCGTTGCCATTCCTCTGCCTTCCGTGCATCGGATTCGTATCGCGGCCTTCGCGCGCGAGCTGTCCGCCTACAAGGACGATGCCGACTTTCTCGCCGCCCAGACCGAATCCGACGGTTTGAAGTTCGCCGGCCAGGCGTTCATTCCGACGGGATTGTTCGTCGCGGCGCAGGATGCGGCCGAAAACGCACAGTCCGCCGCCCCCGAGCCCGCATCGACGGCGCTGCTCACTGGAACCGTGTTGGACCACTGTCTCTTGCGCAACGAGACTTCGGGGCGGGACTTCCATTGGCTGCTGGTCGAGAACTCTCGACAAGCAGGTGGTCGATGTCGTCGCCGATCCCGTCGTCGTCAAGGGCGACATTGTCGAGGGTGGCACGATCGAGACATCATCCCTGCTCTTCGGCCGGTTCTTGGATTAGCTTAGACGTTCGAAATTTCCGGGCAGGCCTCGACGTTGCCGCCGACCATCCCGCGCGCGGTCCAATCCGGCTTTTTGTCGGGTGGGCCCGGGGCAGCGGCTTCGTCGCGAGAGACGAAATAGAATTCGAGGCAGTTCTTGCCCGAAGGAGCGACGCGGTAGCACCCGCCCGATGGGTTATTGTCATAAATCGTGCAGAGTGTGTCAGCCGTCGCCGACCAGCGGCCTTTCATGGAGAGGCCGTCTTCGCTGTAGTCGAGCCGTCCATCGGTATAGTATCGCTCGGTAAAGCGCCGGCCTGTGGCATACATGCCTTCGAGCGTCTGACCCTTCAGCGCCTTCTCGATTTCGGCGTTGCTCA
This sequence comes from uncultured Alphaproteobacteria bacterium, assembly GCA_963732525.1. Taxonomy (GTDB): domain Bacteria; phylum Pseudomonadota; class Alphaproteobacteria; order Rhizobiales; family Hyphomicrobiaceae; genus Hyphomicrobium_B. The sequence continues at coordinate 26,040 of CAVSZX010000002.1, forward strand.
GCCAGTCACCGGCGCGGGCCTGGACCGGCGCCAGAACGGCGATTGCGGCGAGGACGATATTGATCGCTCTAAAGGCCATGACGCACCTCGAAAGGCCCGTTGTTTGTGACTGCGGGGCCAGGATCGGCAAAAATGGCGACCTGACGAGGGCACGTCATCACGGTCAGCCTTGAAACACTGCCGTATGGCCGTTAAGTGTCCGCTCAAATCATCGTTCGGTCATAGCCTTACAGGGCTGCGGCCCTTGGCACCGGGACATCTGAGAAATGGCATACAAAGTTGCGATCGTCGGCGCGACAGGTAACGTCGGCCGCGAAATGCTGAATGTGCTTGCCGACCGCAAGTTTCCCGTTGGCGAACTGATCCCCCTCGCCTCGCGCCGTTCGGTCGGCAGGGAAGTCTCCTTTGGCGACAGGACGCTGAAGTGCCGCGATCTCGAGACGTTCGATTTCAAGGGCACTGATATCTGCCTGATGTCGGCGGGTTCGACGGTGTCCAAGGATTGGTCGCCGAGAATCGGGGCGCAAGGCGCCGTGGTTATCGATAATTCGTCCTGCTGGCGCTACGACCAGGACGTGCCGCTGGTGGTACCCGAGGTCAACCCCGAGGCGATCCGCGGCTATACCAAGAAGAACATCATCGCCAATCCCAATTGTTCGACCGCTCAGATGGTGGTGGCGTTGAAGCCGCTCCACGACGCGGCGACGATCACGCGTATCGTCGTTTCGACCTATCAGTCGGTCTCCGGCGCCGGTAAGGAAGCGATGGACGAACTCTGGCAGCAGACCAAGGGCAAGTACGTGCCCGGCCAGGAGGTCGAGGCGAAGAAGTTTCCCAAGCAGATTGCCTTCAACTGCATTCCTCACATCGACGTCTTCATGGAGGACGGCTACACGAAGGAGGAATGGAAGATGCTGGCCGAAACCAAGAAGATCCTCGATCCCAAGATCAAGGTGACGGCGACGTGTGTGCGCGTCCCCGTATTCGTCAGCCATTCCGAATCGGTCAATCTTGAATTCGCGAGGCCCATTTCGCCGGAAGAAGCCCGCGAAATTCTGCGTAACGCACCCGGCATCCAGGTGATCGATAAGCGTGAGCCCGGCGGCTACATCACGCCTGTCGAGGCTGCCGGCGAGTACGCGACGTTCGTTTCGCGCATCCGCGAGGACGCGACAGTGGAAAACGGACTTGCGATGTGGATCGTGTCGGACAACTTGCTTAAAGGCGCCGCACTCAACGCCGTGCAGATCGCCGAAGAGATGATCACACGCCGGCTTCTGCCCAAGACGGCATGAGCCGGTTCAGTTCGCGTGGTGGCAGGCAGCCTCTCGCGGAGATATGCGAGGGGCTAGCGTTTGCCGCCGGCGACTTCCTTGGCCTGCATCCGCCCGAGCATCTGAACGATTGCATTTAGATCCTGAACGAAGCGGTCACGCTGGCCCGCCGGAAGCGCCGACAGGATCCGTTCGTCGACCTTGCGCGACAACGGCTCGGCCGATTTCAGAACCCGCCAGCCCTCGTCCGTAAGTTTGACGGCATAGGCGCGGGCATCCTCTTTGGTCCGGCGGCGCTGTAGAAGGCCCTTCTTGAGCATGCGGCGGACAATGTCGGCGAGCGTCGAGCGGTCGATGCCCGTGCGCTCGACGAGGTGGGTCTGGCTTAGCCCCTCGTTGGTCGACACCGTGATCAGGACCGCAAACTGTCTAGGCGTCAGGTCGCCCGAGCCCAATTCGGCCTGAAAGACTTCAGCAGCACATTGCCCGGCTCTGTGGAGCAGATGCAGGGGGGACCGATCCAAGCGGTTTGAAGCAGGTTCGCGCGCCATCATTACCTCGACGAAACTGTTATTCCAAATAAGAATACATCACAAAGGTGGCAATGTCGCGGAATTCTTGCTGTAAATTCAAATGGTTCTAGAATCCGTCTGCAATCGTCCCCGCCCCTTACGCTGCCGTTCACCAAGAAGGAATATCACCTTCCTTTGCAAGGTCTAGATGTTTGATACTTTTTTCGTAAGGAAATTCTTACTTTGCTCAACTACCTTTGCGTGTATTGGCAACAATGATTTGGTTCGTCTGTTCTCGAAATCTCGAATTTTCGAACGAATACTATCCGTGAGCTTCGTACTTCTTCAGAAGACCCACTTGGCTCACCGCGAATACGAAAATCAGTACGAGGCATCCGGGAAACTTGAAAAGCACCCAGGTCCCCTCTGAAAACGTCCGCCAGATGAATTCGTTCAAGATCGCTAAGCAGGCAAAAAATGCGCCCCACCGGATTGTCAGAATGCGCCAGCCTGGATCAGTGAGTTTCATGACCTCCGAAAAGACCGCTTTCAGGAAGAAGCGTTTCATTGCCAGCCCGATGAAAAGGGCTGCGGAAAAGAAAGTATACAGAATTGTGGGCTTCATTTTGATGAAGTGGTCGTTCTGCAAATAAAGTGTCAGCCCACCGAAAACCATGATCAGGGCCGCAGTGACGAGTGGCATCGTTGCAATGTGACCAAGAACAAGGCGCGAGGCGACGAGCGAGAGCACTGTCGCGGCCATGATGGCCCCGGTGCTCCAGAAGATCGCTTGCTTTGCGTCGGGTAGCAGCATGTTGGCGGTCGCATAAACGACGACGAACACGAGCAGCGGCCCGAGTTCGATAATCATTTTCAGAACGTGATTGCGGTGCTCGGCAATCTCGGCATCGCGTTGCTCGACGTTTTGTTCTGACATCGTGTCAGGCTCCGCCGGCGTGTGTCGGATCGGGCAGGCGATATTTCTGTAAGTGGCGCGTAAGGACCCAGGCAAAAAGCAGCGTAACGGGCAGAACGATAGCGATCTTGAACAGGATCCACACGTTCACGCCATTCATGGCGTAGCCGAGTATATTGTAGATGTGATCGTCTAGAAAGGTCTGGCGGACATACTCGTTGGCGACCGCCGTCAGCATGAAAAAAAGCGCGAAACTCCAGGTGAACTTGTTCCAGCCTTCGTCCGTGTAGTGGAACGTCTTGTCGAACACGAACTTGAAGAAGTTGTGCTTCACGGCCAGGCCTCCAATCAGGAAGATCGCAAACAGGGCGTTGAAGATCGTCACCTTGATCTGCACCCACATCGGGTTGCCGGTGAAAAGCGTCATGGCGCCGAAAACGATCGTGACCGTGGAGGCGATGAGCGGGAAGATGGGCGGTCGATGAAACATGTAGAACATGATGGCGATGGCGATCGCCGTCGTAATCAGCAGCGCCCAAGTGCCGGCATTGATGCCCGCAATTGCGTTGACGATGAACATGGTGACGAGCGGCCCGAATTCGCTCGCGATGTTGATCGTCTGCTCGGCATTGAATGGAAAAAGCTTCTTCATCGTCCTTTGCATCTCTCCCGTAATGAAATCGCCGGTACGCTCGACGCGTCGATGCGCTGCCGGTTCATTCCCCCGCAATGGCCTTCGCGAATTCTTCCGCCGCAAAGGGCTGAAGATCGTCAAGGCTTTCGCCGACGCCGATGGCGTGCACCGGCAGCTTAAACTTCTCCGAAATTGCGACCAAAATGCCGCCGCGCGCCGTGCCATCGAGCTTTGTCATGACCAGTCCCGTGACACCCGCCCGCTTGCCGAAGATCTCGACCTGTGACAGCGCGTTTTGCCCTGTCGTCGCGTCAAGAACAAGGACGACGTCGTGCGGTGCGGCAGGGTCGAGCTTTTTCAACACTCGCGTGACTTTCTCGAGTTCCTCCATCAACGCCTGCTTGTTCTGCAGGCGGCCGGCCGTATCCAAAAGTAGTACGTCGTAGCCGCCGTCCTTGGCCTGTTTCAGCGCGTCATAGGCGAGGCCGGAGGAATCGGCGCCGACCGAACTTGCGACGACCGGCGCGCCGGTGCGCTCGCCCCAGATTTTGAGCTGATCGATGGCCGCGGCGCGGAACGTGTCGCCGGCCGCCAGCATGACCGATCTTGCCCTCGGCCCTGAACTTGGCCGCGAGCTTGCCGATGGTCGTGGTTTTGCCGGTGCCGTTGACGCCGACCATCATGATGACATGGGGTTTCAGCGCGACATTCAAAGTAAGCGGCATTGCCACGGGGGTCAGCACCTTCTCGACCTCGGCGGCGAGAATGGCGCGCACCTCGTCGGGTGAAATGCCTTTTTCGAAGCGCCCTTTGCCGATCGCGGAAGTGATGCGTCCCGCCATGGCGACGCCGAGGTCGGATTGAATGAGAAGGTCTTCGAGATCTTCGAGCGTATCGGCGTCGAGCTTGCGCTTGGTGAAAAGGCCGGTGATGCCTTCGGTGAGCTTGCTCGAGGTCTTGCCGAGACCGGTTTTGAGGCGCTGGAACCATGTGGGCTTCTCGGCCGCGGCCGCGCGTTTTCTGTTTGCTGCGTCGCGGGTCTGCAGGAGCGTTTGCTGGCTGCGGCGTGGGCTCGGGACTCTTAGCGGCATCGCCCTTGCCGGCGAACATGCGCCCGAAGAGGCCCTTGCGTTTCTGGTCCGCTTCGCTCACGCCACGACCTCGCCGATCAATTGTCCCTGCGCCTGCCCGGTGATGCGGGCGGTGACGATCTCGCCGGCACTGAAGCGTGCCTCGCCCGTGACGGTGACTTCCGTGAAGTGCGGCGTGCGGCCCATGCTATCGCGCTCCATGAGAATGTCGAACCGCTGCCCGTGCTGGCGCGACAGATGATCATTTAAGACATCGTCGCCGCGTTGGCGCAGCCGGGCCGCGCGGGCCTTGACGACGTCGCGCGGCACTTGCGGCATGCGGGCGGCGGGCGTGCCCTTTCGTGGCGAAAACGGAAAGACGTGCAGATAGGTCAAGCCGCAATCGTCGACGATCTCGAGCGAGCGGGCGAACATCTCCTCCGTCTCGGTCGGAAAACCGGCGATGAGATCGGCGCCGAAGACGACGTCTGGGCGCAGGCGGCGGGCTTCGCTGCAAAACCGGATCGCATCGTCGCGCAGGTGGCGGCGCTTCATGCGCTTCAAAATCAGATCGTCGCCGGCCTGCAGCGAAAGATGCAGATGCGGCATCAGCCGTTCTTCTTCCGCGAGCGCGCGCATCAAATGCGTGTCGGCTTCCACCTGATCGATGGACGAGAGGCGCAGGCGTTTGAGTTCGGGCACCTGACGCAGGATGTGGCGCACGAGCTTGCCGAGCGTCATGTCGCCGGGGAGATCGGGCCCATACGACGTGATGTCGACGCCGGTTAGCACGACCTCGGGGAAGCCCTTCTCGACCAGACGCCGGATTTCGGCAACGGCCTCGCCTGCAGGAACAGAACGCGATCGGGCCGCGACCATAAGGAATGATGCAGAACGTGCAGCGGTGGTCGCAGCCGTTCTGAATTTGCACATAGGCGCGGGCGCGCGTGCCGAAGCCGTCGATCATATGGGCCGCCGTCTCGGTGACGCTCATGATGTCGTCGACCTGGACGCGTTCGCTGCCATCCACGGAAAGGCCAGTGAACGTCTCGGCCTTCATTTTTTCGCCGTTGCCGATGACGTGATCGACTTCGCTCATGTCGGCAAAGCGCTCTGGCTCGATCTGCGCGGCGCAGCCTGTGACGATGATGCGGGCATCCGGGTTTTCGCGCCGCGTCCGGCGGATCATTTGGTGGGCGTTGCGAACCGCTTCCGCCGTCACCGCGCAGGTGTTGATGATGACGGCATTGTCGAGCCCTGCTTCGCGGGCATGGCGGCGCATGACTTCCAACTCATAGGCATTGAGCCGGCAGCCTAGCGTGATGACGACGGGATCGGACATGTGCCTTTGGTCTTGCCTTGGAATTTCGGTGTCGCCGGATGGCGGAAGCCCGACCCGGATCAGGCCGGCGCTTTCGCCAGCTTGTCGAGGTCGAGCGCACCTTCATATTCGAATTCGACCGGTCCGGTCATCAAAATGCGATTTTTGGCCGTCCATTCGATGTGCAAGCGAACCACCCGGAAGGGTGACGGTGACGATGCGGTCGGTGAGCTTCTTGCGGGCGGCCGAAACCGCCGCTGCGCACGCCGCCGAGCCGCAGGCCTTGGTCAGGCCGGCGCCGCGTTCCCAGGTCCTCAGCGTCAGAGCATCTCGGGCGGTGACATGGGCGAGCGAAATGTTGGCGCGCTCGGGAAAGATCGGGTGATTTTCGAGCATCGGCCCCAAGCGGCCGAGGTCGTGAGCGTTGACGTCATCGACCCAGAAGATGGCGTGCGGGTTGCCGACATTCACCGCCGAAGGCGAATGCAGCACGGGGTTGTCGATCGGGCCGATCTGCAATTCGATGCCGCGCGTATCGCGGAATTCTTCCGCGAGCGGGATCTTCTGCCAGTCGAAATTCGGCTCGCCCATGTCGACGGTGACGATTGCGCCGCCGCTCGCGTCGATATCGAGCACGCCGGCGGATGTCTCGACCTTGAACGCCGCCGCCCGAGGCTCTTCGCCAGCAGCCAGCCGACGCAACGCATGCCGTTGCCGCAGGCGCCCGCTTCCGAGCCGTCGGCGTTGTAGATGCGGACGTAGGATTCCGTTGCCCTTGGTCTTCGGGCGCGTGCAGGACCATCAGCTGGTCGAACCGGGTTTGTCGGTCGGACGCGATGGCGACGACCTCCTCGGCCTTGAAGACCTTCGGGCTCAGGCGCAGATCAACGACGACGATCTCGTTTCCGAGGCCGTTCATCTTGACATATGGGAGGGTGGCGGTAGCGCTCATGGGCTCTTATATGGGCCGAAGGCCAAAAATGACAAATGCCGAGAGGCCGCAACGATGTCCAGAATGTTTACTGCTTGTTTTCTGCTTCGCGGCCGTCTTGGGCGGCTGGCCCGTTGCGGCGGAACAGACCAACGCGCCCGCGGCCCCCAAGACCTTGGTGAAGGTCGAGGAAATCGCCGGAAAATTGCAAAATCCCTGGGCCCTGCAGTTTCTTCCCGACGGCCGCATGCTGGTGAGCGAGCGCGCCGGCCGCATGCGGATTGTGACCCGCGACGGCAAGGCTTCGAAGCCGCTCGAAGGTCTGCCGAACGTCGTCAATAAGGGCCAGGGCGGTTTGCTCGACGTGCTGCTGGCGCCTGACTTTCAGACCTCGGGGCTGATCTACTTTGCCTATTCCGAGCCGCGCGGAAATTTTACCAACGGCACTTCGGTTGTCCGTGCCAAGCTAACGCTCGAAGGTGAGAGCGGACGCATCGACGACGGCGACATCATTTTTCGCCAGGAGCCGCCGGCGCGAAGCTTCTATCATTTCGGCTCGCGTCTCGTTTTCGATGCCAAAGGCGCGTTGTTTATCACGCTTGGCGAGCGCGCCGACTTGAGTGAGGGCGCGCAGGATCTGTCGACCCATCTCGGCAAAATTGTGCGCATCAATCCCGACGGCTCGGTGCCTGCCGACAATCCCTTCGCAAAAGACGACGCCAAGCGACCGGAAGTGTGGAGTTATGGCCACCGCAACGTGCAAGGCGCGGCAATCGATCCCGCGACCGGGCAGTTATGGACGACCGAGCATGGTCCCAAGGGGGGCGATGAACTCAATCATCCGGAGGCCGGAAAGAACTACGGCTGGCCGGTCATCACCTACGGCATCGATTATTCCGGCGCCAAGATCGGCGATGGCATCACCACGAAGGCCGGCATGGAGCAGCCCGTCTATTATTGGAAGCCGTCGATCGGCACATCGGGACTGGCCTTTTATACAGGCGAACTGTTCAAGGGATGGAAGGGCAACATTCTCGCGGGCGGCCTATCGGGCGGCAAGCTCGAGCGCCTGGTTGTCGAGAACGGCAATGGTCACCGGCGTCGAACATCTCCTGGCGGACCGCCGCGAGCGCGTCCGCGACGTCAGGGTCGGTTCCGACGGCGCCGTTTACGTGCTCACCGACGACGATACCGACGGCAAGCTGCTTCGCCTCGTTCCGGGTCCGTAGTCGCCGTCGCAATCGCCACCGCAATCGCCTAAGGGAGGGCCTTGAGCGGCGGTGCACAATCGTTCATTGTGGCGGCTTCCGGCGGCGGGATATTTCGAAGCGGGCGCATTCCATGCGCCGCGCAAGGGAGGCGATATGGCCGAAGCAGTCAACGCGGGTGCGTCCGCTGCAAAGAAGGAGGCCTGGCCGGCGATCAATAAGCTGACGCCCGCCGACATTCTCGACAGCCTGGACAACGGCATTCGCGACTTTCGCGCCGCGCCGAAATACGGGTCTGTTCTTTGGCGCCTTTTACGCCCTCGCCGGCTGGCTCATCGTCGGGCTCGTCTATTGGCTCGAGATGCCCTACTTCGCCTATCCGCTCGCCACCGGCTTTGCGCTCTTTGCGCCGTTCGCGGCAACCGGCCTCTATGACGTGAGCCGCAGGCTCGAACGTGGCGAACCCTTGTCGTGGGGCGCGGTGCTCGGTTCGGTGCGTTCGGTATCAGGCAAAGAGCTCGCTTGGATGGCGTTCGTGACCGTGTTCACGGTCATCATCTGGCTCGACATCGCGGCGTTTCTGTTTTTTGGCTTCATGGGCTTCGGCGGCGGCAGCACCGGCGACATGCTGCATGAGATCCTGACCACGCCGCGCGGCTGGCTGTTTCTCGCTATCGGAAATATCGTCGGCGCCATTCTCGCCGGCGTCGTCTTTTCATATTCCGCCGTGTCGTTCCCGATGCTCTACGACCGCAGCGTCGATTTCGTCACGGCCATGGTGTCGAGCGTCAGGACGGTCTTGAAGAACCCATGGCCGATGTTCCTTTGGGCGACAATCATCGGCATGCAGTTGGCACTGTCGCTGGCGTCGGCTTTCATCGGCTTGATCGTGGCGCTGCCCGTACTCGGACACACGACATGGCACATCTATCGCAAGGCCATCGGCCAGGCGGATGGAGCGCAAGGTGAAGCGAAAGCCCCTTAGCCCCTTCCATCGCCGCGCTCGCCAGTTCGTCGGCCGCTCGTCATACAGCCGGCCCGAGGCGATGCGTCCGCTCGAACGCGCACCTTTAAGCGTCCTCTCAATCGCCTACCGGGGCGTCCGCCGCCCCTGCGTTTGCGTCGGTTGCATCGTTCTCACGGCGCAGGAGCGTGCGCGGCAAAAGCGCGTGTTCGCCATGGCCAGGGCCGTGACGCGGGCCTATGGTCCGGCGCGGAGCTGAAGCGAAGCCCGAAAATTGCGCATCACACAGGCCTAGTGCCGCCGGTCTGTTGCCGAAGTGCACTAAGCAGAGGGAAACAGTTCCCGTGCAATTGCTTTGCCGCCGCGAACTGTTCAGATTGCAGGTCATTGCAGAGGCAGGTTTCAGAGGGTCATGAAAACCGGAAGGCATTTGGGGATGGCGATCGTGGTCGCCGCGACCGTGCTCGGCCCCGTGCCGCAGGCGCGCGCCGGCGATTATCTCCATGCCCTGAAATTCGGCATTCTAGCACACGACGTTCCGGACTTATGGAGCGGCTTCGCGGTCGAGGACCGCTGGGTCGATCTCAATTTCGAAGCCCAGTTCAAGCCGTCACTGTTGCTGTTCGGCGGCACGCTCCGCCCCGTCCTCGGCGCCTCGATCAATACCAACGGCGACACCAGCCACGCCTATCTCGACGCGCGCTGGGAAATCGATTGTGCTTCCAATATATTCTTCGGTCTGGGCCTCGGCGCCGCCATCCACGACGGTGAGACCGGCGGCCTGGGGTCGGACCCCGACAAGAAGTGGCTGGGCTCGCGCGTGCTGTTCCACATCCCGGCCGAAATCGGCATCCACCTCGACGCCCACAACGACCTCTCGGCTAATATTTCGCAGCACTTACGTCCAACGCCGATGACCTACAACGAAGGCAGACATCGGCATCAGGTACGGTCATAGGTGGCGCATTTCGGTGCACCACTATCGTGCCATCGTTAGACAAGCGGCGTTTAGCAACAGTGAGCACCGAGGATCCTGCACGGGCGATGATCCTGCCGGCTTGCAGTCGCCGAGCCCCGGCGCCAGCAGTAAGACAACCGGCCGAAACGTCACTGCAGCCGTCATGGATCAGCTTTTAGATTTGATTTTCCTTTCAAAAATAACGCCACTCATAAGCATCTGATCCTCTGAAATACTAGAGCCTCGCACCAATAGTTGCCGCTTCCACCCATACACCCGCCATTCCGACGGCTTTGGTACAGAGCCGCCGCCCTGCACATGGCCCCAAACTGGGAGCCGGGAGGCAGGGGGGTCAACATCCGGCAGCGCGGCGCGCTCCCGGGTGCGTTTTCGTTTTGCGCGGCTGAAACCGCTTCGAGGAGCAAAGCTTGCTGAAGGTCTGGGGCAGAACCACCTCCGTCAACGTCCAGAAGGTCATGTGGACGATCGCCGAGCTGGGTCTGCCGCACGAGCGCATCGATGCGGGCGGCGCCTTCGGCAAGACCGACACGCCCGAGTACCTCGCCAAGAATCCCAACAAGCTGATCCCGACGCTCCAGGACGACGACTTCGTGCTGTGGGAGAGCTCGGCCATCGTCCGCTATCTCGCGCGCAAGTATGGCGACGGGAACGCTTCTGCCGGCGGACGAGCAGCAGGCGGCGACACGCCGACCAGTGGATGGAGTGGTCGACGACGACGCTCTACCCTGACATCACCGCCACGATCTTTCTCGGCCTCATCCGCACGCCCGCCAAGGACCGCAACAACGCCGCGATCGAGACCAGCATTCAGCGCGCGGGCGAGCGCCTCGCCATCCTGGATGAGGTTCTCGCAAGACCGTCCCTATATCCTGGGCGACAAGCTGACGCTCGCCGACATCCCGGCGGGCGGCATGATGTACCGCTATTTCAAGCTGCCCATCGCGCGGCCGAGCTTCCGAACGTCGAAGCCTGGTACGGGCGCTTGGCAGAGCGCGCCGCCTACCGCGACCACGTGATGATCGATTATTCGGCGCTGCGCGTCGACGGAGCCTGAGACCCGCATGTTCCAAACCCTGCAGGAACGCCTCTCGGGCGTCTTCGACAAGCTCACCGGCCGCGGCGCGCTTTCGGAAAGCGACGTCAATGACGCCATGCGCGAAGTTCGCCGCGCCCTGCTCGAAGCCGACGTGGCGCTCGATGTGGTCAAGGATTTCATCGAAAAGGTGAAAGCCAAGGCCGTCGGCGCGGAAGTGCTGCGCTCGATCAAGCCCGGGCAGATGGTCGTCAAGATCGTCCACGACGAACTCGTCGCCATGCTCGGTTCCGACCGCCGACCCGATCAGCCTTGCGGCGCAGCCGCCCGTCGGCATTCTGATGGTCGGCCTGCAGGGCTCGGGCAAGACGACGACGACGGCGAAGATCGGCTACCGCTTACGAACCGCGACCGCAAGAAAGTCCTGATGGCGTCGCTCGATACGCGCCGTCCGGCAGCGCAGGAGCAGCTGCGCGTGCTCGGCGAGCAGACGGGCGTTGCGACGCTGCCCATCGTCGCCGGCCAGACGCCGATTCAGATCGCACGCCGCGCCGAAGAAGCAGCGCGCACCGGCGGCTATGACATCGTGATCTTCGACACAGCCGGCCGCGTCACGGTCGACGAAGAGTTGATGGACGAGGTGCGCGACGTCAAGGCGGCGGTGAAGCCACACGAGGTGCTCCTCGTCGCCGACGCGCTGACCGGCCAGGACGCCGTCAACACCGCGAAGGCCTTCGACGGCCACATCGGCGTCACCGGCATCGTGCTGACGCGTGCCGACGGCGACGGCCGCGGCGGCGCGGCACTTTCCATGCGCGCGGTCACGGGCAAGCCGATCAAGCTCATCGGCGTCGGCGAAAAGTGGGACGCGCTCGAAGACTTCGATCCCAAGCGCATCGCCGGCCGCATCCTCGGCATGGGCGACGTCGATCAGCCTCGTCGAAAGAGCAGCGGAAACCATCGACATCGAGAAGGCGACCAAAATCGCCGAAAAGATGAAGAAGGGCGCCTTCGACCTCGAAGACATGTCCGAGCAGTTCAAGCAGATGGACAGCATGGGCGGCATGGGCGGCATCATGGGAATGCTGCCTGGCATGGGCAAGGTCAAAGGCCAGATCGACGAAGCCAAGGCCAACAAGAGCTTCCTGCATATGCGCGCCATGATTTCCTCGATGACGCCGAAGGAACGGCGCAACCCGAAGATCATCGACGGCAAGAGGAAGCGGCGCATCGCGGCCGGGCTCCGGCACCACGCCCGCCGACATCAACAAGCTGATGAAGATGCATCAGCAGATGGCCGAGCTGATGAAGCAGATGGGCCGCAACAAGGGCATGATGGGCAAGATGGCGTCCATGATGGGCTTGCCCGGCGGCGGTATGCTGGGCGGCGGCACGCCGTCGGCCGACGAACTGGCGGCCAAGCTGCAGGCCGAACTCGCGAGCCTCGATCCCAAGGCGCTCGAGCAGTTGCCGGCCGACGTGCGCGAAGAACTCGCCCGCCGCCAAGACGGCGGCCGCTTCGCGCCTGCCCAAAGGCGGGTTGCCCGGAGTTGCGGATGCCGAAAGGCATTCCCGGATTGCGGCGGCCTGCCGGGCTTCTCGGTGGCGGCCTGCCGAAATTCCCCTTGCCGGGGAAGAAGAAATAGACCCGAACACAAACTTTCAAATTCAACAGTCAAAACGAAAAGCAGGAGAAGACCAATGGCAGTGAAGATGCGCTTGTCGCGCGGCGGTTCCAAGAAGCGCCCCTACTACTACGTCGTCGTGGCACACGTCACGGCCCGCGCGACGGCCGCTACATCGAGCAGATCGGCACCTTCGATCCGATGCTGAAGAAGGATGACCCCGAGCGCATCAAGCTGCAGGACGAGCGCGTCAAGTATTGGCTCGGCGTCGGCGCCCAGCCGACCGACCGCGTCATGCGCCTGCTCGACGCCAAGGGCCTTGCCAAGCGCACGGCCCCGAACAACCCCGAGAAGGCCAAGCCGAAGAAGAAGGCGCAGGAGCGCGCCGCCGCCGCCGCCGAAAAGGCCGCCAAGGCCGCAGAAGCCCGCCGGCGGCTGCGGCCGGCGAATCCGCCAGTTGAAAGCCCGAACCCTCCGAACGCCGCCCCGGAGGGTTATCGCTCCGGACAACACGTCCATTGCAAAACCGTTTGGTTGTGCTGGCGAAAGTTCAAGAGCGTGGAATCAGTAGACGAAAATTTACACGAAATTGACATTTTACGCGAGGAGCAATGCCGACTCACGGAAGTGCCTTAAACCGTCCTGGACAAGCTGGGCTTGAAACAAGCCGAGCTGGCCCGTTTACTGGATGTCTCGCCGCGCACCGTCAGCCAGTGGGCAACGGGCTCGACACCCGCTCCCTGGGGCCGTCGCGGGCTATCTCAGGCTGCTTGAGGCGGCAGCGCCCGAGACTTCGCCGGCAAGAGTTCGACCGGCTCGAGGATCGCGGCAAGCAGCTCGACGAGGGCGTCTACCGCATAACCTATCACGGCCGCTACCCGGGGCGACGACGAGACCGATCAGGCGCTGGCGGTGCTGCGCAACGGCAAGATCCTAGGGCTCGGACCGCCATGGCGGCGTGTTCATGGGATACTATCACTACGACCGCACGCGCAACTTGAATTCCGTGCACCTTCCGCATCGAAGTGCCACCCGACAGCATGCTGGTCAATGGCTATTCGACCGGGCCCGAAGGCGGACAGGTCGAAGGCATGTGCCACGTCGCGCGGGCGGCGCCTTGTCGCATGCGACGGTGAAGGTGGCTGGCCGGCCCGTGGACTTCGAATTCAACTATCTCGGCCCGCTGCCGAACTGAGCCGCCGGCGAGCGACGACCGAAACGCGATGGCGAATTGAGTTGCCGGAGGGCGCCGGGCACGGCATGACGGCCGGCATGGTTGAAGACAATTTCAAGTCTCGCAAAGTGCTGCTCGGCGTCATCGCCGGCGCGCACGGCATTCGCGGCGAGGTGACGCTCGCGCACCTTTACCGGCGAGCCCGCGACATCGCCGCTTACGGGCCGCTTTCCGACAAGTCGGGAGTCGCGCCAGTTCAAGATCCGCGTCGTCCGCGTGACGCCCAAGGGCGTGATCGCGCGCATCCAGGGCGTCGACGATCGCAACGCCGCGGAAGCGCTGAAAGGTACCGAGCTTTATGTCGATCGCGCGCCGCTTGCCGAAAACAGTTGAAGCGGAGTTCTATCACGCCGATCTCATCGGCCTCGAGGCGCGCGACGCAACCGGCGCGAAAATCGGCGTCGTCGCGAACGTCGCGAACTTCGGCGCCGGCGATCTCATCGAGGTGCGCCTGACCGGTGCCAATGACACCGAGTTCTATCCCTTCACCGATGCCTGCGTGCCCGAGGTGAACGTCGCCGGCGGCTATGTCGTCGTGGTGCCGCCGCCGATGACGGGAGAGCCGGAGCCGGCGTCGGAGGAGGACGGTGCAACCGGTGAGGACGACGTCTGACCGGTGGCTGAGCCTCCGGTTCTGACACCGTTCCCCGGCTTATTATTCATTTCCCGGTGTCAGGCCCGGAGGGCCAGTCACCGATCTCGAAAAAAAGTTATCCCCGGGGGTCACGGCGGGCCGCATAATCGCTGCGTGAAGCGAAGTTTGCGAGGTTTCTGCATGTTAACTCTGTTGCTGTTCACTATGATTGCCGGGATCGCGCTGAGGGCGGCGGGTTATTCGCGGCTGATCGTCGGACTTCGCAAGTGGGCTCAGTCCGCCCTACCCATTGGTGCGCCCTCTCGCCACGCCAAGCGCCGCGGCGTCGGGAGAGGGGAGTGCCTACACACGCTCGCCCTTCAAGAGCTTCGGCGTGTCGCCGGTCACGCCGGCGGCTTCGTCCATGATCAGCGTCTTGAGCCAGGGCCAGCGGTCGACGAGGCCGAGGCCGGCATCGCGCGTCGCTCTGAGCAGCAGGTTGTCGACGCTGAACAAGCGGTTCAAGCCATCGTAGGCCGCCGCCGACATGGTCGCATCGAAGCGGCGCCAGCGTTCGTAACGTTGCAATGCTTGCCCGTCGCCGAGGTCGAAGCCGAGACGCGCCGCATCCGTCAGGCACTCGGTGAGTGCCGCGACGTCGCGCAAGGCCTGATTGACGCCTTGGCCGGCGACGGGGTGGACGCCGTGCGCGGCATCACCGATCAGCGCAAAGCGTTCCGCTGTGAGCGTGCGTGCGATTTTGAGGTCGAGGGGCCAGGACTGCGGGCCGGAGACGAGCTCAATGGTGCCGAAGCGGCCGCCGATGCGTTTGTCCAATTCGGCGAGGAAGCCGGATGTATCGAGGGCGAGCACGCGGCTCGCTTCCTCGTCGGCGGAACTCCAGGTGATGCAGGCGCGGTTGTCGCGCAACGGCAAAACGGCAAACGGCCCGCCGGGAAGGAAGTGCTGGATGGCGAGGCCGTGATGTGGTTCGGAGAATTGCACGATCGCGACGATGCCGCGCTGGCCGTAACCCCAGCCGACCGTCTTGATGCCGGCGGCGTCGCGGAGTTTCGAAGAGCGGCCCTCGGCTGCGACGACGAGGCGCGCGTCGATGGTTTGTCCATCAGCGAACGTGACGGTCGCATGCGCCGGAGTGAGCGCGTGTCCAACAGCTTCGGCGGGGGCGATCCAGGCGACGTTGCTATCGCCGGCTACCGCATCGTAAAGGGCGCGGTGCAGCGCTTCGCACGGCACCATGAAGCCCACCGGCGCGCCGGCGCTGGTTTTGGCGTCGTAGGTGACGAGCGCGGGGCGCAGCCCATCCTCGAGCGCGGAATCGGTGATCTCGATGCGCGACATTTCTTGCGCGCTGGGTGCGATTGCGTCCCAGAGACCGAGGCCCTCGAGCATGGTCTTCGACGCCGCCCAGATGGCGAAGGCGCGCTGGTCCTTGGCCGCAGGCGGTGGCCCGTCGGCGCGATCGACGAGGGTGATCGACACGTCCGCGCCGAGTGCAATACGCAAGGCACGCGCCAGCGCCAGACCGGCGAAGCTCGCGCCCGATATTACGACGTCGGAAGTTTTTGCAGGGACCTGCGTCAAATGGGGCCTCGGGCGCAAAACGGTGTTCAGTGCGTATTGACATTAAGCGTCGCTTTGGCACCCATTGTGGCCGCGTACCGAGGCCAACTGCAATCCTGAAATGAGGGACGCCATGGCGTCGAACGACGCAGGTCGAGAAGAGCCGTCGAACGACGCAGGTCGAGACAAGCCGTCGAACGATGCGGCAAGCGAAACGGCGCTTGCCCGCCTCGTTGCCGCGCTTCGCCTGGAGCGCATCGAGGACAATCTGTTTCGCGGCCCCCGCGCCAGCATCGGCTGGCAGCGCGTCTATGGCGGGCAGGTGCTGGGGCAGGCGCTCTCTGCCGCATGCCAGACGGTCGAAGCGGACCGCCAGATCCACTCGCTGCACGGCTATTTCCTGCTCGCCGGTGATCCCGCGCACGACATCGTCTACGACGTTGAACTCCTGCGTGATGGTGGCAGCTTCACGACACGCCGCGTCAAGGCGATTCAGCACGGCCGGCCGATATTCACGATGAACACCTCGTTCCACAAACTCGAGCCGGGGTTCACGCATCAAGCGCTGATGCCCACGGTTCCTCCGCCCGAAGACCTGCCGAGCGCGCGCGAGCTGATGCAGGCGCTGGCGAGCGAATTGCCGGACAACATGCGCACCTACTGGCAGCGGCAAAATCCGATCGAGATGAAAGTCGTCGATCCGACCCGCTATGTGACGCGAGAGCGGCGGCCAGCCGAGCAGGCGGTGTGGATGCGGGCCAGCGGGACCTTGCCCAAGGACGTGCCTTACCTGCAGCACGCGATGCTGGCCTACGCCTCGGACTTCACGCTGCTCGACACGGCGCTGATCGCTCACGGCAAGATGCTGTTCGATCCTGACATCCAGTTGGCGAGCCTGGACCATGCCATGTGGTTCCACCGGCCGTTCTGCTTCGACGGCTGGATGCTGTACGTACAGGAAAGCCCGACGGCGGCCGCAGGACGTGGCTTTTGCCGCGGCACCATCTTCGACCGTGAGGGGCGGCTGGTGGCCTCGACGGCACAGGAAGGATTGATGCGGCGGCGCGAGACGGCGTTCCAGATCAAATAATAGGCAATTGCGCATGTTTGCCTAATTTTTCGGCTAACTTGACGTCATCGAGCGTTCGTCCTGCGCCGATCGAATTCGTAAAAATTCATTTAATTCAGTGTAATAGCTCTCTCGCTCATAACTGGCACGCTCCTTGACTTCTAGGGCTCCGACGCTCGCGCGCAAATCGTGCCCGGGCTCGACTTAACGCTCATCCGGCAGGACGTGCCGGGAACAGGGAGAGGGGGCTAACATGAAGCTCATCACTGCCATCATCAAACCTTTCAAGCTCGAGGAGGTGCGCACCGCGCTGACCGACCTCGGGCTGCAGGGCATGACGGTTACCGAGGTCAAGGGCTATGGCCGTCAGAAGGGCCATACGGAAATCTATCGCGGCGCCGAATACGCCGTGAGCTTCCTGCCCAAGATAAAGATCGAGGTCGTGGCGCCGTCGCCCATGGTGGACAAGGCGCTCGCCGCCATCCAGCGCGCCGCCAAGACGGGGCAAATCGGCGACGGCAAAATCTTCGTCTCGCCGATCGAGCATACGGTCCGCATCCGAACCGGCGAGGCCGACGACGCCGCTCTGTGAAGCGGCAACGATCCATTTCCAGTTATCTCCGAAAAGATCAGGGAGCACATCAATGACCTATCGATCCTTGGCGCGCTATGCGGGGGGCCTCGCGGCTCTCGGGGCAGTCGCGCTTTTCATCGATCCTGCGCTCGCGCAGGAGGCTGCCGCGCCGGCAGCCGATGCGGCAGCGGCCGCAGCACCCGCCGCGGCGGCACCTCACGTCGTCAACAAGGCCGACACGGCCTTCATGTATACCGCATCTGTCCTGGTGCTGTTGATGACGGTGCCGGGCCTGGCACTGTTCTATGGCGGCCTCGTGCGCACCAAGAACATGCTGTCGATGTTCATGCAGGTGTTCGCCACGCTCTGTCTCGTCGCTATCATCTGGGTCTGCTACGGCTACTCCATGGCCTTCACCAACGGTGGCGGCCTCAACGACTACGTCGGCGGCTTCTCGAAGGCGTTCTTGAAGGGCGTCGACTACAACTCGACCGCCGCGACGTTCTCTAACGGCGTCTACATTCCGGAATACGTCTACATCGTCTTCCAGATGACCTTCGCCTGCATCACGCCGGGCCTCATCCTCGGCGCCGTCGCCGAGCGTATGAAGTTCTCGGCCATCTTGGTGTTCATGGCGCTGTGGGCGACGTTCATCTATTTCCCCATCGCGCATATGGTCTGGTACTGGGGCGGCCCGGATGCCTTCGGTGACGCTGCCAAGGCCGTTGCGGCCGCGAGCGGCGACGCTGCTAAGGCCACGGCTCAGGCCGCACTCGACGCGGTCAGCGCCGACGCCGGCATCGCCTTCAAGTGGGGCGCGCTGGACTTCGCCGGCGGCACGGTCGTGCACATCAACGCCGGTATCGCCGGCCTCGTCGGCTGCCTCCTGCTCGGCAGGCGCGTCGGCTATGGCCGCGAGTACATGCCTCCGCACTCGCTCACCATGTGCATGATCGGTGCGGCGCTGCTGTGGGTCGGTTGGTTCGGCTTCAACGTCGGCTCCAACCTCGAGATCAGCCCGTTCGCAGGCCTGGTGTTCATCAACACCTTCATTGCGACGGCGGCCGCGGCCCTGTCGTGGATGGTCGTCGAATGGATCGCCAAGGGTAAGCCCTCGGCGCTGGGTCTGGCTTCGGGTGTCGTGGCTGGCCTCGTCGCCATCACGCCAGCCTGCGGCTGGACGGGCGTCATGGGTGCCATCGCTCTCGGCCTCATCGTCAGTCCGGTGTGCTTCCTGTTCGTTTCCTCGATCAAGAGCACCTTCGGCTATGACGACAGCCTCGACGTCTTCGGCGTGCACTGCATCGGCGGCATCATCGGCGCGCTGGCGACCGGCATCCTGGTCGATCCGAGCCTCGGTGGCGTCGGTATCCCCGATTACATCTCGAAGCCGGGTGAACTGGCGGTCGGTCCCTACAGCCTCGTCGGCCAGATGACGGCGCAAGCCAAGGCCGTCGGCATGACGCTGCTGTGGAGCGGTCTCGGTTCGCTCATTCTCTTCAAGCTCGTCGACATCGTCATCGGTCTGCGTCCGGCCGAGGACAAGGAGCGCGAAGGTCTCGACATCACCGATCACGGCGAACGCGCCTACAATTACTAAGCGAACACGGGCGCGCGGGCTTCTGGTTCCGGCTCGCGCGTCCGATCACGGCATTCTCCCGAGCACACACTTTCCCCTAGATGTGCTCAGACCTGGCCCGGGTTTCACCCAGTGAACCCGGGCCATTTTTTTGGCGAAGCAGTTGCGCTAGGCGACGACGAGCGTGGCGCGACGCGGCAATCGCGACAGGAGTTTTTTCAGATCGCCGATGCGCAACGCGATGCAGCCCTCCGTCGGCGTGAAGCTGGGCTGAGCGGCATGAAGGAAGATGGCACTGCCCCGGCCACTGATGCGTGGGCGGATATTATAATCGAGGACGACGATCAGATCGTAGACATGGTCTCGGCGCCAGAGGCGCTCGGCGCTCGCCGGATAGGGGTGGCGGACCGGCCGGTTGTAGTTGCGGATCGTCCGGCGCATCGCACCACCCGTCCGTTTCGTCGAGTGCCACCATTTCGAGAGCCGAAGCGAAGCGGGAAACGCGATCGCGCCGGTAATAGGCGAAGAGCACACTGTGGCGGCCCCTTGGCGTTGCCCCGTCGCCTTCATGCTTAATGCTGCGAATGCCGCTACTTCCCAGGGCGCAGGGCCAGTGAAACGACCCGAATTCCAGCCTACCCGTGGTCGCTCGAGCCGACCGGCGTCTCACGATGAGTTGAGGTGTTTTCATGCCCGCTCGTGTTGACAGAAGGGGACGCAATCTTCACTTGTCCCCAGCCCTCATGGACCCTATTTCAGAGATGAGGCGGATGCTAGTGTCTCGGCTCTGACATTCGCCTCCGGGAGGCGCCGCTCGTTCGGGCGTCCATCTCGATCAGTGCTCGTGCCAACCGGTCTATCGACAACCCCGCCGCCGTTTCCCAGCCACTGGAGCCTTCAGGAATATGAGCACGGCCCGACGTGTCCTACTGGTCGATGACGATGACGACCTGCGCACCTCGCTCAAGGATCAGCTGGTTCTTCACGACGAGTTCGAGGTTTCCGAAGCCGGCTCCGCCACCAAGGGCATCGAGGCGGCAAAGACCGGCCGTTTCGATATCGTCGTCTTCGACGTCGGGCTTCCCGACATGGACGGGCGCGAGGCGGTGAAGCTGCTGCGCAAATCCGGATTCAAGACGCCGATCATCATGCTGACCGGCAATACCTCCGATGCCGACCAGATTCTGGGATTGGATGCCGGTGCCAACGACTACGTCTTGAAGCCGTTCAAATTCGCCGTGCTGCTGGCGCGCATCCGTGCGCAGCTGCGCCAGCACGAGCAGAGCGAGGACGCCGTCTTCGCCATCGGGCCCTACACCTTCAAGCCGGCGTCCAAGTTGCTCGTCGATCCCGGCGGCGCCAAGATCCGCCTGACCGAGAAAGAGACCTCGATCCTGAAGTATCTCTATCGCTCGGGCGAGAAGGTCGTTTCGCGTGAAACGCTGCTGCACGAAGTCTGGGGATACAACGCGGGCGTCACCACGCATACGCTCGAGACGCACATTTATCGTCTGCGTCAGAAGATCGAAAAGGACCCCTCGAATTCCGAGCTCCTGATCACCGAAAGCGGCGGCTACCGGCTTTCGCCCTGAACGGGGCCCTCAATGGTGTTGAAGTCGTTGGACCGGGTCTGAGTTATTCATCGGCCATGCACGGGTTCTCCACACCGCGCAAATCATGGGTGGACCGCCGTCCCCGTTTATGTTGATTGATGTGGCGTCTTGGCCGACCGGCAGGCGAGCGTTCGCGGGTCGCGCGTGGAACCGCAGCCGAAGTCGGCATGTGATGGAATTATCGCCTGCGCCAAAGCGTTTTTATCGGCGTGCGATATCCGCGTTTGAAGCGTCAGTACCTGTCGCGTCTAGTCCCCTCGTAGCTTTCAATCGATGTGGAGTTAAGACCGATGGCCATGGATGCCCTCGTCAAACCGCTTTTGCGCTTGCCCCTGTTTCAGGGATTGAAGCCCTTGCAGCTGACCGAGATCGTGCGCCGCGCCGGGCGCATCATCTACCAGCCGGGGGATGTCATCATCGAAGAAGACAAGACGGGCGATTGCGCCATCGTCATCGTTTCGGGCGAAGCGGCGCGCATCCACGATGAAGCCGCCGGGGCGCCCGCCGATAGCATCCCCGAGGGATCGATGATCGCGGAACTGGCGATGCTGGTGGAGACAGTTCACACGTCGACCATCGTCGCGCGTACCAAGATCCGCGCCTTGAAGATTACGCGCGAAGATATGCACGAGCAAATGGCGGACGATGTCAAACTCGCCGAGCATATGATGAACCGCATCGCCCGGCGCCTGCAAACACTCGCGGCAGAAGTGCGCGCGATCGATGAGGCGCTGGCCGCACTCTCCGGCACCGGCGCTCCACCGCCGGCATTGATCGGAAAATCGGAAGGTGCGCCATTCGCGCAGGCGCTGGCGTTACATTGAGCATGTTGTGCAGGAGTGCAAAATGCTCGATGCGCGCAATCCGTAAGTCGGGTGTGCACTCGGTGCGGATTGCTCGTCACGAACATTGCGGGCTTCAATCGGAGACCAAGTACAGCGCTGAACATCGCGCGCGTAATTGCACGCAACTAAAAGTAGCTGTCGCATGCGTCAGCCATTGCAGTGATCTCAGTCGATAAATCGCGTGCCCTGAAAATGGAAGCGCCCAGCTCCGGGGGGAGGAGCTGGGCGCGATTTGCGCTTGACGCGCCGGTACCGGGAGGGAAGCCGGTACCAGAGGTGGCGTCTTCGGCTAGACGGGGGGCACTACCGAATACAGGGTGACGCCACCTGCATACGTGTAATTAAGCGCAACCTGGGGAATTTCAACAGGGGGGGCAGCACGTCTTCACGAAGTTGTGAACGGTTTTCCCGAGTTATCCCCAGGTCGGATGTTGCAGAGCGTCATTCCGGACACAGCGATTCGACCGTGTCCGGAGCGATTATTGAAGGCCGGGCTTCTTCGGAAGCATTTGAATTTTAAACATATTTCCATCTAGGTCGTTGCTGAGAGCGAGCTCGGACACCTCAATTCGCGTGTCCAGCCCTTGGGCGTCCGTGGTAACCCATTCTTTCAATTCTAGGCTCGGTTTGGTTGCCAAAAAAATCTTGATGCGGCCCGGAGTGTCGGGGCTGCGGTCTTGAATCCCGAGCACGATCAGGTCCTGGGCCTCCTGAACTTCGACGATTTTGGCATCGCGGAGCAAATCCACGTCCTTGCGCAGGAGCAGCCGGAACGGCGTCTGGTCGAGTTCGACGCGATCTTCGTTGCCGAGATCGAAGTCTTGAATCGCGAGATTCTCGTCCATCCGAGATGATCACTTGCTTGGACGGCAGCGCATAATCGAAGCGGAAGCGTCCCGGGCGCATGACGAAAAACTTGCCCTTCATCTTCTTGTTGTCGGCGCCGGTCTGCACGAAGGCGCCCTTCATGCCTTTCAAATCGCTGAAATACTTGGAGACGACCTTGACCAGGTCGGTCTGCTTTTCGTCAAGCGTGATGCCCGTTGCGCCGCCGTTGGGCGCAACTTCGCCCGCCCAGCCGTCTACGCCGGCTTCCGGCTTTCCGGCGGCAGCGGGCTTGTTTGCGGCAGGTGCGGGTATAGGAGCCGGAACCGCAGCTTGGGGGGCGTAGCGGGCTGTGGTGCGGGGGCTTCGGTCTTGGCGGCAGGAGCGGCGGGGGGCTTGGCCTCTTCGGCGCGAAGCGGTGCGGCGGCCCAAAGGGCCATGCTGGCGGCAGCCACGCGGCAAGCGAAATTCATCGAACGATCCATTGTTCCCCCAGTGCCTTGTCGATGCCGGCGGTCTGCGGACGCCCCAAAATGCGCGCCTCGCCAGCACTTATGGTTTCGGCGAACATTGCGACCACAAGTGGGCAAATCACAGCGGCAAAGCCAGCAATTAGGCGAAGTCGTGCGGGCTTAGCAAGAGGAGTTCGGCGTGCCCGTCGTCAGGCCGCGACGACGCGTCCTGCGGGCGCCAGGATGTCGCGCTTTCCGACGGCGTTTGCGGGCGAGACGAGGCCTTCGCGCTCCATACGCTCGATCAGGTCGGCGGCGCGATTGTAGCCGATCGACAGGCGGCGCTGGAGATAGCTGGTCGAGGCCTTCTGGTCGCGCAGCACGATGGCGACGGCACGGTCGTAGAGATCGTCCTCGCCTCGGCGCGCGTTCGCCGCTGGCGATGTCGCCGGTTGCCGGCGGGCCATCGAGGATGCCCTCGATGTATTGCGGACCGCCCTGCTGGCGCAGACTGTCGGCGATGGCCTCGACTTCTTCGTCGGCAACGAAGGCGCCGTGCACGCGCATGATCTGGCCGGCGCCGCCGGAATAAAGCATGTCGCCCTGGCCCAAGAGCTGCTCGGCGCCCTGCTCGTTCAGGATGGTGCGGCTGTCGATCTTGGACGTGACCTTGAAGGAGATGCGGGTCGGGAAGTTGGCCTTGATCGTGCCGGTGATGACATCGACGGAGGGACGCTGGGTCGCCATGATGAGATGAATGCCGGCGGCGCGCGCCATCTGCGCCAGACGCTGCACGGCGCCTTCGACTTCCTTGCCGGCGACGACCATGAGATCGGCGAACTCGTCGACG
The DNA here is from genome assembly GCA_963732525.1 of uncultured Alphaproteobacteria bacterium. GTDB lineage: Bacteria > Pseudomonadota > Alphaproteobacteria > Rhizobiales > Hyphomicrobiaceae > Hyphomicrobium_B. The sequence continues at coordinate 49,706 of CAVSZX010000002.1, forward strand.
ACGATGACGATGTGCGGCATCGGCTCCAAGGTCATCTTCTGTTTTTCGAACACGGCATGGCCGTGCTTGTCAAAGCCGGTCTGCACCGTGCGCGACAGCAGCTCGCCGCGCTTTTGCGCATTGCGCACGCGGTTGTTGAAGACGTCGATGTTGCGCACCGAAAGCGTCGCCATGCGCTTGTAGCGCTCTTCCATTTCGCCGACGGCCCAGTTGAGCGCGTTGACGGCCTTGTGGGGATCGGTAACGACGGGCGTCAAAAGGTGCGGAATGCCGTTGTAAACCGACAATTCCAGCATCTTCGGATCGATCATCAGGAAGCGGCACTCGTTCGGCGAGTGGCGGAAGAGCAGCGACAGGATGAAGGCGTTGATGCCGACGGATTTGCCCGATCCCGTGGTGCCGGCGACGAGCAGATGCGGCATGCGGGCGAGGTCGGCGACGACCGGCTCGCCGGAAATCGATTTGCCGAGCGTCAGGGGGAGCGTCGCGTCGCTCGAGCGGTAGGCTTCCGATTCCAGCATCTCGCGCAGAAGCACGGGTTCGCGGCGGAGGTTCGGGAGTTCGAGGCCGATGGCGTTGCGGCCGGGCACGACGGCGGCGCGGACGCTGACGAGGCTCATCGAACGCGCGATGTCTTCCGCAAGGCCGATGACGCGCGAGGACTTGGTGCCGCGCGCGGGTTCGAGTTCGTAAAGCGTGACCACGGGCCCGGGCTTGATGTCTTTCACTTCGCCTTTGACGCCGAAGTCCTTCAACACGTCTTCGAGCAGGCGGGCGTTGCCGCGCATGACGGTTGCAGAGAATTCGGGGCCGGGCTTCGCCGCTGCGGCGCGTTTCAGGAGATTGAGCGAGGGGCGTTTCCATTGCCGGACGCGGTCCGCCGGCGGCCGCTTCAGGAAGCTGTTCGCGGCGGGCTTGGCGGCGGGCATGTTCGGCGGCGACGGCCTGCGGCGGCACTTTCGCAGCCTCAGTGGATGCCGGGGCGAAGCGGGCGGCGATGGCGTGGCTCGCGGCATCTGTGCTGGCGTCGAAGGAAAATCCGCGGAAATCATCCTCGTCCGCAAGCGCGACCGGGTCGAGGGGCACGTCGGCTGGCTCGAAATCGGGTTCGTCGCTGTGCGCTGCCAACGGCATCGGTCGGGCATTTGACGGCACAGGGGCGCCGGTGAGTGTCGCCAGATGCGCCTCCTGCTTGGCGGCGATGGCCGCGAGGCGGTCGAGGGCGTGGGCGACGGGGGCATAAACCGCCTCGGGCCATGAAGCGGCGCCGGACGGCGCATGCGAATTGTAGCCGCTCTCGCGCGCTGCGGGCGGCATCGGCAGGGACGGGCCCGTGCGCGGCAACATCTGCAGTGCCGGATGCGGACACGGGACCAGCCGCGCTGGGGGTGAAGCGGCGCGCCGAGACGCTGCCAGAGCGATGGATGGCCGGCGGGGATGTGGCTCATCGCGTCGTCCCGTTCCAGGCGGCGGGCGACGGCAGCCGCGAGCCAGGCCTCGAGTTCGAAGCCCGTGCACTTGGCGACAAACGCGAGGCTCGACAAATTCATCAGCAGAGCCGCGGCGACGTCGGCGCGGTCCCTGTTGATGCGTGCCGAACAGTTTGGCGGCGAGTGCAAACAGTCCGTCGCCGATGGCGCCGCCAAAGCCGTGGTTGAGCGGCCATGCCAGACAGCGCCGGATACGAGGACAGCGCGCCTGCGAGCGCCAGCACCGCGATCGGATAATAGACGATTCTTGTCCGGCTGTTCTGAAGGCGGCTGGTGCGCAGCAGCTCGACCGACCACAGCAGCGGCGGCAGCAGCGCGAGCACGGCGACGAAGCCGAATGTCTGCAGGAAAAGATCGGAAACGATCGCGCCGATGGCGCCGAGCGCGTTGCGCGGCGCGAGCGTCGTTGCGTGGGTGAGGCTCGGATCTTCGATGGACCAGGTGGCGAGCGTTGCAAAAACGCAGATCATCGCCACGAGCAGGCCGAGGCCTCCCATGCGCGCCAGCCCGTTCAAGAGCCGGTCCTCCAGCGACTGCGGCAGCAGCCGTTGGGGATCATTTCCACGTGGTTCGAGCGACATACTCCGAACGACCCGTTACGCAAGAACTTCTACCAAACGTTCGAGCGCTTCCCGGATCGTCGCGGGGTCTTGAACCAGGGCGACGCGAATGAAATTTGCGCCGGGATTGGTTCCGTCACGGCCGGTCTGGGCCAGGAAGCTACCTGGTATCACCTTGACGCCGTTACGTTTCCATAAGGTTACCGTAGCGTTGGTGTCGCCGCCAAATTGGGAGACGTCGAGCCAAAGGCAAAAGCCGCCGGCCGGGCGGGCGTAGCCGAAGCGGCCTTTGAGAATTGCATCTGCAATGGCGAACTTTTCGGCGTAGGCGGCGCGGGCCTTTTCGACGTGGGCTTCGTCGGCCCAGGCGGCGGCGGAGGCGTGTTGCAGGGGCCCCGGCACCTGCGGCGCGCACATATTGCGGATTTCGCCGTAGGCTTCGAGGAAGGTTGCGTCGCCGGCGCAGAAGCCGGAGCGCAGGCCCGGCAGGTTCGAGCGCTTGGAGAGCGAATTGAAGACGACGAGGTTCTGGAAGCGCTCGGGCGTTGAAGCTGCAACTTCGAGACCGCCCGGCGGCGGAGCTGTCGTGTAGATCTCCGAGTAGCATTCGTCGAGAAACAGCATGAAGTCGTGGCGCGCGGGCGAGCGCGAGAGCCTTGGCGATGTAGGCGCGCGAGGCGACGGCGCCTTGCGGGTTGGCGGGCGAGCAGATGAAGAGCGCGCATGTGCGAGCCAAGAGGTCGGCGTCGCGGGCGATCTCGTCCAGATCGGGCAGGAAGCCTGTTTCACGTGTGGCATTGAGAAACACGGGTTCAGCGCCGACGGCCAGCGCGCCGCCGAGGTAGGCGGAATAGTAGGGGTTGCACATCAGGATGGCGGGCTTTGTGCCCGGCGCAGGTTGCTTGCGTCCCACGGCGGGCAGGCAGGCGTAGAACAGGCCTTCGCGCGAGCCGTTGAGGACGAGGATTTCCATTGCGGGATCGACGGGTGTGGTGAGGCGCGTAGCGGCGCGAGAGCCAAGCCGAAATGGCCGCCTTCAGTTCGTCGCTGCCGCGGATCGGCGGATATTTGCCGTAAAGCGCGAAGGCCTCGTCGAGCTTTGCTTTGATGAACTCGGGCATGGCTTCGCGCGGCTCGCCGATGGTGAGCTCGATCGGGCGCGCGTGGCCCGCGGGCACGTCGGCGAGTAGCCGGCGTAGCTGCGTGAAGGGCGAGAGGACGGCGCCAGAGGTGAGGGAGTGGAGGGTGGGGGAAGGCGAGCGCGTCATTCTACTGAACCATCCTAAAATACTTCGTGGATGAAACTCGTTCCTCAATTGACGAAACAACCGCTTCTTCCGGTTCCGCGAAGCCGTACTTATCAGCGGCTCTGTAGCGTTTATGCAAGGCGATACATTAGGTCGCTCATCGTCTGAGTCGCAACTACTGGTCAGCTCGGCTCATTGGCGTCGAGCCGAATCGAGTATCTTTGGCGCGTTCGTCGCGAAATTCATTGGCCAATTCCTTCTTCATCACGAGCCTCATGTACGCGTCGACCTACGGCAATGGCACGGACGTCTTGCCGACTGAGCATCAAATTGGCGCGGCACTCTTTTCGCCAGATCTTTGTCGCAGAATGCTGCGGCTATTGCAACATTGCGTTAGTGAAGTCAACTCAATCTTTGCTGCTAGGCACATATCCTGACAGATGTCCGTATCATAAGATCAGAGCGATTTCGCGGTTGGTTTTCTTATCGCTCGGAGACCGGATGCGAGCCGAGTACGGACAGTGGCTGAAGGATACTCTGATCTGCGACGATCGCCGACTGAAATCGGCGCGCGACATATTGGCGGTTCAGAAAGGATGGCCGCTGGGTCTGCCGCTTTGCCGTCCGCTCGGCCGCGGACTTTGGGAAGTGCGCTCAACTTTGCCGAGCCGCCGCATAGCGCGAGTTATTTTCGCCTTCGACGGCGACGTCATCGTGCTGCTCAACGGCTTTATAAAGAAGACGCAGAAAACACCGCCAGGCGAGATCGAGACCGCCTTGGCCCGATTGAAGGAGATGACCTCGTGACCCGAAAGAAGCACCATGGCTCCAGCCTCGAGAGTTTGCTCGCAGAGGACGGCTTGCTCGACGATGCATCGTTTGTTGCGACAAAGAAAGTGATCGCGGCTCAGATTGCCGAAGCGATGCGCAAGAAGCGTCTGACCAAGACCGCCATGGCCGCCGAGATGCATACGACGCGTGCACAGCTCGACCGCCTTCTCGATCCCGACAACGACAGTGTCACGCTCACGACGTTGAAGCGGGCCGCGAAGGCACTCGGGCGAACATTGCGGCTCGAACTTGCGTGACAGTGAAATTCCCCTCACCTGAGGGGAGGGGAGCCACGCGCGGCGGTATTCTAGTCGCCACCCCCTTCACTCCGGCAAATGCGTCACGGCTTCGATGTTGTGGCCGTCGGGGTCGAGGACGAAGGCGCCGTAGTAGTCGGCATGATAATGCGGTCTTAGCCCCGGCGGGCCGTTGTCCTTGGCACCGGCGGCAATCGCCGCATTGTAGAACGCCTCGACCTCGTCACGGCTCTTGGCGGCGAAGGCCACGTGCAGCCGGCCCTTCAAGGGCTCGCCCGTTCCGATCCAGAATTGCGGCCGCGTGCGCCCGAAGCCGGCGTAACCGTCGCTGCCGTCCTCGGAAAGGCTGAACTCTTTGAGAACGGTGATGCCGAGCGTCGGCAACACGGCCTTGTAGAAGGCCATCGAGCGGGCGAAATCCGTGACCGGAAAACCGACGTGATCGAGAATGTCTTGCATCGGGGCTCTCCTGTTACAAAACGCCATTCGTAGGTCGCGGGTGAGCCCCCTTGCGAACCGCCGACGACTTCGGTTGCAGGTTTCGGAGTTTGATCACCACCCCCTCACCCTTCGACCCTCTCCCCAAGGGGGGAGGGGAAGTGCGCGGCCTAAACCCTTCTCTGCACCATCAGCTTCTTCAATTCCCCGATGGCTTTTGCGGGCGAGAGGCCCTTGGGGCAGGCCTTGGCGCAGTTCATAATCGTGTGGCAGCGGTAGAGGCGGAAGGGATCTTCCAGATTGTCGAGACGCTCGCCCGTTGCCTCGTCGCGGCTGAATCGACGATCCAGCGATAGGCCTGCAGCAGAGGTCGCCGGGCCGAGATAACGATCCGAGTTCCACCAGTAGCTCGGGCACGAGGTCGAGCAGCAGGCGCACATGATGCACTCGTAGAGCCCGTCGAGCTTGTCGCGATCCTCGCGGCTTTGCTTCCATTCCTTCGGCGGCGTTGCCGTGTCGGTCTTGAGCCAGGGCTCGATCGAACGGTGCTGGGCATAGAAGTTGGTCATGTCCGGCACCAGGTCCTTGACGACCTCCATGTGCGGGAGCGGATAAACCTTCACCGCGCCCTTCACGTCGTCGCAGCCCTTGAGGCAGGCGAGCGTGTTGGTGCCGTCGATGTTCATGGCGCACGAGCCGCAGATGCCTTCGCGGCAGGAGCGGCGGAAGGTCAGCGTCGGATCGATCTCGTTCTTGATCTTGATGAGGGCGTCGAGAACCATCGGCCCGCACTGGTCCTGGTCGATGTAATAGGTGTCGAGGCGCGGGTTCTCGGGTTCGTCCGGGTTCCAGCGGTAGATCTTGAATTCCTTCCACGTCCCCTCGCCCTCGGGGCGGTTCCAGGTCTTGCCCTGTGTGACGCGGGAGTTCTTCGGCAGGGTGAGCTCGACCATTGCGCTGCTGATCCAATTGAAGGCGATATTATTTCATGCACTTGAGCCGGTTTCGCAGGCGTCTGTCAACGCCCCCAAAGTGGTCGAACATGCGATTTTTTGGCGCTTTCTCAGGTGCCGTCTCAGGGGGTTCTCTGATATTTCCGCAAGTCGCGCACCAGGGCGGTCAGGCGCTCGGCGACTTCGGCGCCGGTATCGACGGCAATCTTCAACGTGGCGCGCATTTGGATAATCTTGTTCAGCTTCTCCTGCTGCTCGCCGAATGCATAGAACACCTCTTCGGGTGCGTTGATGTCGCCGTCCTCGATCGCGGTCATGACGTCGAAAGAATTCTGCGCCGCGAGCACCAGCATGGAGGCGATGTCGTTGATGAGCTGCTGGTAGAGGCGCTGGGCGTCGGCGCGGATGCGCGTGCCGTGGACGCCAAACTTCAAGGGTGACGAGGCCTGCGCGCCTTCGCCGGCAAATACCTTTGGATGCTTCTGGAAGCGGCGGAAGATTTCGGACAAGCCGAGGCAGCAGGTCTCGAGGTCGCGCAGCGAGGCGCTCGTCTTGCGCTTGGAGCGCGTCCGTGTCGCTGACTTCTCCTGTCCCGACCAGTGTATGGCCGCAATCGAGGAAATGGCGCCGAGAGCGGCCAGCGCCGGCAGTACCGCCGCGAACGGATCGGGTGGCATGCGGGTGTCGGTTTCGTCATCGTCCGCGGGACCTTGTTTTCCAGCCAAGCGCCTGTCTCCCGTGCAAAGCGGCGCCACCATAGCCGTAATTGCCGTCCGGGGCCAAAGGCCGTTCGGCGGAGAAATTTACGCTGTTGCTGCAGTAATAACTGTTGACCGCTCGATGGCCTGGCTTATGGCACACCTTGTGCTAAGCACCTGACCTTGGAATTCCAAGTGAATGAGGGTCGATCGAACATGCCGGCTGGACTGAAGGCGGTGCTGAAGCCGTTTGTTCCCGAACCAATTCTGGCGCGCTGGCGCCGTTACCGCTTCGATCGCGAGCAGGCGCATGCGCGCGGCCGCAAACTCGAAGACGTGTTCAACGAAATCTACGAACGCGGGCTGTGGACGTCGGAAAGTCAGGGCGCGGCGCCGCATTCAGGGCCGGGCTCGATGCCGGAAATAACCAGCGGCTATGAAGTCTTCGTCGCCAATCACTTGAACGATGACGTTTCGATCAAGACGCTCGTCGATATCGGCTGCGGCGATTTTCAGGTGTCACGCCGCATCCTTGACCGCGTTTCGCGGCCGATCCGCTATATCGGCTGCGACGTGTCCTCCACGGTCGTCTCCTACAATCGCCAGCATCACGGCGTGCCGGGCCGCGTCGAATTCCACAATCTCAACGTTGCGACGCGATACCCTGCCCGACTGGCGACATCGTCACCATCCGCGAGGTGTTCCAGCATCTTTCGAACGATACGATTCTTGCGGCGCTCGCCAATTTGAAGCAGCACTTCGGTCGCGCCATCATCACCGAGCAGCGTGCCTGTCGAAGCCGAAGGCGCCGAACCTCGATATCGTCAGCGGCTATCGCACGCGCGATGGCTTGCATTCCGGCGTTTTTCTCGAGTTGCCGCCGTTCGGCCTCGAGATCATCGACGACTACGAGTTCCGGGCCTGCTCCGGACGAAATCCTTCGCACGCTCATCGTGAAACTCTAATACACGCGCGCCTTCGGCTCGATGTACTTGACCTCGTTGGTCAAGGTGTTCTTGTGCACCGGGCGGTCGTCGAGCTTCACCGACGTCGTCTTGTCATCGGCCCAGGCCAGCGTGTGCTTCATCCAGTTGACGTCGTCGCGCTTGGGGAAATCCTCGCGCGCATGCGCGCCGCGGCTTTCCTTGCGGGCTTCGGCGCCGGTGACGGTGACGGCGGCTTGCGAGATCAGGTTGTCGAACTCGAGCGTCTCGATCAGGTCGGAGTTCCAGATCAGCGAACGGTCGGTGACGCGGATGTCGCCGGCGTCTTTCCAGATCTCCGTGATCTTCTTCACGCCCTCCTTGCAGCACCGGGCCGTCGCGGAACACGGCGCAGTTCGCCTGCATGACTTTCTGCATGCGAAGACGCAGCGCCGAGGTCGGCGTGCCGCCGCTGGCGTTGCGGAATTTATCGAGGCGCGAGATCGCAAGGTCGTGCGCGTCCTTAGGCAGATCGGACGTGACGTCCGCCTTTTTCGATCGTTTCAGCGCAGCGCAGGCCTGCGGCGCGGCCGAACACGACGAGGTCGATCAGCGAATTGGAGCCGAGGCGATTGGCGCCGTGCACCGAGACGCAGGCCGCTTCGCCGATGGCCATGAGGCCCGGGACGATGGAGTCGGGGTCGGCGCCTTTCTTGGTCAGCACCTCGCCGTGATAGTTCGTCGGGATGCCGCCCATGTTGTAATGCACGGTCGGAAGAACCGGGATCGGCTGGCGGCGCAGGTCGACGCCGGCGAAGACCTTGGCGCTCTCGGTGATGCCCGGCAGGCGCTCGGCCAGGATCTTCGGATCGAGATGGTCGAGATGCAGGAAGATGTGGTCGGCCTCCTTGCCGACGCCGCGGCCCTCGCGGATCTCGATGGTCATCGAGCGCGAGACGACGTCGCGGGAGGCAAGATCCTTGGCGTGCGGGGCATAGCGCTCCATGAAGCGCTCGCCTTTTGAATTGGTGAGATAGCCGCCTTCGCCGCGCGCGCCTTCGGTGATGAGCACGCCGGCGCCGTAGATGCCGGTCGGATGGAACTGCACGAATTCCATGTCCTGCAGCGGCAGGCCGGCGCGCAGCACCATGGCGTTGCCGTCGCCGGTGCAGGTGTGCGCGCTGGTGCACGAGAAATAGGCGCGGCCGTAGCCGCCGGTCGCGAGGATGGTCTTCTTGGCGCGGAAGCGATGGATCGAGCCGTCCTCGAGGCAGATCGCGACGACGCCGCGGCAGGCGCCGTCCTGGTCCATCATCAGATCGATGGCGAAGTATTCGATGAAGAATTCCGCCGAATGGCGCAGCGACTGGCCGTAGAGCGTGTGCAGCATGGCGTGGCCGGTACGGTCGGCGGCGGCGCACGTGCGCTGTGCCGGCGGGCCTTCGCCGAAATCGGTCGTCATGCCGCCGAAGGGGCGCTGATAGATCTTGCCGTCTTCGGTGCGCGAGAACGGCACGCCGTAGTGCTCGAGTTCGTAGACGGCGTCGGGGGCATTGCGGCAGAGGTATTCGATGGCGTCCTGGTCGCCGAGCCAGTCGGAGCCCTTGACCGTGTCGTACATGTGCCAGCGCCAGTTGTCCGGCCCCATGTTGCCGAGCGCGGCTGCGACGCCGCCTTGGGCCGCGACCGTATGCGAGCGGGTCGGGAAAACCTTCGTCACGCACGCCGTCTTGAGGCCGGCTTCTGCCGCGCCGAGCGTGGCTCTGAGGCCGGCGCCGCCGGCGCCGACGACGACGACGTCATAGCGTGTGATCGGTGATCGGGTAGGCCTTGCCGTTGACCGCGGGCGCTTTGCCGGTGCCGTTCGCCTTTTGCTGCCGCCATTGTCGTCAGGCTCCGAAGCTCAGTTTCAGGATCGCGAAGAGGCTCATCAAGCGCGATCGCCGCCGCAAAGAACGTGTTCAGCATGAGCAGCGCGATTTTCATGCCCTCGGCGTGCACGTAGTCCTCGATGATCGTCTGCATGCCGAGCCGCATATGCACCGTGCCCGAGACGACCAGCGCCAGCAAGGCCATGGCGATAAGCGGATTGGCGAGCGTCTTCTTGACGGTTGCATGGTCGGCGCCGGCGAGCGAGGCGATGAGCCAGACGAGGAAGATGCCGAGGAAAACATTGGCGATCGCCGTGACGCGCTGCTTCCAGAAGTGATCGGCACCTTCCTTGGCGGAGCCGAGCGCGCGCGCGGTTTTCAAGGGTGTTCGCATGACCATGGTTCAGACCCCTCCCTTGCCGCGCGACAGCGATGCCCCACACGACGGCGGTGAGCGCCACGGACAAAATGATCGACGCCCAGGACAACTGATCGATGGTCTTGAGATCGTATCCGGCGCCGGTATCCCAGATGAAATGCCGCAAGCCGCCGAGCATGTGATGCAGCAGGGCCCAGGTATAGCCGAACAGAACCATGCGGCCCGAGCCAGGTTCCGAAAAGGCCCGAGACGTAGGCGAAGTATTCAGGTCCCGTCGCCGCCGCGATCAGCCACCAGGCCAGCAGCAGCGTGCCGAGGTACAGCGCCGCGCCGGTGATGCGGTGCAGGATCGACATCACCATGTTGATCAGGGGCGAATAGACTTGCAGATGCGGCGAGAGCGGCCGCGCGGGCCGCACTCCCCGCCCGGAGCTGGGCTCGGCCATGGGGCAGTTCCTTGAAACGTTCACGTCAGCTGCGGTTTGTAGCGGCTGCGCCGGCGCTTTTCAAATCTCTAATTGCCACATGACGTTGGCTATCCGGAGGGGGTCGGCCATTTGGCGGGTGGAGCGGCTCAGAACGAGTCGATGATGGCCCGCGCCAGCCGGTCGCCGCTTTCGAAGGCATGTTCTGCGAGGCGCCCGAGGCACCAGTCGCCGGCGACGCCCACCTTGTGCTCGGTGGAATAAATGTACGTCTCGCCCAGGGACTGATCGACAAGCCCATGACGCCAGAGATGCGCGGTCATGCGCGTCGGGCGCACCGGCGGCAGGCCCAGAACGTGGCTGATTTCGTTCCAAAGTTCTTCGGCGACGACCTCGGGGTCGGCGTCTTCGGTTTCGCGGCTCCAGCTCGGCGAAGCATGAATGACGATCGATTCGCCGCGCGAATTGCGTCCCGGCTTGGTGTTGTTGCGGGCAATCCAGCGGATGACTTCCGACATGTCGGAATAGACGTCCTGATCGGGCAGGACCTTTTCGTCCGAGCGCGCACCATCAGCGACCAGCACGGGGTCATGCGCACGCGCGGCAGCGAAGTCTGAGAATTCATCGATGCGGCCGAGCAGCAGGCGCGCCTTGCGGCGCCGGCACTGCGACGGCAACGGCATTGAACGGGCCGACGGAGGTCTGATCCTCGAACCAGACGTGCCAGCCCTTTTCGTGGCGCTCGATAGTGTGGACGGTACGGCCGGTGTGGATGCGCACGCTTTCGGCCAGGGGGCGGACGATGGAAGCCATGCCGGGCGTGCCGACGTACCAGGGCATCATCTGCCCGCCGCCTTCTTCGCCGTTCAGCGTTGCGCGCGGGGTCCAGCGGGCCGCGTAGCCGAGCCCGACGAGTTCATCGATATAGGATTCGGAATTCGGCGTATGCGCGCGTCACGTACTGCGCGCCGTGATCGAACGTCTCGAGGCCGAGGCGCGTCGTCGCCATCCGGCCGCCGATAATGCGGTCCTGCTCGAAAATTTCGACAAAGAAGCCGGCGCGCCGCATGGTGCGTGCGCACGAAAGCCCGCCAGGCCGGCGCCGATAACTGCGGTTCTCTTTGTCACGTGACGCCCGCTTCGAATTGTTTCTAGTCGCGACCGATCGACCACTCGGGACCACACGCAATGTGCGAACCCGTCAAGTCGATCACGCCTTGCTGACTAATGTCTTAAGGTAAACCTGTTAGCGAACGGTAACCATTTCCTGACGGAAGCTCGTCCGCATTCGACATATGTCAGGATTTTTCCGCAGTTGCGCCGCGCCAGGGCCGGCCCATGGCCGATCGGCCCTAGAAGTGTTCCGGATTACTTGTGCTGAATTTGGCCGCAGGCGACCCGCGCGCCGCCGCCGCCTTCGGGATCCTGGCGTAGTCGTCGGGCTTCTCGAAAATCACGATTGAGGAGCCGTCGGCGTCGAACAGTGTTTCTTCCGCTTCTTTGCTCAAGGTGAGGAAAGTTGCTCAGGAACTTCGCCACGTCGCCTTGCCGTCGGCGCCGGCATGGATATTCGGCAGGTCGCCGGCCATCGGGCCTTCCTCGTGGAGGAAGCCGTGCTTGGCGCCAAGCGGATTGTAGATGCCGCCGGCGCTCGTGAAATCGCCTTCGCACGCCCCGCTTTCATGAACATGCACGGCATGCGCGCCGGGAGCGAGACCGCTCAAATCGAATTTCATCAGGACGCCGCCCGTCGCCTCCATGAGGCTGATGGTTCCCGCGTCATTGCCGTCGGCAAACTTCATGCGCGCGGTGGCGACTTCGCCCACCGCCAGCGCCGGCCGCGCCTGAACAAGCGCGCACGCTGTGAGCAGCAAGGCACCGGCAACGACACGCGCAACGCTCATAGTCGAATTCCCTGATTTTCCCCGCGCTCTACTTATAGCCGGGATTGCACTTGCGGCCACCCCCCGCGCGCATCACTACCTCGGCAGCACCAGCCAGGTGTCGAGATCGAGCACCACACCCTCGTCATAATCGCCGCCAGCGCTTTTGAGCGGGTGCCCTGAACAGTCCATGTTCTTGACGCCGACCATGCGGACACGCAGCGCGCCGATATCCTTGCGCCCGGGAACTTCTGCTTTTTCAAGAACTTCCGACCAGGCATAGATAGTGTCGCCGGCAAAGGTCGGGGCGACGTGGCGGCCGCCGTTGATGGCGGCGAGATGGAAGGCATTGCCGAGCCCGTTGTAGGACAGCGCCCGGACGAGCGAGATGACGACGCCGCCATAGACGATGCGCTTGCCGAAACGGCCCTTGGATTCGGTGTGCTGGTTGAAATGGACCTTCGCCGTATTCTGATAGAGTCGCGTCGCCGTCTGGTGCTCGGCTTCTTCCAGCGTCATGCCGTCGACGTGATCGATTTTTTCGCCCGCTTCGTAGTCGCCCCAGCGATGCGTCGAACCGGCGAGCGCAAGATCGTATTTCGAGATATCGAGCTTCGGCACGGCCAGCGCGATCTCTGCCGGATCGACGCGATCGGCGAGCTTCGGCACGACCGCCTCGGGCGTGGTTGCGAGCCTTGTCGCGCTTGCGCACCATCACCCAGCGGCAATATTCGAGCACGACCTCGCCCGCCTGATTGCGTCCGGTTGAGCGCACATAGACCGTGCCGGTCTCGCGGTTCGAATTCTCCTTGAGCCCGATGACTTCCGAGACGGAGCTCAGCGTGTCGCCGGGATAGACGGGCTTCAGGAACCGGCATTGGGCATAGCCGAGATTGGCGATGGCGTTGAGCGAGATTTCAGGCGTCGTCTTGCCGAAAACGATATGGAACGTCAGCAGGTCGTCGAGTGGGCGCCTGCGGATAGCCGAGGCCTTTGGCGAACACGTCCGAGGACTGCACGGCGAAACGCGAGCCGTAAAGCGCCGTATAAAGCGCGACGTCGCCCTCATTGACGGTGCGCGGCGTCGCATGGGTGATGACCTGACCGAAGCGGAAATCCTCGAAGAAATTGCCCGCGTTTGTCTTGGTGGTCGTCATCGCGCTTTGGCCCCGTCACGTTCGAACGTCTTGTGAATTGCGCGCGCCGCGCCGGGCGCAGGAGGCGCGGCACGGGCACTCAGGCACCCTTTTGTGGATGTTGGCCGCCCGCCTGCAACCTCTTTCTGGCGTCAGAGTGACGCGATCAACGGCCGCACAAGCGGACCTGTGCCGTGCAGTGAATGAAACCGCTGGCGATGGGGTGGGGACGGCAGCGCGTCTCCTTGCCTTCGATGCGGATGTGCTTCAATCCACTAGCGAGCAGGTAGCCCCGGCTATCGGCGAACTGTTGGCGCGCGCCGTCTTCGGCGAGCTGCTCCGCCTCGCGTTTGCCCGGCGCCATGCCCTCGGCCACTGCGACGTCGCAGCGCGCCTGCTCGCGGTAAACGGGGCGCTCGGCTTGCTCGAAGGGGGCGCATGCGGCCAGCACCAGTGTCGCAAGTAGTATCGGTAGTGGTGCGGCAAACGGCGAAACGACAGGGCTGCGGGATGACATGCAAGGAATCCATGGGCTGAAGCGACCGCGTGCGGCCTTCCCCCCTGCATTCCGAGTCGTGTGATCTCGAAAACGCCGAACCCCAGGTAAACCTTAGATTGGCGCTTGTGGACGAATTTAAGGCGATGTCTGACGGAGCCCTGGGCCGTCCTTAGAACCAGGGCTCCTCTATGCGCGATTTAGTGGCGATGGCGTTAGCAATGGTGACGACGCGGCGCGCCATGACGAGATGCAGCCGCTCCACCATCCGGCCCTCGACCGTAATGACGCCCTTCTTGGCGCTCTCGGGCTCTTCGAACGACTTTATGATTTTGAGCGACCAGGCGACCTCTTCGTCGGTCGGCGAAAAGATCTGGTTGCAGGGTTCGACCTGCGAGGGGTGAATGAGGGTCTTGCCGTCCATGCCGAGCGTGCGGCCGTGCTCGCACTCGGCGCGGAAGCCAGTCTCGTCCTTGAAGTCGTTGTAAACGCCGTCGATGACATCGAGGCCATAGGCACGGGCGGCGACCAGCGTCATGGCAAGCCACGGCACCACGGCAAAGCGATTGTTGGTGGCGCGGGCCCGGCTCTCTTTCAACAAGTCATTCGTGCCGAGTACGAGGCACGAAAGGCGATTTTCGGGATCGGCGCCGCAGGAGGCAATCTCGCGGGCGCTGATGACACCCATCGGCGTTTCGATCATGGCCCACAGCCGCGTCTTGTCGGCGGCACCGGTGGCGCGAACGACTTTGGCGGTGCTGACGACATCTCCCGGCTGGGAAACTTTCGGGATCAAAATTGCGTCGGGCTCGGCGGCGATGGCGGCGTGCAGGTCGGCCATGCCCCATGGCGTCTCGAGAGCGTTGACGCGCAGGATCACCTCGCGCGTGCCGAAGCCGCCCGCCCGTAGAGCCTCGACCAGCATTTCGCGAGCCTTCGGCTTGTTGTCCGGCGCGACCGAATCTTCGAGGTCGAGAATGAGCGAATCGGCGGGTAGCTTTTTCGCCTTTTCGAGCGCCCGCGCGTTGTCCCCCGGTAGATACAGAACGCTTCGCCGTGGCCTGATCGCCATTCCCGTCCTCCGCTCGCCTTTTTTGTTGCGTTGCAATATAGCCGAAAGGCGGCCAAGGGCGATACGGTCTTTCGACGGACGCTGTGGGCAAGGCCCCGGCGGAGCCAAATGCCCCCGGAGAAGGCACTCAGGATGTCCAAGGTTCTCGCGATTTCGTCCTTTGTCGCGCGCGGGACGGTGGGACTGCAGGCCGCAGGTCCTGCCCTTTCGGCCTTCGGTCACGAGGTCGTCGCGCTTCCGAGTGTGGTGCTGTCAAACCACCCGGGCGATGGCCCTACTGCCCGCCAGCCGATCTCACCTTCGATCCTTGAACAGATGCTTTCGGTTCTCGACGGCAACGGCTTTCTGGAGGGCATCGGCGCCATTCTCTCCGGTTATCTGCCGGAGCCGGATCACGTCGACGTCGTAGCACGCGCGGTGTCGCTCGTGAAACGCCGGTCGCCGAGGGCAGTCTATGTCTGCGATCCGGTATTCGGCGACGACCCGTGCGGTTTCTATCTGTCCGAGGCCACGGCCTCGGCGATCAAATCGCAGCTGTTGCCGAAGGCTGACATCGCAACGCCGAACCGGTTCGAACTCGCTTGGCTTGCCGGCGTGCCCGTCACCGGCGCGGAGGCGGCTGAGGACGCGGCACGGCGTCTCGGCGTTGCGAACGTCGTCGCGACGTCGGTGCCTCTGGAGCAGGATGTGGTGGGCACGATGCTCGTCACGATGCGCGACGTCGAGATACGGCGCAACACATCGCTTGCGCGCGTTCCCCATGGCACCGGCGATGCGCTGGCAGGCCTTCTTACGGGATACGCCGCAGCCAGGGTGCCCTTGAAGGAGGGCTTTGCCGCCGCGCATGCCAGGCTCATGGACGTCATCGCCGAAAGCAGGGACAGTGACATTCTCTATCTGTCGGTCCTGGGCAAACCTGCTAGGGGTGCTTGAGTGCCGCTCTGTCATTTCGACCGGCCCCGAACGCGAGACGGAGAAACTTTCCCGTGGTCCTGAAAAGAATTATCAACTTCAAGTTCCTCGAGCACGAGGCCTCGGGTGGCATCATATTGTGTCTCGCTGCGGCGCTGGCCCTCATCGTCGCGAACTCGCCTTTGGCGGCGTTCTATGACCGGCTGCTTCATGTGCATGTGTCGTTGGGCCTGCCGCCGCTGGCGCTGTCGAAGTCGATCGGGCACTGGATCAACGACGGCCTGATGGCGATTTTCTTCTTTCTCGTCGGGCTCGAAATCAAACGCGAGATGCTGGTCGGCGCCTTGTCGTCGGCGAAAACGGCGGCGTTGCCCGTCATCGCCGCCGTCGGCGGCATGCTCGTGCCGGCGGTCATCTATGCCGCCATCAATTGGGACAACCCAATCGCGTTGCGGGGATGGGCCATTCCGGCCGCGACCGACATCGCCTTTGCAGTCGGGGTCATGGCGCTGCTGGGAAATCGCGTGCCGCCGGCGCTGAAGATTTTCATCCTGGCGCTCGCCATCATCGACGACCTCGGCGCCATCGTCATCATCGCGCTTTTTTACACCGGCGACCTTTCCTTCGAGGCACTGGCCCTAGCCATGCTCGGAATTCTGGCTCTAGCGGCCCTGAACAAGAACCGCGTCACGCAGATCTGGCCTTATCTTCTGGTCGGCTTCTTCGTCTGGGTCTGCGTCCTGAAATCAGGCGTGCACGCGACGCTGGCAGGCGTCGCAACGGCGCTCTCCATTCCCTTGGCCGCGAGCAGTTCGGATCGCGAAGGCCCGCTTGAACGCCTCGAACATGCGATCGGACCCTGGGTGTCGTTGTGCATCCTGCCCGTCTTTGCCTTTGCCAATGCCGGCGTGTCACTCGCCGGCTTTTCGCTGGCGCATTTTGCGGCACCCGTTCCGCTCGGCATCGCGCTCGGCTTGTTTCTCGGCAAACCCATTGGCATCTATTCGTTCGCCCGGACGGCCATCGCAAGCGGTCTTGCCGCCGCCCCCGAGGGCGCCTCCCGCCTGCAGCTCTTTGGCGCAAGCGTGCTCGCCGGTATCGGCTTTACGATGAGCCTGTTCATCGGAATGCTGGCGTTCACGGATCCGGCCATGGCGGTAGACGTGCGCCTCGGCGTGCTGTCGGGGTCGATCCTTTCGGCGATCGCCGGCTATGCGATCCTGGCGCGAACGGCCGTTTCGAAGTGAGCGAATGGACGTGGAATGAGCTTTTGAGGAGACTTAGCGCAGAATGTCGTTGTTCCCCGAATCCCTGACCGACCGCTACCGCCGCTTCAAGCACCGCATCTACGTGCCGAATGCCGATCTCTACGAGGAGCTGGCGACCTACGGCCAGAGCCCGGAAATCATGGTCATTTCGTGCTGCGACAGCCGCGTCGATCCGGAAAACATATTCAATTCGATGCCGGGCGAGCTGTTCGTTGTGCGCAATGTCGCCAACCTCGTGCCGCCCTACGAGACCGCCGGCAAATTCCATGGCGTCAGCGCCGCGATCGAGTTCGCCGCCATGAATCTCAGGGTGAAGCACCTCGTGGTGCTCGGCCATTCCGGTTGCGGCGGCGTCAAGGTGGCGCTCGACCAGTCGGCGGCGATCGAGACGGAAGCGCATTTCATTTCGCGCTGGATGTCGATGCTCGACGATGCGCGCTTGAGCGTACTTGCCTCGCATCAGATGCAATCGCACGAGGTCAAGCTGCGCGCCCTCGAACTCGAGACGGTCAAGACCTCGATCAAGAACCTAAGGACATTTCCATTCATCAAGGAATTGGAGGACAAGGGCCGGCTGGGCCTCTATGGCGCCCACTTCGATATCAAGTCGGGAACCTTGTCGGTGCTCAATCACCAGAGCAAGCAGTTCGTGGCGCTCTGAGGTCTTGTGACGAACCGAGCCGTCAGGACTTCGGCGCGCCACTCTTGGCCGCCTGAATGGCCGGAATGATCTTGGTCGCGATCGATTCTTCCGACATGGCGCCGACGTGCTTGTAGACGATCTGCCCCTGGCCGTTGACGAGGAAGGATTCCGGCATGCCGTAAACACCCCAGTCGATGGCGGTACGGCCCAACTCGTCGGCGCCAACGGCGGTATAGGGGTTGCCGTAAAGCCCAAGGAAGCGCCGCGCGGCGGCAGCCGTATCCTTGTAGTCGACGCCATAGACGTCGATGTCGTTCTTGACCTTGAGGCCGGCGATGAGGGCGTGCTCGGCGACGCATTCGGTGCACCAGGACGCCCAGAAGTTGACCAGCGACACCCGCCCCTTGGCGAGGTCGGCGCTGGAGAAGCCAAGTACGGGCTTGCTGTCGGCGAGAAGGCCGTCGATGGGGGTGAATGCGGATGTCGGCACCGGCTTGCCGATCAGCGTCGAGGGCAGTTTCGAAGGGTCGCCCGTCTTCAGCGCCACAGCGAACAACCCGGCGATGGCCAGGAAAACCGCGACCGGTAAGAGACGTAGTCCGTTTGATTTCGCTATTTCGGTCATGGGGTGTCGTCGTTTCCTCGATCGGCCGAGCGCCGGCGAACCCCGCGCGCCTCGAGGTCCTTCAATGCCGCGGCCTGCTTCTTGCCGTCCAGAACGATCCAGGCGAACAGCAGTGCGACGCCAAGTGTAACGGCGGCATAGGACATCCAGATAAAGGCGGCGTGCGGTCCAAGATCCATGTGACTAGCCTCCCGTTGCCGGCTGTGGTGCGCCGTCGCGGCGGGAGATTTCGGTAAGGCGCATGGCCTTGACGCGCCGGCGCAGCACTTCGTTGCGCATGGCCATCATGTGCATGGCGAGAAAGAGCAGCGTGAAGCCGAGCGCCATGACCAGCAGCGGCGTGCGCATGCTGGGGTCGACGCTCTTGGTGAAGCCGGTCGAAGGCTGATGCAGCGTGTTCCACCATTCGACCGAGAACTTGATGATCGGCAGGATCGCCGTTCCGACCAGTGCCAGCACGGCCGTCAACTTGGCGGCGAGATTCTCGTCCTCGATCGAGGATCGCAGCGCCATCAGCCCGAGATAGAGGAAGAAGAGAATGAGTACGGAGGTCAGCCGCGCGTCCCACACCCAATACGTTCCCCACATCGGCTTGCCCCAGAGCGATCCGGTGAGGAGGGCGAGGGCGGTGAACGTCGCGCCGATCGGCACGACTGCCTTGGCGGAGACGTCGGCGAGCGGATGGCGGAAGACGAGCAGGCCGAAGCTCGACACGGCTGCAATGCCGTATCCCATCATGGCGAGCCAGGCGGCGGGCACGTGAATGTACATGATCTTCACCGTCTCGCCCTGCTGGTAGTCGGCGGGCGCGACGAAGAACACGAGATAGAGGCCGTAGGCGATCAGCGCGGCTGCCATAGCGGCAATCCACGGGATCAGGGCGCCCGATAGTTCCATGAACCGGGTGGGATTTGCGAGACGCTGGGTCAAGGTTTGCATGGCGTCCGTCTAAGCCTTTACGAGTGCTCGTGCAATGCGCGCTTAAGTCCGGGAATAATTACAATTGCAGGCGCAGCGCCGCAGCCGATGCAACGGGCCCGAGTACTACAGATGCAAGTGAAATGGCCGTAAGGATGGCGAACGAGGCGCCGAAGCCGCCGGGCCCCAATGTTGCGGCGCTGATGGCGGTGATCCCGAATATCAACGTTGGGACGTAAAGCGGCAGGACCAGCAGGGCGAGAAGCAGGCCGCCGCGCCGGGCTTTGAGCGTCAACGCCGCGCCGATGGCGCCGAGGAAGCTCACCGCCGGGGTTCCAGCCAACATGGTTGCAATGAGTGCCGGATAGGCTTTGAGATCGAGATTGAGCAGAATGCCGAGTACCGGGGCGACGAGCGCCAGCGGAATGCCGGTCGACAGCCAGTGCGCCAGCGACTTCGCCGTGGCGACGAGTTCGAGCGGCAATGGGCCCGTCGCCATGACCTCGAGCGAACCGTCCTCGGAATCGCTCTCGAACATGCGCGGCAGCGAAAGCAGTGCCGCCAGCAACAGCGCGATCCAAAGCACGCCGGGCGCAATTCTGGCGAGCAGATTGAGGTCGGGGCCGAGGCCGAGTGGCATCAGCGTCACGACGACCAGGAAGAACCCGAGCGCCGTTCCAAGCGCGCCGCCTTCGCGCACCGCCAGTTTCAGGTCGCGTTTGACGAGATCGAGGAATTGGCTCATGCGGCGGCCCGCGCCCGCGACAAGTCCAATTCGCGTGAAACTTGAAAGCCGAGAGGTAAGTGCGTTGCGGCTATGACGAGGCCGCCCGCTATCAAGTGGGCGTTGACGGCGTCGGCCAGCAGCTTCGTCGAAGCTGCATCCAGCGACACCGTCGGTTCATCCAGCAACCAAAGCGGACGCGCGGCGGCAATGAGACGGGCAAGGCCCGCTCGTCTTTTTTGCCCGGCAGAGAGATAGGCGGCGGGAAAGGTCTCGAGCCCGGTCAGCGCAAATTGCGCCAGAGCGGCCGTTCGCCGTTCCTGAGCGCCGGCTTCGCCGCCAAGATAGCGGGCCCAGAAGGCGACATTCTCCTCGACGGTGAGGTTTGATTTGACGGCGTTGGCGTGGCCGACAAAGTGGCAATGTTCGCCGATGCCGGTATCCGCCGCGGCGCCAGCAAGATCGAGGCGTCCGCCGTGTAGCGGCAGAAATCCGGCGATGGCACGAAGCAGCGTGGTCTTGCCGGCGCCGTTGGGCCCTACGAGCACCAGCGCCTCGCCCGCCTTCGCCGTAAACGACAGGCCATCGATGATGAGCCGGCCGCCCCGTTCGACGACGAGATTTTCAGCAATGAGTTGCACGTGGCTCTTTTCCCAGGCGATTTCACACTTTGGCAGCAGCGGTCAAATGCCACTGGTGCCCTTTCCGCCGAACGAACGGTATTGGCCTTTTGCGTGCGGCTATATAAAAGGCAGGACGTACCTTTCGCTAGCGCAAAAGCGGATGGGCCAGACCGGGCCAAGTCGCCCGCTTCGAGGCTCTTTTCGATCCGCCGGCACACCGGCGGCGCAGCTCTCTGTCGAAAACCACTTTCATGAGGAGGTTGGACCTTGAGCGCCGTAACACCCGTTTCCGTTGACAGCTTCAAGTGCCTGAAGTCACTTTCCGCCGGCGGCAAGAGCTACATTTACTTTTCTCTGCCCGATGCCGAGGCCAACGGCCTGAAAGGCATCTCGCGGCTTCCCTATTCCATGAAGGTGCTGCTCGAGAACCTGCTGCGCCACGAAGACGGGCGCACCGTCACCAAGGCCGACATCACCGCCATGGCCGAATGGCTGGAGAACAAGGGCAAGACGGAGAAAGAGATCGGCTTCCGCCCGGCGCGTGTCTTGATGCAGGACTTCACCGGCGTTCCCGCCGTCGTCGATCTCGCCGCCATGCGCGACGGCATGAAGATGCTTGAATGGCGACGCCAACAAGATCAATCCGCTGGTGCCGGTCGATCTCGTCATCGACCATTCGGTGATCGTCGACGACTTCGGCACGCCTAAGGCTTTCGCCCGCAACGTCGAACTCGAATACGAGCGCAACGGCGAGCGCTACAACTTCCTGAAATGGGGCCAGGGCGCCTTCGAGAATTTCCGCGTCGTGCCGCCCGGCACCGGCATCTGCCATCAGGTCAACCTCGAATATCTGGCGCAGACGGTATGGACGAACGCGTTCGCCGACGGCCGCACGGTCGCCTATCCCGACACGCTGGTCGGTACCGACAGCCACACGACCATGGTCAACGGTCTGGCCGTGCTCGGCTGGGGCGTCGGCGGCATCGAGGCGGAAGCGGCCATGCTCGGCCAGCCGCAGTCGATGCTGATTCCCGAGGTCATCGGCTTCAAGCTGACCGGCAAGCTCAACGAAGGCGTCACCGCCACCGATCTGGTGCTGACGGTGACGCAGATGCTGCGCAAGAAGGGCGTGGTCAACAAGTTCGTCGAGTTCTTCGGGCCGGGCCTCGACGAGCTGACGCTCGCCGACCGCGCAACGATCGCCAACATGGCGCCGGAATACGGCGCGACGTGCGGCTTCTTCCCCGTCGACAAGGAAACGCTGAACTACCTCACCATTTCGGGCCGCGAAGAAGGACGCATCGCGCTGGTCGAGGCCTATTGCAAGGCGCAGGGGCTTTACCGCGAGGCGAATTCGCCCGATCCGGTCTTCACCGACACGCTCGAGCTCGACCTCGGCGCGGTCGAGCCCTCGATGGCCGGACCAAAGCGGCCGGAAGGCCGCGTCGCGCTCTCCGCGGTCGGCTCCGGCTTCGCGACGGCGCTCGAGGCCGAATACAAGAAGCCGGGCGAAGGCCAAGAAACGCGTTGCCGTCGAGGGCAAATCCTTCGACATCGGCCATGGCGACGTCGTCATCGCCGCGATCACGAGCTGCACCAACACCTCGAACCCGAGCGTGCTGATCGCGGCCGGGCTGCTGGCGCGCAATGCCCTTGCCAAGGGCCTGACGTCGAAGCCGTGGGTCAAGACCTCGCTGGCGCCCGGGATCGCAGGTCGTCGCCGCCTATCTCGATAAATCCGGCCTGCAGACGTCGCTCGATGCGATCGGCTTCAACCTCGTCGGCTTCGGCTGCACCACCTGCATCGGCAATTCGGGGCCGCTTCCGGCGGAGATTTCCAAAGCCATCAACGACAACGGCGTCGTCGCCGCGGCGGTCCTCTCGGGCAACCGCAACTTCGAGGGCCGCGTCAGCCCGGACGTGCAGGCGAACTATCTCGCCTCCCCGCCGCTCGTCGTCGCCTATGCAATCGCCGGCTCGGTGACCAAGGACCTGACGAAGGAGCCGCTCGGGATCGGGCAAGGACGGCAAGCCGGTCTACTTGAAGGACATCTGGCCGACCTCGGCCGAAATCCAGAAGTTCATCGTCGAAAACATCACGCGCGACATGTTCAAGTCGCGCTACGCCGACGTCTTCAAGGGCGACGAGAACTGGCAGGGCATCAGTTCGGGATCGGGCCTGACCTACGGCTGGAACGACCAATCGACCTACGTGCAGAACCCGCCCTACTTCACCGGCATCACCAAGACGCCGAAGGCCGTCACCGACATCGAGGGCGCGCGCGTCCTCGCCTTGTTCGGCGACAAGATCACCACCGACCACATCTCGCCGGCGGGCTCCATCAAGGCCGCGTCTCCTGCCGGAAAGTATCTGATGGAGAACGGCGTCAAGCCCGCCGACTTCAACCAGTACGGCACGCGGCGCGGCAATCACGAGGTGATGATGCGCGGCACCTTCGCCAACATCCGCATCAAGAACCACATGGTGACCGACGAGAAGGGCAACGTGGTCGAGGGCGGATACACGATCCATCATCCCTCCGGCGAGCGCATGGCGATCTACGACGCGGCGCAGCGCTATGCCTTGGAACACGTGCCGCTCGTCGTCTTCGCCGGCGTCGAATACGGCAACGGCTCGTCGCGCGACTGGGCGGCCAAGGGCACGAACCTGCTCGGCGTCAAGGCCGTGGTCGCACAGTCGTTCGAGCGCATCCATCGCTCGAACCTGGTCGGCATGGGCGTCGTGCCCTTTACCTTCGAGGCCGGGGACGTCCTGGCAGACCCTGGGCTTGAAGGGCGACGAGACGGTGAGCATCAAGGGCCTTGCCCAGATCAAGCCGCGCCAGAAGGCGGAAATCGTGGTGACGCGGCCCGATGGCTCGTCGTTCAAGGTGCCCGTGCTCTGCCGCATCGATACGCTCGACGAGATCGACTACTTCAGGAACGGCGGCATCCTGCATTCGTCTTGCGCAACCTGGCGGCCTGACCCACCGCGCTCCACCCGTTCATGCTGCCTCGCCCTTTTTCCTGCTCCCCTCGGGGAGAGGGGTCAGGGTGAGGGGGCGTCGAGAGGGCTGTCTGCGTGAGGGGCGGCCCCTCTGAACATTAACATGATCGAGGCCGGTAATGTTCAGCCGGGCAGGCGCGTAGAAACCTGCATGACGCGCCTTGTCGTTGGTCTCAGATGTCTCACCTAGTCGTGACTGGCGAATTCGGGCTCATGCAATAATATTACATTACAATCAAGCGACGCCCATAAAGGCCCGCGCCGTACACTCGGAGACCGATGAGCCTTCGTTTCATAAAATGCATCGCAATCGTTGCCGCAGGCGCTGCGCTCCTGACGCTGGCGGTTCGCCCGCGCCGGCGAAATGGTGCCGACGCCGCGGGGCGATACGCAGTCCTCCACCGTTCCCATCACCACCGTGCTCGAGCTCTTCACCAGCCAGGGCTGCTCGTCCTGCCCGCCCGCCGACGCCATGCTCAAGACCTACGCCGAGAACCCGAGCGTCGTCGCCTTGTCGATGCCGGTCGACTACTGGGACTATCTCGGCTGGAAGGACACCTTCGCCTCGCCCCGCAATGCCGAGCGTCAGCGGGCCTACGCCAAGGCGCGCGGCGACGGCGCCATTTACACGCCGCAGCTGGTCGTCAATGGCATGCTGCACGTCAACGGCTCCAGCAAGGCCGATATCGACAACGCCATCGATCTCACGACCAAGAATGTCGCGCTGTCGCATGTGCCGATCCGGATCTGGCAGGCGGGCGGCACGCTCAACATCTCCGTTGGCGGCGTCGAGCCCGGCCGCGAGGCGCAGGAGGCGACGATCTGGCTGGCGCTGGTTCAGCCCTCGGCGACGGTCGATATCCAAAAGGGCGAGAACGCCGGCAGCAAGCTCCTCTACACGAACATCGTGCACGAACTGACGCCCGTCGGCTTGTGGCGCGGCTCGCCCGATCATGATCCAGATTCCGCGCGCCGCCGTCATGCAGGCAGCGACGCAGAAGTCGGTCGTGTTCGTGCAGGAGGGCAAGGCCGGCCCCATTCTCGGCGCCGCCTGGGCGGGGCTGTGGTAGGGCACGCTGCCTCGATGCCTGCTTACGCTGCGAGGCCGCGCTTTTTCAGCAAGCCGTCGATCTTGGGCGGGCGGCCGCGGAAGGCGACGTAGGCCTCGTGCGGGTCGCGGCGGTTGCCGGCCGAATAGATGAACTCCTTCAGGCGCTGGGCCGACCTTGGCGTCGAAGACGTTGCCGGTTTCCTCGAACGCCGCGAATGCGTCGCTGTCCATCACTTCCGACCACAAGTAGCTGTAATAGCCGGCCGCATAGCCGCCCATGATGTGCATGAAGTGCGGCAGGCGGTGGCGCATGACGATTTCCGCCGGCATGCCGATGCGGTCGAGCGTTTCGCTTTCGAAGCGGTCGACGTTGACCGGCGCCTTGTCGGCTTTCGAATAGAGCGCCATGTCGACGAGCGCCGACGCGGTGTACTCGACGGTGGCGAAGCCCTGGTTGAAGTTGCGCGCGGCGTCCAGCCTCTGGCGCAGCTTCGCCGGCATCGGCTTGCCGCTCTTGTAGTGGACCGCATACGTGTCGAGGACTTCCTTGGTCGAAAGCCAGTGCTCGAAAAGCTGCGACGGCAATTCGACGAAATCGCGCGACACCGCCGTGCCCGCAATCGAAGGATAGGTCACGTTCGAGAGCAGCCCGTGCAGCCCGTGGCCGAACTCATGAAACAGCGTGCGCGCATCGTCGAACGACAGCAGCGCCGGTTCGCCGTCGCGGCTCTTGGCGAAATTCATGACGTTGACGATGATCGGGCGCTGGCCCTTGCCCGATGCCGTGCTGACGGCGGAAATGCGACATCCAGGCGCCCGACTGCTTGGAGGAGCGCGCGAAGTAGTCGCCGAGGAACACGCCGACGTGGCGGCCCGTCTTGTCTTTCACCTCCCAAACGCGCACCTCAGGGTGATAGC
Organism: uncultured Alphaproteobacteria bacterium; assembly: GCA_963732525.1. Taxonomy (GTDB): domain Bacteria; phylum Pseudomonadota; class Alphaproteobacteria; order Rhizobiales; family Hyphomicrobiaceae; genus Hyphomicrobium_B. The sequence continues at coordinate 75,054 of CAVSZX010000002.1, forward strand.
GCGGACATTTCTCGATTTTGCTTGAATTCGAGACCGAAAAGGCGCCGGGCGCAGTCGAAGGCCGCCTCGATCATCTTGTCGAGCTGCAGGTAGGGGCGGATTTCGCCTTCGTCGAGGTCGTAGCGGGCCTTGCGCACCTTCTCGGCGAAATGCCGCCAGTCCCAGGCGGCGAACTCGAAGTTACCGCCCTCGCGGCGCGCCTGTTCGACGAGCAGGTCGCGTTCTTCGCCGGCCTTTTTCAGCGCCCGGCCCCAGACGTTCTGGAGCAGCGCATCGACGGCGCCGGGGTCGTGCGCCATCGTGTCTTCGAGCGAGAAGTCGGCAAACGATTTGAACCCCATCAGGCGAGCGTGCTCGTTGCGCAGTTCCACTGCCTCCGCGAGGATGGCGCGATTGTCGCTTTCGCCGCCGTTGGCGCCGCGTTCGATCCAGGCCTTGAAGGCCTGTTCGCGCAAATCGCGCCGGGTCGAGAACGTGAGAAAGCCTTCGACGGACGAGCGCGCGAGGGTGACCACGTGCTTGCCTTTGAGGCCCTTGTCGGTTGCGGCGCGTTCGGCGGCGGCAATCATCGAATCGGGCAAGCCCGGCCAGATCCTTCTCGCCGTCGAGCACCATGTGCCAGCTCTGCTCGTCCTTCAGCACGTTTTGCATGAACTGCGTGACGAGGCCCGCGAGGCGGGCGTTGATCTCCTTGACGCGGGCTTTGGACCGCGCCGGCAGCTTGGCGCCGGCGCGGACGAAGGCAAGGTGATGTCGCTCCAGCACGCGGCGCTGTTCCTCGTCCAGCTTCAGCGCGTCGCGGTTCTGATAGAGTCGTCAACGCGCTTGAAAAGTTTGGCATCGAGCAGAATGCGCGTTTCGTGCGCCGCAAAGCGCGGCGACATCTCGCGGGCGATTTCCTGCAAGTCCGGCGTCGAATTCGGTGGCTTCGAGATTGCCGAAGACGGCGCTGACGCGGTTGAGCAACCGGCCGCTCTTTTCGATGGCCACAATGGTGTTGGCGAACGTCGGCTTGGCCGGGTTGGCCGCAATCGCCTTGATCTCGGCATTGTGGGCCCGGAAGGCGGCTTCGAGCGCCGGACGGAAATGCTGCGTCTTGATTTTATCGAATGGGGCGATCTCGAAGGGGGTGGCCCAGCGGGAGATCAGCGGGTTCTTTGAGGGCGGACGGGCTGGGCGGCGGGGCTTTGGGGTGCGCGCGTTGGGCAAGGCTGTATCACCAGAACGTTGTTATGCGTTTTGAATGATACGCATATTCGGCCCCCGACGGCTTCACAATCCGGCGAGAATTAGCGACGCGCAAAAAGATGAAGGGCCGGTTGGGGGAACCGGCCCTTCTCGAGACAGGTGTCCTGGCTGGGGAACCAGGACTGGGGGGACAATCAGGGAGAGTTGTCAAAGGCCCAGCTTCTCGAAATTGGCCCCGGGGGGCTGGGGGGCTGAGTTTCCAGAGCCGGTTCTCGAAGCCGGGCCTCAGACAACGATGCTTTTATCGCTTTCCAATGCGGCAGATTATGGGTCCCGGCGGGACCCCATTTTGTCAGCGCCGGGGTATTTCGATGCCGCGTTTGCATAATACGGCCGCAAGCATTTTACGTTTCCGCTCTTGCAATCTTCAAAAACTGGCGCAATCCTTTGGAACAAATAGGGAGGCGCGCATTGAGCGAGTTTGATCCAATAATTTTCCGCCCGCGGACCGCGGGCGCCCCGTCCAGCCAGCCGCCTGTTGCAGGTGCTGCCGAGCCGCTTCATTGCACGGCTTTTAATCGTCAGGAACTGAATGCCATTATGAACGTCTACGGCCGCAAGGTCGCGCGCGGGGAATGGCGGGATTACGCACTCGATCTGCTGCGCGACAAGGCGGTGTTCTCTATTTTCCGCCGCACTTCGGAAGTGCCGATCTATCGCATCGAGAAAAGCCCGAAGCTCGCCCGTAAGCAGGGCGCCTATTCCGTCGTCTCGGCGACGGGCCTGATCCTGAAGCGCGGCCAGGACCTGCATCGCGTCCTTGCCGTCTTGGACAATCGCTTCGAAGTTGTCTCGTCCTGATCCTGCCAAAAGCGCATAAAAAAGGGCCCAGGAGATCGCCTCCGGGGCCCTCGTCATTTCCGATACGCCGCGTTGCCGGGGCGTCTTGACCGCTTATTCGTTGTTCATGATCCCAAGGATATTCAGGATGTGCACGAACAGGGTGACGAAGCTGCCATAGAGCATGAAAGCGCCGAAAATCGAGGAGCGGTTGGCAAAGGTTTCATCGCCATGCGCTGCGCCTTGGAGATACATCGACTTGATCTCCTGCGTTTCCCAGGCCGTAATCGCCGAGAACAGCAGAACCACGACCGACGAAATGAGCAGGCTGACCATCTTGCTGGTGCCCGGGTCTGTGATGAAGAAGAAGCTGACGAGCATGGCGATAATGACGCCGATCGAAGCCATGCTGAGGAAGCCGCCCCAGCCGGTCAGGTCCTTTTTTGTCGTGTAGCCGATGAGGCTCGTCGCCAGGAATGTCGCGCTGGCGATGGCAAAAGCCTGACCGACCATTCCGGCGTGACCCTTGGACATGAACACGAACACCATCGGCGCAATGAGTGCGCCCCAGAGTGCGCAGTAGGTCCAATAGGCGGCATGCGCCATGGTCACGCTGCCGGAATAGAACAACTTCGGCGCGAACCAGCCGAGCCCGAGGACGGCGAAGAACAGCACCCAGCGGAAGCCGCCGGTGCCGATCGACATCAGCAGCTGCGGGTTCGCCATCAGGGCAAAAACCACTGCCGCGGTGCCGGCGACGCCGAGGGCCATGTAGTTGTAGGTGCCGAGCATGAAGGCCCGTAGGCCCTCATCCATCGTGGCGCGTGCAGGCGACCGCGCGACCGTCGTTTGATTGTAAGGCTGAGCCATAGGGTTCCAAGACCTCCTAGAAGGTGGCAGAGCAGGTCGCCCGCCACGAATTTCACTGGGAATATGAGAATGTTCGGGCCCCAGTTCAAGAGCGCTTTCAGATCCGGGAAGAAATCCCGGACCGCCAGGCCAGAATGGCCAAGATTGGCTATTCGCTGCGCAGGTACGGCACGGCCGGGGCTCTGAGCACCGCCAGGGTACCCGCTCCGCCGAAGATGGCGATCAATCCGGCAGCGGTTGCAAGGGTTTGAAGCACCGCTTGGGGGGAAAAGGTGAATGGCGTTTCCAGGAACCAGTAAAGGGCCGCCCAGGCCGCGAGCGCGCCGAGGACTATGGCGACGATGGCCGCTGCCAATGCCAGCAGGGCGTACTCGATGGAATGTGACTTCAGGATCTGCCAGCGCGTCGCGCCGATGGTCTTGAGAATAACGGCCTCGAGTATGCGCCGGCGCTGGGCGGTGGCGAGTGCACCGGCGAGTACCAGGGCGCCAGCCGCCAGCGTCACGCTGCCTGCGACCTGCACAGCCATCATCACCTTGTCGAAGATCTTGTTGAACTGATTGATGGCGTCGCGGACGCGGATGGCGCTGACGGCAGGAAATTCCTTGCCGAGATTGCGGATGAGATTGACCTCACTCGCGGTCGGAGTTTTTTCCGGCAGCCGGATCGTGGCCAGCAGGTTGTGGGGTGCGGCTTGCAGCGTGTTGGGTGTGAACAGCATCACGAAATTGATGTTGAGGTTTTCCCATTTCACTTCGCGCAGGTTCGAGATGGTTGCTTCGACATTGCGGCCGAGCACGTTCACCGTCACCTTGTCGCCGATGCCGAGGCCGAGTTTCTTGGCGAGGTCGGTCTCGAACGAGACGAGCGGCGGTCCGGAATAATCCGCCGGCCACCATTCCCCGTCGGTGATCGTCGAGCCCTCCGGCACCTTGCTCGCATAGCTCAAGCCGCGGTCGCCGTTCAGCACCCACTGGGCTTCGGGCGGCGCTTTGATCTCCTCGACAGGCTTGTCCTTGAGTTTGACGAGGCGCCCGCGCAGCATCGGCGCTTCGGTCATCACCGTTCCCGGCACAAGTGTCTCGACGCGCTTTGAAAGTGCGCCGAAGTCTTCTTTCGGCAGGTCGAGCAGGAAGTAGTCGGGCGAATTGTCGGGGAGCCGGCCTCGCAGTTCCTCGACCAGCGACGCATTGACCAGCGCCACGCCGACCAGCAGCGACAGCCCCGTTCCGAGCGACAGCACCACGGCGCGCGTCAGCCCATCGCTGGCGCCGACATTGCGCATGGCGATCGTCAGCGCCGGGCTTTTGAACCTGGGAGCGGCACGCGCAAGTCGGGTCAGAAGTTCGCCGAGGCCGGCAAAGACGGCGAGAATCGCGGCTATTACGCCTGCGGCATAGATCGCGAGCATGCGCGGTTCGGAGGTCAAAAGTGCGAGACCGAGCAGCATCAGCGTCAATACCACCGTTGCGGCGATGATGGCTTTTGGCGGCAAGCGCGATTGCCCCCTGTCGCTGTCGCGAAAGAGCACGCTGGCACCGACGCACTCGGCGCGCCCCAGCGGCCAGAGCGCAAACAGAAGGGCGACGAGCAAACCATAGAGCGCGGCCAGCGCCAGGCTTTGCGGCGAAACTGCAAATTCCGCCTGGATCGGCATGGCGTCGCCGATGCCGCGCTCGATCAGCCCCGGGATGAGCAGGCCGAAACAGAGTCCGATGGCGATGCCGACGAGAGCTCATGGCCAGGATCTGCACCAGGAACAAGCCGATGATCTGCCTTCCCGTGGCGCCGACGCTGCGCAGCGTGGCGATGACCTTGAGACGCTTGTCGATGAACGTTCCGACCGCATTGGCGACGCCGATGCCGCCGACGAGCAGCGAGGCGAGCCCGATCAGGATGAGGAACTGCCGTAAACGATCGAGCGTGCGCGCCACCTGGGGCGACGGGTTGTTCCGGTCGAGCGCCGAAAAGCCTGCTTCGGGCAGTTGCTTCAGAGCATCCTGGCGCAAGGATTTCAGTGCTTCGCGACTGTCTCTTGCCGCACTTCCCCGGTCGATCGCGTAACGCCAGCGAACCAGCGCCCCCGGTTTCGAGCAAGCCCGATTTCTCGAATGTCGGCAGTGAAACGAAGACCCGCGGACCATAGGTCAGGCGGTCGGCGATGCCGTCGGGTTCCGATTTGAGCACGCCTTTCACGACGACTTCCGCTTCGCCGATGCGGATGCTTTCGCCGGCTTTCACCCCGAGGCGTTCGAGCAGCATGGCATCCGCAACCGCGCCGTTTGCCGTCATGGCCGCGCCGAAATTGCCGTCGCCCCCCAGCGTTACCGCGCCAACCAGCGGATACGCCGCATCCACGGCTTTGAGCTCGATCAGCGCCTGCTCGTTGCCGTCGAGGCGGCGCGCCATGGTGCGCATGCTCGCGGTTTCGCTCGTCCGGCCCAGGGCATCGAACGCGGACCGTTCCGCCGGCTCGGCGCGCGCGTGCATGCGGGCAAAGACGAGATCACCGCCGAGAATGGTGCGGCCCTGGCGTTCGAATCCGGCCGTCAGCGCATCGGCCAGCGCCCCGACAGCGGCGATGACCATGACGCCGAGCGCGAGGCAGGCGATGAAGATCTTGAAGCCGCTCAAGCCGCCGCGCAATTCGCGCAGCCCAAGCCGGACCAGCGTCGCGAAGGCGGCGAACGCGCCTTGCTTTGCGCCCTGGGGAATAGTTGTAACGCTGCTCATCGCACGGCGGCCCTTGCTCCCGTGCGCGCGGCTTCGTCCGCTACGATGTGTCCGTCGGCCATGCGGATGGTGCGTTCGGTCATGTCGGCGAGGCGTTCGTCGTGAGTGACGAGGACGAGCGTGGCGCCGGTCTTTGCCTTCAAGCCGAGCAGAAGCTCGACGATCTGCTGCCCGGTCTTGCCGTCGAGATTGCCGGTCGGCTCATCGGCGAGAATGAGGCGCGGCTTTCTGGCAAGCGCCCGGGCAATGGCGACGCGCTGCTGTTCGCCGCCGGAAAGTTCGGCCGGGAAATGATCGGCGCGCGCCGCAAGTCCAACGTCACTGAGAAGTTCGCGCGCCGTCTCCTCGGCGTTGGCGACGCCTGCGAGTTCCAGCGGCAAGGCAATGTTTTCCAGAGCCGTCATCGTCGGCACCAGGTGAAAAGACTGGAAGACGATGCCGATTTTCTCGCCCCGCAGCAGCGCCAGCTCGTCCTGGTCGAGGCTAGAAAGTTCGGCGCCCGCAACCTCGATGCGGCCCCGCGTCGCCCGCTCCAATCCAGCGATCACCATGAGCAGCGACGTTTTGCCGGAGCCCGAGGGCCCGACGATGGCCACCGTTTCGCCGGCCGGAATTGCGAGCGTGATACCACGCAGAATGTGCACGGGCCCCGCCCGGCTGGTCAGCGTCAGATGCGTATCGTCGAGGCTGATGAGCGGCGCGTGGGGTTGCACGGATGGATTTTTCCTGGTTCCTTGGCGGTCGAGCCTTGCCCTGGCCGCCATCGATCTCTACGTGAAAAGCACGAACGACGTCGAACTTATGTGAAGCGAGGCTGAGGCGGAAACATGATGTTCAACCGAAATCTCCGCTTCGCGGGACTTGGGTTCCGGGGCCTTCTTGCATCGGTATCTATAATGGCATGCGCAACGATGGGGTTGTTCGCCGCCGGCGTGCGCGCGGCCGATATGCCGGTTCGCATCGTTGCCTTCGGTGACAGCCTGACGGCCGGTTACATGCTGCCTCAGAACCAATCCTTCCCCGCGCAGCTTCAGGTGGCGCTTGCGGCCAAGGGTTACAAGGTCGAAATCGTCAATGCCGGAGTTTCGGGCGATACCACCGCAGGCGGCTTGCATCGCCTCGAATGGACGCTCGATCAGAAGCCCGACGGCGTCATCCTGGAACTCGGCGCCAACGACGCACTGCGCGGCATCGAACCGAAGCTCGCGCGCGACAATCTGGACAAGATGCTGGCGATCCTGAAGGACAAGGGCGCCGACGTTCTGCTCGCCGGCATCAAGGCGCCGACGAACTACGGACCAGAATATCAGGCGGCCTTCGATCCGATATTCACCGACCTTGCCGGAAAATATTCGGTGCCGCTCTATCCGTTTTTTCTCGAAGGTGTCATCGGCGAAAAGGGCCTCGTCATGGACGACGGCCTGCACCCGACCGAAAAAGGCGTCGCGGAAATCGTGAAACGCATTCTGCCCGAAGCCGAAGCCTTGGTGAAACGCAGCGCCGCGCGCAAGTCCGCGGCCAAGAACTAGATCGTCGCCGTTGCCATGCCGCGATTGTTCACCGCCATCGAATTGCCCGACGAGGTCAAGGCGGAACTTTACCGCCTGCACCAGCCGTTGCCCGGCGCGCGCTGGCTGAAGCCTGAAGACTACCATTTGACGTTGCGTTTCGCCGGCGACATCGACAACGGCATGGCTCGCGAATTCTCGGCCAACCTCGCCGAAATCGACTTCGACACCTTCGAATTTCGCCTTGCGGGCCTCGGCGCCTTCGGCGGCAACAATCCGAACCTCGTCTTTGCCGATGTCGAGCCGTCACCGGCCCTTGAAACTCTGGCGAAGCTTCACGAGCGCGCCGCCCGCAACGCCGGCCTGGCGCCGGAAAAGCGCTCCTTCAAGCCGCACATTACACTGGCGCGTCTCAGGACCTCGAACACGGACGCTGTCGCACGCTATCTCACGCGGTTCGGCGGTTATCGTTCGGAGCGCATATTCGTGCCGCGCTTCGTGCTCATGTCGTCGCGGCCGGGCACGGGTGGCGGACCCTATGGCGTGGTCGAAGGTTTCGCACTGCGCGGCGGCCTCGGCCTCGACGATGCCGAGCATGCGTGGTGAGCGCGCGCCGGGGGCGGTCGTTGTCACGCCGACTGGGACCCTGACAACGGCAAATTCATTTCCAGCGGCCGCCTCTCTGCACCACTTCGATCTTGTAGCCGTCGGGATCGTCTATGAAGAAGAACTTGGCGAGCGGCTTGCCGTCGTGGCTCATGTTCTTGATGTCCTTCGGCGCGTAGCCGAGGTCCGCGATGCGCTTGTACTCGGCATCGACGTCATCGACGACGAGCGCCAGGTGGCCGTAGGCGTTGCCGGCCGTATAGGGTTCGGCGCGCCCCTTGTTGACGGTCAGCTCCAACTCGAACGTCGTTTCCGGGTTGCTCAAATAAACGAGCGTGAAATCCGGAAAATCGAGCCGGTCGGCGATTTTGAGACCGAATGCCTTTTCATAGAATGCGACGGACTTTGCTTCGTCCATTACGCGCACCATCGAGTGAATCATCTTGGCCATTGATCGAACTCCGTCAGATTAGTTCCGTCAGCGCTTCCGTCTCTAAAGTCTTCACCCGTCGATATCACCGGCCGGTAAGGGCACGGGTAGTAGCGGGGTATTGCGCAAGGTATCGAGGATAAACCGTCGCGTGGACCGGCCGCGCGCCGGGCTGACCTACAACCACGGCCGGGTCGCCGCCGCCTTGTCCTCGAAAGCCTTGATTGCTTTGTCCTTCTCCAGCGTCAGCCCGATGTTGTCGAGGCCGTTCAAAAGGCAATGCTTGCGGAAGGCATCGATCTCGAATGCAATCATGCCGCCGTCGGGACCGCGGATTTCCTGCTTCTCGAGGTCGATGGTGATCGTCGCATTCGCACCGCGATTGGCGTCGTCCATCAGCTTGTCGACGTCCTTCTGCGGTAGACGGATCGGCAGGATGCCGTTCTGGAAACAGTTGTTGTAGAAGATGTCGGCGAAATCCGGCGCGATGACGCAGCGGATGCCGAAGTCGAGCAGCGCCCACGGTGCATGCTCGCGCGAGGAGCCGCAGCCGAAATTGTCGCCCGTCACCAGAATCTGCGCCTTGCGGTACTGCGGCTTGTTCAAGACGAAATCCGCGACTTCCTTGCCCGTCGCCGGATCGAAGCGCATTTCGAAAAACAACGACTTGCCGAGACCCGTGCGCAGAATCGTCTTCAGGAACTGCTTCGGAATGATCATGTCGGTATCGATGTTGCGCAAGGGCAGCGGCGCCGCGATACCAGTCAGGATCGTGAACTTGTCCATGTGTCGTCGTTCCTTTTGGCTCGTCGTTAGTGGATCTGGTCAAGTGCGCAAGGCATCGGCCAACGCCCGGAAGAAACCTTCGGCCGACGAGAGCCGGTTGGCGTTCTCGAAGGCCCCGCACTCGGCGATCAGCGCGGCGGGCTCGTAGGGATGGAGATGTTCGAGGCGCCTTTTAACGCCAGCGAGCTTTCGCCCGTCAAGATGCTGGGAGAGGGCCGCGACGATGGTGTCGAGGTACCCCGAGATCCGGCCAAGTTCCCGGGCGGCGCATAAAAACTGTTGTTTGTCATTGGGTTGGTGCTCCAGGTTGGTGAAGGCGAGGGCGGCACGGGCGAGCGTCGCGGCGATTTCCTCGGCGTAGAGGGCTACTTTCTCGCGCCGCCCCGCATCGAGCTCGGCCAAGTGGCCGGCCCAGCGGTAGACGGTTTCGGCGATCGCCAGCAGGCGGCGGGTAAAATCAGATAACTCCATGGCGCTCAACTCATCCGTAACCTCCCGCAACAGCCCATGGTACGGCCGGCCGGAGTGAGCGGGGATAACTTTTTGGATGAGATTTTATCGAGCTCAGACAGAGCCTTAGCAGGCACTTCGCCGGACTCGCAGGGTTAACGCACGCGATTGATCCCTGATGCGCTCGCCGCCAATTGGCGCCCGGCGTTGAAGCCTCACATCATGCAGCCGTGACCGAGCACTTTGTCGGCGGTTTTCTTTTGCGCCTCGTCGAGGCTCGCATAAAGCGCTTCGGTCGCCGTCTTCAGCGTTTTGAGCGCCCCGACCATCTTTTCCATGGCGGCGATGTGGGTCTCGATTTTCGCGACTGCGGTGCCTTCGCCCATCGCCTTCATCATGGTCTCGCGATTGGCCGTCATCGTTTCGCCCTGCGCCTTGACGGCAGTGACGTAGCCGTCCCAGACCGAGGTCTCAGCGTCGGTGATCTTGAGCTCGGCTTTGAGCTTCGTAAGGCGCTGCTCCGTCATGGCGCCCATCATGCCGCCACCCATCATGGCGCCCTTCTCATGCTTCATGCCCGACTTCATGCCGTCTTGCATGCCCTGCATCATGGGACATCCGCCCATCATGCCGCCGCCCATACCTTGAGGACCGGACATTGAACCGCTGCCGTGCATATCGTGTGCGCCCTCGTGCGTGGCAGGCTGATCCTGGCGCTGGTCATCGGCCCTCGCCGCGGAAAGCGGGAAAAATGCAATCATGGCGGCAGCGGCGGCCGCGGATCAGAATTCTCGACATGTGTAATCCTCCACGTGCGCGCATCGATCGGGCGGCACAATTTCAAACGGCGCGACAGCGATGCGACTGCAGGCTTCGCGCGACCTTGGAGGGGAATATAGGCAGCACGAGCGGGCCTGCACTGACCTCGGTCAACGTCAGCCGTCGTCGCCTTCGGCGATCGCCGGTACGTCGTGCATGCCGGCCAGGATTTCGGCCGCGTGATAAACCTTGATGCTGCGGCCCTCGCGGCTCAGGCGCCCGGCCAGATTCATCAGGCAGCCGAGATCGCCGCCGATGAGATGCGTGGCGTTCGTCGCGACGGCGTTGGCGATCTTGTCGTCGGCCATCTTGACGGAGACGGACGGATACTTGACGCAGAACGTGCCGCCGAAGCCGCAGCAGGTCTCACTATCCTGCATTTCGGAAATCGTCAGACCCTCGACTTTGGCGAGCAGCGTGCGCGGCTGCGCCTTGATGTTGAGCGATCGCAGCCCCGAGCAGCTGTCGTGATAGGTCGCGACGGCGTCGAGCTTCGCCGATATCGCCGTCACCTTCAGCACATCGACGAGAAACGACAGGAGTTCATGGCTGCGCGCGGCGAGATCCTCGGCCCGTTTCTTCCATTCGGGTTCCGCGTCGAACATCTTCGGATATTCGCTTATAAGCGTCGCCATACACGATCCCGACGGACCGACGACGTAGTCGTAGCCTTCGAAGCAGGCGATGACCTGCTTGGCGATGAGACGTGCCGAGGCGAGATCGCCGCTGTTGTAGGCGGGTTGGCCGCAGCACACTTGTGCGCTCAGGTGCTTCGACCGTGCAGCCGGCGTCCTCCAGCAGCTTCACCGCCGCCATGCCGATGGAGGGCCGGAAAAGGTCGACGAGGCAGGTGACGAACAGCCCGACGCGCGGCGCCGTCTTGGTCCCTGGTGTTTCGCTCGTCTGCATAGCGGGCGCTCTGTTTTGACCGTCTCGCCGTAGAGACATTCGATTATCTTAGGCACGACCTTATGAAGGTTCACCAGCCTTAAGCAAGCTCCGGCGATACGGAAGTCGAAGGCGTTTTATCGATGTGGCGCGGGATGCCTTGGACAAGCGCCTCGGAGTTCGTCAAAATACCGTTCGACGCTTCCGCTTCGAACCTGGTCCGCGACATGAACCTGACGAACGACATCACGCGCCTGCCGCCCGGACTTCTCGCCGAGGACGACGCGCGTCGCCGTGCTCGTCAACTGGCGAGCCCTCGGGCGCAAGTGTGCGCTCGTCACCATTGTCGGCATCGAAGGCGGTTCGCCACGTTTCGCCGGTGCGCAGATGGTCGTCGCCGAGGATGGCCGCTACCACGGCTATCTCTCCGGCGGTTGCCTCGAACAGGCGATCGTGCTCGAAGCGCAGGCGATCATGGTATCGGGCGCAAACCGCCTCGTGCGCTACGGCAAGGGCTCGCCCTACTTCGACGTCAAGCTTCCCTGTGGCAGCGGCCTCGACATTTACTTCGACGTTGGCCTCGACGCCGGCTTGATCGCCGAAATGGGAGTCGTGCAAGACGCGCGCACACCCTTTGCGCTCAAGACCGATCTCGTCTTCGGCACCAGCACACTCGAAACGATGCCCGATGCCGATACCTCGGTCGCGAGTGCGCGCGAAGGCGATGTCTTTTTCCGTTACTACCTTCCGCAACCGCGTCTCGTCTTGATCGGCAGCGGTCCCGCGGTCGGAGCCTTGGCACGCCTGAGCGTTGCCGCCGGCATGGACATTGCGATTTGGGCCGGCGACGAGGCGACGCGCGAAGGCCTCGACCAATCCGGCATCGAACATCTGGACGCGCCATCGCCGCCTGAAAGCCTGTTGTCATCGATCGACCCGTTCACGGCCGTGGTGCTCGCCTTTCACGAGCATGATCTCGAACCGGTGATCCTGGCCAAAGTGCTGCGCACACCCTGCTTCTACATCGGCGTGCTCGGCAATCACGCCGTTCATCGCCGTCGGCTCGAACAGCTCAAAGACATGGGCTTCAGCGACGCCGAGCTGGCGCGCATTCGGGCGCCGGTCGGATCGATACCGCAAGCCAAGGGCAAGGCGACACTCGGGTTTGGCGTCCTCGCCGAAATCATGGCGCAAGCCAAGGCGCGCGGATTTGTGGCCTAGCTTCGACCGCGGGCCCGCCACACCCATTGCCTCCTCCAGCCTGTAGCCCTGGTCCCGGGAATTCTGACATTCGTCAGAGCGGGGCGAGCCTCATGTCGCGCGTTTGGTTTGATCGAGGTCAAAGGCCGGTGCCCGCGACTTGGCGACTGTGGCCGGACTGACTGTGGCAAAGATCGGCCGGGACGAAATCCGATCGACCGGAGCCCGTGAACGTTGCCCTGCGGAGGCGGTCTTGCCGGTGCGGCGCGGCACATCGACGAACCATGGATGGATGCGATGACCTCGAGCAGTCCAATCAACGCGCGCCGGCCGATAAATTTGGCGTCGGCGAGCCCTGCCCGGCTGACGAGCCGCGCCAAGTGCGAGCAGTGCGCGGCCCGCGCGTCCGCGCTTTGCGGCGGCATCGGGGAAGCGGCAGCCGAAGCCCTCGGGCGCATTACGCACCGTGTTCGCGTGCCCGAGGGGCGGATTGTTTTCGGCGAGTATCCGCGCGCCAAGTCGTTCGCCATCATCATTTCGGGCGTCGTCAAACTGCTCAACGCCAAACCCGACGGGCGTCACCAGATCGTCGGACTGCAATTCGCCTCAGATTTCGTCGGCCGACCCTACAGCGACGACAGCAACATGATCGCCGAGGCGGCGACCGACCTGGAACTCTGTTGCTTCTCCGGCCGCGCCTTCGAGGAGCTACTGGTCGAGCACCAGGCTCTGGAGAGCGCTCTGTTGAAGCAGGTCCTGCGCGATCTCGATGGCGCCAGGGACTGGATGTTTCTGCTTGGGCGCAAGTCGGCACAGGAGCGCGTGTCGCAATTCCTGCTCATGATCGCCGAACGGGTGACAGCGTGCGGGAAAGTCTATCGGCGGCCCAGAACGGATACTCAACTTCAGGCTACCCTTGTCGCGCACGGAAATCGCCGATTGCCTGGGTCTCAGGATCGAGACGGTCAGCCGGCAACTGACGCAGTTGAAGTCGGAAGGTGTGATTGCCACGGGGCGCAAGCGTTCGTTCGAAATTCGCGATCTCGAACGGCTGACGAAATGCGCCGAGCAGGCTAGCGATTGATCGCAGCCCGATAGTGCGCAGGAAAGCCTCGCGCGACCCCATAATCTTGTGACAACCCCTATTTTGCGGGACCCGGGCGCGCGGGAACCAAGGCCGGCGAGCGGCGTTTATTGCGCGACGGCTTTGACGGACGGCCCTAAGCGGCCGTTCGACGGATTTCCACGGATTTCGCATTTTAAGGAGTAGTCGCGATGAGAACGATCTCCACCACCCTCGCGCTGGCATTGATGTTGGCCGCGCCAGTGGCCTTGGCGCAAACGTCGCCGCCTCCGAGCGAGCCGAGCGCAATGCCTGATACCAAGGCACCGGATACCAAAACACCCGACACACTGACGCCGGCGCCCGAAGCGCCTGCAGCCGAGAAGCCGATGACGCCTCCATCCGAGCCGACGGTCTCAGCCGCAAGCCGCCGCGCCAGCCGGAGTGCCGACGCTCTCCAGCGAGGAAGCAAAAGCCTGGATCGCCAAGCCCGTTTACAGCAGCGACCAAAAGAACATCGGCGAGGTCGCCGTCGTCGATCGCAGCACGACGGGCGAGGTCACGGCGCTGCAAGCCGACATCGGCGGCTTCTTCGGCATTTTTGAAACGCGCGTTCGCGTCGATCCCTCTGAATTCAAGCTCATGCAGGATCGCGTGGTGCTGAACATCACCGCCGAACAGGCCAAGGAGCTGCCCAAGATCGAGGCGCGCTGACGGTTTCCGTCGCGTGTCTCAGTTAGGTCCGCACGACCAGTGCTGATGGAGGCTTCGCGGCCTCCATCGGTCGAATTGCGGCTTCGGCACATTTCAACATCGATGGCATTTCATCGCGTGCACGATGCTCGGGCAGTGGGCGCGGGTCTCCTTACAGGCCAAGATTACAAGCCAAAACTCGTTTCAATCCAAGATTTGAATTTCGGGCCGGACTTGGAGCCGCCGACCATCAAGACCGTCGATGGCAAAATGGCTCGGGTTGAGAATTTCCGGAACCGGCCGCGAATAGCGGCGTTCCATACCCGACTTCAATGCCCGACTTCAATGCCCGACTTCAATGCATGACCCCAGGTTACGAGTACGGCTGCTTGCAGAAAGTTCGCTGGGGTAACCGAGTTGGAAAATCGCCATGAGCAACAGGACACGATATTTGCCGCTGTTGGCGGACAGATCCTGCGGCAATCCGAGAAGAGCCCGCCTGGGTAACACCTGGAGCGACCGGCAATGGCGTCGCTTCGTTTGTCTGCCGCTCGTCCTCATGCCGCGTTCATCGCCATTCCAGCAGTCGACGCCGCTGGAGAGCGAGATTGGGTCCGGAGCCGCGGGCAGGCTGGACCCCGAAGACACAATTGGGCGGAGTGTGGGCGCAACCGGTACGCCACTTCAGCTGACGCTGTTGCATTGCGCGCCCGATTGTTCGGCCCCACTTCAAAGTCCAAGAACGTATCCGGCGGAGTCGTTCGCCGGAGTATGCGAGAGTTAGAGAGTGTCCGAACGGACTTGCCAAGGGACTGACTTGCCAAGAGACAGGCCGATAGTCCCGCCAAGAGACCTGGGCACTTTCTCGCGACCCGCAGTTGCCCCTCCCCCGTGCTGCGGGTCGCCCCCTTTTTTTTTGAAGCGTGCGAAGGAGAACGTCATGCCGGCCGGCAATCGAAAGCCTATTCGAGCTCGAAGCCGCGAACGAAGTGTCGTGGTCCTCAATCCCGAGAGCGTCTTCAAGTCGCCGGCGGCCCTGCTCGCCGCACCAGAGTTCAGTGTCGGCGAAAAGCTCGAGGCACTTGAGAACTGGGCGCTTGACGTAAACCAGCGCCTTGTCGCCGACAGCGAAGGCATGCCGCGCACCGATCGGTCGGACGACGACGCGGAACTTCTTCGCGATATCGGCAAGGCGCAGCAGGCCCTCGCCGAAGATCTCAAGCATCGGTGATCGCGGGAGCCGGAACGTCGCTCAAATTGCGCAGAGTGCTTCAACCGAGGTGCACAGCGTCACGCTATCCAATGGCTTGGGCAGGATATTCTGCGTCCTGCTGCGCCGGATCAGTGGCCTCGGGTAGGCCGTCACCACGATAAAGGGAATGCTTGAATCTTCGAGCGCCACCTGCATTCGCGGGCTGTTGCCGTCGGCCAAGGCATAGTCGACGACTGCCACGTCGATATTGCCTTTCGCCAACGCAGACAACGCTTGCTGCACCGAGGCGATCGGGCCGATGACTTCGGCGCCCGCTTCACAAAGCCAATCGCAATACTCGATGGCTTCGAGCGGATTGTCCTCCGCGAGCAAGACTCGCCGGCCTTTGAGTGACGTTTTCAAGATATCCGCCTTCCGCGCCAGTGGCCCTTGCATACCGGCCCGCCGGCTGGCCCAGCCAGTTGCGAACCAACGGCGATCCAACGCCATGGCCCGGACATCGTTCCACCTGAGGATCGCGGAAGGCTTGGCGAGCCAGGGACACGAACGGCGTAAAGTCGTGCAGTCTAGGGCTGCCTATTGCTGCAAGTCGGGCGTACCGCCGGTCTCCGGCACGACATGAGCCGCCGGTTCGACCGGCAAAACCTCCGAGCCCGCGGCGCTGACGACATCTGGAATTTCGTTCACGCCGTCACCAGCGTTGAGACCGTCGAGAAAGCGATCGACGCGCTCTCCCCAGACGTCCCAGCCTTCCAGATCGTCGGCGATGTCGTGACCTTCATCGTGGTAGGCAGGCAGGATATCGAGTTCGCCCTTGCCACCGCCCGAGCGCCAAGCACCGAACATATCGCGGGCCAGTCCAGGGCCGAAAAAGCTGTCGTTCTCCGAATAGAGCCACAGTGCCGAAATGTTGGAGGTCGCGCCGTAGTCGTGCGCCGCTTGCACGAGTTGCGAATAGCCACAGATGGTGTTGGCTTTGCCGCCGGCATGGCCGCCGCGCCCGCCGGCGAAATTGATCACCGCGCGGGCAACCGCCGGCGTTCGCGCGGCGAGCGCCAGCGACGCCCAACCGCCAGTCGAAACTCCGACGACGATGGTTTGCCCGGGCTCGACGAAGCTCTGTCGCGACATGTAGGCGGCGGTGGCGGCGATGTCGTCGGCGGCGATCTGCCCGGAGGTGAAATGATCGGGATCGGCGCAGGTGCCAATCGCTTCAGCCAGCGGTCCTCCCGTCGCCCCGTGTCCGCGCCGTTGCGGCAGCACGACGACGTAGCCGCGTTCGACGAACCATCTCGAAAGCCAATAGTAGACCGGCATCGAGACGGCGATTCGCGTCAGTTCAGAAGTTCCGTGGTTGATGACGACCAGCGGTCGCCGCTTGTCCGTGCTCGATTCATTTTCGCTGCCCGGCGGTCGAAAAACGGTGGCGCGCAATCCGCCTGTTGAACCGCCATCGGGGACGATCCAGAGCTGTTCGCGAAGGCGCGGGCCTTCTGGCCCGTAGGGACCGTAGGCGGTCTCGCCGGCCTTTGCCGATGCTGGAGAAATGATCATGCTGGCGGCAAGGAGCAGCATGGCGACGGCAAGCCCGCGCGTCCCATATTTTGCAAATCGGGCGGTCCAGCATTGGCGCTTCAACGATATTCTCCCTCGAAACTGGGCCTGTAATTCGGTCCACGGGGTTCGAGCCATGCGGCATCCGCCATCGCCCGATTGAGATTTACACCGGCATTTGCATGGCGTGCCTATGCGCTCCACCCGCCCTTCGAATATGCCGCCAGCCCGTGCACCGTCGCAATTCTACTCGGGCACAATGCAACACGGATTCGCGCGTCATGATGCAACCACTTTGCAACATGCGCTGTGCAAAGTCGCACCGGATAAATTTCCCTGCGCAACTTCACGCACGACCATCGTCGCGCCTGAGCACCCGCGCGCGTCGACAGTCTCGCAAAGTCCTACTCGCGCGTCTTTTTTTGGCCCGTACGCATTTTCGCGCTTGAACGCGGCCTCTGCGCGCATTCGCTTCCACCTGCGCGGCATCAGGCCACACATTCGCCAGCTCCGCCCCGACAGCGTGTTTGGTCGGGAACCGAACGTACTGGCTGGCGTTTCCCTTCGGACGAGACAAGCCGGACAAGCCGGCGTCTCTCGTTGCGAGAAAAGCTTATGTATGGAGTGGATGCAATGAAAAAATTGGCAACAGCAGCGGGTGTGGCCGCACTCTTTGTTTCCGGTGCCGGCATTGCGCTGGCGCAGCAGTCACCTTCTGCTGGCGGAGCGGCCGCGCCGTCGATCAAGATGACGGCCGCCGAATGTCAGGGCATCTGGCAAAAAGCCGACGCCAGCAAGGCCGGCTCGCTGACGAGTTCGCAAGCACAGCCTTATGTTTCGAACTTCAAGGCCGTCGACAGCAACGCTGACGGCAAGCTCTCGAGCGCGGAATTCCTGGCTGGCTGCGACAAGGGCCTCGTGCATGGTTCGGGCAGCACCGGATCCAGCAGCGGCGCGTCGGGCGCCGGTGGCGCCGACAAGGAATAACCCAAGATTCCTGCATTCTTAGATTGCACTTAGAGTTTAGGGCCGCCGTCTGGGCGGCCCTAATTTTTTGCCGCCGGATTTAGTGCGGCCGGATTTAGTACGCATGTGCATTCGGGGAATGAATATTTCGCGAGAATGAAATGTGGCGTAGCCTTACATGCACGCTTCGATGGCTGACAGCCTCAGCTCCACGTCCTATGCGTGGCACATTAAGCGCGCCGATGGCCAGGGATACTACGGCCGATGATGGCGCCCGAGGACGGATCAGGGCCGAATTCGGCGGTTGTCGATATTTCGAGCATATCCGCCAAGCGCGTGCGCGCGCGATGTACCCGGCTCTTGATGGTCCCGATCTCGGTACCGGAAATGCGGGCGGCCTCGTCATACGAGAACCCTTCAGCGCCGACAAGCATCAGCGCTTCCCGTTGGTCAGGTGGCAGCCGCGCGAGGGCGGCGAGAAAATCCGACATGTCGAGATGGCCGTGCTGCTCGGCGTGAACGGCGAGATCGGCGACCGCGTCGCCGTCGCCGGCACGCCGTTCTCGCATGCGCTTGCGGCAATCGGAGAAATAGGTATTGCGCATGATCGTGAACAGCCACGCCTTGAAGTTCGTGCCCGAGGCGAAAAATCGCGATGGCTCCACGCCTTCATCAACGTATCCTGGACGAGATCGTCGGCGAGCAGCACGTTGCCGCTGAGCGCGATTGCGAAGGCCCTGAGATTGGGAATGGCTTTGACCAGCTCCTCCCGCGTTTCGCCGGGGCGAGCGGGTTTGCGCGGCAGGGCATGGTGTGCGTGCTGGCGGCCGCTCATCAGTGGCGTTTCTCCGCTGTTGCCAGACGTTCGAGCAAAGTCAGGAATTTCTCCGGAACGGGTGTTTCGACCAGGGCCTGATAAGCGATCCGCAGTGTTTCTCCGAGTTTCGCCTGCACGATTGGGTCCAATTTGCCACCCTCGCTTCGGCTCTGATGTTTCAAATGCGCAACTCTTTCGCTGCTTGCCGCAGTGTCGGCGCAAACCGCAGCACCATTCATGCCTCCGTGCACCGCGGCAATGCCGGGCCCGGCAGCGTCGCGCCGGATATCGTTCTTAGTCTCGTCATCGTTCACTGGCCCAAGCCCCATTGGCGCTCCCGCGCCGGATTCGAAATCATTGTTTGAATGCCCCGATGTCATTGCGACTGGTTCCCTCGACTATATTTGGCTTAGTCCTTGACCGTCGGCATTGCGCCGGGGCCTCGGCCCTGGACTAAGGCGGCCAATCCTGCGCCCTGCCAGCCACTGGCCGTAAAGACGCGGAAATTTCGAACCGCGCGCGAACGCGTTGGTTTTCATAACGCCTGCACCCTGGCCGAGGTTCCAATGCGGTCCGCGCCGATGGAACAATTGGCTCGACCGGGCGTTTCTGCCTTTCGAACTGCGGTCCAAAGGGTGAAAATCCGGCGGTCCGAGGATTGCACCGATCGCATGTCTCACATGCGCGTACAGTGTGTCAGATCAGTAACGGGGTATACAATGTCCATATCGCAAGCGATCGGGCCGTATCTGCCCTTTCTTCGCCGCTACGCGCGTGCGTTGTGCGGCACCCAGGCCGGCGGCGACGCCTACGTGTGCGCCGTACTCGAGACGCTGATTGCCGACCAATCGGGCTTCTCCACTGTGCCCGATCCACGCGTCGCGCTGTACCGGCATTTTTCCCGGCTTTGGAATTCCATCGACGTCAACGTGTCGGCTACACATGACGCGAGCGCAGGCATCGAGGCGGCGATCGCCCGCAATCTCGAGGCTATTGCGCCGCTCCCGCGACAGGCCTTCCTGCTGACGTCGGTCGAAGGCTTCACACCCCATCAAGCGGCGCTCATCCTGGACAGGGATGCGCCCGCGATCGGCGTACTCATCGAGCAGGCCGGTCGCGAGATCGCTGACCAGGTGGCGACCGATGTACTGATCATTGAAGACGAGCCGATCATATCCATGGATCTCGTCGGCATTGCCGAAGGCCTGGGACACCGTGTCACCGGCCGTGCGCGCACGCACAAAGAGGCAATTGCTGCGATCGAGCGCGCCATGCCCGGTTTGGTGCTCGCCGACATCCAGCTCGCCGACGGAAGTTCCGGTCTCAATGCCGTCAACGAAATCCTGGCGCGGACGGAGTTGCCGGTCGTTTTCATCACGGCATACCCGGAACGCTTGCTCACGGGAGAGCGACCCGAGCCGACCTTCCTGCTGACGAAACCCTTCGATGCCAACATGGTGAAAGCCGTGGTCAGCCAAGCGCTGTTTTTCGACGCGCGCGCACGTCGCCCCGGCCGGCAGGCCGAAATCGCTTGAGTCCGGCAGGCCGAAATCGCTTGAGTCCGGCAGGCCGAAATCGCCTGAGTCCGACAGATAGAACTTGTGTGCGAGCAGTCGAGAAATTTCGCCGATCCGTGGATAGATGAAACGAGGGGAGCACGATAATTCCGGCAGGTCGGTTCCCTAATGGGTGCGCTCATGGAGCAAGTGCGGTGGGGGGCGGAATGGCAGGCCCCGCTTGATGCGCTGCTCGATTTTGCCGGGCATGCCGGGGCGACTGTGACGCTGGACGCTACTCTGGCGGCGGCCTACGGCATCATATTCGGTGCGTCGTTCTATTTGATCGTGAGCAGGCGTCTTTCGTGGGTCGGAAGCAGCATTGCGGCTCTCGTTGCGGTCATCAGCGCCTTTGCAACGGCCGGAAAGGTCATGCTCGGTTTTGGACTTGCACCGGGCGTGATTTGGCTCGAGCCCGCGGTGGCGGTGATGCCGTACGTTTCGCTGGTGGTGGCGGCGGCTGTCGCTTTGCCGGTGGTGGTGTGGACTGCAAGGCGGCCGTCACCGTTGCGGCTGCAGCGCGAGATCGACGCCCAGCTCCTCACCTTGAAGGAACTTCGCTCGGAACGGGCCGTGCTCGAACGCCAGGTTTCGGCACGAACGTCACAGCTGCAGGAGACGACGCAGAGGTTCGAAACGTTCCTGCGCCAATCGCCGGTCAGCGTCTTCAGCCAGGATGCCAATTTGCGTTACACCTGGGTCCGCAATCCGCCGCCGTCCTTCCCGTCCGACGTCATCGGCAAGACCGACCGCGAGTTTCTGCCCGCAGAAACGGCGGAGAGGATTAGCGACCTGAAGACCCGCGCCATGGCTAGCGGCAAGGGTGTCAGAAGCGAAATCGTCATCGACACGGAAGGTGAGCCGCGCTGGTACGACCTGACCGTCGAATTGGTGCGCGCCGCCGACGGCAGCGTCGTGGGAACGACCTCGGCGGCCGTCGACATCACCCATCGCAGGAGGAACGAAGAGCTGCTGCAGATGCTGCTCAAGGAGGTGACACACCGTTCCAAGAACCTCCTCGCGATCATTCACGCCATCGTGCGCCATGCCAACCTGCGCCGCGGCTCCGAGAACGAGTTTGCGGAACGCCTTGGCGCACGCCTGCGGGCGCTTGCCGTGACCCACGATCTTCTCGTCGAAGCCAATTGGCGCGGCGTCTCGGTACCGACGCTCTTGGCGGCGCAAATTACCGCCCGGGCGCAATGCCGCCGTGGCCAGATCAGCGCGAATGGCCCGGACATCTCGGTGACGCCGAATGCCGCCGATACGATCGGCTTCATGGTGCACGAGCTGCTGGCCAACGCCGTGGAACATGGGTCGTTATCCGTCCCGGCGGGCCGTGTGGAGATTTCCTGGCAGCTCGTCAATAACGGCGCGGACGACCATCTGATGCTGCGCTGGGAAGAACACGGTGGTCCCCCGGTCCGCGAGCCGGCGGACATGGGCTTCGGGCGCTGGCTTCTCGACAAGGCCATCGGCATGGCGCTGACGGCCGAAACGAAGCTCGTTTTTGCCGCCGATGGGGTGCGCTATGAAGCCATACTCCCCTCGTTCCATGTGGTAAGCTCACTGCCTCTGCCAAATGGGCGAACGCCGCCGGAAGGGCCGCCGCGATGACGCCGGCGCAGACCGGGTGTCCTATGGAACCGAAGTCCGAGGTGCCAGTGTCTGCTGCCGAGCCGGCCCCGGCGTCACGGTGGCCGGGAGGACGCGCGTTACCGGCGGGACTGGTCCTGGTCTTGAGCCTCCTCGTCACCGATGCCTGGCTCGGCTACTCCACGATCCGCGGCCTCAACGACAGGGCCGCGCGCGTCGATCAATCACATCAGGTGCTCGATGCCGCATCGCGGCTGCGCGATATCGTGCAAGAGGCCGTGATCGGTGCCAACCGCTACGTCGTGACCGGCGACATGGACCACCTCGAACCGTATTTGGCCATCCGTCCGCAAGTGGGCGAACACGTGGACCAGCTGACGAAGTTGACCCAGGACAACGTGCTCCAGCGCGAACGCGCCAGCCGCATCAAGCAGCGGATCACCGAACGCGTCGCCTTCACCGACCGGATCATTCGCGTGCGGCGCGAGGAAGGCTATGAAGCCGCCCGCAGCCTTCTCGCCAAGGAATTCACGAAAGAACAGCTCAGCGACCTGCGGCAACTCTTCAACGAGATGACGACGGCCGAGGAAGCAACTCTCGGCGTGCGCGAGGAGATGGCCCGGAGCAGCTTCCGCTCGGCGACCGCCAGCACCATCTTGACGGCCTTGATCGGCCTCATCGTGGTGTCGATTGCCGCCTGGCTGACGCGACGCGACCTGTTGTTGCAGCAGCAGTCGGATTCCAGGCTGCGCGAAAGCGAGGCACGGTTCCGCACCGTCGTCGAGAGTGCGGTCGATGGCATCATCGTCATCGACAGCCGCGGCATCGTGCAGTCGCTCAATCCCGCCGCCGTGCGCCTGTTCGGATACCCATCGGGAGAGGTCGCGGGAAAAAACGTTTCCATGCTCATGCCAGCCCCGGACTGTGACCGGCACGACGGCTACATCAACGGCTACCTGACGACCCGACAGGCGAAGATCATCGGCCACGGCAGGGACGTCCGCGGTAAGCGCGCCGACGGCTCGACGTTTCCCATGCATCTATCGGTTTCCGAGGCATCGCTCGCCGGGGAGCGCGTCTTCATCGGCATAACCACCGACATTTCCGAGCAGAAGCGCTCGGAGGAGCGGTTGAGCCTGCTGGTCGGAGAATTGCGACATCGCGTCAAGAATCTCATTGCCATCGTGCAATCGATCATGTCGCGAACCCTCGTCGATGGCCGTGGTATCGCCGAAGCCAGGGACATCGTCGTCGGCCGGCTGCTGGCGCTCGGCCGGGCACACGACCTGCTGTTGAAGACGAACTGGCAGGGGGCGCCGCTGCAGCGCATCGTCGAAGCGCAAATGGAAGGCTTTTCCGACCGGCTCCGGGTCGGTGGCCCCGAGGTTCTGTTGAACGCCAGCGCCACCCAGACGTTCGCTCTCGCCTTGCACGAGCTTGCGACGAACGCCGCCAAGTACGGCGCCCTTTCGGGACCGGACGGTCACGTCGAGGTCCGCTGGTCGCTGGTCGGCGATCCGGCGGAACCGCGACTGTCCTTCAAATGGCTCGAACGGGGCGGCGGTCCGGCGGTGGCGCCCAAGCACAGGGGTTTCGGATTGACGATGCTCAATGATGCCATGATGAGCGATTTCGAAAAGCCGCCGCAGCTTCGCTTTACGCCAGACGGGTTCGAGTACGAAGTCGATGCGCCGCTCGCCGTCGTTGTCGTGCACGAGGTGCCTGACAACGGCATAATGCAGCCTTAGCTTCGGCTTGCCGGCGGGCACTTCAGTCCGCGCCGACCCGACGGACTCAATGATTGCGATCCAGTTCGCGATCGATCCGTGCCACGCGATCGTGCTTGCGGATGCGTGCTGCGTCGAGCAGCATCTGGCCGGCCCAATTGAAGACGTTGCGATCGCGAACCTGGGCGCGCATCAGCCGCATGCGTTCGCGTTGTTCCCGTCCCGGCATTGCCAGCGCCCGTACCATGGCCTCGGCCATCGCTCCGGCGTCGTAGGGATTGACGATCAGGGCCTCTCTCAGTTCGCGCGCGGCGCCTGCAAAACTCGAGAGGACCAGCACCCCGAGGTTGTCGTCCCGTGCCGCCACGAATTCCTTGGCGACGAGGTTCATGCCGTCATGGAGGCTCGAGACAACGCACACGTCTGCCGCGCGCAGGAGTTCGAAGAGCTCGTCCTGCTCATGATGACGCAGCGCCAGAACGATCGGCTCGTAGACCCGGCCGCCCTCCTCGAAGCCGTGCTTGGCATTGATCGATTGGGCGAGCTCGATGGCTGTCTCTTTCAGATCGCGGTAGCTTGCAAGGCCGCTCCGGCTCGGTGCCACGGCTTGATAATGCACGAGACGCCCGCGCCAGCCGGGATGGTTCGTCAGGACTTCGTCGATGGCTCGCATGCGGTCGAGGATGCCCTTGGTGTAATCCAGCCGTTCGGCGCTGACGATCAGACGTGTCGCATCCGAGAGGCCAAGGCGTGCGCGAGCGGCGCGGCGGCATGCGCCAACCGGTCTTTGCTTTTTCAGCGCCGCTGGCGGCCATTCGATCGAGATCGGGTATGACTTGATCAGCGCTTCGCGATTGGAGACGGTGACGGTCGATCGCTCGCGGTCCACCCGGCTTTCAAGAACCTGATCGACGCTGTCGAGAAAATTGGCACAGTGATAGCGGGTATGGAATCCGAGAATGGTGCTCGACAGTAGCCCCTCGATGATTTCGCGCTTCCACGGGCAGATGCCGAAGGCCTCGGGATTTGGCCAAGGAATATGCCAGAACGTGATGATGGTCGCCTCGGGAAGTCGGGCGCGAACGAGCTGCGGCAGCAGCGCGAAATGGTAATCCTGGATCAATACGATTGGGTCGTCGACCGTGCATTCCTGCGCCACCGCCTCGGCGAAGCGCTCGTTGACGTCGACATAAGTCTGCCAGTCGGCCTTGCGGAACGTCGGCCTGACGAAGGCGATATGGCAGAGCGGCCAGATCCCCTCGTTGGCGAATCCGTCGTAGTAGCCCGCCTGTTCCTCCTGCGACAGCCACATCCGCCGCAACGAATAGGCCGGCGCCGAGGGTGGTACCTGCAGGCGGTCGTTGCTGTCCACGGTTTCGCGATCGGCGCTGCCGCTACCATGCGCGATCCACGTGCCGCCGCACGCCCGCATCATCGGCTCGATGGCGCTGACGAGGCCGCTGGCCGGCGATTGCAGTACGATGCCGTTGTCGGTCTGGTTGTGAATATAGGGCTCGCGATTGGAGACCACGATGATTTGGGTGCCCGGCAATTCCTTCTCGATCAGCAGTCCGAGTGTGCTCGCCGACCACGGTATCGTGATCGAGGGTGTGCCGGATGCGGCCGGTTCGGAATCGCGCAATGCAAGATTGCGTACGTTGGTCATCAGGCTCGGCATCTTTGGATTCCGGCTCGCTCGAGGCCGAGACGCCGGACAAACAGGGTGCGGGCCTTGCCTGAGGTGGTTGATCGGCGGCTTTTGTCCCGGACCAATCGTCCCGGTTTCACGCTTCCGACAAATCCTTAACTGCCGGCGTGTCGCATTGTTCGGCCGGGACTCTGGCAGACGTTCCTGCAACAACGAGTAATAAACGCGGCGAGCCCAGCGGTGGTTCCGCCGCGCTGCAATACGGCCATTTCCCGGCGTCTGCAGGCGCCCAACGGCCTCGGGCGGGGTCCGAATACCTGCGACTGCCGGCGCAGCTCAGCGCGCGCCTTCCCAACCTTTGGACAACCGCATGGCCGCGATGATAATGCCGACCATCGAGTAGGTTTGTGGAAAATTTCCCCAAAGCTCGCCGCTCATCGGGTCGATGTCCTCCGACAGCAGCCCGACGTGATTGCGGCGCGCAAGCAGCTCTTCGAAAATCGCGCGCGCCTCGTCGATGCGTCCGATCGCGGCCAACGCATCGACGTACCAGAAGGTACAAATGGTGAAGGCGACCGACGGCGCGCCGAAATCGTCGGGGGCGGCGTAGCGCAACAAGTGTCCATTGCGCATGAGGTGTTGTCCGACTTTCTCGACCGTTGCGACGAAACGCGGGTCGGAGGCCGAGACGATGCCGAACTCGTGCATCAGCAGCACACTGGCATCGATTTCGTCGGTGTCGAGGCTGCCGGCGAAGGCGCCGAGCTTTTCGTTCCAGGCACGCGAAAGGATCGTCTCTCGCAAGTCCTTCGCCGATTTGTTCCATTGCGCCGCGCGATCTTCCAGGCCGAGGTTCACCGCGATGCGAGCTAGCCGGTCGCAGGCCACCCAGCACATCGCGGCCGAATGCGTGTGAACGCGCGCGCGGCCGCGATATTCCCAGATGCCTGCGTCCGGCGTCAGCGCGTGGCTCAAGGCGCTCATGCCGAGCGGCTCGAGCATGGCAAACAGCGCCGCTTCGCCCTTGTTCGGCAGGCGCTCGTCGAAAAACATCTGCGAGGCGGCAAGCAGTACGCTGCCGTAGACATCGTGTTGCTGTTGTTCTGCGGCGGCGTTGCCGACACGCACAGGGCCCTGACCGCGATAACCCTTCAGGCCCGGTGCCAGCCGCTCGTCGAGCTTCATATCGGCAAGAACGCCGTAAGCGGGCCGCAAGCCCGGGCCCCGCTCCATGGCGATGATATTGGTCACGTAGTCGATGAAGCGCTCCATCGCCGCCGTGGCGCCGACGCAATTCAGCGCCTGAACGGTGAAGAAAGCGTCGCGTATCCAGCAATAGCGGTAATCCCAGTTGCGCTCCGTCCCTTGTGCCTCGGGGATCGAAGTCGTGAGCGCCGCGACGATGGCGCCCGTCTCCTCGAAACTGCATAATTGCAGTGTGATGGCCGCGCGGATGACGGCACTTTGCCATTCGTACGGGACGTTGAGACTGCGCACCCAGTCGAGCCAATGGTCGCGCGTCTGGTCGTGCAACTCGCGGCTGACGCGCGGGATCGAATCGGTCAGCGGCTCGTCGGCATGAACGATGAGATTGATCGTACGCGTCAGCGCGAACGCGCTCTCGTTGACGATGTGGCTGACGGACGCGTCGGTGGTGAGGCGTATCGCGCCCGAATTCGGTGACGTACCTGATGTGGTTGCTGCCGGGCACCGCAACGGCCGTGCGCGCGCCATAGTCCATGCACGGGCGCATGCGGATGCGAATGCGGCCGAGGCCCGCCAGCGGTTCGATGCGGCGCACGATCATCGGCGGGCGGTACGTGCGGCCATAATGGCGGTAGCGCGGAACGAAGTCGGTGATTGCGATGGAGGCGCCGGAGGCCGAGGTGAGAACGGTTCGCAGAATCGCCGTGTTGCGCACGTAGGACTGCTCGGTCGACGCCTCTTCGTCGAACTCGATTGAAAAGAATCCGCCAACAGGGTCGTCGCCATCGACCAGGGCACAGAAGACCGGATCGCCGTCGATGCGCGGCCAACATGTCCACACGATACGGCCGTAGCGGTCGATGAGCGACGCAATGTTGGAATTGCCGATGACGGCGAGGTCGAGCGAAGCCCGCGGTGTCACGCTGCGAGGGGGCGTCATGCGGCGAGCCTTTCCGCCAGCGCGGTAAGCCACCTCCTGACATGCGCCGGGTTCTCGAAGTCGGCCGTGTCAAGCGCGACGCTTTCCCCCGCAACGCGCATGCCGGCTCCGCCGAGGCGCCGGGCCGCATCGAACGCCGTCTCGTCGGAGATGTCGTCACCGATCATGATCGGCCGCCGGCCGCGAAATGGCGTCCGTGTCATGAAGCCTTCGAGCGCCGAGCCCTTCGAGATGTGACGCGGCACCAGCTCGATCACCTTGCGCCCAGGGCAGAGAATGAGATGGTCGTTACCTTCGGCCACGGCGGCCGCCAGCGCCGCCTCGATGCGAGCGCGTGCGAACGGCGCGTTGCGATAATGCGCGGCGATGGACGATCGCTTCAGCTCGATCAGGATGCCGGGATCGGCGACGGCCAATCCCATGGCCGCATTGACGATGCTGGAATCGAGCGGCCCGGCGAGATTTCGAACCTCTCCCCCGGGCTCGCTTCGCAGTTCGGCGCCGTGCACACCGGCGGCGGCCGGCTGGAACGGCGTCAGGATGTGGTCGAGTTCTGCAAGAGGTCGGCCGGTCAGAATGGCGAGCCCGCCGCTAAGGGAGCGCGACAGGCGTTGAAGCAGCGCAACGAGGCCGGGAGGAACCGCGACTTCGTCCGGCGTCCGCGCGATATCGATCAGAGTTCCGTCGAGATCTAGAAAAAGGGCGTCGCTGCGGGCATCGGCTTGTCGCGCGGCGGAGCGTTTGACCTCGTCGCTCACTTTCCTGGAGTCTTCGGTGTTGAAATCGGCGGTGTTGTAATCCGCGTCGCAGCCGTCGTCATTTCCGGAGCCGTCGTTCTGCGGTTCTGGCGCATGCATCGCTTTGGCACCCTCGATGACCCTCGTTGACCGGCCTCCCGCTCAAGTCGCGATGGAGCGGGTCCGATTAGGTTCAACGCTCGACGATGGGCTTTTGTGCCTGGCGTGCCGGTGTCGCGACGTCACATGCCGCTCCACCGGGAACGCGGTTGTGCTGTTCGCCCGACCAATGCAAGTGCACTTCATTTTGCAGCCAGGAATTGAGCCGAGGTGCCGCAGCGAATCGCGCTCGCAGCGTCGATGACGCTGTCAGCTAGCCGTCACAAAAACTGCTAACGGCTTGATAAAACTGGTGGAGCCGAGGGGAATCGAACCCCTGACCTCTGCAGTGCGATTGCAGCGCTCTCCCAACTGAGCTACGGCCCCTTTTCCAGGTGCGGGCATTTAGGGATCTGGGGTCGGACCTGTCAAGGAACTGGCGAAAATCTGTCCGCTCGCCACCGGGCCCCGCGGACTGGGCTGCCGGCCGAGGCTTGCTGGCGGTCACCCCGGCGGCTATGGCTTTAGGAACCGCCGTTCAACGTCAGTGGGATACACATGATCGAACTCCTCGGCTTCATTCAATATTTGATCAGCCTCTACACCTGGATCGTGATCGCCAGCGTGGTCATGAGCTGGCTGATCGACTTTGGCGTCATCAATGTCTACAACCCGTTCGTGCGCTCGCTCTGGCAAGGCGTGAACGCGGTCACGGAACCGTTGCTCCGGCCCATCCGAAACGCGCTGCCGAACCTTGGCGCCGTCGATATTTCGCCCGTGGTGCTGCTCATCGCCTGCGTCGGCGTGAAGGACTTCTTCATTCCCTTCTTGGCGAGAATGATCACTTGAGCGCGGCCGTTGCGGCGCTCCCCTGGCGGCACGCCGACGCGTGCGTCATTGTGCGCTTCCGCCTGACGCCAAAATCATCCAAAGATACAATTGACGGGCTGGAAATCACTGCCGACGGCCCGGCCTTCAAGGCGCGCGTGCGTGCCATTCCCGAAGACGGTGCAGCCAATGCGGCGCTCGAGCGGCTCGTTGCAGAGTGGCTGCAGGTGCCGAAGTCGGCTGTCACTCTGGCTTCGGGCGGTAAGTCGCGCGTCAAGTCGCTCCGCATCGAGGGCGATGCGACGGCGATCGAGGCGCGGCTCCGTGCGCGGATGCCCGCAGCTTGAAGTGAACTGCGCCGAGGGGCGGTCGACAATAGAACGAGCATCTGACGCAACCAAAAACAAGAGACGACGGGAGACGACGAGATGGCCGGAACGCAAGTGATTGATGGCAAGAAAATCGCAGCCGATGTACGCGCCGAAGTGGCGGCGGAAGTGGCGCGCTTGATCAAGGAAAAGGGCTTGAAGCCCGGCCTCGCCGTTGTGCTGGTCGGCGAAGACCCGGCAAGCAAGGTCTACGTCAAGAACAAGGCGCAGCAGACCGTCGAAGTCGGCATGAATTCCTGGGAGCATCGGCTTCCCGCCGAGACGAGCGAGGCCGACGTGCTGGCTCTCGTCAACAAGCTCAACAACGATGCCGCCTGCCACGGCATCCTGGTGCAACTGCCGCTGCCCAAGCACATCAACTCCGAGAAGGTGTTGAACTCGATTAATCCGGATAAGGACGTCGACGGATTTCATCCGGTGAACGTCGGCCGCCTCTGGGTCGGCGAACGCTCGCTGGTGCCGTGCACGCCGACGGGGTCCATCATCCTGGCGAAAACGGTGGCGCCGAGCTTGGCCGGCATGAACGCCGTCGTCGTCGGCCGCTCCAACATCGTCGGCAAGCCGGTCGCGGCGTTGCTGTTGCGCGAACACTGCACGGTGACGATCGCGCATTCGCGCACGCGTGATCTCGCCGGCGTCGTGAAGGGCGCGGACCTGCTCGTTGCCGCCGTCGGCATTCCCGAAATGGTGCGCGGCGACTGGGTGAAGCCCGGCGCCATCGTCATCGATGTCGGCATCAACCGCGTGCCCGCGGCCGACGGCAAGACCAAGCTCGTCGGCGACGTGAACTATGAGGAATGCGCGCGCGTCGCGGGCGCCATCACGCCGGTTCCCGGCGGCGTCGGCCCGATGACGATTGCCTGCCTGCTGCGCAACGCCGCCCAGGCAGCTGCGATGCAGAACGGCTTGAAGAGCGCGTTTGTCTAAGTTCGCGCGGTACCGTCACTCTTGGCCAGATTGGGTCCGGAGGCAATGCCTCCGGACTTTGTTCTCATTCGCGGCGAAGGCTTCGAATTGCGCCGTGCCGAATTGAAAAAACCACCGGGCGAGGGTGCCGATAAGAGACCCTCGTAGAACTCGGGTGAAATATCGCCGTATAGATAGGCGCCGCCAGTCGTGAATATGACCCAAAGTTGGTTGGTCTTCGGATCATAATCGACGCACCTTATTGCCGATGACCGCAAATATTTCATGGTCGGCTCCAACTCAAGAACGACGAGACGATTATGCTGCTCCGCTCTGCAGCATCATGCCGGTGCGATAGCTCACGGCTTCCGCCGCCAGCACACGAAACCATTTAATCTCAGCCCTGCGAAGGGCCGCCTCTTTCGCATTGCTCGTACCAGTCGATATGAAGCGCCCATCGATGACACGCTAGGCATGCCGTGTGGCGCCATTGATGACCGCAATCCGGGCAACGTCCGCCGGTGTCAAACGTATTCCAGGAGGTGCCGCAGCCATCGGAAAAAAACTCAGGCGCGCCCGTGGACCAGCACATCCACAAGTCGGAGCGCTTTGGCTGCCACTGACAATGAGGGCAGCGAATTTTGGCTTTTCCCTGGTGGGCGTCTAGTTTGACACCGAGCTTGAAACTATCGCGATCAAGAGCCGTTGGCGCGATGTGGCCGCCAGTACGAAAGAGAAATTGCTGCCGGACCTTCAGGTCCCGATGCGAGTCGATCGTCAAATCAGATCCCCTATGCCAATGGCTCTACGCTGCTCTCTGCCGCCGCATCATTTCGGCGCGATAGCTCAGCGCCTCCGCAATATGCACGCGCAACACGGCGTCGGAGGCGTCCAGATCGGCGAGCGTACGCGCGACCTTCATCGTGCGATGGAACCCGCGTGCCGAAAGCCCCAGTTGCTCGGCGGCTTTCCGCAGCAGCGCCACGCCCGCTTCGTCCGGCATGGCGGTGTCTTCCAGTATCTTGCCGGAGCAGTCGGCATTTGTGCGCACGCCCTTGACCCCAAGCGCGGCGAACCGCGCCCGCTGGCGGTCTCGTGCGGCGGCGACACGCGCGCGGACCTCGCGCACTTCCTTCGGCCGGTCGCGGCAGGCAGAGATCGGCGGCGGAGACTGCGGGGACCTCGATCTGAAGATCGATGCGGTCGAGCAGCGGCCCCGACACGCGCGCCTGATAATCGGCAGCGCAGCGCGGCCCGCGGCGGCAGGATTCTCCGGGCGAAGAATGCCCGCACTTGCACGGGTTCATGGCCGCGACGAGCTGAATGCGCGAGGGGTAGGCGATGCGATGATTGGCGCGCGCGATGACCATTTCGCCGGATTCCAGAGGTTGGCGCAGCGCGTCGAGCACGTTCGGCTGGAACTCGGGCAGCTCGTCGAGGAACAGCACGCCCAGATGCGCGAGCGACACCTCGCCCGGTTTGGGGCGCGAGCCGCCGCCGACGAGCGCCGCCATGCTGGCCGAATGATGCGGTGCGCGAAACGGCCGCTCGACCGCGAGCTTGCCGCCGAGCAGTTCGCCCGCGAGCGAATGCACCATCGAGACTTCCAGGATTTCCTCCGGCGCTAAGCGGCGGCAGAATGGACGGCAGTCGCGCCGCGAGCATCGACTTACCCGAGCCCGGCGGGCCGATCATCAGCAGGTTGTGTCCGCCGGCCGCCGCGATCTCGAGCACGCGCTTGGCACTCTCCTGGCCTTTGATGTCGGCAAGGTCGGGCATCGGCGCGCTCGTGCGCTCGAGATTGGGCTTGGGCCGCGACAGCGTCTGCAGGCCCTTGAAGTGATTGACCAGCGACAGCAGGTGCGGCGCCGCGAGAATGTCGATTTGATCGCCGGCCCAGGCCGCCTCCGGGCCGCCGGCCGCGGGGCAGATGAGGCCCTTGCCAATGCGCGTTGGCGCCGATCGCGGCGGGGAGTGCACCCGGTACCGCGCGAATGGCGCCGTCGAGGCCAGTTCGCCGATGGCGGCGAAGCCGCGAGATCGCGTCCGGCGCGATCGCCTCCATGGCGCACCATCATGGCGAGCACGATCGGCAGATCGAAATGGCTGCCTTCCTTGGGCAGATCGGCGGGCGCGAGGTTTACGGTGATATGCTTGTAGGGCAGGCCGAGGCCGACGGCGTGCAGCGCGTTGCGCACCCGCTCGCGGCTTTCGGCGACCGCCTTGTCCGGCAGGCCCACGATATGAAACGCCGGCTGGCCGGGGGTGATGCGGACCTGGACTTCGACGGGACGGGCTTCGACGCCAACGAACGCCAGCGTTGCAATCTGTCCGTACATGACGCCCTCCCGACTGCGGAAAGGCTAGTCCGGACGCGGAGCGCTTGTCAAGAACAAATGTGGAACATAGACGCAGCTATCGGCGGGATAATTTCTTGCGGCATATGTTCTCGCGTGCTTGCCCGGCATTTCTCGGTTGCGACCCTCGACGGCATTGTAATCCCACGCTGGGTTGTCATCCCGGGCGAGCCCCCTTGCGAGACCCGGGACCCAGGAGTTAAGCGAATTCAGCTCATGGGTCCCGGCTCTGCGGCGCGGTTGCCCGCACCTGCGCCGGGATGATGGGGTGGACGGCCCCTTTGCGGCATCGGTGTGCCAAGCTGGCCGGTGTTGATTCGAACCAGGAAGAGGGACCGTCCATGGCAGAGAATAGCAGACTTCGCATCGGGTTCGATATTGCAAAAGGTGTTTTCCAGGCCCACGGCGTGCGCCAGGAGCCGGGCGAGCCGGTCGCCTTTGTCAAGCGGCTGCGGCGGGGCGACGTCGAAAAATTCTGCGCCCGCCTGCCGCCGTCCGATATCGCCATGGAAGCCTGCGCTTCGGCGCACCACTGGGCGCGGCTTGCAAAGCGCCACGGCCACGAGGTCCGACTTATCCCGCCGGCCTATGTGAAGCCCTACGTCAGGCGCAACAAGACGGATGCCAACGATGCGGCGGCAATCTGCGAAGCCATGTCGCGCCCTTCGATGCGCTTCGTGCCGGTGAAGAACGAAGCCGATCAGGCCTTGATCATGCTGCACCGGACACGGGCGTCATTCGTCGTGCAGCGCACGGCGCTGGCGAACCGGTTGCGCGCGGCGTTTTCCGAGTTCGGCATCGTGCAGCCGATCGGCGAACGCGGCCTCAACGATCTTCTGGCCCTCATCGCAAAGCGCGCGGACGTTTTCGAGCCATTGCCGCCGGCACTGCGTCTGGTGCTCGAGCAGTTGGCTCAAGCATGGGTGAGCATCGATGCTGCCGTCAGCCGCTTCGACGCCGAGATCGCGGCAGGCTTGAAGACCAACGCACGCGCAAGCCGCCTGACCAAGGTTCCCGTCATCGGCCCGGCGGGCGCCAGCGCCATCGATGCCATGCTGCCCAATCCGCAGGTCTTCAGAAGCGGCCGGGATTTTGCCGCCTGGATCGGATTGACGCCGCGGGAAGAAAGCTCCGGCGATACGGTGCGGCGCGGAGGTATCAGCAAGAAGGGCGACGGCTATCTGCGCCGCTTGCTCGTGCTGGGTGCCACCGCGCGCCTCGCGCTCATCCGGCGCGGGCGGGCAAAAAATGTTTCCGATTGGGAACTCAAAATGGCGGCGCATCCCAAGCGCAAACTGGCAGCCGTCGCGCTCGCCAACAAATCGGCGAGGATCGCATGGGCGATGCTGGCCAGGAACGAGGTTTACCGCGTGCCGTCACCGGGGTGCTCTGCGGCCGCCTAGCTGCGGCTTCAAGGCAACCGGAAAAACACGCGGTCAATGGAGGGCAAGAGCTCAAACGCATGTGATGACGAACGGTCGAGGCGACCGGGATCGGGACACTCCGTAATTGTCACGCGGGCACGTCACCGCGCCGGGATGATTGGAGACCCGATCTCAGCGAACTTCATCAGGGCCAGCGGCCGTAAGTGCCGCACAAACAGGCCGTATACATGACCGCTCCCAAGTCCGTCGCCCATCTGCGCCAAA
Organism: uncultured Alphaproteobacteria bacterium; assembly: GCA_963732525.1. Lineage (GTDB taxonomy): Bacteria > Pseudomonadota > Alphaproteobacteria > Rhizobiales > Hyphomicrobiaceae > Hyphomicrobium_B. The sequence continues at coordinate 109,316 of CAVSZX010000002.1, forward strand.
GCACTTGCATTCCAGGGGCCGTCCATACATGACAAGATTATTACCCCTTCTTCAACACCAGCGTCAGTCCGATCATGGGGCTGTTGTAGAACTGGATCTCGACGATCTGCTGCTCGTTCTTGGCGATGATTTCCATATTCGCCGCGAGTTCCGCGCCCTTCACCACAATGCGGATCCCGCGGGCGTAATCTGGCCCTCGAGTTCGCCGCCCATGTTGTGCATGGTTTCCTTCCAGGTGCCCTTCAAGGCGCCCGCCGTATTGACGACGTCGCTGATCACCTCGATCGCGCCGCCGGCCGTGGCGCAGCGGATGGTTTGTTTCAGCTCGTCGGCATTCGTGCCCGCGATGTAAGTCGCGCGGCATTTGACGCTCTCTGGCGGATTGTCCTTGATGCCGAGGCGGCCCTCGCCGACCCACCGGCCGGCGAGCGACACCAGCGTATTTGCGGATTGGGCTTCGGCACGGTTTGCGACGGCAAACGAAAGTGCGGCGATCGCCGCGATTGGTAACATCAACGTGCAAGCGCGGAATGAGCATCGAAACAGCATCGGGGCCTCGACAAGGGTTGGCCAATGGTTGGCGTGTCGCAATGCCGAACGCTAGCGCGCAGCGCGATTCGCCGCCACCTTGCTTTCGATGCTGTCCCAGATCATCGCCGCGATATCGTTGCCGCCAAACAACTTCACCTGACGGATTCCTGTGGGCGAGGTGACGTTGATCTCGGTGAGATACGGCCCGATGACGTCGATGCCGGTGAAAATGAGACCGCGGCGCTTCAGTTCCGGCTTCAGCCGGGCGCAGATTTCCTTGTCCCGCGCCGTCAATTCGACCGGCTTTGCCGTTCCGCCGACGTGGAGATTGGAGCGCGTTTCGCCCTCCTGCGGCACGCGGTTGATGGCGCCCGCGACTTCGCCATCGACCAGGATGATGCGCTTGTCGCCGGCTTTCACTTCCCTGCGGTACTCCTGCACCATGAACGGTTCGCGGAACACCGTCTGGAACAATTCGACCAGGGAGGAAAGATTGCTGTCCTCCGGTTTGATGCGAAACACGGCGGCGCCGCCATTGCCGTAGAGCGGCTTCAGGATGATGTCTTTGTAGCGCGCGCGAAACGCGATGACGTCGTCGAGCTGGCGCGTGACCAGCGTCGGCGGCATGAGGTCGAGAAAATCGAGCACCCAGAGCTTTTCCGGCGCGTTGCGCACGTGGGCCGGATCGTTGACGACGAGGGTCTGGGGATGAATGCGTTCGAGCAAGTGTGTCGTCGTGATGTAGCCCATGTCGAAGGGCGGGTCCTGGCGCAGCAGCACGCAATCGAGCCCGGCCAGATTTTCAATGCGCGGATTGGAAAGCGCGTAGTGGTCGCCCTGCTTGTCCTGCACCTTCAATGTGTACCCGCGCGCCAGCAGCTTGTCGCCATTGAGCGCCAGATTCGGCGGTGTGTAATAGAAGATGTCGTGACCGCGCCTCTGCGCCTCCAGAAGGATCGCGAACGTACTGTCGCCCTTGATGTCGATACGTTCGATCGGGTCCATCTGGGCAGCGATTTGAAGAGTAAGTTTACGGCTGGGCATTCGTTGATCTCAGGTCGGGTTCGGGTAGATTGCTGACAGTCGCTTAAGCCTATGTCAAACATTCCCCGCAAGGATGTCGCAAAGGGAATCATGGAAAAGCAATTCATCATTGCTGAAATCAAGCGGACCGCTCGGGAGAATGGAGCTCCCTTGGGTCATCGCAAATTTGAATCGGAAACGGGCATAAGACCGTACGAATGGCAAGGCCATTGGGCCAAGTGGAACGATGCGGTTGCTGAGGCGGGCCTGGGCCCAAATTCGAAAAGTTCGGCCTACAGCGATGAATTCTTGATTGGTCAGCTTGTGTTGCTCATTCGAGAACTCGGCCGGTTCCCTACCAACGGGGACATGAGGGTCAAATCGAGGAATGGCAGCGACTTGCCAACGGAAAAAACTTACCGTCGGCGGTTTGAATCGAAGTTTCGATTAATTCACGGCGTGCTCGATTACTGCAAAGGTCGCGACGACTGCCAAGACATTGTCGAGAAAGTAATGAACGCCTTCGAACGACGCCGCTTACGAGCGATGAGGAAGATGACGATGCAACCGGTTGTGCGGGTGGTCTGAGTTATGTCTATCTCCTAAAATCCGGAAAGTTCTACAAGATCGGTCGTTCGAACAGCGCCGGTCGCCGCGAATATGAGCTGGCCATCCAATTGCCAGAGAAAGCTAAGAGTCCATCACAAGATTGCTACGGACGATCCTGCGGGCATCGAGGCCTATTGGCACAATCGTTTCGCCGACAAAAGGAAGAACGGAGAATGGTTCGACCTCAGCGCCGCCGACGTGAAAATATTCAAGCGCCGCAAGTTCATGTGATGCGGTGATCCGCAGTCGCCAACCACACACGTCATCCCCGCGTCGCGCAGCGACCGTTGCGAAGCATCGGCAGGCGGGGACCCAAGCAAACTTCAAAGGCTCCGGTTAATCAGATAAGATGCGGTGATAACCAAGCGTTCTTTGGTCTGGCCCTCATGCCCAAGCGACCCTGCGTCTACATAACCGCGAGCGGCATGAACGGTACGATCTATATTGGCGTGACGAGCAATATCTGGCAACGCATGGCGATGCACAGTCAGGGGCTGATTGAAGGTTTCACGAAGAGATACGGCGTTACGCAACTCATCTATTACGAGTTTCACGAGACCATGCCGCAAGCTATTCTCCGCGAGAAACAGCTCAAGAAGTGGAACCGGCTCTGGAAGATCAGATTGATCGAAGGGATGAACCCGGAGTGGAGAAATCTCTTCGATCCCGGAACAGGTGAGATTTTTCAAGGGCGTGGGGATCGGCCCGAACGGGACCGCAATTAGTTCGCTCGGTGCCGGCTTGCTTAGGTTCCCGCCTGCGCGGGAATGACGAAGCTGATGGGTCTCTGGTGCCCGCCAGCTTGGGCCTGCGGCAAACCGTCCGTTTCTGCGGTCGGCCTCTCAAGTCCGGTTTCCGAGGCCTAATCAATAGGCCGGCCGCCTCTCCGGGGCCAGGTCGGGCACCACGTCCCCACCCCCACTCGACAAGCCCCGCCGATTGGGTTAGGAACCGCTCCAACAATATCCCGAAAATGGGTTGCCTCTGAAAATGGGGCCGCATGAGCACTCCGGGGCCCAGCTTTCTTGAAGCTGGGCGTCACGGGCCGCTCCTCTGCTCACAAAAAACGAATAAGGAAGAATGAGATGAACATCATCGATGAGATCAACCGCGAGCAGATGGATGCCATCCTCGCGAAGCGCGGCATTCCGGAATTCGGCCCAGGCGACACCGTCAAGGTGATGGTCAAGGTCATCGAGTCCGCCGAAAACGACCCCAAGGACAAGAAGAAGAAGGCCGCCGGCGCGCCGAAGGTCACCGGCGCCTGCAGGCTTACGAGGGCATGGTCATCGCCCGTTCCGGCGCTGGCCTCAACGAGACCTTCACCGTCCGCAAGATTTCCTATGGCGAAGGCGTCGAACGCGTCTTCCCGATCTATTCGCCTTACATCGCCGAAATCGAAGTGGTCCGCCGTGGCAAGGTCCGCCGCGCCAAGCTTTATTATCTCCGCGGACGTCGCGGCAAGGCCGCCCGCATCTTCGAACGTACGGACGCCCGCGCCCGCAAGCTGAATGCCGCCTGGAAGGGCTTCAAGAAGCCGAAGGGCGAGCCGGATGACCTGACGCAGATCAAGGGCATCAACGCCGATCTCGCGGCGCGCCTGAAGCAGCTCAACTGCTACAAGATCGAACAGATCGCCACCTTCTCCGACGACGACATCGCCAACGTCGATGAGAACCTGGGCCTCAAGGGCGCAATTCTGAAGCAGGACTGGATCGGTCAGGCCCAGAAGCTCCTGGCCGAGATGACGGTCGACGAAGTCCCGGCCGAAGAAGCTAAGGGTTAATCCCCACGCTGTTCTCCGGGGCAATTTGAAAAATGAAGAGGCTCGGGACAACCCCGGGCCTTTTTGCATTTATTGCGCGCGTCAACCGACAAAGCGGTCAACCGCAGCACGCCGGTTTTTTCACTTCATCGGCGAAGGCGGTCTTGGGGCCGCCACAGGTGCCCTTAGCCGCTGCGGGCGCAATAATTCCGCGCACGAGCGGCTTGCAGGCCGAAACGCGGCCCGCGAGATGGATCGTCGCTACACTTTCCGCAAGGTCTACACGGTCGAAGGCGTAGACGCACATTGCTTCGCCGCCGTCGCTGACTTCGAATGAAATTTTGGAGTCCTGCTCGGCGCCAAGCATCTTCGCGTACTTCTCGATGATGCCGATAAGCTTGTCGACCGTCATCGTCTCGCCGGTCACCAATTCCGCGATATCCCAGAGCTGAAAGATCGTCTCGTTCCAGCTCTCGACGTTGGCGCCGCAGTCGAGCCCCGTTATCCGCGCACATTTCAATTCAGTGATGTGATAGCCGGCTTTCGTTGTGTGCCCGGCGTAGGCGAAAGGTGAGGGACCGGCCCCGTGCAGGCGATAGGGCCTTGGAGAATGCTGCCAAAGTCATTGTTTCGCTGGCTTCGCTCGGGCCGGCTATCCCTTGCGTCGCAACAATCAGTCATCGCGGACATTGTTCGGGCCTCCAAGGTGAATGAATGCAGAGGAGAGCGGCACGTGCCGCTCTCCAGTGTCTTGCGAAAAGACTGGTCAGTTCGAGATCACCAGGAACTCGATGCGGCGATTCTGCGACGGCCTTCGGCGGTGGCATTGTCTGCAACGGGCTTGTCTTGTCCATAGCCGACGGCTTTCAGTTTCGCGGCCGCGACGCCCGCCTTGGTCAGATACTTGATGACCGATTGCGCGCGAAACTCCGAGATCGTCTTGTTTGACGCCGTCTTGCCGGTATTGTCGGTATGGCCGCCGACCTCGATGACAAGGCGCCGTCGCAATCCTTGGCGATCTTGGCGATTTTGTCGAGCGTCTTGAAGCTGTCGCCAGAAACATCCCAGCTGCTCATCGCGAAGTTGATTTTGCCGGTTTTTGCTTCGGCATTGAGGGCATCGCGGCAGGCTTCGACGGCGGCTTCCGTTGCGGGCGAGGCGGCAGCGGCGGTATTCATCGTGGCTTCTGCCGCCCATGCTGGCGGGCTCTGGTGGCGCGGTGTCGCCGTAAAAGATGTCGTTCCCGGCGGTGTCATGGCAACGGCTCTTCGACGGCTGCGGCCGGTGCCGCTTCAGGGGCCGCGGCAGGGGCGGCGGGCGTGGCGTCGTAGTCCGGATTCATCGCGGCTTCCGCGGCCCATGCGGGCGGGCTCGCCGGTGCAGTCTCGCCATAGTAAGCGGTCGTGCCCGGAGTTGTCATAGGCAACGTCTCGTCGGCCACGGCAGGCGCGGCTTCGGTGGCCGGAGTTGGTGTCGTTTCGGCAGCGGGTGTCGGCGCTGCTTCAGGCGCTGGCGCCGCCTCGGTGGAGGCGGCCGGTTGGCCGCCGTTTCCGCAGCAGCGGGTGCGGCGGCGGACGTGGCGTCGTAATCGGGGTTCATTGCTGCTTCGGCCGGAACGCGGGCGGGCTGGCGGGGCGGTGTCGCCGTAGAAAGAGGTCATGCCCGGCTGCGATGCCGTCGCCGAATCCTTGAACGGCCTGCGGGCGTCTCGGTTGCCGCGGCCGGCGGCGGGTCCGTCAGACTCTCTCTCGTCGGCGGCGGCTTCCGCATCTTCCTCCTCGGCGCTGGTGGCGCCGCGGAATTCGCCCCTCTTCACCACGATGCCGCCGGCGCGAGCCGGCAAGACCCCATTCTTTCGGCAAGCGACGGCAGGACCCGTCCTTCGCCATGACCTGCATCGACACAAGTCCAGACAAACTCCGCCCAGCAAAACGGCGCGATATTTCGTCATGACTTCCTCCTCCATGGCGACGCCTTCTTTGTCGGACGTCGTTTGCGTTGGCGATTTTTGCACTAAATACGCAGGCTTGACGAGACCTTGAAGCGATCCGGACGCGAATGTCGAATGTGGACGTTAACCGAACGCCAGCCGAGATGGCAAGATCAAGCTGCACGGGCCGGAAGCCTTCGCTGGCATGCGCAAGGCCGGCGCGTCTGGCCGCCGAGGCCTGGATATGCTCGTTCCCCACGTTCGCCGGGCGTGACAACCGAAGACTCGAGGCTGGTGCTGGACTTCGCCCGCGATCACGGCGCCATCCCCGCGACACTCAACTACCGCGGCTTCCCTCGCGCCATCTGCACCTCGATCAACCACGTCGTCTGCCACGGCATTCCCAACGCCAAGCCGCTGCAAGACGGCGACATCGTCAACATCGATGTCACCCTGATCGTCGACGGCTGGCACGGCGACACCAGCCGCATGTATCCCGTCGGCGACAGTCATCGCGCCGCGCCGAGCGGCTGATGGAGGTGACCTACGAATCGCTGATGCGCGGCATCGCGGCGGTGAAGCCCGGCGACACGACCGGCGACATCGGCGCCGCGATCCAGAAATATGCCGAGGCCGAGCGCTGCAGCGTGGTCGCGCGATTTCTGCGGCCACGGCCTCGGCCGCGTCTTCCACGACCGCCCGAACATGTTGCACTACGGCGAGCGCGGGCGAAGGCATCGTGCTCGAACCCGGCATGTTGTTCACCATCGAGCCGATGATCAACCTCGGCAAGCCGCACGTGAAAATCCTGGCCGACGGCTGGACGGCGGTGACGCGCGACCGCGAACTCTCGGCCCAGTTCGAGCATACCGTCGGCGTGACCGACGACCGGCTGCGAGATTTTCACCTCCTCGCCCGCGGGCTCGATTGCCCGCCTTATCAGACTCACCAAGGCGGCTTGATCGGGTCGCAACGCAGCGGCACGTGCCGAAGGCGCGGCGAGACAAGCGCCGAGACAGGCCGCACTGTCTCGCACGAGCAACCGCGCCAGGGCTCCGTCATTCGAAGCGCCGCAGCCGATCGACGACAAGCCGGCCACCGCCAGCGCCTGCGCGAGCGCTTTCGCAACGGCGGCGCCGTTGCCGTGCCGGACTACGAATTGCTCGAAATGATCCTGTTCCGCGTCTTTCCGCGCGGCGACACCAAGCCGATCGCCAAAGAGACTGCTCGCCAGCATTCGGCATCGTTCGCCGAGGTGGTCAACGCGCCGCCGCAGCGCTTGAAGGAAGTCGAAGGCATCGGCGAGCGCGCGGTCGATGAATTGAAGCTGATCAAGGCCGCCGCCGAACGCCTGACGCGCGGCGAGATTACCGCCAAGCCGGCGTTATCGTCGTGGCGAGCGTGCTCGATTATTTGCGGCTGGCACAGGGCTTCGAACACGCGAGCAGTTCCGCATTCTGTTCCTCGACAAAAAGAACAACCTCATCGCCGACGAGGTGCAGGGCCGCGGCACCGTCGATCATACGCCCGTCTACGTGCGCGAGGTCGTCAAGCGCGCGCTCGAACTCTCGGCGACCGCGATCATCCTGGTGCACAACCACCCCTCGGGCGATCCGACGCCGTCTCGCGCCGACATCGACATGACCAAGCAGATCATGGATGCGGCAAGACCGCTCGGCGTCTCCGTGCACGACCACATCATCGTCGGCCGCGACGGCCATGCGAGCTTGAAGGCGATGCGGTTGATCTAGGCGGCCGCGCGCATTCGTTCAAATGCCGGATCGCTTGACGTTCCAGGCTCTTCCTTAGTGTCGCGCCATTGATCACCACGATGGACGTCGGCCGCCACTTCGCTCGGATCCATGTCGCTCCGAACTGACTTCGCGCGCTGATCGCCTGAAGCGCCTTGAGGCCATCGCGAGGAAGCCTTGTATGTCAGATCAGAATCCCGCGTGAACTGGCATTGGTCTGAAGCCGGGCGTTGGCAGGGTCGCCGGCCGCGATAGAGTTCAGCGTAAGATGCGCGCGTCCCGCGATCGAAGGTCAATTTCGGCGGCCGAAGTCGTTCAGACGGCGATCGATAGATGGCTCGCGACTTCGCGACCAGCGTCGATGGCCTGGACCGCGGAAATTCGTCTCCATGAGCGGTGGCTTGATGATCGACGTACCGAAGCCGGCCAGCGGCGCATCATAACGACCATCGGCGTAACGCGATCCGGATACTGCGAAACGAAGGCATAGCCGACCATATTGCCGATGTCGTGCGTGACGAGATCGACCTTGTCGATTTGGAGCTTGTCGACGAACGCGGTCGATGCCGCGCCTCGTGTTTTCTTGTCGTAGCCGGTCTCGGGATGCGACGACAGCCATGCCGCGCAGGTCTGCGTAACGACATTGGATCTCATGGCGAGAGATACGTCGAGCGGCGCCCACATGTCGCCGGAATCGCAAGTCCATGCAGCATCAGGACGGCAGACCGTTGCTGCGGCTGCGAACGCTGGATGACCCCACCAGCGCATTCAATGTCCTGCTGCGACATCGGCCGGAACGGTTGATTGAAAACGCCGGACAACGAGCGCCGCAGCAGTATCGGCTCGAGAAAGGCCGTACATGACTGCTCCCGCCTAGCGGAGTGGGTTCTACTCATATTTCGTAACTTCAGCCGCTTGCCGATAAACCGACGTTGGAAGCCTAGCGATCGTCGCCTTCGCTGTCATTTCGCTGAGCGTCCCGCGTGTCGCGCATGCCCCAATAGACCAGCAAGCGACACAACGATGCAGGCCGTCACGTACCAATAAAACCAGGTCTCGTGGCCGATGCTCTTGAAGCCAGAGCCCGATCGTGTTCCGCCGTGCCGCCGAATAGCGCGACCGTGACGCGCGAACGGCAAGCCGACGCCAAGCGCGCGGACATGCGTCGGAAACAGTTCGGCCTTCACGACCGCGTTGATCGCCGAGTAGCCCGAGACGATGACGAGGCCGCCATGATCAGCGCGAACGCCGTCACGCGATCGCGCGTCGCGGCCAGCGCCGTGAAGAATCGGCACGGTCGTAAAGCGTTCCGAGCACGCCGAACGCGAGCAGGACCGGCCGTCGGCCGATGCGGTCCGAGAGCGCCCCGACCACCGGCTGCAGCAGCATGTAGAGGAACAACGCCGCCGCCGAAATGAGCGTCGCGGTGTCCTTGGCAAAGCCGGAGGTGTTGACCAGGAACTTCTGCATGTAGTTTGAATAGGTGTAGAACGCGACTGTGCCGCCCATGGTCAGCCCGACGACGATGGCGACCTCGCGCGGGTGTTCGAGCAGCGTCGCCAGCGAGCGCGTCGCGCCGTTCCGATTTCTGAAGGCCTCCGTCTCGTGCATGTCGCGCCGCATGCGATAGGAGACGACGGCAAGCACGGCGCCGATGGCGAACGGAATGCGCCAGCCCCAGGCCGTCGAGCTCGGCGTCGGTCAGAACGAAACTTCTGCAGCACGATGAGCACGAGCATGCGCCGCACAGCTGCCCGCCGATCAGCGTCACGTACTGGAAGCTCGAATAGAACCCGCGCCGCTCGGCGTGTCGCCATTTCCGACAAGATAGGTCGCGCTGGTGCCGTACTCGCCGCCGAGGCTGAGCCCCTGGATCAGTCGCGCGAACAGCAGGATGGCCGGCGCCGCGAGGCCGATGCTCTGCATAGCGTCGGCGTCACCGCGATGAGCGCCGAGCCGAGGCACATGAGAAGCACCGAGAGGTGAGCGCCAGCCGGCGTCCCCTGCGGTCGGCGAGGCGGCCGAAGAACCAGGCTCCGAGCGGCCGCATCAGAATATCCGACCGCGAACACGCCCGCGGAGGCGAGAAGCTGGGCCGTCTGGTCGCCCTCGGGGAAGAACGACTTGGCGAAATACAGCGAGAACGCCGAATAGACGTAGAAATCATACCATTCGACGAGATTGCCCGACGAGCCGGCCAGGATCGCCTTGATCCGCTGGCTCATGTCGTGAACCTCTGCATTCGCGGCGCCCGTCTTTCACGTGCCATCCCCCGATTTCCCAACATAACTGCATAGCAGCCGCACTCCTCGGGCCGCTGCAATATTGCGCGTAACAATCACGATCCCGGCACCGACATTGACGTCACGGCTCCCTGCACCCTAATTAGGGAGCCCAAATCCCTATTTCTCGAGGACGCGATGCCCCTCATGACCAAGAAGCCCCGCCACGCCAAGGTGATCATCCTGGGCTCCGGCCCAGCCGGCTACACGGCCGCGATCTATGCCGCGCGCGCCATGCTGAAGCCCATCCTGATCCAGGGCTCGCAGCCGGGCGGGCAGCTGACGATCACCACCGACGTCGAAAACTATCCGGGCTTCGCCGACGTCATCCAGGGCCCCTGGCTGATGGAGCAGATGCAGGCCCAGGCGGAGCACGTCGGCACCGAAGTCGTCATGGACCACATCAACAAGGTCGATCTCAAGTCGAGCCCATCCGCCTCGAGGGCGACAGCGGCGACGTCTACACCTCCGACACGCTGATCATCTGCACCGGCGCCCAGGCGCGCTGGCTCGGCATTCCTTCGGAAGAAGCCTTCCAAGGCCACGGCGTCTCCGCGTGCGCCACCTGCGACGGGTTCTTCTACAAGGGCAAGGAAGTCGTCGTCGTCGGCGGCGGCAATACCGCGGTCGAGGAAGCGTTGTTCCTGACCAACTTCGCCAAGCGGGTGACGATCGTGCATCGCCGCGATCATTTCCGCGCCGAAAAAATCCTGCAGGAGCGCCTGTTCAAGAATCCGAAGATCGAAGTGATCTGGGACAGCGCATCGAGGAGATCATCGGCACGAAAGAGCCGAAGTCGGTGACAGGCGTGCGATTGAAGAACGTCAAGACCGGCAAGATCACCGAGCGCGCCGCCGATGGCGTGTTCATCGCCATCGGCCACGCGCCAGCGACGGAACTGTTCAAAGGCCAGCTTGCGATGACGCCGCGGCGGCTATCTGATCACCGAGCCAGATTTCGACCGCGACCGCGATACCCGGCGTATTCGCGGCCGGCGACGTGAAGGACGAGATTTTCCGCCAGGCCGTCACCGCCGCTGGCATGGGCTGCATGGCCGCACTCGAAGCGGAGAAATATCTCGCCCACGCCGAAACGCACGTCGTCGCGGCCGAATAGACGTGCGCAGAAATTAATCTAAAACGCCGCGGCGTCGGCTTTGGCCGCTTGGGAAGTGGTTGATTTTAGGGCAATACTCGCGAACTACTGGGCTATATTTCAATTGGGTGCGCAAGAGCCGCACCCGTTGTTGGCGTTCGCGTGTTATAAGGCAGCATGAGTATAGATTTGAACTCGACTGCCGCCCGTAGGCGCCGATGACGACCTGATCATCCCGCACGCCGAGCGAAAGACTGTCACCACGCTTCTCGAGGGCGACTGCCGCTGGCCGGTATGGCGATCCGCAGGCGGGAGAGTTCCATTTTTGCGGCAAGCGGAAGAAAGATGGCAGTTCCTACTGCGACTTTCACTTCCGTCGGGCGTTCCAGATCGCAAGACCTCGGCCGGCCTTCTATCGGCCGCGCGCCGCCTGAAATCGACAGTCTCAAACTCTCCGACCGGAACGCCCGGACGCAAAGCACGAAGCAGATCGCAACGATCGCGGCGAGCATCAAAGCGTTCGGCGTCAACAATCCCGTGCTCATCGACAAAAGCGGCAGTATCATCGCCGGCCGCGTCGAGGCCGCGAATCCACTCGGGTTAGAGACCGTTCACGAAAAGCTATGTGTTCTGGCTAAGCCGTACACCAAAATTTTGCGGTGCAGAGTTGAACGGCTGACTTTGAGCGTCGTTGTCGCGCTGGTAATGTTCCAATGGCTTGCTTCCAAGACTTCCAAAATCCGCCGTCGTTCTGCCGCGCAGTTCGCTTCGCGTAGGGTGACGTCCTCTGCACGGTCATAGTGCATCTGCTGCCTAAGTGCACTCTGCTGCCTAGAGGCGTGCTGACGGGATCGCTGTCTTGCTCGAGGCGAGCGTTCGAAGAGGCGAGGTTGTTCGTCCGCGCATACTCCAGTAATTGGTCAGGTAGGTGTCGGGCACGGAATTCACGCTCTCCCTCGGTCAGAGATAATGTGATCCTGATGACGTTGCGCAACTCGCGAATATTTCCTGGCCATGGATATCTCTTCATCAATGCGAGCGCATCGCTTGCTGCAATAGGCTGATCAGCCTCGGAGCGGGCTTCTTCCCGAACGATCGAAGTTACGAGTTCTTCAAAGTCCGTTCGTTCTCGAAGAGCCGGAATTCTAAATTGAGCGCCACGGATGCGATAGTACAGATCCTTGCGAAAGCGCCCGGCCTCCACGAGGACCGGAAGGTCACAATGCGTGGCGCATATAATCTTAAGGTCGACAGGCACGGAATTTGTACTCCCCAAGGGAGTGACCGCGCGATCTTCTAGAACGCGGAGGAGATGCGCTTGAAGATCCAGTGGCATATCGCCGATTTCATCAAGAAACAAAGTGCCGCCATGGCTCGCAGCGATCTTGCCCACCTTGCCCGACGTGGCCCCACCGGTGAACGTACCTGGAGCATAGCCAAAAAGTTCACTTGCCAGCAGCGTTGCAGGAATAGCCGCGCAGTTTACGGCGACATACGCCCCCCTAGCGCGATCGCTTTCTGCATGGATAGCGCGGGCCAGCGTGTCTTTGCCGACACCTGTTTCGCCCAAGAGCAGGATTGGGATGTCCTTGTTGACGATTTTGCGACAGGTGTCCACGATCTGCTGCGCTGAACTGTCATTCCCCGCAATTCGGTCGAGGGAACACTTGGCCGTTGCAGGAGAATTTTGGGAGCGCCGGGCTGTCGCGGCTCGCTCTTTCACCCTGAAGGCGGTCGCATACGCAAGGCGTCCAGTTTTTGAGTTAAGGCGACGCCAATGCTGAGATAGGGGCTTCAAACCGGCAAAGTGCACGTTGAACACGTCCCCAATCGAGCGCGCTGCCAGGGCCTGAAGGTCGGGCACACCAAGATGGGTGAAGCCTTCAGGCGTCGCACCCAGTATGCGGCCCGCCTCATCGGTTGCAATGAGGGCCCGGACTTGTGAACATGGATCCTTGCTCTGACGACAAAGCGATAATACAATCCTTCCGGTGGCGCTTCCGGAACAACAGTTGATTTATCTGTTGTGCCGCCTCGCTGATGAAATGCTGGGCGAAAATACTTTGGTTGCTATTGTCGCTTATGCGTCCGGAAATGTTGATCGCTGCGAGTACGCGGCCGTCGGTATCAAAAATAGGTGCGGCGGAGCAAGTGAAGCCCCTGAGTTGCTCGTTGAAATGGGCTTCAGCGTGGATCGTGATGGGCTGGCGGGAAGCAATGCATGTCCCGATGCCGTTGGTCCCGACCATCTGTTCATTCAAAATCGTTCCAATTGAGAGACCTTCGCGCTGCAGTTCCTCGCTAATGGGCGAGTCGGCATAGCTTTTGACAATCACGCCATCGGCATTTGCAAACAGAACTATGCGGCCCACATCACGCGCCATTTTGCGGACGCAATCCAAAACGGCATAAGAGTCCGCAAGCAATTCTTCCGTTTCGCTATGCAGAACACAAAGATCTGCGCGCGGGATTTGAGTGTCGCCCGTTTTAGTTGACGGATCGAGGCGATATTCGCTCATGCAGCGGCGCCAAGAGGCCTTGATGATATCGGGAACAACGGAAGTTGCCCCATTTACGAATGACCGATCACTCGTACGGATCGTCATTTTCTTCTATACTCCCTTAGACTTTTGGATGCGACACTGCCAGCAAGACGATCGGCTTGCAAGTTGATTGAAGTTCGAGATCACCGCGGATGAAGTTCCGGACCGTGTTATGGAGGGATGAGATGAAACTGGAACAGAAAATCAAATGTTGGGCTTGACGTCTTGTTCCGCATAGCGAGACAAGCCGTCATCTGAAGCTATCATGTGCCGAGCGAAACCCAAGTTTGCAGCCTCGAACATGGTGAGGCTTCATGCGCAACAAGAAGAACGGGGCACGCCATGACATCGGCTTCGCGACTGGAACGCCATCGCACGTCATTGACCTTCGCCATACGGCTCACGGTTGCGGCACTGCTCGCGTTGTGGATTGGACACCTACTCGAGGTGCGGCTTCCGCTGTGGGTCGTGTTGACCGCCATGATCGTCACGCAGACGAGCTTGGGTCGAACCCTAAAGGTCACGTTTGACTACTTTTGCGGAACTGTGCTTGGCGCCTTCTGGGCCGGGCTTGTTGCATTGGCCCTTCCTCAATCGAGCGAGGCAGGGCAGTTGGCAATTCTTGGCTTGGCAATTGCGCCGTTGGCATTCATTACGGCGGTTGAGCCGAGATACGCGACAGCACCCATCACAGCCGCCATCGTCCTCGTTATGTCGCAGACCGCCTCCTTGAGCCCCTTGGCATCTGTGACGGAGCGTCTGATAGAAGTTGGGCTCGGAGGTTTAGTGGGGCTGTTCGTATCGGTGTTTCTATTTCCCTCGAGCGCTTATCGGCATATTCGGGAGAAGGCCGCAGATACGCTGGTTGAGATGGCCAAGACGGCGTCGGGACTTGCGGAAGGGTTCAGGAGCGGCCTCGACGGGGGCAAATCGCGGATACTCCAAGAGGCGATGGGACCGTTGCTCACAGAGCTGGGAGCCATTGTTGGTGAGGCGAACAGCGAAAAGAGTTTGCGCGTTGGTGCTGAAGATGCAGGGCCCTTGTTTCGATCTCTGCTCCGGTTGCGGCATGACCTTGTGATCATTGGCCGTGCAGTAGAGCTGGCGTTGCCAGCGTCGCTCACTTCATCATTCGCGGGTGCCGGTCAAGCTATTCGCGAGCACTTTGAACAGTGCTCGGGGGCTTTACGCCTTGGCCAATCGGCCCCGTCGATTGACGCTGTCAACAGTGCCGTGGTCAATGCGGCGGGTGTTGTGGAAGCCGCTCGCCGGGACGGAAAATTGCGCAGCCTCTCAAGTGACGAACTCGAGCACTTGTTTGCGATGGGCTTCGCCATGGAACAACTTCGTCGCAACTGCGTCGACCTCAATCGGTGCATCAACGAGTGGGCCAGCTGAACAGTAGCGGTCGGAACTCAAGCCGCCTCGCAAATCATGTTGCGTGCGATAATGAGCTGCTGGATCTGGCTGGTGCCTTCGTACAGCCGGAACAGTCGCACGTCGCGATAGAACCGTTCGATGGCGTATTCTGAGATGTAGCCGGCACCGCCGTGGATCTGTACCGCGCGGTCCGCGACGCGGCCGCACATTTCAGATGAAAACAGCTTGCAGCATGAAGCCTCCGTCGAAACGTCCTTGCCATCGTCGCGACGCCGCGCTGCGTCGAGCACCATCGAGCGGGCGGCATAAATCTCCATGCGGCTGTCCGCCAGCATGGCTTGAATCAACTGGAATTCGGCGATGGGCTTGCCGAATTGTTGCCGCTCCATCGCGTAGCGCAAGGCGTCGCGAGCATCCGCTCGGCCGCGCCGACGCAAATTGCGGAGATGTGCAGACGCCCTTTGTCGAGCGTCTTCATCGCGGTTTTGAAGCCGGCGCCTTCCTTGTTGCCTATAATGTTGGCGGCCGGGACCCGGCAATCGTCGAAGATGACATCGCACGTGTGTGCACCGCGCTGGCCCATCTTCTTGTCCTTTTTGCCCAAGGAGAGGCCAGGAGTACCTTTCTCGACAATGAAAGCGGAGATGCCCCCCGCACCCTTGTTCGTGGGATCGGTACGCGCCATGACTGTGAATATCCCGGCTTGAGGCGCGTTGGTTATGAAGCGCTTCGTGCCGTTCAGGATGTAGTCATCGCCATCGCGGACCGCGGTCGTCTGCAACGAAGCGGCATCCGATCCAGCATTAGGCTCGGTCAGTGCGAAAGAAGCGATCAATTCGCCCGTGGCCAAGCGGGGGAGGTACTTGTTCTTCTGTTCGTCGGTGCCGTCGAGAATCAGGCCTTGCGAGCCGATTCCGTTGTTCGTGCCGATGAGAGAGCGATAACAGGGAGAAGCCTTGGCAAGCTCCATTGCGACGAGGACTTCCTCCTCCATGGTCAGCCCCATGCCGCCGAATTCTTCGGGGATCGACAGGCCGAAAAGGCCAAGTTCTCGGATTTCGCGCACGATCTCGGGCGGAATTTCGTCGGTTTCAGAGACGAGTTCTTCGGCAGGGATGAGACGATCTCGCACGAACCGCGCAACCGTGTCACACAATGCTTCGATCGTCTCCTGATCGCGAATCATCCACCACTCCTTGCCGTCAATGTTTGGATCTCGTACCGGGCGGCCCATCGACCTTGCCGACGCTCGCAACAAGAGCGACGAGCCGAGGACCGATTTCTTCGACCAGCTTTTTCCGCGGAGAGCAAGAAAGCCGGACAGCCGCAGTTAAAGACCATCAAAGTGCCATCGGGCGCGTGAAACGGGACGCCGGCGCCGCCACATCCTTGTTCCATTCCTTAATGGAAATGCAGAAGCCACGTTCCTTGTAGTCCTTTAGCGCCTGTTCAATGCCAGCCGAAATGGCGGGCCAATTCTCCGGGTCCTGTTTCTTGATCTGAGCCAACAAGATTTCACGCTCGCGAGGAAGGCAGCCAGACAGGTAGGCCCGCCCTGTTGCCGTCAGTCCAATGGGTAACGGGATCCGATGCCAAGCTGCAGAGCGATCGATGCACTGGATCGAACGGTATCGACGTAGACCATATTGAGGCGGTCTCGAATGGCAATCGACGCAGAGGCCTGCGTAACTTCGGCAAATTCCTGCATTTTTGGCCGCGCGATCTGTCGAACGTCGAGATTTGTCAGAAATGCATAGCCCAGTGAGAGCACGCCTGGCGCGAGCTGATACTGACCGTAGTGACCCGAAAAGCTTAGATATCCCAGTTTCGTGAGTGTGCCTGCCAGTCGTGACACGGTCGGCTTTGGGAAGACCCGTGCGCCGCGCGAGTTCTGAAACGCCCAAGTATCGTTCGCCGGGATTGAAGCAGCGCAGGATCTCCAGTCCGCGCGCAAGGCGGTCACAAACTGGCGGTCTTTTCCGGCCGGTGCTTCCGGTGGCCGGGCAGACTCATCTTGGCTTTGCCGTTCCGACATGGAGCGCTCTCCACGTGCATGATCCACTGTGCGAAACACTGATGCACCACTGTTCTAGCGGCTTGTAAAGGAGATAAAAGCCAGTCATTCGGCTTAATTGACATTTATCTGACGCAAGTTACTTAGGGTGACTTATCATTGAACGTGTGGGCCCATGGTTCGCAATGCAAACCGGACCAGGGTGGCCGGGGTAGAGAGGAGCAGATGGCGGAAGTCGAGCTGCAGCGGACCTGAGGATGGCGTCAGCTGGGTGCGCATCAATCGGCCGGACGTCAAGAATGCGTCTGAACCGGAATGTCCGCGAACTGCTCGCGCAACATTTCACCGCACTCACCGAAGATCGCCGCGACGCGCTGCATCGTATTGACCGGCGGCGACAAGATGTTCGCAGCCGGTGCCGACATTCGCGAACTCGCCGATGCGACGACCGTCGAGGTATATCTTCGCAATACGCAGCGACTCTGGCGGGCAATCGCGCAATGCCCCAAGCCAATCGTCGCCGCGGTCAACGGCTTTGCTTTTGGCGCTGGCTGCGAACTTGCCATGCACGCCGATATCATCATTGCGGGCGAGAACCGCGTCGTTTGCCCAACCTGAAGTGAAAGTTGGCATCATGCCCGGCGCCGGGGGAACGCAAAGGCTCGTGCGCGCGGTCGGCAAATTTCAGGCGATGAAGATGGTCATGACCGGCCAGGCCGTTTCGGGCCGGGAAGCGTTCGCGATGGGGCTGGCCAGCGAGTGCGTACCAGACGGGCAGGTGCAGCAACGAGCGGGAGAATTGGCCAAGACGATCGCTGCCATGCCGCCGATAGCGATCGCGCAAATCAAGGAAGTCGTTCTCGCCGGTCAAGATGCCTCTCTCGAAGCCGGGCTGGCGCTCGAGCGCAAGGCTTTTCAGCTCCTATTTGCTAGCGAAGATCAGAAAGAGGGCATGCGCGCCTTCCTCGAGAAGCGCAAGCCAAACTACAAGGGGCGCTGAGCGATGGCAGCCAACAACAAAGAGACGATTCTCGGTGTGGTCGGCGTCGGCTTAATGGGGCGCGGGATAGCTCAAATCGCGGCGCAAGGGGGCGTCCGGGTCTTTCTATTCGATAGCCGTACGGGCGGTGCGCAAGAGGCTCGCGAAGCCATCGCGACGACGCTGACAAGCCTCGCGGCGAAGGGCAAAATCGGCGCGGATGCGGCGCGAGGCCGCGACGGGATTGCCTGAACGTTGCCGGCGCACTCGAGGATTTACCGCCTGCACAATTGTTGTGGAGGCCATCTTCGAGATCCTCGAAGCCAAGCAGCAGCTATTTCGCAAGCTCGAAGTCTTGTCAGACCCGATTGCATTCTCGCGACCAATACATCGTCACTGTCGGTCACTCGATTGCTGCGGCATGCACAAGCCTGAGCGCGTGGCCGGATTTCATTTCTTCAGTCCCGTACCGCTCATGAAAGTCGTCGAGATCATTCCCGGCCAATTGACGGAAGAGCGTCGTAATTGAAGAGCTGACGACAGCTAGCGGAGCGGATGGGGCACGCTGCCGGTGCGCGCGAGCGATACACCCGGATTTCGTCGTCAACCATGCTGGGCGGGGATTCGTGACCGAGGGCCTGCGCATTCTTGGGGAAAGTATCGCACCGCACGCCGAGATCGATCGCGTTCTACGCGAAGCAGCCGGATTTCGCATGGGGCCCTTCGAGCTGATGGACATGACCGGGCTCGACGTCTCTCAGCCGGTGATGGAGTTCGATCTACAATCAGTATTATCAGGAGCCGCGCTTTCGTCCCTCGCCCATAGCCCGTCAACGGCTCGCCGCCGGGCTACTCGGGACGAAAGACCAATCGCGGCTTTTATCGCTATGAGGATGGCAAGAAAGTAGAATGCTGCTCGACAAGCCGTGCCGTTGCGCACAGGCCGGCCGGTGTGGATCGGCGCGAAAGACAACGAGGCGTTTCCCGGAGGTCGCGCAAGATCTTGACCGGCCTTGAGCGCTGAAGTCGAGACCGGAAGGCGGCAAGCGCGAACGCGATCTGTCTCGTGTTTCCCGTTGGCAAGGACGCGACCACGGCGGCGATCGAAACAGGCTGCGATCCCGACTCGCACGGTTGCTCTGGATCCACTCTTCTTGGCCGGCCGCCGCACTCTCATGACCACTCCCGCGACGGGGCCGGAGGTACGCGACACCGCTCACGCGCTGTTCGCCGCCGATGCGACCCCTGTCAGCGTAATCCGAGACAGTGCCGGCTTCATCGCTCAACGCGCCGTCGCACAATCGTCAACATTGCAGCGACATGGCGCAGCAGGGAGTCGCGAGGCCCCAAGATATTGAAACGGCGGTGAAGCTCGGCCTCGGCTATCCGCCCGGGCCTTTGGCAATGGGCGACAAGCTCGGCGCCGCACGTGTGCTGGCAATACTGGACGGTCTCTTCGAAATGCTATCGCGACCCGCGATATCGCGCGAGCCCTTGGTTGCGCCGCCGGGCGCAACTGGGACTTTCGTTGCTGAAGACCGAGAATCTGAAGTCTCATAGTAAGGACCTGATTGTCCAATGCTCGACGCCTACATCTACGATGGTCTGCGTTCTCCCTTCGGGCGCCACGCGGGTGCACTGGCAAGTGTTCGGCCCGACGACCTCGTAGCGACGCTCATCGGAGACACTCATCGCGCGAGCCGGCTTTGCACCAAGCCAAATCGAGGATGTGGTGCTCGGATGCGCTTGTCAGGCGGGCGAGGATGCCCGCAACGTTGCGCGGCACGCTGTTCTTTTGACAAGCCTGCCAGTCACGCATTCCGGGGCAAACGGTGAACCGCCTGTGCTCGAGCGGTCTTGCTGCGATTCTCGATGCTGCACGCGCCATAACCGCCGGCGAGGGTGACGGTGTATGTGGCCGGTGGCGTCGAAAACATGAGCCGCGCGCCGTTCGTCGTCGCGAAGAGCGAAAGCGCCTATGGGCGCGATTTCAAGGTGTTCGATTCCGCGATCGGCGCGCGATTTCCCAATGCCGCGCGTTCTAAAACGCTATGGTGCCGATACGATGCCGGAGACAGCCGATAACGTCGCGAAGGATCTCGGCCTCTCGCGGCATGACTGCGGATGTCTTCGCCGCGGGTTCTCAGAAGAAGTATCGAGGCAGCGCGTGCAGCCGGGTTCTTTGCTGGTGAAATACATCCGATCGAAGTGGCGAGCGGGCAAGAAGGGCGCGCCGCCGCGCATCGTGAGCGAAGACGAGCACCCGCGCCCCAACACGACGTTGGAGGCGCTTGCCAACTTGAAGCCGTTGTACGAGGGCGGCGTCACCACGGGCGGCAACGCTTCAGGCGTCAATGATGGTGCGGCCGTCGTCGCTGATGGGCACGAGGGCCGCCGGGCGAAAAGGCCGGAAAGAAGCCTCGCGCGCGGATTCTCGCAGGTGCCGCGGTCGGCGTCGAGCCGCGCATCATGGGCGTCGGGCCGGCCTATGCCATTCCAAAGGCGCTGGAGCGTGCAGGCCTCAAGCTGTCGGACATGGATGTCATCGAAATCAACGAGGCTTTCGCCGCGCAGGTCCTCGGCTGTTTGAAGCTCTGAACATCCCCTTCGACGACAAACGCGTCAATCCCAACGGCGGCGCGATTGCCATCGGCCATCCGCTGGGCGCGTCGGGCGCGCGAATAATGGTCTCGACCGTTCGCGAACTCGAACGGCGGAACGGCCGCTATGCGGTTCTCAGCCTGTGCATCGGCATGGGCCAGGGACTTGCCGTCGTCATCGAACGCATCGCACGCATAAGGCTCAACCTCATCCTCAAAGGCGCAGCTCATGTCCACTACGACAGCTGTCAAAGACCCCGATCTCAAGAACAGGGACCTCTATATCGGCGGCAAGTGGCTTCAAGGCCGAAGGAGGCCGCCGCTTCGAGACCGAAAACCCCTACACGGGTCAGGTCTGGGCCAGCATCGCGGACGCCAGGGTGAGCGATGTCGATCTGGCGGTGAGGGCCGCACGCGCGGCACTCGAAGGTCCGTGGGGCCAGATGACCGGGCGGGCAAGCGCGCGCCGTCTCATGAATAAACTCGCCGACATCCTCGAGCGCGATGCCGACAAAATCGCGATGATTGAGACCTGCGACAACGGCAAACTCATCAGGGATGCGCGCTGGCAGGTCGAATCTGATGGCGGAGTGGTTCCGCTACTTCGCAGGCGCAGCCGACAAGATCGACGGGACCGTCGTGCAGGACGCGAGCCCGGATTTCTTCGTCTATACCCGCCGCGAGCCCATCGGTGTGGTCGCGGCGATCCTGCCTTGGAATGCGCCGTTGCTGCTGATGACGTGGAAGCTTGCGCCAGCGCTTGCCGCGGGTTGCACTTTATTGCCAAGCCGTCGGAATTCACGCCGTCTTCGGCGCTCGCGCTTAGCTGAGTGCTTTGCCGAAGCTGGGTTTCCAGCAGGCGTGTTCAACGTCGTGACGTCGTCCTCTCGCGATGTTCCTGCCGCGTTGACCCAGCACGAAGGGGTCAACAAGTCGCCTTCACCGGCTCGACTGCAACAGGCGTAAAGGCGGCGCAGTCCGCAATTGCCCATCTCGCGCGCGTTACGCTCGAACTCGGCGGAAAGTCGCCTCAACTCATTTTCGAGGACGCGGATATCGACGCCGCTGTCAACGGCGTGCTCCGGGGCATTTTCTCAGCTACAGGCCAGATCTGTCACGCCGGATCGCGGGTCTTTGTTCAGCGGCCCATCTACAACAAGGTTCTCGAGAAGGTCGTTGCGCGCGCCAGGACATTGAAACTCGGCGATCCCAGGTTGCCGGAGACGGAAATGGGGCCAATCGCAACCGCACATCAATTCGAGAAGGTCAAGGAGATGATCGCCCGCGCCCTTGCCGACGGTGCGGTAGCAGCCTGCGGCGGCGGAGCAGACGAGAAACTGGGCGGCTATTTCATCAAGCCCACAGTGCTCACAAACGTGAAGCCCGGCGACTACATCATGCGCGAGGAGGTGTTCGGTCCGGTCGTGTGCATGATGCCGTTCGATACGGAAGAAGAAGGCATCGCGCTTGGCGAATGACACGCGATACGGCCTGGCGTCCGGCTTATGGTCGAACGATATCGCCGCGTTCATCGCGTCGCAAAGCGCATTCGGGCTGGAACTGTCTGGGTCAACGCCTATCGCGGCGTGGCTCCAAGTGTTCCCTTTGGCGGCTTCGGTGCGAGCGGCATCGGGCGAGAGAGTGGACTGGAAGCTATTCACGACTACACCGAACGGAAGGCCATTTGGATCGAAATGACGGGACAGACGAAAGATCCCTTCAAGTCCTGAAGCCGAGACAGCGAAACAAACGAGTATGAGGAGATCGAAATGACCGACAATGCTGACGATCACTGGGGGGTGTCTCTGCGGGAAAATCCGTTACGAGATCAGCCAGCCAATGCAGAACATCATCGCCTGCCATTGCACAAACTGTCAGAAGTCGTCGGGCTCCGGCATAAGCCACAATACCCCAATCCCGAGTAGCGCCTTCAAGCTAACCTCAGGACAGCCCAAAGTCTTCGCCGACACCGCCAACAGCGGCAACAAGCTGTATCGAGCCTTCTGCGGTGACTGCGGATCGCCGATCTACAGCCAACGCGAAAAGATGCCCGAAATGATGGTCGTCAAAGTGGGAACACTTGACAATTCGAACGCAATGAAACTGGCCATGAACATCTGGACGAACAGCGCGCGGCCGTGGCTGCACCTTGCGTCCGACGTCGAGCGGCATCCTGAAAACCGGCCAATAAAAGCCTGAGCCGGCAATATACGTCACGCGTCTCGTACGACTTCAGCGGCCCAGGGACACGCCCTCGGGCCGCTTTTATTGAGGGCCGCGTAGGTCAGAGTTTGAGAGCTGGCGCATGCAGCCCGCAAATCGGTTGCAGATCGGCGATCCGGCCTCGCCTCGGCGCGTCACGATACCAATAGACCTTGTGGGTGCGTCTCGAAGGTGGATCATCCGGAGGTTCACATCCATGATCAGCCGCGCAGCAAGCTCGGGGAGCACTGCAACGCCGACATCGCTCTCAACAAATTTCTTGATCGTAGCCAAGTCCCGTAACTCGAGGATAGGTTGGCAGGCGCTGTCATCAAGGAGACTCAAGTCAAGGGCAAGCCTCGTGCTCGTGCCGCGTGGCATCGTGATGATTGGCAATTGGCCAAGGACGTCTTCGGACCAGGTCTTTCCCTCTAAGTCCAGGTCATTACGGCTTGAAGCTATGAGCACAAAATTATCGGTCATCAATTCGAACGATTCCAAATCTTTGTCGCTCACGATTCCTGGCAGCAGCGCAGTGAGCGCCACGCCAACCTTCCGCGCACGCAGCAATTCAAGCGTTTGTTCCGCGCTGACGTCGTGGACCTTGATCTGTGTTCCAGGAAACTCCGACCACAACCGCCTTATGCAATTTGGCAATAGGGATGCGGCAATGGATGGCGTTGCCGCGACCGACAGTGTCTGTGCGTGGCCCTTCGCGAAGACTTGAAGTTCCACCAGTCCTGCATCGTAGCTTTCGATCATGCGCGATGCGATCGGAAGCAGCATGGCGCCTTCGTCGGTCAGGCGGACGCTGCGCGTAGTTCGCTCGAAGAGCTGAACGCCAATGGTCTCTTCGATTTCACGCACGATCTTGCTGAGTGTCGGCTGGGTGACATGCAGCTGTTCCGCACAGCGGCTAAAGCTGAGCGAATGCGATAGCGCGACGAAGATTTTGAGCTGCCGCTGTGATAAATTCATGCCCATGCCGCGAGTGGCGCTCCGAGACCAGTCCTATGAGTGCAGAGTGGCTGTTTTATCGCCAAAATCGGCGTAAAGCAAACGTGCTTGCGACCTATAGCATTGGCTTTCGTGGCGCTCTATAAGGGACTCTACGGTACGCGGAGGCGAGCAGTAACGAGCGCGCGTTCATGTTTCGCACAGCGGAACAACCGCTAGACTGTAGTGAAACGGCCAGCATCGGCTTGGCCATAAACGAAAGGAACAACAGATGACGCTAAAGAGCGGCGCGGAACTGATCGTCGAAACGGTCCTGGAAAATGGCGGCGAGCAGGTCTTCGGGTTTATCGGCCACTCCACACACGAGATCGCCGATTCCGTGAAGAAGTCGGATCTCGGCAAGAAAGTCGTGAACCCCGCTACCGAGCTCGGCGGCGTCCACATGGTCAACGGATACAACTACGTCAAAGAGCGCGCTGCGGCCGTGGGCATGTGGCATACAGTCGGCAATCTTTTATTGCATGCAGGTATGATGGAAGCGCGTTCGGGACGCATTCCCTCCGTGCACATTGGCTTCAACAGCGATAGCCGCCTTGCTGGCCGCCGCGAGGCTTGTCAGCAAGTGCCGTGGCAGAGCTTCAATCAGATTGCCCTTTCGACGACCCGAGTCGAACGTCACGACAAGATCGGTGAGCATGTGTTTAACGCCTTCCGCGTCGCCGAAGGTCATCCCTCCGGCCCCGCCTATGTCGATATTCCGTTCGATATGGGCATCGATCGCATTGACTCGCGCGCCATCGTGCCGCGCGGTGCAAATCGCACCGACCGGCCGATGAGCGCCGCGTACGAAGATGTGATGGAGACCGCACGCAAACTCGTTGCAGCTAAGAACCCCATCATCATCGCAGGTGGCGGCGTGGCGCGTTCCAAGGGCGGAGAGGCTCTCAGACAACTGGCGGAACTCGCCGGCATCCCCATCGTCACGACCTCCAACGGCTCGGGCGTCGTTTCAGAGATGCACCCGTTGGTCCTGGGCATGGCCGGCTTCTGCGGCTGGAAGAGCGCAAACAAGCTGATCGATCAGGCAGACTTTGCTTTGGTTCTCGGTTCGCGTCTGTCGGACTGGGGCATCGCGCAAGGTTATTGCGTCCGGCTACCCGAGATCGTGCATGTCGATACCGATCCCGGCGTGCCCGGCAGCTTCTACCTGACGCATTTGTCGATCAAGGCCGATGCCAAGAGCTTCGCAGAGCAGCTCATTAGTATGTTGCCTCATACATCCGGGTTCAAGGCCGTGCCCTATGAGACGCGTGAAAACGTCAAGAAGGCCGCCGAACTCAAGAAGTCTTGGCTTGCGGAAGTCGAGGAGAAGGGACGCGCTGATACGATCCCGGCCAGCATGTGGCGCGTCATGGCCGAGTTGCGCAAAGTTATGCGCCCAGACGATCTGCTCGTGACCGACATCGGCAATCACACGCTGCAGATGTTGGCGGGCGTGCCGCAACAGAAGCCTCGCCGTATCGTTTCCTCGCAGGGCGAAGGCATCCTAGGCTGCGGCTTCCCGATGGCGATAGGTGCGCAGCTCGCGGAGCCTCAGAACAAGGTGTTCCTCGGTACGGGCGACGGTGCTCTATTCTATCATTTCAACGAACTTCGCGTGGCCATGGAGCACAAGCTGCCGATCATTTGCATCGTGTTCAACAACGGTGCCTACGGAGCGAACCACCAGCTGATGGGTTACCGTTATCAATCGCCCTCGTGGTGCGACTTCACCAATCCGAAGTGGGTCGACATCTTTAAGGCTTTCGGTGCCAACGGCGAGACCATCGGCAAGTGTTCCGACATTTCGGCTGCGTTGCAGCGTGCAATCAACTCGAACGTGCCGTACATAATCGAGGTTCCGGTCACGAAGTCTGAAGGTTTAGCCAGCGACGATGTCGGCGGCATCGGTCCCAAGCTTCTGATCAAGGGTCGCGAAATCCCGGTTGACACCGAAGGCAGCCTGCTGCCGGGCGAGAACCTGCTCCCGAAGGCTTGATCGTCATCCGCGTGGTTTGGAGGTTAATGCATTCGCCGGAGTCCACGCACTCGGATCGTCAATCTAGGATTGAAGTCCGCTTCCCGGAAAAGGCCAGCCAGAACGAACTGAGCGGATTGGACAAACCTTACGCCTCGAGGCCGGTGTCATTGATACCGGCCTCGACCACCTAGTACAGCGCCGAACACTTTTGGTGATCTGAAACTCGATCCCCAGAGCGGCCTCTGCGCTGAGAGCGATATTTCAAACACAACGTCTTTTGCGTTGCGGAAATAGGGTCTTGCAGATGAGCGGCGCACTTTCGCACCTTAAGATTCTCGACCTATCCCGAATTCTCGCGGGGCCGTGGGCCGCCCAGCAGCTCGCGGATATGGGCGCCGATGTTATCAAGGTTGAGCGACCGGGCGCTGGTGACGACACGCGCTTATGGGGGCCCCCGTTTCTCAAAGACGAAATGGGTAACGAAACGAAAGACTCCGGCTACTATCTTTGCTGCAATCGCAACAAGAGATCGGTCACGATCGATTTCACGCAGCCTGAAGGGCAAGCCCTCGTGCGGGCGTTGGCCGCCAAGTCCGATGTTCTGATCGAGAACTTCAAAGTGGGCGGATTGCGACAGTTTGGTCTCGATTACAAGACCATGCATGAGCTGAACCCGCGTCTGATCTATTGTTCGATCACGGGCTTCGGTCAGACGGGCCCCTACGCGCCGCGCGCAGGCTACGACTTTCTTATTCAGGGGATGGGCGGCCTAATGAGCGTCACGGGGCACCGTGAGAGCGAAGAGGGTGCGGGGCCCATGAAAGTCGGTGTAGCGCTCACCGATATCCTCACCGGTCTCTTCGCATCTACCGCAATTCTCGCAGCCGTGGCGCAGCGCGATGTCAGTGGCAAGGGCCAACAGATCGATCTGTCGCTCCTCGATGTCCAGATCGCATGCCTCGCCAACCAGGCGATGAATTACCTTTATACGGGCGTGTCGCCCGAGAGAATGGGCAACGCTCACCCGAACGTCGTTCCCTATCAAGATTTCCCGACGTCAGATGGCTACATGATCTTGGCGATCGGCAACGATGGGCAGTTCGTCAAATTCTGCGCTACAGCAGGTCATCCAGAGTGGGCGAGCGATGTGCGATACGCAACGAGCTCGGCGCGCGTCGTCAATCGCGGGACGCTCATTCCGGCAATGCGCGGGGTGACGGTCACGCGCACGACGGCGGAGTGGGTGAAGATCTTCGAGGCGGTGGGCGTGCCGTGCGGCCCGATCAATACGGTCGCGCAAGTCTTTGATGATCCCCATGTGCAGGCGCGCGGCGCGCGCATCACCATGCCCCATCCGCTCGGGGGAGAGATACCACTCGTCGCCAATCCGATCAGATTGTCGGAAACGCCGGTCGAATACCGGCTCGCACCGCCGATGCTCGGCGAGCACACGAACGAAGTCCTGCGCGAACTCCTCGACATCGACGAACTCAAAATCGCCGACTTACGAAATCGCAAAGTCGTGTGAGCCTCTGCCTATGCCGGATGAAAGTGGAAACTTTCTGCTTTACGAAAAGGAAGGTCCCGTCGTCAGTTTGACGATGAACCAGCCGGACGTCCGCAATATCGTGACGGGCAACTCCGCCGTTGAAGAATTCCTAGCGGCATTTGCGAGAATTGAATCGGACCTTAGCGTTCGTGCCGTGATCATCACAGGCGCGGGCAGCGCTTTTTCGGCGGGCGGCAGCATCAATGAGATGAAGCGCCAGATTGGCGTTCCTCCGGCTGATTTGCGAGCTGAATATCGCCAGGGAATTCAGCGGCTCCCGTTAGCGCTCTACAATCTCGAGGTTCCAACCATCGCTGCTGTCAACGGAGCGGCCATCGGCGCGGGCTGCGACATCGCCTGCATGTGCGATATCCGGATCGCAGCCGAAACGGCAACGTTCGCCGAAAGCTTCGTCAAGCTTGGGATCGTCGCCGGCGACGGCGGCGCGTGGTTGCTGCCCCGCATCGTCGGAGCGTCGAAAGCCGCGGAAATGTCGTTCACGGGCGATAGCATCACGGCATCGGAGGCCTTGGCGTGTGGCCTCGTCTCGCGCGTTGTCGCGCCGGACAACCTCATGGCGGAGGCGCGCCGGCTGGCCGAGCGTATCGCTGCGAACCCAGGTCCCGCGGTTCGCATGACGAAGCGACTTCTTCGCGAAGGGGCTCAAGTCTCGTTGGCGAGTGCGCTCGAAATGGCAGCAGTCATGCAAGTCCTGGCACACAAGACGGCCGAACATGCGACGGCCGTTGATGCATTTCTCGAGAACCGCAGACTTCGCAGCAGCAAGCCTCGAGACTGAACCGAATTCTGCATGTCAGGAATGCGCGTCCACTTATGCGGCGAGGCTATTAAACAGCCTAAGAACGAATTTCACGCCGCCCCTTAGATGTGGCTAGTGTTCGCAAGGGCCAGGAGCTGCAGGTAGTCCCCCAAGACAACTTGGTGACGCCGTGGGTGTCATCCTCCTGGCCCCGTCTTTCCTGCGCAGCGAATGATTTGCGCGCTGCTGAGCCTAGCGATTCCCTCCTTTTGCCCGCAGCCTCCGGCAAACTCCGACGATCGATAGGATTGATCGGTCTCATCTCGTTTCGTAGTGCGAAACTTCTTGTGCCTAAGTGGCCACATTTACACACGAATTCGACACACCAAACTTCTGCGGCTGGCAAGCGCGAAGTTACGCGCAGCCAACTCCAATAACACTGCAGGGGCATCCAAGGTGTTGAAGGTTATGACGATTGCAGCCGCCTCCAGGCCGGCGGTCGACGATACTTGGCGCCAGAAACAACGCCATTCATGCGCTGAGCCCATTAGTGCAACTCAAAACGAATTTAACTCCTGCGGACGTCACACTTAGCGTTGCATCAGGTTTGTGAAAGTCGCGACTGTTTCGTGCGCTTCGGCAGCGGGCAGGGTGATCCACAAGGCAAACCCAGTCTCTGATCTCCCTGGGGGGAGGCAGCAGGGTGAAACGGAACTGGCAACGGTTTGGATGGGGGAATACAGGATGAAAACGAAGTTTCTAGCTGGAGCGCTCAGCGCTGCAGCACTAATGACAGCAAGCAGCGCCTTCGCTGCCGATCTCGGCGGCAACTGCTGCGCCGATCTCGAAGAGCGTATCGCTGAACTCGAAGCCACGACCGCCCGCAAGGGCAACCGTAAGGTCAGCCTCACGGTCACGGGCTGGGTCTCGAGCCAGCTGTATTGGTTCGATGACGGCGCGGAGAGCAATGTTTACGTCGTCGACAACAACAACGACTTGTCGTCGCACGTAAGGTTCACGGGCTCCGCTCAGATCTCTCCCGGCTGGAAGGCTGGCTATACGCTGGCGATCTACTCGCAGGGCCCCTCCTCGCTCAACGCCTTTGAGGACTGGGGTGGTACCAAGGCGAACCCATCCGGTTTTGGCGGTGACTGGAGCCTCGCGGTCGAGAACTCCTACTGGTTCATCCAGTCCGACACTCTCGGCAAGATCACCATGGGCAAGCAGAGCATGGCCATGGACAACCTGACCATCTTCACGGACTTGTCGCCGGTCGGCTCCATCTTCGCCGCCAACACGGTCGCCACTTTCGATGGTCTTTTTGCCGCAGTTAATGTGAATGGCGTATTCACTGGCGCGCGCTGGGGTGCTGCTGCATTCTACTGCCCCACAATCGGTGCCGGCATCGCGAATGACTGCAACGGCACGCGTTTGAATGGCGTGCGCTATGACTCGCCCACCTTCGCCGGCTTTAGTGTTTCGGGTGGTTGGGGCGAAGACGACTACTGGGATATCGCTCTGAAATACTCTGGCGAAGGCGGCGGCTTTAAGTACAACTTGGCCGGCGGCTACGCCGAGATTACCGACAACGCGATCGTCGGCCTTCAAGTCAACGACAACAATCGTTGGCAGGTTGGCGGCTCGATCAAGCATCTTGCGTCGGGTCTGTGGGTGCACGCAACCTACGACGAGTCGCATGATGATGGCGTTGGTCCCCTTGGCTTCCATCCCGACACCAAGAACTGGTTCGTGAAGGCTGGTTGGACTGGCAAGGTCTGGTCTATCGGCAACACCACGGTGTGGGGCGACTACGGCAAGAACACGGATGCGTTCAGCAACCAGAACACCACGTCATCGTTCTTCGACGGCAAGATCGACATCGACGGTGCCGGTCTTGCTTTCCTCCCCTCACAGATCGTGAGCAGCGATTCACGCCGTATGGGCGTCGGCGCCGTGCAGGAGATCGATGCTGCCGCCATGTCGCTCTGGACGAAGTATGAGCTGCGTGACCTCGACTTTGACTTGGCGAATGGCCAGTCTGGAGAAGCCGACACGCTGCACATGTTCCTCGCAGGCGCGGTCATCTTCTACTAAGCACTATCCAAGGTTCTCACATCGGGTCCCCCCTGATAGAGAGCAGATAAGGGCCGGCTCTGCCGGCCCTTATTTTTTTGCCAGTGTCCTGCGTTTTATAAAATCCCGCGCGGCGCTCAGCTCGTAGCGCAGGGTCCATATCCCGGCTTCTTGTACAGGGTCTCGGACTTGCCGATGATGTCGGGGTTATATACGCCCTCGACCCATTCTTCTTCTGCCACGTCTTCGATGCCGACAGACACTGCATCGGCGTCTTTGCCGAGACTGGCCATGACCGTCTTGGTGATCTCTTTGGCCAATGCCGCCTTCTGCTGCTCGGTGCGGCCTGAGTAGAGCTTTACGACGATGTGAGGCATGCGAATTCTCCTGCTGTGTTCATCACGCGGAAAGGGGCACCAGATGGTTCACCTTTCTTGAACTATAAGCAGGGAAATGGGGGCGATTGTGCAATGCAACAGGGGCTGGGAAAGCACTGCTGTCCTGCGCCCAACGCACATGGTGCGACATTCAGGCAGACGGGCACGCAGACGGGCTGGTGCGGCTTCTAACGCCCACGAGTTACGCTTTCTGCGGGTCGTAGAGCTTTTCGTTGATGAACAGCAGCGGGACCAGCCCGCATATGAAAAACGCGGCGCCCATGACGAGGAAGCCGACCCCAATGGAGCCTTGCGTGGCAAGGTAGCCAATGAGCGTTGGAGCGATGACAGCTCCGGCGCGTCCGAGATTATAGGCCCCGCCGACGGCCGTGCCGCGAATAGCCGTTTCAAAACTCTCGGTCATGTACGTGGCATTGACGCCATAGGGCACGCCATAGAGGAACCCGAAGATCGTCATCAAGTAGACGATGTTCTCCGGCGAATTGAATATGACGATAATCGGCAGGAAGACCGACGTACCGAAGGTGCCCAATGCGAATATGCGGCGTCGGCCGAATTTGTCGGCGAGCCAGCCGGCCACGATCTTTCCCAGGATCATGGCAACGTAGGTGCCGACCATATAGCCGGTCATCGACTTGAAGCTGAGGTTCAGTTCTTTCTCGAGATACGTCGGCATCCAGTTGTTGACGCCGTAGTAGCCGAACTGCAGCAGGCCCGCGGTCAATGTCCAAAGCAAAAACATGCGACGGTGCGAGGGATTGGCGAAGATTTCGGCAAAGGCTCCGGCTTCTTGATGCGCAGAAGTGCGGTTGATGTCCTGCTTCTGTGCCCGGCGCGTTTGCGCGGCGACCCAGGCGGGCGGTTCCGGCACCAGAAACTGCATAAGGACTGCAAGGCAGACCGGAATGATGGCGATGTAAAACAGCCATCTCCACCCATATGCGGGTAGAATCCATGCGGCGAGCAACGTTGCAACGAGATAGCCGACGGAAAACCCGGCTTGAAGTGTGCCAAGCACGGTTGTCCGCCGATCGGTAGGGACATACTCGGCCATCAGAGTATTACAGACGACATACATGGCCCCAATTCCAAGCGAGGACACGAAGCGGAACGCCGCGAAATCCCAAAATCCAGCAGACGCGCCGACCGCTGCGGTGCCAACCGAGAAGAGGAGGATCGTCCAGACGACGGTCCGGACCCGGCCGAACTTGTCGGCCGCCCAGCCACCAGTAATTCCGCCGATTGCCATTCCGGCAAGCGTAATGCTGCCGAGCGCCCCTGCCTCGACGCTCGTAAGCCCAAACTCTTTCTGAATGCTGGACAGGCTGTAGGAGAGAAACATCAGGTCAGCGCCGTCGATCATCAAACCGAGAAACGCAAAAATGAAGACCAGGACCCATTTGCGGTCGGACTTCGCCTCAGGCCGCGCTTGGGTGACGGTCGGCTCCATTTTTGGTCCTCGCTATCAGTCGCCTCGCCCGGATTTCGCGCGAGTTCACTAAGGCTGTCGCTGGAGTAGGTACGTCGCCGTTGACGAGGCGCGCACATATGGCCCGTGCGACGCTGCGAAACTGAAGATGGACTATTCCGCGGGCACGGCGCCGAGCTGCTGCATAAGGGTCAGCATGTCCTCCAGATGCCAGTTCGTAGCAATCTTGCCGTCCTTGATCGTGTAGACATCTACGGCCTGGAACGAGATAGGTTGACCCTTGCCCTGAAGCTTTCCGAAGTTCCCCGTAAAGTGTCCGGCAAGGCGTAGCCGCCCGATCACCTGATTGCCCTGCACCCAAACCTCTTCCGCCGTGCAGGTCAGATCGGGAACCGCGGCGCGAAATCCTTTCGAGCCCGCCAGCGGACCCTCTGGTCCCTGAGCGCGCCCTTTCGGAAGATTGAGATCAATGAAGCCGGGACTGAGCGCTGACGTTGCGTAGCGCTCCTCGCCCGTGTGCCAGAACGTGTAGTAGCGCAAGGCCGCCTTGAACGTCGCTTCGGCCTCCGCAGCCGGCGTGCCGGACGCGATGTTGACCTTCAACGGCCTGATGAGAACTTCCTCTTCGGCCTGAGCGGCGGGAGGCGATGTCGTGGCCGTACATATGAGCGCCAAAGCCGCGAGAAGCCAGCGTAAGGGAGATCTTGAGCCTGAAGGGGATCGTGGCGACGAAGGCTGCATGTGTCTCTCCTAACCGGGCTGTTGTGTCAGAGCTGAACCGTTTGAAATCCAAGTGTTGACGGACCGGGCTTTGCGTCAAGCTGGTCTGAGGACTGGGCGATCGGCCGTAACCTCCAATGCAATGTCCGCTTTCATGTCGCGAGAAGCGGATAGTCCAGGTAGCCTTCGTGGCCAGGCGTATAGAAGGTTGCTTCGTCTGGTGTGTTGAGCGGCGCACTGCGCCGGATGCGCTGAACAAGATCGGAATTTGCAATAAACGCCTTGCCGAACGCTACCGCGTCGGCGCCGCCCGATGCAACCAGTCGCTCTGCATCGTCGGGCGTGTAACTGCCTGCAGCTATCAGCGGGCCGGCGAACATGCCTCGACACATGGTAACGGGGTCTGTCGCGTAGTCGTGCAATGGACGCATCACGTGAAGGTATGCCAGCCCCAAGCGGTCCAGGCCCGATAGGTAGCGGGCATACAAGGCCTCGATGTCGGCTTCTTCGATGTCGTTGAATTTGTGACCAGGGCTGATCCGCACGCCCGTCTTATCTGCGCCGATAGCGGCGACGACCGCGTGCACGACTTCCAAGGGCATTCGCACCCTGTTCTCGATCGTCCCGCCGTAGGCGTCGCTGCGCCGGTTGACGTTCGACGACAGGAACTGATGCATGAGGTAACCGTTAGCGGAATGAACTTCGACGCCATCGAAGCCCGCGCCCATGGCCTTCTCCGCCGCTCGGGCAAAATCAGCGGCAACACGCTTGATTTCCGCAGTCTCAAGTGCGCGCGGTTCGTCATGATCGACCAAACCCTTGGCATCCGTGTACATTTGACCTGGCGCGCGAATTGCGCTTGGCGCCACGACGTCGGCGTCGAACGGTCGGTTGAGGCGGCTGGCAATGCGGCCGCCGTGAAAGAGCTGCAAGTAGATCCGGCCGCCCGCCGCGTGCACGGCCTTCACAGCCATGCGCCAGCCTTCGATCTGCTCCAGCGTTTGTATCCCCGGCGTACGCGGATAGCCCCAGCCTTCATAAGTGATTTGGGTTGCTTCTGTAATGATGAGCCCGGACGAGGCACGGGCAAGGTAGTATTCGGCCGTGATCGGTTGCGGCACTCCGGTCGCGCCGGCGCGCGACCGTGTGCAAGGCGCGACGATGATGCGATTAGGGAGGTCCAAGGACCCTAGTCGGATCGGGGTAAAAAGTGCGTTGGTCATAATGAGAGCGGTCTCCTCGGCAAAGCCCACTGGCTGGCGTGCCGAACTCGTATCAGGCCAGCTGCAATTAAGCCTAGGTGGCTGCCGATGCCAATGCGACTTTGCGTTGTTCTTGGCTGGCCCAATCCGAAAGTCGCGGCGCAATTGTTTCGCAGGTTGAAACATGCGAACGTTGAACTGGAAAGACAAACGTTCGGCCACTAGTGTCCCGAATTCCGAAGTTCGCAAGTATTGGCGGCACCACATTTGCGAACTTCGGAATTGATAAGGACACTAGAAAAGTCTAAGTTTCTAGTGTGATTCAGATCGAGAAGTTCGCCACCTGAACGCGCATTTAATTCCGGCGAACTTCTCGATCATCACACTAGGACTGTTTGACAGTATTGATCGATCGGGCCGCGGTAGCGGTCGTCTAAACTGAGGAACGAAAATGAGACAACACTTGCAAGTTGCGTTGGGCACAGCGCTCGGCATGATGATCGCCACTTCGGCAGGAGCCGGGGAACCGCAAAAACTCTGGGAGGTCACGGGCCTCGAAGCGCCAGAGTGCGCTGAACTCGATGCCGCGACAGGAACGCTCTATGTCAGCAATAAAGGCTACCTCTCCAAGATTTCGACTGACGGAAAGAAGGTCGAGCTGAAGTGGGCGACGGGCCTCAACCGTCCGCAGGGCATCGCGCTCGTCAACGGTCACGTCTTTACGGCCGACGGCGATGTCATCGCCGAGATCGACATGAAGGATGGCAAAACCCTCGCAAAGCACAAGGCTCCCGGCGCCAAGATGCTCAATGACGTGGCCGCAGACGCGCAAGGCAACATCTACGCGGCCGATACGATGGGCGGCGGCATCTATAAACTGTCGGGCGGCAAGGTCGAGAAGTGGTTCGACGAAAAAATTGCGGCCGGTGCCAATGGCCTTTTCGTCGAAGGCGATAACATCATCGTCAACAGCTGGGGCGTCTTGACCGGCAAAGACTTCGAGACGAGTTCGGATGGCCGCGTCTTTTCGGTCGCGCTCGCTGATAAGAAGGTGAAGGAACTCGACGGTGGTAAAACGGTAGGCCACCTGGACGGGCTGAAGGCCCTTGGCGGCGGCGAGTATCTCATCTCGGACTGGATGCTTGGAAAAGTGTTCAAGTTCGGCGCCGACGGCAAGACCACACCCCTTATCGACGCCGGACAGGGCAGTGCAGACTTTGCCTACGATCCCGCGAGCAAGTCGCTTTACCTGCCCATGATGATGAAGAACGGTCTAGCTGCCTACAAGCTCAATTAAGATTCGCTACGTCTCGCTTTCAGCATTCAGGCGCAAAAAAAAGGCGCTGGGCAACATCGGCCCGGCGCCTCTTTTTTTTCAGAATCCAATTCTTACGGAAGGGTCACCGCGGTCAACGTTCCCTTCATCATCTGCGGCACGTACATGATCTTTGTCGCCTTGTCGTAGGCCATGTCGGCCGTGCCTTGCCCGAGATCGATGATCGGCTCGAGCTTGCCGTCCTTGGTGAACTTCATGACTTTTCCGGCCATCCAATCCGACACGATATAGTTGCCGTCTCCGAGCGGCTCGATGCCGTCCAGATTGGCAACGGGCTTGCCGCCATCAAGCGCGGTGAGTTTCTTGTCGGCGAGTGAAATGGAAATCATACGGCCTGGCGTGCTGGTCTCGAAACCCTTGCCGATCAAGATGCCCCATGAAGCGGAAATCATGTTGTCGCCGTCGATCGTGATGCCGTTGGGGCCCGCAAGCTCGGGTGCATCGATCCACTTCTCCATCTTGCCGCCCTTCAAGACGAAGATGCCGTTCTTTATCGTGTCGGTCGTATACACGTTGCCCTTGGCATCAGCGGCAACATCATTCAACCGGCCCGCACCTTCGACCTTGTACTTTGCCAATACTTTGCCGTCGGCGAGATTGATTTCGACAAGTTCATCGATGTCGGCCGTGTAGAGCTTGTCGCCGACTTTGGCGAGGCCCATGGGTGCGTTGAGGCCAGTCGAGAAATTCTTATCGACGTTTTTTCCGTCCAGAGAAATCTTGGCGATGAAACCGTTGCCATCCTTGCCGACTGCGTCGCCGTTGACGTTGGAGACATAGATTGTATTCGACTTTGCATCGAGCAAAGCGCTTTCCGGCCCCGCAGAGTCCGGTGACTTCCCAAAGCTTCTGCGCTTCAGCGGCTACGGCTGTACCTGAGACTAGAAAGCTGGCCATTAGTGTCGCCGCTGGCAGGCCGCTCGAACGGGCAAAGCTAATCATGTAATTCCTCCTTATAGGTCAGTTGCATGGCGTGCGGTTTAGCATTGCGTTAGATTTTGGCAATCATCTAGGAGCGAAATGGCCAAAATGCTATAGTACCAGCGTTGTATCTCCGCGTGTTGCTCGAGCGACCGCACGCCAAAAAAGCATTTTACCGGCACCACGAAGCTAAAAGCAGCAGCGGCGCTGGTTTGTCATTCTCTGAATACTGCTGTGCAGCCAAGGTTGCCCGCAACGGGGCGTCGTAAGCCGCTTCCGATAGCGACATAAAAAAATACGGCGATGAACCACAGAATTGCGAGCGGGTTACATCTTGCCTTCTAGTGTGATGATCGAGAAGTTCGCCGGAATTAGATGCGCGTTCAGGTGGCGAACTTCTCGATCTGAATCACACTAGAAACTTAGACTTTTCTAGTGTCCTTATCGAATTCCGAAGTTCGCAAATGTGGTGCCGCCAATACTTGCGAACTTCGGAATCTGGACACTAGAGAACCCGTAAAATCGCTCACTGGCTTGGCAGCAGACCATGGCAGCGACCTACGGAATTGCTCTTTCACCGCCGGCCCATTGCAATGGATGGGCAACTGTCGCTTGCGGGGATCGCGAGCCGTCGCGTGCTTCACAGCGCAAGGCGCTATGAGCACGCTGACTGGCCGGTGTTATTTCTTCTCCGAAAGCTTCTGCGCGACAAAATCGCCAAAGGAATTGGGAGCGAAATTGTCGGCTGCGAAAGCAGAGTTGGAGGCGATCGTGATCACGATGGCAATGGTTGGGAGAGAGATCTTCTTCATCGGGGGTTCTCCTGTTGAATTGGCAATCTGGTTGCGGTATCGCGCAAGCGCTGCATCTAGGTCCGCGTCCTGCTGACACGAAAACCGTATCGCTTTGGGCTTGTGATCAGAAATACCGTCCGCACCCTGTTTCCATAGCCGACAGCTATGGAACTGCACGATCGCTCGCCCGTACTCAGCGCGGGCTCCACAACCGCTGACACAGGCTTCTTCTCATCAATTCAGAGAGTGAGTGGTGTGCTTTGCAGGCGCGATGGTATGAACGCGCAACCTTCATGGATCGAGATCCGCTCGGCACGCAGCCAGTGGCTGCGTCCGCTTTGAAGGTATCTAGCGTCGCGCTTCAAAGCCTTGAGCTGCGGCTCAGGGAAGCAATTGATGTGAATTCAGCGGGACCGGCGAAGTCATGGTTTAACTCTTCACGGCTATTCGCGCGTGGCAGCAAAAGACCGGCTGGACTTCGATGTGAACGCACGCATTGCTGTCGATGGACTGGCCGCGCGGCCTGGCGGTCTCGGTAACAACCTCGCGTTTTGCGGGGTTTGGGGTGGTGCGGACGTCGCTTGTGTTGTCGTGAGCAAGGAGCCACCCCGCGGAGCGCCGGCTGCAACGGCCGCGGAAGTAACGATCGCGCCTATCGGCGTCGCCGCGACGTTGGTTGCGACCTAACCCGTAGCCTTGTTCGTCAACAGCCTCATGCTGATGGTGGGTCGTTGGCTTGGAGAGATCGGAATGGGAATAGATCAAGAACATTGAACCATTCTTTGGGCGCTACCGTGGTGTCGTGCCATAGTACGGGCGTTGAATTCAGCTGCCCCTCTGCATTCTGATTGCTTCTGCCGGAATTTAGTGCGGCGGGAAGCGGAAATCCGCCGACGTCCATGTGCCGCAACTTAAGGTATTGCACCCCAGCGGCGGCAGAGGCACAGTCGCGCCGCCTCGCAACGGGGTGGATGCCGGACGCTCCTCGACCGGTGTCATCGGTAATGGAAATTCACTCCATGGATTGGGATAAGCTTCGCATCTTTCATGCCGCCGCCGAGGCGGGAAGTTTTACCCAGGCCGGCGAGCATCTGCACATGAGCCAGTCCGCCGTCAGCCGGCAGATCAGTGCGCTCGAAACCGATCTCAAAGTCACCCTCTTCCACCGCCATGCCCGCGGTCTCGTGCTCACCGAGCAGGGTGAGCTGCTGCACCGTACCGTGGCGGAGGTCTTCGCCAAGCTGCAGACGGCGGAGACGCTGCTGACCGATTCTACCTCCAATCCTTCCGGAGATCTACGGCTCACTGCGCCCATCGGCTTCGGCACCGTCTGGCTGGCGCCGCGGCTGCGCGAGTTCAACGACCTTTATCCCGAAATCCGCGTCGAATTGATCCTGAACGACGAGCAGGTCGACATTTCGATGCGCGAAGCCGACGTCGCCATCTGGACCCGCGAACCCGGCCAAGTCGAACTCATCCGAAGGCCGCTGCTCGAAAGCCGCGTGCGCGCCTTTGCCTCGACCCAGTACCTGCGCCGCTTCGGCACGCCTGCATCCGTCGAAGACCTCGAGAAACACCGCATCATCACCTATTCCGGCCAGCCGGCACAGCACCTGACCTCGGTGAACTGGATCGAGATGGTGGGGCGCGAGGGCAAGGGCCCGCGGGAATCGATCCTGAAAATCAATTCTGTCGTCGCCATCAAGTATGCCATCCGCGCCGGCATCGGCATCGGCATGATTCCGGATTACATGAGCGAGGCCGATACTGACCTGGTGCCGGTCCTGCCCGAGCTCGACGTGCCCCGGCTGCCGATCATTTTTGCTTATCCCGGCGAATTGAAAAATTCGAAGAAGGTACAGCTATTGCGGGATTTCCTGGTTTCCAAGACGCGCGGCTGGAAGTGAATGACGTTCCTCGACCATCTTTTGCCCCAAGGAACTTGATCGACGTCTAATCCGTGTCGCGGAACGGCCGTATAAGAGTTCATGGCGTAAGCGCCGGGCGGGACGTTATTGCCACCTCCGCAACGAGCGCTCTCCGTCTGGAACACTCGTGTTCCTCCCTTTGACTTGCCGGGCGGCCGCGGCCATCCAAGGCGTGCGCCGCCCGGCATTTTTGGCTTTCAATCGGTCAGTATCGTAAGCGTATGCCGCCGCAGGTGCTGAGCAAGCGCTATACCGCCCGCGCAGCCCGCCAACCCACCGATAAAGATGGCGGCAGACCATGATCCAAGGCCTGAAGCACTCGATCCTTCATAAAACATGGCAAGCCATTCTCCACAGCCGATCGCGAACCCGGAGATCGCAAAAAGGATGTTGTTTGCGCCCTTGAACCTAAGTGCCAGGGGATAGACGCAGGCCACAACTGCAACCGTAGTAGGAACTGTGAAAAGTAAGCCTATTACCGACACCATGAGGACATTGGGTGGTAGTTGCAGGATTGTTTGCAGTATGGTTCCGAGGCTAAATTGATCCGCTACAAGTCGAACGCCGCCGACGACGATCATTGCAATCGCACCTACGAACGACGCCGTGAAAGACGCCTTTGCGATTGCTTTGATAACGTCGGAAAGTGTCGAGAAAGGACGTCGCATCTGATACTCGTCACTCAATCAAGTGCCACGAGGTTTGGCCGTGCCGGAAGCACTTCGGGCGTCTTGAGATTGCTGACAAGGCCAAGCGCCTTGAATGCCCTGAGCGCGACCCAGCCAGATCGGTCTCGCCCGCGTTGAGGCCGAGCCGCGCGGAGGCCGGAAAAGCATGATGGTTGTTGTGCCAGGCTTCGCCGAAGGTGATAAGCCCGCAGTAGCGCACGTTGTAGCCCTGCACGCCGGCGCCCTAGACATGCCAGTACTCGTGCCCTCGTTGTGCGCGAAGTAGCCGACCAGCCAGTGCCCGGTCACGGAGACCGCGACGCGCACCGCGATGCCCCAGACGACCCACGGCCAACCGCCAAGCCAGAAGAACAGCAGCGCCCAGGGCAGCTGCTGCGCCATCCAGAATTGCTCGATGAAAACGATAGAACCGGTCGTCGGCAACGCGAGGTTCCAATTCCAATTGCGGCGGCATGTTCAGGATCAACTCGCAATGCAGTTGCCAGAACCCGTCGCGCAGAATGGCGTGCGATGCGCAAGATAGGGATGGCATGCGGGCTTGCGCTGGGCCCAGTCGCGGATGTCGTGTTGGCGGATCATGCCGTAGGGACCCGCCATGCCGACCAGCGTGCCGAGGTAGACGAAGACGTGTTCCAGCCACAGCGGGCAATCGAACGCGCGGTGAATGAGCCGGCGGTGCATGCCGATCGAATGGCCGAGACAAACAGTTACGGCAGTCGTTACGATGAACAACAGAATTGCCGAGGGCGTCGCGGCCAGGGGGCCGGCAATGAGTGCGACCACTGTCATCATGCCGATCCAAAGAGACTTGACCGGCTTCCAAACGACGTGCCCGCTAACGGCATCGGTCGTGTGCTCTTCGAACATACGCGGCGCTGAGAACATGCCGGCATTCTGCTGCAGGGCTCGTTCCACCTCGTCGGCGCGTGCCCCCGGCATCGGCATGACGAACCCTCCTTGGACACTACGAAGAACACGACAACGGCGTCTAAAAACGTAACCGTCCCTCCAACGAACATATAACTTAAGAGTTAAATAATCAAATAAATAATTTTGTAGTGGTTTACGAGGTATGATACGTGAGACGGCGACGAATGGGAGAATTGATTGTCCGCAGACAAAGTCTTCGAGGCCCTGTCCTCCGCCCCGCGCCGGCGAATCCTGGCGTTCCTGTCGAAAACCGACATGACGGCTGGCGAGATCGCGGCCCGCTTCAAGGACATTATGTCCGGACCTGCGATTTCCAAGCACCTCAGCGTGCTCGAAAACGCCGGCCTCGTTTGGCGCGAAAAAGGGGCCAGAACGTTCATTATGGGCTGAAAGACGACGCCCTTTCGGGCGCACTCGTGCACTTTCTGGCCGAAGTTTGCCCGCGGTCCCGCCCCTTCCGTAAGGACAGTGCCGCCGCCGCCGAGCGCAAGAAGGCGGGAACACCCTCCGATCAATAACTTGTGCTGCGCCGGCCTGCCGCAACAGACTGATTTGCAAGTCCCGGACACGAAGGCTATCTAAGGGCCAAATCCTCATTCTTCGAAGCGAAGGGCTCCAATGGCCAAGACCCTGTATGACAAGATTTTCGACGACCACGTGGTCGAGCAATCCGCCGACGGCACCGCTCTCCTCTACATCGACCGCCACCTGGTGCATGAGGTCACGAGCCCGCAGGCCTTTGAAGGCTTGCGCATGGCGGGGCGCAAGGTGCGGGCGCCGGAAAAAACGCTGGCCGTCGTCGATCACAACGTGCCGACCACCGACCGCTCGCACGGCATCGCCGACACGGAGAGCCGCGTCCAAGTCGAGACGCTGGCCAAGAATGCTTTAGATTTCGGCGTCGAATATTTCAACGAGCTCGACAAGCGCCAAGGCATCGTCCACGTCGTCGGCCCGGAGCAGGGCTTCACGCTGCCCGGCACCACGATCGTCTGCGGCGACAGCCACACCTCGACGCACGGCGCCTTCGGTGCGCTGGCGCACGGCATCGGCACGTCGGAAGTCGAGCACGTGCTGGCGACGCAGACGCTGATCCAGAAAAAAGCCAAGAACATGCTGGTGCAAGTTGATGGCGTCGCACCCCACGGCGTTGGCGCCAAGGACATCATCCTGGCCATCATCGGCGAGATCGGCACCGCGGGCGGCACGGGTTCCGTTATCGAGTATGCGGGCGAAGCCATCCGCGCGCTTTCCATGGAAGGGCGCATGACGGTCTGCAACATGTCGATCGAGGGCGGCGCGCGCGCCGGTATGATCGCGCCGGACGAAAAGACCTACGCCTTCATCAAGGGCCGCCCCAAGGCTCCGAAAGGCACTGCCTGGGACATGGCGATGAAATACTGGGAAACGCTGCACACCGACGAAGGCGCGCACTTCGACCGCGTGGTGAAGCTCGACGCCGCGAAGCTGCCGCCCATCGTCTCCTGGGGCACTTCGCCAGAAGACGTGACGGCGATCACCGGTGTCGTGCCTGACCCGTCGAAAGTGCAGGACGAAAACAAGCGGGCGTCCATGGTGCGCGCGCTCGATTATATGGGGCTGACGCCGGGTACCAAGATCACCGACATTCCCTTGGACGTGGTTTGGATCGGAAGCTGCACCAACGGCCGCATCGAGGACTTGCGCGCGGTGGCGAAGGTCGTCGAGGGCAAGAAGATTTCGACGCGCCTCGCTTACGCGATGATCGTTCCCGGCTCCGGCCTCGTCAAGGAACAGGCGGAAGCCGAAGGCCTGGACAAGATCTTCAAGGCCTCAGGCTTCGAATGGCGCGAGCCCGGCTGCTCCATGTGCCTCGGCATGAATCCGGATCAGCTGAAACCCGGCCAGCGCTGCGCCTCGACCTCCAACCGCAACTTCGAAGGCCGCCAAGGCTATAAGGGCCGCACGCACCTCGTCTCCCCCATCATGGCCGCGGCCGCCGCGCTGGAAGGGCATTTCGTGGATGTGAGGGAGT
Organism: uncultured Alphaproteobacteria bacterium; assembly: GCA_963732525.1. Taxonomy (GTDB): domain Bacteria; phylum Pseudomonadota; class Alphaproteobacteria; order Rhizobiales; family Hyphomicrobiaceae; genus Hyphomicrobium_B. The sequence goes on from CAVSZX010000002.1 coordinate 151,740, forward strand.
GGGGGTGCAGGAATTGAGGCGATGCCGACAATCCTGCGCTGGAACGGCTATCGCTTCTACTTTTTCAGCAATGAAGGCCACGAGCCACCGCACGTTCACATCGACAAGTCGGGCCGGTCCTGCAAGTTCTGGCTCGATCCAGTGTCTCTCGCCATTAACCGCGGTTACGCGGTCCACGAGATGACCGAAATCCGTGATAAGGTGATCGAGCAACAACGACAATTCTTGGACACGTGGCATGGGCATCTTGGACATCAAGGCTGATAGCCGGGTTGAGGACGTGACGTTCACAGCCACGAGCCTTCGCGTTCTCTTGCGGGACGGTCGCGAAATCGCCGCGCCGCTTGATTGGTTCCCTCGTTTGAGAAGACGCATCCCCATCGGACCGTGCAATTGGGAACCATATGCGGCCGGTCACGGCATACACTGGCCAAGATCGACGAAGACCTGAGCTCAAGGGCTGCTGCGTGTAGACACAAAGCTAGGCGCGCGGCGCAGCACTCGAAGGGCATTTCGTGGATGTCAGGGAGTTGGAATAAGCCTCCACCTGTAGGTTGGAATCGAGCGCCCAAACTTCACCGGCTTGCAGAATTGGGCGTGGCAAGGCTCCGGGAGATTGAAGTGCGCTCAACCCCCTCGGGAGGAAAAATGTGGCGCTTTTGCTCTCGATCGACAGCCACGAAAATGCGGGACGGATGCTTCATAACAAGCACTACGATGAGGCGCTCAGGCTGTCACAACGGTCGCTGACGGCATTTTCGCGAAACTCTAAGCAATCCGGCTCCCGCGGTTCAATCGAGAAGACGAGGAAAAAACCTTACTGTCTTGGAAGACGCATTGGCACGCGTCGAAAACATCATCAAATTGGCGAAATGCGTTGAAGGTTCGCCGGCAGAGGTGCGCGTCATGGGCGTGGAACTTTCTGCTATCGAAGTACTGCTCAAAGACACATTGGAACTTTTGCGACTGTTGCCAACAGAATAGGTAAGCTAGACTTAGCAACCCCATTACAATTGCGCCGCAACTTGCTGCCCGATGGATCCTCGGGACAAGCCCGAGGATGACAATCGGGGATGATCCCACAACTCGCCAAAACCACAACTGTCATCCTAGGCCTTGTGCCTAGGATCCATTTCTCCACTTGCTCAGCCAGTCTTATTCACTCTGTTTTTCCCCACTTACGCGAACGTGCGGCTTGAATGCGCCACCCGTCAGCGCGGGAAAAAGATCATCCCATCTCGGATTGTCGTGCTCGATCAGATTGATCTTCCAGTCGCGCGGCCAGCGTTTCAGTGACTTCTCGCGCTGAATGGCCAGGAGAGCGTCTTCGATGACCTCGTAAGAGACCAAACGTTTCACCCCGTAACGCTTGGTGAACCCCTCGATCAATTCATCGCGATGCTGGATGACGCGGCCGATAAGTGCGCTCGTGACGCCGATGTAGAGCGTGCCGTAGGGTTGGGAAGCCAGAATGTAGACGAAGAAAACTTTCGACATGGTGTCAATAGTCGCATTTCGTGTTCGCAGCACCATGGATCCTAGGCACAAGGCCTAGGATGACAAGGGGATAATTTCGCGCCCGATCGCAACCACCGTCATTTTCGCGCGCAGCATTTCAAGCGGCAACCGCCTCACCGCAGAGGGCAGGATCGGAAATCCGGCGCCCTCGGTGACTGACCCTCCGGGTTTGACACCGCGCGCCGACCGATTGCAAATTCGTTTAATAACCTTCGCTTTCCGATCTATAAACTCCGCGTTCCACCTAATCGGGGATGCGGCTGATGTTCTGGAGGAAGCCACGGCCAACCATCGATACTGACACGGTGGATTGGATATTTGGACTGTTGGCAATGGCTGGATGACATACTCGGGCCGGTCGATGTCGAGCCTGTCCGCAGGAATGTCCTCCCCTCGCGTCGTCTCTTCCCCGACACCGATAACAAGGGACAAGAGAAGGCCGAGCACTACTTCAACCTCACAAAAGACTATTGCGGCATGGGCGAGTGGCCGGTCGATCTGCGCATGCAGGCCCCGGCCCCGGACCTCGGTCAAAGCATCGTCTTTGGCGAGCGAACAACGAAGAGGGCTCTCGGCACATTCCGGACCAAGGGCAATGCAGCGATCATCACTTACGATCCGGCCATGCTGGACGATCCGATCCAACTGGTTGCAACATTTGCGCACGAACTTGCGCACTACGCATTGTTGAGCGCGCAGGAACCGCTTCCAGGCGGAGAAGAACTCGAAGAATTAGCAACCGATTTGGCCACCGTGCATATGGGGTCGGTCTCTTCGGCGCCAATGCAGCGTTTCAGTTCAAACAGTCCACGGACTTCGACCGGCACGGGTGGAGCAGTTCAAGGGCGGGGTATCTCGGCGAGAATGGCTGGTGTCTTGGGTACGCACTCTTTGCCGAGATACTCGACATTGATCCGGAAACATATCGGGACTACGTCAAGTCGGCGGTTGCAGCGCAAATCCGGAAGAACCGGCTGTACCTCGAGTCTCGGCCCGAGATCGTCCGGAACTGCCGTTCGCGAGATAACGCTTCAGCGTGAAGATCTGTCGATGCGCCCCCCCCTCACTCCTCCAGCATCGAGAACGCCGCACTCCGTTCGCCCGATTTCAACTTCACGAACGCCGACCGTGCCGCCTTGATATCGCGCTCGAGCCCGCTCTCGGCCGCCTTTTTCATCGCCAGAGTGGTCGGATGATCGGCGCCGCAAATGAACACTAGCGCCTTGGCGAGGCGCGCAATCGTGGCGCGGTCTATGGTCGCTTCGCTCATTCGGAATAGGTTCCCATATCTAAATTCACTTCCTGTGCGAGCACCCCGGCCAGCAACACGGCCGGCGTTTGCCATGGAGCAAGTCTTCTCGGATCCGCGCGATCTTGCGCGTCCGCGTTTCCTCTTTCTTGGCGGATTCGATCCAGCAAATCCACTCGTTGCGTGCGAGCGGCGTCAGGTCCACCCAGGCCGCCAAGGTCATTTCATCGGAGATGAGCAGCGCGCGCAAATCTTTCGGGAGCCTATGAACGACGCCCGCAGGAACGGCCTTTCCCATCTGGCTCACACGTTTCGAAACTCATCCTTCGCCGAGTGGCGGTCGAATAAATGATAGCACGATTGACGGCGGTGCGACTATGCGTACGCGTCGAAAGGCGGCCTACCGCGCCTTTTCAGCGCGCCCAATTCGCCGGAATCCGTATCGCGGCCTCGGCTTGCTTCACGTTAGTAATTACGCCGGCCAAGACATTATCCGCGGCCGCGGGTCGCCGCCCGCATCCTTGCCGAGCCATAGCCGATCCAGGGAGCGAACCCGTGCCGTCCTTGCGGATCGCGGCGCTTGACGAAGTTTATCACTTGCATCGGGCAGCCATCGATCTCGGCGCCCGCCTCGTGACACCTCACGGACGCTCGTCGGTACGGCGTGACCGTATACGCGATTGATGACGCCGATGAATGTCGCGCTGAGCGGGCCTACGCCGATGGCGACGAAGGGAAGCGAAAACAGAGTCTCAAGAAGGAGCAGGCCGGTGACGGCCGGCGCGTCGTCGGACTTCACGTCGATGGACCGAGAAGACCGAGTTGCCCATTCCGAAAAATGCGAAGGCGATTGCGGACCAGAACAAGCCGAAAAGAGGAGAATAAAGATCAAGGCGCCGGTTGCCGCTCGCCACTCGGGCTTGCGAAGCGTAGCGCGAGCGCTCAGCGTGCGGGAGTGCGCTGTGCAGTGCCTTTTGGAGTTCGCCAGGAAGTCTTGCCATGCCCGCCGTCATGACGGCCATATGGGGGGCAAGGCGTGAAAATCGCCTGCCGCACTGGCCGATATCTCAAATCATGGCTAGCGACCCTTAACGCCCTCGTCAGGTCGGGACAGATTGCCTTTGCAAGCCGCTCGCAGGCACACTATCTGTGGCGCGACAGAGCGCGGGAGCAAACCATGACCGGCAAGGCGGACTGGAAGTACGCAACTGCGCCGACGCTGACGGACTTCGAATTGCTCGCCGCCTCGGCCTGGGAAAAACTACCCGCCGCCTTTCGCGGCATGGCCGGCGACGTCATTATCCGCATCGAGGACTTCGCGACCGATGAGGTCCTCGACGACATGGGGATCGAGGACCCCTTCGAACTCACCGGCCTCTATCAGGGCGTCAACCTCACGCAAAAAAGTGTGTCCGACATACCACGCGAACCGGATATGGTCTTTCTTTACCGTCGCCCTATATTGGACGAATGGGCCTCGGGGGATGAGGAATTAGGCCATCTGATTGCCCATGTTCTGATCCACGAAATCGGCCATCATTTCGGCTTTTCCGACGACGATATGGAGGGCATCGAGGCCGAGGCGACGGCGTGAAAGATATGCCGGTTCTGGCAAAGCCAAAAAATTTTCGTGACACCCCCGCGGCTTGTCATCAGTCGGTTTTCGAGCCATTCTGCGGGCGGTGGCGGTAAGGACATCCCTACTTTTCAGGACCGAGAAGCATCCCGTTGATGACCATGCGACGATTGGGGTTGGGCCGGGCGTTCGCGCTCCTGTTATCGGTCATCGCGCTGGCGGACGCGGCGAAGGCCGAGGACGCGACGCCGACGCCCGAGGAATATCTCCGTCAAATCGGAGCCGATGCGCAACTCCTGCCGCCGGGGGAATTTGTTCTCGACGGTCGCAAGCAGCTGTGCGGCCAGCGCCCGACCATCATCGACAACTCGCTCGACGACTACGGTGCTGCCTATCCCGGTTTTCTGATCATGAATCCGAAGCTGCTCGGCCGCGTTGCGACGCCGGTGAAGCAATGGATATTCGCGCACGAGTGCGGGCACCAGTTTCGCGGGCCCGACGAGGAAACGGCGGATTGCTTCGCCGTGCAGCGCGGCCGCCGCCAGGGCTGGCTGACGCCGGAAGGCCTGGAGGAAGTCTGCACCTTCATTTCGCCCGCCAAGGGCGACAGCATGCATTTTTCCGGCAGCCATCGCTGCGAATACATGCGCCAGTGCTATTCCGATCCCTCAATTCGCTGAAAGCGCACCCGCAACGCTGACCGGGCGGATTTTTTTCGACTTCCGGATTGCCGCCTCGATTGCGCGCGGCCCGGTCAGGCCATCGGCTTGTCGTCGAGCGCCTTGAGGATAGCCGCGACCCTTTCTCGGATGACATCGTACGAAAAGTGCCGCCGCACATAGGCGAGCGATGCGTCAGACGCGCGTTGCCAATCGTTTTCCGAAGAATAATACTTGATCACGAGGTCGGCGATCTCCTCGGCGGAGCGGCCTTCGAGCTTACAGCCCTCTAGGCCGTCGGCGGACATGCCTTCGAGCGCGATGGGTGTTGCGATGCCGGGAACGCCGTAGCCGAACGACGTCGCGAGCTTGCCTTTGAGGCCGGCGCCGTATCGCAAGGGCGCAATCGACAACCGGCATTGGTTGAACACCGTCGCGAGATCGGCGATGTAGCCTAGGGTATCGACGCCGTGAACGTCGCGACACATCTGTTCGACTTGCGGCGGCATGTTGGAGCCGCAGATGTGCAGGCGAATGGACGGGTCGTGCGCGGTAACCAGGGGCCAGATCGCGGTGACCAGCCAGCGGACGGCGTCGATGTTGGGCGGGTGGTTGAAACTGCCGATGAAGACGACGTTTCGCCGGTCCTTGAAACCGCCTGCGCGGCCCGGAATGTCGCGGATGAGCGGCAAGACGGCGGTCGCCGCCTGTGGGCATTCCTTGGCAATGAGTTCGCGCTCGAATTCGCTGAGCAGGATCGACATGTCGGCGCCGTCGATCAGGGCCAGCTCGGATTCCTTGGTGCGGGCCGCGTCGTCGGCGATTTCGGCGTCGTTCGTCAAAGCGGCCTGACGCTCGGTTCTTAGATAATGCAGATCGACGGTATAGAAAATGACGCGGGCCTTCGGCAGGTGCTTCGAAATGGTCTTCGCCACATTGGCGGCGATCGGTTCACGGCAAAGAATGACGGTATCGAACAGCGATGCGTTGTCGTTCAGGTAGTGCTCGAGCGTCTTGTAGGGCGGGAAGTACGCGCACTCGACGCCCATTTTTTGCAACTGGTCGGTGTAGTAGCCGGAATGAGCGTAGTTCGTTTGCGGCACGAAGTGCACGCGGCGCCCGAGCGAGATCAGAATTCGGATCAGGTTCATCATATCGATGGAGCCCGAATCCTGATCCGGCGTCGGCGTCACCGCATCGACGATCAGGACGTGCCGTTGCCAGTTCCTGTCTGCGGCCTTTTCGGTGCCGTGCTCGGGCATCCCGTGCGAGGTCAGCTGCGTTTGCCACTTGTCGAAAAATTTCTTTTTGTTGACGACCTGATAGCGCTTCACGCCCTTGTTGGTGTCGCGGCCCGAGGAAATGCCCTCGAAGTGAATGACGACCGACTTCGGCTGATAGATGACGCGGTAGCCGGCGGCGCGCACGGCAAATGCCAGGTCGGTATCCTCGTAATAGGCCGGCGCGTAGCGCTCGTCGAAGCCGCCGACTTTTTCGAACAGGTTGCGCGGGATGATCATGGAAGCGCCCGAAACGTAGTCGGCGTCGCGGACGAAATTGTAGCGAGGGTGGTTCGGGTCGCCGAGGCGGCCCCAGTTCCAGCCGCTCGCATCGCTCCAGATGATGCCGCCTGCCTCCTGCAATCGGCCGTCCGGATAGACGAGCTTCGATCCCGCGAGGCCGACGTCGCCATGCTCGTCGAAGGTCGCGCAAAGGGCGTCGAGCCAGCCGGGCATCACGACGGTGTCGTTATTGAGGAAAAGCAGATAATGGCCCTTGGCCAATTGGGCCGCCTTGTTGCAGTTCTTGAGGAAGCCGAGGTTGCTGTCGTTGCGCACGTAGCGCAGCCCGGGGATATTCGGCAGTACCTCGCCCGAAGCGTCGTTCGAAACGTCGTCCATCAAGATGACCTCGAAACTACGCGTCGATTTGTGCGTCGAGAGCGCGTGCAGGCAGCGCAGCGTGTAGCCGAGCTGATTGTAGACCGGAACGATGATCGAAACGTCGGGGCCGTGAACCGCGGAAAAGGCGATAGACTGTATCGCGGTTTGCGGTTCCTGAATGGGCGCCGTTTCGACGGCATCGATCCGTTGCGGCGCCGGTGCTGTCCCCGGCATGAAGCGGCCGATCGTCGAGCCGTAGCGCGTTAGCAGCGCCTGCTTGTGACGGTCGCTGATGGGAAGCGTGCGATAGCCGAGACGAGCCGACCCAAAGGCCAGGTTCCGGAGCGAGGCGCGGAAAGGCTTGCGCACATCGGCGGCTATCCGTTCCTGCATCGCCGTCGCTTGGCTCGCGACCCGCTGGTACTCCCGGCGAAGCAAGGCCATCTCTTGCTCTTGCGTTTGCAGTTTTGCTTCGGCCCGGCGTTCGCCCGCCTCGGCCGATTGGCGCCTTTCCTCGGAGCGCGAAAGCTTGCCCTCGAGTATCGCGGCCCGGCTTTTCAAAGTCATGACGTCGGCATGAAATCCCGCGCCTATTTCTTGCAGCCTGCGTTCCAATTCCGCCGCATGGTTCTTGTAGCTGTCGGCTTCGCTTTGCAGTTTACTGAAGGCCAACTGCGTGCGCATGAGTTCCAGGTTGAGGCGGCCGGTGCCGAAGCGCAGCCGGTTGAGATAGGCATTGCGGCGGCGGGCAAGCTCGTCGGTCTCGGGAAACGAAACGTCCGGCAGGCCAGCGGCGTGGGTGATGAACCTTTCAACCGTTTGCGGCGGCAACAGCGCTCCGGCGGGTACGACGTCCTCTATGTAGACGGTACCAATCGGACTGCGCGCACCGCTGGCCGTATGCGTCATAAGCTTTTCGCTGAAGAATTCCGATGCCTCCGCAATCTGATCCGCCGACGGTTCCTTGAAGAGATTGTCCGTCGCCGCGTCGAGATATCCGAGAGCGTCGGCCTTGCGGGCGATGAGTTCGTTGTAGTTCAGTCCGGCAGCGCCGGCGATGAGCGCCTGCTTCTTCAGCGAGCGCCAATAGAAACCCTGCAGTGCGATGGCGACCGAAAACGGCATGTCCTCGCGACGCTCGAGAGACGCCGCAATTTCGTCGGGATGGCGCATGACGACGACGCACTTGATAGCGCGCCCGACCGCTTCGGCGACGGCTCGCCACAGGTCGAGGACGAGGCACAGCCTCGGATCCTTGACGAGCCAAATGGGATTTTCGGGATCGAATTCGTCCCGAAGAACGGTCGCCAACTCCGCTTGCGCCGCCAGGGTCTGCGGCAGTTCGAGCCAACCGTCTGGCAGGTCGAGATCGACGTCCCACGTGCGGCCGAAGGCGAGCAGCAGACTGTCGTGAATGTCGATGATGCGCTGGTTTTCGAAGAACCCCTTGGGGTTGTCCTGCGCCGGCGGCATGATCGAGCGGCCAATATCGCATCCCAGGCGGCTGTACAGTCCCGCCACTGAAGAGGTGCCGCTGCGGTGCATGCCCACGATCAGGAGTAGCGTTGGAGCCTGCACTTCGCGTCGTCTCCCTGCGGCCTTCGGTCTTCGGATCAAACCCTGCGATTTCTGGCATTTCGCGGCGCCAAGAGCAACCGTGCGGTGCCAAAATGGCCTGTGTTTGCAGGGTCAAAACGCTGTGGAGAAAAGTCGTCAAATTCAGTTGCCGGCGCGGCCGGCGGCAATTGCTGGTCTTTTTGCGCGTGCACATGCCGCCGGATCATGCAATCAACCGGCGTTGCTGATCGCAAATCGACTCTTTCGAAGGTGTCCGTGTCCCTACCCGATCCCGATAAACTTGCAGCCGCGCTCTTTCCAAGCGTAATGAAGGCGGGCCGCGAGATCATGGCGGTCTTCAAATCCGGCGCGGTTGCCGAGACCAAGGCCGATGGCTCGCCGGTGACGGCTGCGGACCGCTTGGCCGAGGAAATCCTCCTCGACGCACTTGCGTCGATCGCACCCGGTGTCCCTGTCATTGCCGAAGAGCGCAACAGCCTTGGCCACAGCGTCGATTGCGAAGACGAATTCTTCCTCGTCGACCCGCTGGACGGCACGCGCGAATTTGCAGCGCGGCGGCCGGAGTTCACGGTCAACGTCGCGCTCATCCGCGACCGCAGGCCCGTCTTCGGCCTGATCTATGCTCCAGCGCTCAACCAATTGTACTGGACCGCCGGCGGGCGGCACGCCTTCGAGGCCTCTGTGGCTCCCGACGTGGGCGATGCGTCACTATCTGGCACTGGGCGCAACGGCCTTGCGCACGCGCGACGTTGCCGCCGCCGGATTGACCATCGTCGCCAGCCGCTCGCATGGATCGGATGCACTCGAAACGTGGCTCGCGACGGTCGATGCATGTCAACGAACGAATATCGGTTCGTCGCTGAAGTTCTGCCTCGTCGCCAGGGGTGCTGCCGATCTCTACCCGCGATTCGGGCCGACCAAGGAGTGGGACACGGCCGCCGGGCACGCCATCGCGACTGCCGCCGGCGGAGACGTGACCAACATCGACGGCAGCGCTTTCCTCTACGGCAAAGCCGGAGCCGACTATCTCAATCCCGGGTTCATCGTCTGGTCGCGGCCGCAGATGCTGGACGCCTATCGCAGCGGCGCCCTCGCCCGCAAAGGCTGACCCGGCGACAGGCGGCGCGGAATTTCAAGCGGACGGCAGAATATCGCGCGCGATCAGCGCTTCGAGAATGTCCTCGACCAGCGCTTCCGGCGTTGCCGCGCCGGTGTGCAAGCATAGTTCCGGATTTTCCGGAGCCTCATAAGGCGAACTGATGCCGGTGAAATTCTCGATCTGACCGGCACGCGCCTTCTTGTACAGGCCCTTGGGATCGCGGCTTTCGCAGAGATCGAGCGGCGTATCGACGAAGATCTCCAGGAAGTCGCTTTTCGCGAAACGCTCGCGGGCGAATTCGCGCTCGGCCTTGAAGGGCGAAATGAACGACACAATGGTGATCAGGCCGGCATCGACCATCAGGCGCGCGACTTCGGCGACGCGGCGGATATTTTCGACCCGGTCGGCTTCGGTGAAGCCGAGGTCGCGATTGAGGCCGTGCCGGACGTTGTCGCCGTCGAGGATGTAGGTGTGGCGCCCAAGCGCGAAAAGCCGCTTCTCGATCAAGTTCGCAATCGTCGACTTGCCGGAGCCTGAAAGGCCCGTGAACCATAGACAGCAAGCGCGCTGGCCTTTGATCTCGGCACGCTGCTGGCGCGAGATGTTCAACGCCTGCCAGTGAATGTTGTGCGAACGGCGAAGCGCAAACTGGATCATGCCGGCGCCGACCGTCTCGTTGCGTGGCGCGGTCGATCAGCACGAATCCGCCCGTGTCGCGGTTGTCGGCATAAGGGTCGAAGGCGATCGGCTTGGTGAGCGAGATGTTGCACACGGCGATTTCGTTGACGCGAGAGGTCGCGCGCCGCGACGTGCTCGAGAGAATTGACGTTGAGCTTGTATTTGATGTCGCTCACCTGCGCGATCGCGGACTGGGTTCCGCAGCGCAGGATGTAGGGCCGGCCCTTCAACAGGTGACGGTCGCTCATCCAAACGAGGTTGGCGGCGAACTGGTCGGCGATCTCGGCGCGGTTCGCCGGCGAGGAAATGAGATCGCCACGGCTGACGTCGATTTCCTTTTCGAAGGTGACGACCACGGCGTCGCCGGCCTCGGCCGATTGGCGCTCTTCGTCGCCGACGCGGATGCGCGCGATTTTGGCCGGCGTGCTGGCGGGAAGCGTCACCACATCGTCGCCGAGCTTGAGCGTCCCCGCCGAAATCGTGCCGGCATAGCCGCGGAAATCGGAATTCGGCCGGCAGACCCATTGCACCGGGAAGCCGCAACGGCCGCCGCGCCGCGCCGCTCGACACGTCGACGGATTTCGAGATGTTGCAGCAGCGTCGGGCCCCGAATACCAGGGCATGGCGGCACTGCGCGTGGCGAGGTTTTCGCCCTTCAGCGCCGAGACGGGAATAGAACAGATGTCGCTGATGCCGAGCTTCTGCGCAAAGGCGCGATAGTCCTCGTCGATGGCGTTGAAGACGTGCTGGTCGTAGCCGACCGCATCCATCTTGTTGACGGCGAGCACGACCGACTTGATGCCGAGCAGATGGACGATGCAGCTGTGCCGCCGCGTCTGGATCTGCAGGCCCTTGCGCGCATCGACCAGGATCACGGCGAGGTCGGAGGTCGAGGCGCCCGTCACCATGTTGCGCGTGTATTGCTCGTGGCCCGGCGTGTCGGCGACGATGAACTTGCGCTTTGGCGTCGCGAAATAGCGGTAGGCGACGTCGATGGTGATGCCCTGCTCGCGCTCGGCCTGGAGGCCATCGACGAGCAGGGCGAAATCGATTTGCTCGCCTGTCGTGCCGTAGGTGCGGCTGTCGCGCTCGACGGCGAGAAGCGTGTCCTCGAAGATCAGCTGGCAGTCGTAGAGCAGGCGGCCGATCAGCGTGCTCTTGCCGTCATCGACGCTGCCGCAGGTGAGGAACCGCAGCATCGGCGCGGAGCCTGTCGACCGCGTGGCTGTTCGCGGGCTCGGTGTCACGCCGCCTTCCGCCATCAGAAGTAGCCCTCTTCCTTTTTCTTCTCCATCGAGCTGGCCTGGTCGCGGTCGATCACGCGTCCCTGGCGCTCGGAAGCTCGCGTCACCAGCAGTTCCTCGATGATGTCTGTGGATGCTTGCGGCCGTCGAGGCGACGGCGCTGGTCAGCGGATAGCAGCCGAGCGAACGGAAGCGAATGAGCGCGCTGCTCCGGCTTCTCGCCGGCGCCAGCGTCAGGCGCTCGTCATCGACCATGATCATGGACCCCTGGCGCTCGATCACCGGGCGCGCTGGCCGCGAAATAAAGCGGGACGACGGGAATGTCTTCGGCCTCGATGTATTGCCAGACGTCGAGCTCGGTCCAGTTCGACAGCGGGAAAATGCGCATCGTCTCGCCGGGCTGCAGCCGGCCATTGTAGAGACGCCAGATTTCGGGGCGCTGGTTCTTCGGATCCCAGCGATGATCGACCGTGCGATGCGAAAAGATGCGCTCCTTGGCGCGCGACTTTTCCTCGTCGCGCCGCGCGCCGCCGATCGCGGCATCGAACTTGTGCGTCTCCAGCGCCTGCCGCAACCCTTCGGTCTTCATCACATGGGTGTAGCGGGCGCTGTCGGCGGTGTTCGGCGATTGACGTCGGCGGCGACGCCTTCGGCGTTGACGTGCACGATGAGCCGGGCGCCGTAGCGGCGCACCGCCTCGTCGCGAAAGGCGATCATGTCGCGGAATTTCCAGGTCGTATCGACATGGAGCAGCGGAAAAGGGATCGGCGCCGGATGGAACGCCTTCATGGCGAGGTGCAGGAGGACGGACGAATCCTTGCCGATCGAATAGAGCAGCACCGGGTTCTCGAATTGGGCGACGACTTCGCGGAAGATGAAGATGCTTTCGGCCTCGAGCTGGCGGAGGTGGCGCGACATGCGTTTCGCAGCGCGATTCGTCGCCTCGTTGGAGGATGTCCGGACATGCCTGTTCCGGGTTGCGCGATTGTTCGACAGCATTTCGCAACTTATATCATCGCGTTCGCCGCCGCCGTCAATGAACGCCGGCCCGGCCCGCCAACAGCAGAAAAGCGCGGCAAATCAGAAGTTAGTGCATTTCGTCTCGTGTTCGGGCCGCGACACGGGTCGTGCAACGGGATTTGCGGCCACACTGCGAATTTCGACAGTTGCGGCCTCAAACTGAGTGTGGAGTTAGGCCACCGGGGCGACTATAAGCTCTGCGAATAATCGATTTCACTGTGAACCGTGGGGCGGGGCAGCCATGAAAATACTGGTGACAGGCGGGGCAGGATTTATCGGCTCGGCACTTTGCCGCTATCTGGCCGGCAACAATTCCGCCGATCTTCTCAATGTCGATAAGCTGACGTATGCCGCAAATCTCGCACTCGCTCGAGCGCCGATCGCCAAGCATGCGCGCTATGCCTTTCTGCGCGCCGACATCTGCGACCGCGCCGCCATGGATGCCGCCTTCGCCGGCTTCAAGCCGGACGCCGTCATCCATCTTGCCGCCGAAAGCCACGTCGACCGCTCGATTACGGGATCGTCAGCTTTCATCGAGACCAACATCAACGGCACTTACACCCTGCTCGAAGCGGCGCGCGCCTACTGGCTCGGCCTTGCAGGCGCCGCACCGGGACGGCTTCCGCTTCCTGCACGTCTCGACGGACGAGGTCTACGGCTCGCTCGGCGACGACGGGCTCTTCGAGGAGGCGACGCCCTACGATCCAAGCTCGCCTTATTCGGCGAGCAAGGCGGCGTCCGATCATCTCGTCCTCGCCTGGCACCGCACCTACGGCTTTCCGGCGCTGATCTCCAACTGCTCGAACAATTACGGGCCGTATCAGTTCCCGGAGAAGCTCATTCCGCTGATGATCCTCAACGCTCGCGACGGCAAGCCGCTGCCCGTCTACGGCGACGGCCGCAACGTGCGCGACTGGCTCTACGTCGACGATCACGTGCGGGCGCTGTTCCTGATCCTGCAGCGCGGCCGGCTGGGTGAGAAATACAACGTCGGCGGGCCGCAACGAGCAGGCCAACCTCGACGTCGTCGAGACGGTCTGCGACCTGCTCGACAAGCTCGAGCCGGCGAGCGAAAGCCCGCCGCAAGCTCATTACCTTTGTCACCGACCGCCCGGGGCATGACCGCCGCTACGCGATCGACGCCAGCAAACTCGAAACCGAACTCGGCTGGCGGGCCGCGGAAACGTTCAAGACCGGTCTCGAGAAGACGGTGCGCTGGTATTTGGAGAACGAGGCGTGGTGGGCGCCGCTACGCAGCAGCCGCTATTCGGGCGAGCGGCTCGGGCTCCTGGAAAAGTCGGCCGCTACGGCGGGTTGAGTTCCATTCCGCAGATCGCCATGGCTTCGCCGATCATGTCGCGGCTTGGAAAGTGGAACGCATGCGTTTCACCCGCATACGAGATGCGCGCCAGCCAAACCTTACCGCTGCGGTCGAGCCGCAGGGTCGGCTCCGTTGCTGCCAACGCAGCCTGGCCCGCGGCACGGTCGTGAGCCTCGATCGTTCGAACCGCTCGTCCCGAGAGGCGTTGCGTCAGCGCAAGCAGCCCCGCAAAGCCGATTGCGCGCGTTTCGCCGCCGTCGAGATAGGCGCGAAGCCGCCCCACATAGTGCGAGTGACGGTTCACGACCTTGATCAATCCCCGCCGGCTCTTGTCCTGCCAGGAACCGGCGAAACTCTTGCCGCCCTTGTGTTCGACATAGGTGTCGGCGCCGAGCAGGTGGCGGTATCCCCGCGCCGCCGCCCGCTGGCAGAAATCCGTCTCCTCGCCGTAGCCCTGACCATAATCTTCATCGAACCCAGAGAGCCGGTCGATGACCTCGCGCGAGATGGCGAGACAAAAGCCGACCCCCGTCGCGAGTTCGACCGGCTCAGTTGGTGCCAGCGACTGCAGGGCCGCATCGACGGCCACGGCGGCAGCGCCGAACGGCACGTCGTTGGCATAGAGCAGATGCGGCAGCCCGACGCCGTAAGCGCTGTTGGAGAACGGCGTGACGGTTGCAGTGCCGGGTGCCGTCTGCAGGCGCGACAGCAGCCGGTTGATGGCACCCGGCGGCAAGGTGATGTCGGTATTGAGGATCACGACGTCGTTGCGGCTCGCCGCGAAGCCGCGATTGCAGCTCTTCACGAACCCGAGGTTACGTGGATTGTCGATGAGTTCGGCGTTTTTAACGCGCCTGGCAAAGGCGGCGAGCAACGGGCCTAGCCGCGTATCCGTGCTGCCATCGTGTACGACGATGATCCGGCCGCGAAACGTCGTGTCACGTTCGAGCGCCTCGAGGAGAGCGGCGGTATCGTCGAAATTGTTATAGACGGGGATGACGACGTCGCCGCTGGGTTCGACGAGCGGCGTTGCACTTTCACCGGCGCCATTTTTTCCGATCAGCCGCGGCACGCGCCCGATGACCCGGTTGCGCGAGGTGCGGTTGAGAACGGTCTGCGTTGCAAATCTCGTCAGGACGGCGGGCGCGGCCAATCCGGCTTCGTCATAGGCAGCTTTGAGCAGCCGGATCGAGCTCAGAAAACCCACGCGTCTCAGCCCCATGCTGCCCGTCCGGCTATCCGTCCGGCCACCAAATTCGTCACTCGAATGCCGTGTCTCAGCCTGCCGCTTGCGACCTTCTGCGGCGCGGGACGGTGTGCGATTTTGTTGTCCGGGCCATCCTTGCGCGAAGACCGGATTTTCTCGTGATAATGGGCGAGCGCTTCGTTCAACGGGCCGAGGAAGGCGCAGCGGCCATGGTCCAGGACCAGCCCGCGCGTGCACACGCGCTTCAACAGCACGTCGTGGTGCGAGGCCAGGATCAATCCGCGCGCGCCTTGCACGAGTTCGTTCATGCGCGCCGTAACCTTGGCCTGAAACGTCGCGTCGCCGGCGCCGATCCATTCGTCGAGCAGAATGACGTCGGGCTGGACGGCGTGGACGAGCTACGAAAAGCTGCGCACGGTGATCGAGAAGAAGATGTTCTCGAACACCGAGGAGTTGCTGCCGGTCATCAGCTTCAACGCCAAGGCCAGCGCCGACGAGGCCAAGAAGCACGAGGACTTCGTCACCCGCATGGTCGCCAAGGGCTACACGCCCAAGCAGGTGCGCCTGCTGTGCGAGTGGTACCTGCGCGTGCGCAAGAGTTCGTGAGTTCTGAGCCCGGTTGCCGAAGGAGCCACCTTGCAGCAGATCATCGATCGGCGGCTGGCGGGCAAGAACAAGTCGATCGGCAACCGCGAGCGATTCCTGCGCCGCCACAAGGAGCAGATCCGCGAGGCGGTCAAGCGCGCCGTCGACGGCCGCGGCATCCGCGACATCGAGAAGGGCGAGGACATCCACATCCCGAAGCGCGACATCACCGAGCCGGTGTTCGGCCACGGCCAGGGCGGCAAGCGCGAGATGGTGCACCCGGGCAACAAGGACTACGTGCGCGGCGACCGCATCGAGCGGCCCAAGGGCGGCGGCGGCGGCGGCGGCGGCAAGGGCAAGGCCAGCGACTCCGGCGAGGGCGAGGACGACTTCGTCTTCCACCTCAGCAAGGAAGAGTTCATGCAGGTCTTCTTCGACGACCTGGCGCTGCCCAACCTGGCGCGCACCACGCTGGCCGAAACGCCCGAGTACAAGACCCACCGCGCCGGCTTCTCCAGCGACGGCAACCCGAGCAACCTGCACGTGGTGCGCTCGATGCGCGGCGCGATCGGCCGGCGCATCGCGCATCGGCTCCGGGCCGCGGCGCGAGCTGCAGGTGCTCGAAGACCAGCTCGAGCCGAACTGAAGCGCCAGCCCGAACCAGGACCCGTGCTCGCGCGCGAGATCGCCGACCTCGAACGCGAGATCGCCGCACTGCGCGCCCGCATCGACCGCATTCCCTACCTCGACCCGATCGACCTGCGCTACCGCAGCCGCGTGCGCGTGCCGGTGCCGACCTCCAAGGCGGTGATGTTCTGCCTGATGGACGTCTCCGGCTCGATGGACGAAGGCGCGCAAGGACCTGTCCAAGCGCTTCTTCATCCTGCTGTACCTGTTCCTGACGCGGCACTACGAGAAGATCGACATCGTCTTCATCCGCCACCACACGCAGGCGCAGGAAGTGGACGAGCAGAACTTCTTCCACGCCACCGAGACCGGCGGCACGGTGGTGTCGCAGCGCGCTGGTGCTGATGGAAGAGATCGCCCGCGCGCGTTACCCGACCAGCGAATGGAACATCTACGGCGCGCAGGCCAGCGACGGCGACAACTGGCACCACGACAGCGGCCGCTGCCGCGAGTTGCTGGCCGACAAGATCCTGCCGCTGTGCCGCTACTTCGCCTACGTGCAGGTGGCCGAGGAAGAGCAGAACCTGTGGGACGAATACGCCGCAGCTGCGGCCGAACAGACCAAGGCCTTCGCGATGCGCAAGGTGACCGAAGCCGCGCAGATCTACCCGGTGTTCCGCGAACTGTTCAAGAAGGAAGGGGCGGCCGCATGACGCGCAAGGCCGATCCGATCAGCCCGCCGCGCCACCGGCGCGACCTGCTCGAGGCGCCTGAGCGCAGCGGAGCTGTCGACGCGCCGCGTCGATGCGCGCCGCCGACCTGGTGCAAGCCGCCGCGCGCCAGCGCAGCCGCTGCCCGCGCCGAGCGACTGGTCGTTCGAGCTGATCGAGCAGTACCACAGCGTGATCCGCGAAACCGCGCAGCGCTTCGGCCTGGACACCTACCCGAACCAGCTCGAGATCATCACCGCCGAGCAGATGATGGACGCCTACGCCTCGGTGGGCATGCCGGTGAACTACCGCCACTGGAGCTACGGCAAGGAGTTCATCTCGACCGAGAAGAACTACAAGCGCGGCCACATGGGGCTGGCGTACGAGATCGTCATCAACTCCAACCCCTGCATCAGCTACCTGATGGAGGAGAACACGATGGCCATGCAGGCCCTCGTGATCGCGCACGCCGCCTACGGCCACAACAGCTTCTTCAAGGGCAACTACCTGTTCCGCATGTGGACCGATGCGGCGTCGATCATCGACTACCTCGTCTACGCGCGGAACTACGTGGCCGGCTGCGAAGAGCAGCACGGCCTGGACGCGGTGGAGGAGTTGCTCGACAGCTGCCACGCGCTGATGAACCACGGCGTGGACCGCTACCGCCGCCCGAACCGCAAGTCGCTGGCGCAGGAGCTGGCCGCGCGCAAGGACCGCGAGGCCTACGCGCAGCAGCAGGTCAACGACATGTGGCGCACGCTGCCGCGCAAGGCCGGCAAGGCCGGCCGAAGAGGCCGCCAGCACGCGCTTCCCCGAAGAGCCGCAGGAGAACCTGCTGTACTTCATCGAGAAGAACGCGCCGCTGCTCGAACCCTGGCAGCGCGAGATCGTGCGCATCGTGCGCAAGGTGGCGCAGTACTTCTACCCGCAGCGCCAGACGCAGGTGATGAACGAAGGCTGGGCCACGTTCTGGCACCACCACCTGCTCAACACCATGTACGACGACGGGCAGCTGACCGACGGCGTGATGATCGAGTGGCTCAAGTCGCACACCAACGTGGTCTACCAGCCGCCGGTCGGGCACCGCGCCTACAGCGGCATCAACCCGTATGCGCTGGGTTTTGCGATGTACACCGACATCAAGCGCATCTGCGAAAACCCGACCGACGAAGACCGCGCAGTGGTTCCCCGACATGGCCGGCGCCGACTGGCTCGAAGACCTTCGACCAGGCGATGCGCAACTACAAGGACGAGAGCTTCATCGGCCAGTACCTGTCGCCCGAACCTGATGCGCGAGTTGCGCCTGTTCGCGATCGTCGACGACGAGAAGGAGAAGCGAGCTCGAAGTCTCGGCCATCCACGACGAAGCCGGCTACCGGCGCGTGCGCGAAGCGCTGGCCGCCAGTACGACCTGGGCAGCCGCGAGCCGAACATCCAGGTCTGGAGCGTCAACCTGCGCGGCGACCGCTCGCTGACCCTGCGCCACACCCAGCACAACGACCGGCCGCTGCACGACGAGCGCGCAGGAAGTGCTGAAGCACGTGGCGCGGCTGTGGGGCTTCGGCGTGCAGCTGGAAAGCGTCGACGCGGCGGGTGACGTCACGCAAGCGCTGGAGCCTGGCGGCACAGCGGCTGAGCGGCGCTCAGCGGCCCTTCAGAGCTCGCGACGAAGCGCACCGGTATGCGTAGCTGATGCCGAAGGGTGGAGATCGCGTCTCCTTGCTGCCCTTGACCAGCACCATGTTGATGACCGCGATCACCCGCGGACCGGCGCCAGTCCGGGCGGCGCTGCTCCGGATAGTGTCGCTGCCGGCGATTCGAAGCGGCCTTGGCCCGCGACGTCGGCCGGGCATCACGATGCGCGCCGGTCGACGCGATGGGGGTCACCGCGAAAGGATGCCGCGATCGGACACCGCGACACCGCCCGCCGTCGGCGCGATCGCCCGGAGGCATCCCTCGACGCGCGCCCAGCGTCGCAGCGGCAGCGGGGCGCTGACCCGCTGGCGCAGCGGCCACATGTCGCGGTCGCCCAGGCGGTGGCACCGGAGCACATGCGTGGTGGTTGACGAGGATGCGTGTGGCACCGCTCAGTGGCCGCGCCGCGAGCGCTGCGGTCGGAGAACACGGGCCCGGCCGCCGCCTGACTCTCCGATCTCGGCACGCGAGGAATCAGTGCAACGACCGCACCTGAGCCGGACACCGGTCGCCAAGCGCACCCAAAGAGCCGTCAGGCGGCTTGCATCGCCAACCAGGGCTTCGCCTTCACAGCGCGAAGATCTTCCCCGGGTTCATGATGTTCTTCGGGTCCAGCGCCCGCTTGATCGGTGCGCATCATCTCGACCGCGCCGGCGCCGGCCTCGTCGACCAGGAAGCCCATGCTTGTGCAGGCCGATGCCGTGCTCGCCGGTGCAGGTGCCTTCCAGCGCGCAGCGCGCGCTGCACCAGCTGCTGGTTCAGCCGCTCGGCGGTGTCGCGCTCGGCGGCATCGTCGGGTCGATCAGGTAGGCGAGGTGGAAGTTGCCGTCGCCCACATGGCCGACGATGTAGTACGGCAGGCCGGAGGCGTCGGCTTCGGCGCACCGAGTCGTCGATGCAGCTCGGCCAGGCGCGAGATCGGCACGCAGGTGTCGGTGGTCACGGTGCGGCAGCCGGGCTTGCATCTGCATGCCGGCGAAGTAGGCGTGGTGGCGCGCCGTCCACAGCCGGGTGCGCTCCTCGGGCGTGGTGGCCCATTCGAAGTCTTCGCCGCCGTGCTCGCGCGGCGATGTCCTGCACCGTCTGCGGCCTGCTCCTTCACGCTGGCCGCGCTGCCGTGGAACTCCATCAGCAGCATCGGCGCCTCGCGCAGCGCTCAGCTTGTCGTGCTGCGTTGACGGCGCGCACCGCGTTCGCGTCGAGCAGCTCGCAGCGCGCGATCGGCACGCCCATCTGGATGATCTGGATGGTGGTCGTTCACCGCCGCGGCGATGCTCGGGAAGTGGCAGATCGCCGCCGATCACCGCCTCGGGCAGCGGGTAGAGCTTGCAGCGTGATCTCGGTGATCACGCCCAGCGTGCCTTCGCTGCCGACGAACAGCCGCGTCAGGTCGTAGCCGGCGCTGCTCTTCTTGCGCGCGCGTGCCGGTGCGGATGACCTCGCCGCTGCGCGGTGACCACCGTCAGCGCCAGCACGTTCTCGCGCATCGTGCCGTAGCGCACCGCGTTCGTGCCGCTGGCGCGGGTGGCCGCCATGCCGCCGAGCGTGGCGTCGGCGCCCGGGTCGATCGGGAAGAACAGGCCGGTGTCGCGGATCTCGCGGTTGAGCTGCTTGCGCGTCACGCCGGCCTGCACCGTCACGGTCAGGTCTTCGGCGTTGACGCGCACGACGCTGCGTCATGCGCCCGAGAGTCGATGCTGACGCCGCCCTGCACCGCCAGCAGGTGGCCTTCGAGCGACGAGCCGACGCCGAACGGGATCACCGGCACCGCGTGTTCGGCGGCCAGCGCACGACCGCGGCCACGTCCTCGGTGCTCTCGCAGAACACCACCGCCTCGGGCGGTGGCACCTCGAACGGGCGACTCGTCGCGGCCGTGCTGTTCGCGCACCGCCAGCGCGGTGGAGCAGCGGTCGCCGAAGCGCTGCTTCAGCGCCGCCAGCATCGCGGCCGGCACGGGCCGCGGCTCGAAGGTGGGCAACACGTGGGTGGGGATCGGTGCGTTCATCGTTATGTCTCCAGTGCGCGCCGGCATTCAGCCAACGCATATGCATTCTATGAATCCGCGCCACCGCATCCGCTTCGCGTGGCTAAACTGCCCGTCCCGATTGCAGATCGGCGCTTCGACAACACCAGGAGACTCATCTTGAAAATCGAAACCATCGCCGTGCACGGCGGCCAGCACCCGGACCCGACGACCAAGGCCGTCGCGGTGCCGATCTACCAGACCGTCGCCTACGCGTTCGACAACACCCAGCACGGCGCCGACCTGTTCGACCTGAAGGTGGCGGGCAACATCTACACCCGCATCATGAACCCGACCAATGCGGTGCTGGAGCAGCGCCTGGCCGAGCTGGAAGGTGGCCTGGCCTCGCTGTGCGTGGCCTCGGGCATGGCGGCGATCAGCTACTCGATCCAGACGATTGCCGAAGCCGGCGACAACATCGTCTCGGCGACCACGCTGTACGGCGGCACCTACAACCTCTTTGCGCACACCTTCCCGCAACTCGGCATCGAGGTGCGTTTTGCCGATCACCGTGTGCCCAACTCGTTCGAGCCGCTGATCGACGCACGCACCAAGGCGATCTTCTGCGAATCGATCGGCAACCCGCTGGGCAACATCACCGACCTCGCGAAGCTCGCCGACATCGCGCACCGCCACGGCATTCCGCTGATCGTCGACAACACCGTGCCCACGCCCTACCTGTGCCGGCCGTTCGAGCATGGTGCCGACATCGTCGTGCACTCGCTCACCAAGTACCTGGGCGGTCATGGCAACAGCGTCGGCGGTGCGATCGTCGATTCAGGCAAGTTCCCGTGGGCGCAGCACAAGGCGCGTTTCAAGCGGCTCAATGAACCCGATGTGTCGTACCACGGCGTCGTCTACACCGAGGCGCTCGGGCCGGCGGCCTACATCGGGCGCGCGCGGGTCGTGCCCTTGCGCAACATGGGCGCGGCGCTCGCGCCGATGAACGCCTTCCTGATCTTGCAAGGCATCGAGACGCTGGCGCTGCGCATGGACCGCATCTGCGACAACGCACTGGCCATCGCCAAGCACTTGAAGAAGCATCCGAAGGTCGGTTGGGTCAACTACGCCGGCCTGCCCGACCATGCGGATCAGGCGCTGGTGCAGAAGTACCTGGGCGGGCGTGCCAGCGGCATCATCAGCTTCGGTGTGCAGGACGGGTTGGCCGGTGGTGGGCGCTTTCAGGATGCGCTGAAACTCTTCACGCGGCTGGTCAACATCGGCGACTCAAAGTCACTCGCCTGCCACCCGGCCTCGACCACACACCGCCAGTTGGGTGCGGACGAGATGGCCAAGGCCGGTGTCAGCGTGGACATGGTTCGTTTATCGGTTGGCATCGAGCATGTGGACGATCTGATCGCCGACATCGACCAGGCCCTCGCGGCGGTCTGACGCACTGACAACAGGAAGGCCCATGGCCAACCGACTCTCACAAATTGCCACCCGCACCGGCGACGACGGCACCACCGGCCTCGGCGACGGCACCCGCGTGCCGAAGGACCACCTGCGGGTGCAGGCCATGGGCGATGTCGACGAACTCAACTCGGGCCTCGGCGTGCTGCTGGCCGAGCCGCTGCCCGACGACGTGCGCGAGCTGCTGGTGCGTCATCCAGCACGAGCTGTTCAACCTGGGCGGCGAGCTGTCGATCCCCGGCTACGAGCTGCTGAAGATGGACGCCGTGCTGCGCCTGGACGAGGCGCTGGCGCACTACAACGCCACGCTGCCGCGGCTGAAGGAATTCATCCTGCCGGCCGGCACGCGCAGCGCGGCGCTGGCGCACGTGAGCCGCACCGTGGCGCGGCGCGCCGAGCGCGCGGTGGTGGCGCTGGCGGCCGTCGAAGCCGTGCGCGCCGAGCCGCGCCAGTACCTCAACCGCCTGTGCGACCTGCTGTTCGTGCTGGCGCGTGTGCTGAACCGCGCCAACCTCGACGGGCTGGGTGGGGACGACGTCTATTGGAAGAGCGAGAAGCTCGCCGCATCGGGCGGGGACTGAAGCCCACCTTACCAAGAAGTGAGGGCGGCACCTGGCCGCCCTCGTCCCGCGCCATTGCGGGATCAGTTCGGCGCGCTGTACCCCGCGGCGAACTCTTCCGGATTCAGCATGCCGTCCTTGTTGAGGTCGAGCTGGGCGAACTTTGCCGAGATGGCGGGCAGCCTGACGGCTTCATCCTTCGACAGCATGCCGTCCTTGTTGGCATCGGCCCGGCCGAACGCGGCCTCGATGGCGGCGCGGTCCGGCGTGGTGGGTGCTTGTTGGGCGCTGACGCTGAATGCAGCGCCAGTCAGTGCGACCACAGCCGCGGCACGGTTGAGCAATGAGAGCGAGTTCATGAGAGATCCTTCTTGTCGTTGAGGGAAGGCGCATTGCACCGCCTCAGCGCCGTCGGGGCCAGCGTTCTTGCCTGCCATTACCCCGCTTACAGGCTCGGTCCGCTTGGTGACTTGAACTTGCAGCCGCTTGCATGGATGTGAAGTGATGCTGCGAAATGCAAGCCCGCCAGCAGGTTTTCGGCAGGAGCGGTGTAATGCGGGTCCGTCCACTTTCGACTGACCTCCCCATGAAGCTCTACTACAACACCGGCGCCTGCTCGCTCTCCCGCACATCGTCTTGCGTGAAGCGGGTTTGGCTTTCGATCTCGTGTTCGTCAACACCAAAACGCACAAGCTCGCCGACGGCAGCGACTACTACACCATCAACCCCAAGGGCTAGTGCCGATGCTCGAGCTGGACAACGGCGAGCGCCTGACCGAAGGCCCGGCCATCGTGCAATACATCGCCGACCAGGTGCCGGCCAAGAACCTCGCGCCGGCCAACGGCACGATGGCGCGCTACCGCTTGCAGGAGTGGCTGAACTTCATCACCAGCGAGCTGCACAAGGGCTTCAGCCCGCTGTTCAACCCGGCCATGCCGGCCGAGGACAAACCGCTGGCCCGCGCCAGGCTGGTCGACCGCCTGGGCTGGGTCAACAGCCAGCTCGAAGGCAAGAACTACCTGATGGGCGACAGCTTCACGCGTCGCCGACGCCTACCTGTTCACCGTCGCGGGCTGGGGCAAACACGTCGGCGTCGACATCTCAGCGCTGGCGCACCTGTCGGCCTTCATGGGCCGCATGGCGGCACGCCCGGCGGTGCAGGAGGCGCTGAAGGCCGAAGGCCTGATCAAGTG
>CAVSZX010000003.1:0-55258 GCA_963732525.1 uncultured Alphaproteobacteria bacterium
GTTCGAACAAGCGGCCGCCCCTCACGCACTTTTCATGGGACAGTCGCTCACCCATTCTTTGTTGGGCTGCCCCTCACCCTAACCCTCTCCCCGTGAAGGACGGGGAGAGGGAATCTGCACGCGCCAACCGGGATCTCTTTGTTTGCGCCAACCAACTCTTTGCTGGTCGTTGGCGACTCCCCTCTGCTTGCGCGTTCCGACTCCGACTTCGCGGAGCCTGCCGGAACGCGCGGGTGATGCAGCGCCACCGGAGGATTGTCATCCCGGGCGAGCCCACTCGCGAGACCCGGGACCCAAACTCTCGCGCGATAAGTCTCCTGGGTCCCGGCTCTCCAAAATTGCGCACGCGCAATTTCTTCGGCCGGGATGATGGGGTGGACGGCCCCTTTGCGGCATCGGTGTGCCAAGCTGGCCGGTGTCGATTCGAACCAGGAAGAGGGACCGTCCATGACAGAGAATAGCAGACTTCGCATCGGGTTCGATATTGCAAAAGGTGTTTTCCAGGCCCACGGCGTGCGCCAGGAGCCGGGCGAGCCGGTCGCCTTTGTCAAGCGGCTGCGGCGGGGCGACGTCGAAAAATTCTTCGCCCGCCTGCCGCCGTCCGATATCGCCATGGAAGCCTGCGCTTCGGCGCACCACTGGGCGCGGCTTGCAAAGCGCCACGGCCACGAGGTCCGACTTATTCCGCCGGCCTATGTGAAGCCCTACGTCAGGCGCAACAAGACGGATGCCAACGATGCGGCGGCAATCTGCGAAGCCATGTCGCGCCCTTCGATGCGCTTCGTGCCGGTGAAGAACGAAGCCGATCAGGCCTTGATCATGCTGCACCGGACACGGGCGTCATTCGTCGTGCAGCGCACGGCGCTGGCGAACCGGTTGCGCGCGGCGTTTTCCGAGTTCGGCATCGTGCAGCCGATCGGCGAACGCGGCCTCAACGATCTTCTGGCCCTCATCGCAAAGCGCGCGGACGTTTTCGAGCCATTGCCGCCGGCACTGCGTCTGGTGCTCGAGCAGTTGGCTCAAGCATGGGTGAGCATCGATGCTGCCGTCAGCCGCTTCGACGCCGAGATCGCGGCAGGCTTGAAGACCAACGCACGCGCAAGCCGCCTGACCAAGGTTCCCGTCATCGGCCCGGCGGGCGCCAGCGCCATCGATGCCATGCTGCCCAATCCGCAGGTCTTCAGAAGCGGCCGGGATTTTGCCGCCTGGATCGGATTGACGCCGCGGGAAGAAAGCTCCGGCGATACGGTGCGGCGCGGAGGTATCAGCAAGAAGGGCGACGGCTATCTGCGCCGCTTGCTCGTGCTGGGTGCCACCGCGCGCCTCGCGCTCATCCGGCGCGGGCGGGCAAAAAATGTTTCCGATTGGGAACTCAAAATGGCGGCGCATCCCAAGCGCAAACTGGCAGCCGTCGCGCTCGCCAACAAATCGGCGAGGATCGCATGGGCGATGCTGGCCAGGAACGAGGTTTACCGCGTGCCGTCACCGGGGTGCTCTGCGGCCGCCTAGCTGCGGCTTCAAGGCAACCGGAAAAACACGCGGTCAATGGAGGGCAAGAGCTCAAACGCATGTGATGACGAACGGTCGAGGCGACCGGGATCGGGACACTCCGTAATTGTCACGCGGGCACGTCACCGCGCCGGGATGATTGGAGACCCGATCTCAGCGAACTTCATCAGGGCCAGCGGCCGTAAGTGCCGCACAAACAGGCCGTATACATGACGCTCCCAAGTCCGTCGCCCATCTGCGCCAAAGCACTTGCATTCCAGGGGCCGTCCATACATGACAACCAGTGAAATGCCCACGCGCCAACCGACTCTTTGCTTGTCGCTTGCAACTCTCGTTCCTCGAGCCGGCCGCAAGCGACGGGCCAACGCGAACGGCGGCCGGCGCTCCTTTGCTTGCGCGTTCCGACACTCTCTTTCTTGCGCGTGGCCGCCCCACCGACCCCACGCGCGTTTGCTTCGCGGAGCCTGCCGGAACGCGCGGGTGATGCAGCGCCACCGGTGCTCCAGCGCAACCGGCCGGCGCGAAACGGCAAACGCGAACGGCGGCAGGCTCCCCTAGGGGAGTCGCCGTGAGCAAGTGAAGTGAAGGGGCGGGGCGGCGAGGCCTCGACTCATTGTTCTGTTTATTCCGTGATGCAGCCTTCGCCACCCCACGCACATGCCTCTCGAGGTTACTCAGTTCCTCCGGATGAACCGAGCAGCCACGATGGGCCTTGAGGACTTCGAGCTCTCGAGCCCGAACCGGTTGCCCGATCCGGCGCTTCGAATACCGCCATCCTCCCGTGCATCCCGGTTCACCGAGCAGGAGTTGAACCTCGTCAACCCATCCAGGGTCATCGAGGCCGGCAGACAATCCCGGGGCAGCTTAGACCCTGGAGCGTGACAGGCCCCCGACCGCCGCGCGTGCCACAAGCTCTGGCGCGCGCCCTTCGAAGTACGGCGGGGTCGCGAGGAGTATCGGGGCGCGCCAGGGGGCGGGGATAACTTTTTTTTAAATTTCTTAGGAAGGCCGCGGCCCCGTCTCCAGCGCTTCCGGCCGGCGCGCGGAACGCGTGTCGGAAGCGCCAACAAACAGCGCGGGGATAACTTTTCGCGGAATTATTTTTGGGATGGTTAAAGGCGGCACTTTTGATGCGCGTTCCGACTCCGGCTTCGCGGAGTCGGCCGGAACGCGCGGACGATGCAGCAGGCAACCGGCAACCGGCAGCAGGCAATAGCAAGTCATGTATGGACGGCCCCTGGAATGCAAGTGCTTTGGCGCAGATGTGCGACGGACTTGGGAGCGGTCATGTATACGGCCTGTTTGTGCGGCACTTACGGCCGCTGGCCCTGATGAAGTTCGCTGAGATCGGGTCTCCAATCATCCCGGCGCGGTGACGTGCCCGCGTGACAATTACGGAGTGTCCCGATCCCGGTCGCCTCGACCGTTCGTCATCACATGCGTTTGAGCTCTTGCCCTCCATTGACCGCGTGTTTTTCCGGTTGCCTTGAAGCCGCAGCTAGGCGGCCGCAGAGCACCCCGGTGACGGCACGCGGTAAACCTCGTTCCTGGCCAGCATCGCCCATGCGATCCTCGCCGATTTGTTGGCGAGCGCGACGGCTGCCAGTTTGCGCTTGGGATGCGCCGCCATTTTGAGTTCCCAATCGGAAACATTTTTTGCCCGCCCGCGCCGGATGAGCGCGAGGCGCGCGGTGGCGCCCAGCACGAGCAAGCGGCGCAGATAGCCGTCGCCCTTCTTGCTGATACCTCCGCGCCGCACCGTATCGCCGGAGCTTTCTTCCCGCGGCGTCAATCCGATCCAGGCGGCAAAATCCCGGCCGCTTCTGAAGACCTGCGGATTGGGCAGCATGGCATCGATGGCGCTGGCGCCCGCCGGGCCGATGACGGGAACCTTGGTCAGGCGGCTTGCGCGTGCGTTGGTCTTCAAGCCTGCCGCGATCTCGGCGTCGAAGCGGCTGACGGCAGCATCGATGCTCACCCATGCTTGAGCCAACTGCTCGAGCACCAGACGCAGTGCCGGCGGCAATGGCTCGAAAACGTCCGCGCGCTTTGCGATGAGGGCCAGAAGATCGTTGAGGCCGCGTTCGCCGATCGGCTGCACGATGCCGAACTCGGAAAACGCCGCGCGCAACCGGTTCGCCAGCGCCGTGCGCTGCACGACGAATGACGCCCGTGTCCGGTGCAGCATGATCAAGGCCTGATCGGCTTCGTTCTTCACCGGCACGAAGCGCATCGAAGGGCGCGACATGGCTTCGCAGATTGCCGCCGCATCGTTGGCATCCGTCTTGTTGCGCCTGACGTAGGGCTTCACATAGGCCGGCGGAATAAGTCGGACCTCGTGGCCGTGGCGCTTTGCAAGCCGCGCCCAGTGGTGCGCCGAAGCGCAGGCTTCCATGGCGATATCGGACGGCGGCAGGCGGGCGAAGAATTTTTCGACGTCGCCCCGCCGCAGCCGCTTGACAAAGGCGACCGGCTCGCCCGGCTCCTGGCGCACGCCGTGGGCCTGGAAAACACCTTTTGCAATATCGAACCCGATGCGAAGTCTGCTATTCTCTGTCATGGACGGTCCCTCTTCCTGGTTCAAATCAACACCGGCCAGCTTGGCACACCGATGCCGCAAAGGGGCCGTCCACCCCATCATCCCGGCGCCGCTCGCCACTGGCGAGCGGATACTGCGGCGGGCCTTCGCCGCGCCGAAGCGGCTTCGGCCGTGCAGGCGGGGTTCCATGCAAGCGTCCGCATCGCGTTGACAGTGAGGCCCCGCGTCAGCAGCTGCATCTGATGTTTGCGCGAAGTCCTACCTGCTGGAACTCGCGCGGGCGTTTCCTCGATAGTCTTCACTGGGAAGCTTGCCTGGGTTCCCGCCCGTCCAGAATTTGCGCTCGCGCAAATCCCGGCGCGGCAGGCATTTTACATTGCGCTTCCGAACTCTCGTTCCTCGATCCCCGCCTTCGCGGGGAGGCCGGAAGTGCTGCGCCTCGCATGGCTCGCCGAGCCGAAGCCGTCGCGCCGAAGCGGCGCTTTGGCGCGCCGCGTAGGCGGAAGCTCACACTTCCGCGCATGGCGGCCGGCTCCCCAGAGGGGAGTCGCCATGCGCAATCAAATATGGGCGAAGGCTGGTGGTGGAGCTAAGCGGGATCGAACCGCTGACCTCTTGCATGCCATGCAAGCGCTCTCCCAGCTGAGCTATAGCCCCTGACCAATTCGGCCACTCCGGATGTTGAGATGCGACCTGGGGGTCGATCCGAAGGGTATCCGGCCTGATAAGTGGTTCAGGCCGAACTTGCAAGAAAGTTTAGTGCAGCGGATTGTGGAAGAACCTTTACGGCTCCTCCTCGCCTTCCGCGACATCGCCGATGATGGTCGAGACGTCGCCGCCGGCCTCTTCCTCTTCTTCCAGGAACGTCTCGTCGTCGTCGGCCGTGACGGTCTCGTCCGCCTCGACGTCGGCCAGCGCCTCCTCGCCCTCGACGGCGGGCAGTTCGGTCGCGGCCTCTTCGTCGACAAAGGCCGGTTTCTTGGGCTTCTGCTTGGCGGCCTTCTCCTCGGCCTGGAACGCCGCGAGCGCCGCCGGCGAGGAGGCGATCACGTACTTTGCGCCGCAATGCGGGCATTCGATGGGGCTGTGGCCCAGGTCGTAGAACCGTTCGTCGCAGCTTTGACAGGTGCGCTTGGTCCCGCGCGCTTGCTTGGTCGCCATTAGGAAAAGGCCTCAAGATGCAATGGATGAGGCGCCGGTCTGCCATAGCGGCGTTCGCCTGTCAAAAACAAATCTGGACGTCGCCCCGCCCTACGGCGAGAGGTGCGGGGAAGTGCCAAACCCGGCGTTGACAATCGCCTGTCGCCGGGCCCTGTATCGGCCCCGGTCACAGGCCCGCCACAGCCGGCCAATTCGGCCTTGGCCTCAGGAAAACAAACGGAAAATTCCCGTGTCTCACGCCGCACTTCCAAAGCCGCTTTCCGCGTCCCGCGCCGGGGCCCTCAGCGGTCATGTCAAGGTCCCGGGCGACAAGTCGATCTCGCACCGGGCGCTGATTTTCGGGGCGCTCTCGACCGGGGTCACGCGGATTTCGGGGCTGCTCGAAGCCGAGGACGTGATCAACACGGCGAAAGCCGTGACGGCGCTGGGCGCGCCTGCGGCGAAGACCGGGACGATGTGGGAGGTCAAAGGCCGCGGCGCCGGTGGCTTGCGTGAGCCCGGCGAGCCGCTCGATTTCGGCAACTCGGGCACAGGAACGCGGCTGATGATGGGCGTTGTCGCAGGGCATCCGATGCAAGTGACGATGACGGGCGATGCCTCGCTCATCAAACGGCCGATGCGGCGCGTGCTCGGACCTCTGAAGCAGATGGGCCTGCAGGTGCTGGATGAAGGCAAGGAGACGCTGCCGCTGGCGTTACGCGGCGTCGCCGACCTGGTGCCGATCGAGTACGTGCTGCCGGTGCCGAGCGCGCAGGTGAAAAGCGCCATCCTGATCGCGGGTCTGATGGCGCGCGGGGAAACGACCGTCGTCGAGAAGGAAGCAACGCGCGATCACACCGAAAGAATGCTGCGCTATTTCGGGGCGAATGTGCAAACGACGGCCAAAGACGGCCTGACGCGAATCACCATCAAAGGCCCGGCCGAAATGAAAGGCCGCGATGTCGTCGTTCCGGGCGATCCTTCATCGGCGGCGTTTCTGATTTGCGCCGCGTTGCTGGTGCCGGGGTCCGACGTCACGGTCGAGGGCGTGCTGGTGAATGCAACCCGCACCGGGCTTTATACGACGCTGAAGGAAATGGGCGGCGACGTTGAATTTCTGAATGCGCGCGAGGAAGGTGGCGAGCCGATCGCCGATATCCGGGCGCGGTTTTCGAAATTGAAGGGCGTCGCCGTTCCGGCCGCGCGGGCGCCGAGCATGATCGACGAATATCCTGTCCTCGCATGCGTTGCGGCGTTTGCTTCCGGCGAGACGCGCATGGATGGACTTGCCGAATTGAAGGTGAAAGAGAGCGACCGGCTGGCGGCGACGGCGGCAGGCTTGCATGCGAACGGTGTCGAAGCCCGCGTCGAGGGCGACAGTTTGATCGTCAAGGGCTCAGGCAGCGTCAAGGGCGGCGGCAGGGTCGCGACGCACCTCGATCACCGCATCGCCATGGCGTTTCTGACCATGAGCTTGGCGAGCGACAATCCCGTCACCGTCGACGACACGACCATGATCGCGACGAGCTTCCCGGAGTTCCGCGGGCTGATGGAAGGATTGGGGGCGCGGTACGCTATGATCATCGCTATCGACGGGCCGGCGGCATCGGGGAAGGGGACGCTGGCCAAGCGCATCGCCCAGCATTATCGCCTGCCTGTGCTCGACACCGGGCTGCTTTATCGCGCGGTCGCACGCGATGTTGTTCACGGCGGCGCTGCGCTGGACAATGAAGGCGCCGCAGTCGCCGCGGCTTGGCAGCTCGATCCCGCGACCCTCGATGATCCGAAATTGCGCGGGCCGGCCGCGGGGGATGCCGCCTCCATCGTCGCAAAAATCAAAAAGGTGCGCGCGGCGCTGCTCGATTTCCAGCGCGATTTTGCCAACCAACAGGGTGGCGCCGTGCTCGACGGACGCGATATCGGCACGGTCGTCTGCCCGGATGCGGACGTGAAGATCTATGTCACCGCCAGCGCGGAAGAACGCGCGCGCCGCCGCCATCTCGAACACGAAGGCCGCGGCGAACGTCTTGCGTTCGAGACGGTGCTCGGCGACATCAAGAAGCGCGACGCGCGCGATAGCGGCCGGGACATTGCCCCGCTTGTCGCCGCCAAGGATGCGGTCGTGCTGGATACGACCAAGCTCGGCCCCGACGCGGCGTTCGAGAGAGCGATCGAGATTATCGAGAAGCGGGGGAAGTTGTAGGTTGGGTCAAGCGAGCTGCTAAGCGAGCGCAGACCCAACACAATTGATCCGGAATTGAGCGGTGGCGTGCGGCGCGAAGCGCGTGTTGGGTCTTCGCTGTCGCTCGACCCAACCTACAAGTGTTTTTCGCAGCCGGAGGCACGATATGACAGCGACGGAACGCAAAGTAGCCGTGATGCCCAAGAAAGTCCTCGTCACCGGCGGTACCGGGTTCATCGGCAAGGAGATCATCGCCGCCTACAAAAAGCGCGGCGTCGAGGCGATCGGTGTCGCGCGGCATCCGAAGGGAGACGCGGGCGTCGTCGCCGGTGACGTTTCCGATCCGGCGCCCTGGGCGCCTCACCTCGATCGTTGCGACATCGTCTATCACACCGCCGCTCTGGTCAGCCTGGTCGAACCGCGCGAGGCGGCATGGACCGTCAACGTCAAGGGCACGCAGCGTCTCCTTGAAGAAGCGGCAAGGCGCGGCGTCAAGCGCTTCGTGCACGTCTCTTCTGTCGCGGCCATGGGTTTCGAGAGCTCGGACGGCGCAGACGAGACCTGGCCGCTGATGCCGAACGGGAACAGCTACACCGACAGCAAGATCGCTGCCGAGCACGCGGCGTTGATGGCGCACTGCTCAGGCAAAATCGACGTCACAATTCTTCGTCCGAGCGACGTCTACGGCCTCGACAGCGCCTGGATCCGCGAGCCGCTCAACATGATCCGCTCGCGCCAGTTCATGCTGCCGAACGACGGCACCGGCCACTTCAGCCCGATCCACGTCGACGATCTGGTCGCAGGCACGATCCTCGCGGGTGAGCGCGCCGAGGGCGCCGGCGAGATCTTCATTCTTGCCGACAAGGGCGTCACGACGCGCGAATTCTTCACCTATCACTGGCGCTGGATGGGCCGCGAGGGTTCGCCCCCCGCGCTGCCGGCGCGGCTGTTGAAAGCGATCGCAGGCGCCGGCGGCGGGCTGGCGCGCGCCATGGGCGCCAAGACGGAGTTGAGTCCCGGCGCCATCGCGATCCTCTGCCGGCCGGGCGGCTACTCGACCAAAAAGGCCGAGGCCCTGCTCGGGTGGAAACCGAAAATGGCGCTCGATGATGGCATGCGCGGCGTCGAAGCGGAGTTGAGACGGCTGGGAAGGATATAGCGTCGCAGTGACGAGACTGTGAATTGCGCGCCGCCGCTTCGCGCCCATGTGCCAAGCATCACAACTGGACCGGTCTCAGCCGGGAACCAAAAATTCGATCGGGGCGTTCGACTCGAAAGGAGTGACGCCATGAAAATTAAGTCTATTGCCTTGCTTGCCGCGTGCGCGATGACCGTGTTTGCCGTCTCTAGTCCCCTCGCCGCGGCCCCGAGCGATAGCGCACCGGCCGACGAAGCCGGCATGCTCGCCTTCAACAATCATTGCCGGCAGTGCCATAGCTATAAGCCCGGAGATCAGCGGCTCGGCCCCTCGCTCGCCGGCGTCGTCGGGCGCAAAGCCGGCGCTCTTGCGGGCTACGACAACTACTCTCCCTCGTTGAAGAACTCCGACATCGTGTGGACGCCCGAGCTTCTCGACCGATGGATGCAGAACCCGGAAGCCGTCGTCCCTGGCAACAACATGGGCAGTATTTTCGCCGGGCTCGACGACGCCCAGCAGCGCCAGAAGGTCATCGAATTCCTCAAGTCGACGAAGGACGACCACAAGGTCGGCGGCGAAGCCTTGAAAGGATCGGCCATTGCAATCCTTAGGCTTCGGCGACGAATTTTGGTGCTTGGAACCGCGGCGCCCGGCTGCGCGTTTCGTGGTGACGCCTTGACGCGCACTCAATGACGCGCACCTCAATTGCCGGAGTTCCCGCCATGAAATCGCGAAAGAATGCCAACTTGCAGGTCGTGAGCAATGAGACCACGACGTATGTCAGCCGCGAAGCCATCCTCGCATTGCTGAGCGACGCCGAAGTCGCCGCCGTCAGTATGGCGGAAACGGCAAGCAGCCTGAAGCCCGGCCAGCAGTTCGTTGATCTCGAAAATCTGGACCGCGGCATTCAGAGCGCCGGTGCGGGCACGACGGGTTCGCCCGCCAACGTCGTGCCGCGCGAAGCGGTGAGCGCTGAAACCTGGACGAAGATTATCGACAGGCTCGGCCGCCCGGCGTAAACTTTGTGGGCGCTTCAGAGGCTGGGCCGTTCAGAGTCAATCCTTTCGATCGAAGGCGATGCGTCATGGGTTCAAAAATACTATCCGGCGACATGGTTTTCCTCGCCGAGGGCCGCGAAGGCATCGGCGCCGTCCGCGAGGTCTCGGAAGTGGGCATTGTCATTTACGTCGAGAACGCCGGAGAATTCGAGATCGCCATGAGCGCCGTCCGCAGCGCGCACGATCGCAAAGTCGTGCTCGATCCGGCCAAGGTCGGCGCCAAGGTGCTGGCGGCGGTCAGGCACGCGCACGATGGCGAGGATCCGGCGCTCGCGGGGTGAAGGATCTCCGAGCGAGCGCTTCACCAGGGTGAACCGAGGACGAGATCATTTAAAACGCCGGAAGCCGCCGAGGGAGTTTTGAGGCTCCCTGAGCGGCCCAGTACCTTGCGGCACCTGACGTATGTTATACACATCCGTCTGCAGGAAAAACGCAGGGACGAAAAGTTGGTTCCCAAAGTTGGTTCCCAATGCTGCTCGGCCTGGAGGCCCAAAGGTCTCGACAGCCGAATTGATCCAGGCAATTTTCTGAGCAAAGGTTTGGTTGCCGCAACTCATCAGGCAGCGGCGCTGGGCTTTCTTACGCCGGCTGGCGAGGGCCTCGATCGCGCCGGACTGGCCGTTGATGTCGCGACTGCCTGCGTGATGGTTCATCGGTCCTTGTGGTGAAGTGACCGCGTTCCAGTCGGATCAAACCGCTTTGCCGGCGGCATATCCGCTCGACCACGCCCATTGGAAATTGTAGCCGCCGAGCCAGCCCGTGACGTCGACGGCTTCGCCGATCGCGTAAAGACCGGGCACGCTGTTGGCCTCGAGCGTCTTCGATGACAGATCGCGCGGTGTCGATGCCGCCAACGGTGACCTCGGCTTTGGCGTAGCCTTCGGGCGCGCTGGCCGGGAACGTGCCAGGCTTTCAGTTCGTCGGCGCAGGCGATCAGCGCGCGGTCCGGAATGTCTGCAAGCTCGCGCGGCGGCAGGTATCGGCCGCCAACGCCTGCGCCAGGCGCGCCGGCATGATTTCGCTCAAGACCGTTTGCGCCAGCGCCTTGGGCCGCGCGCGTTTGCGCTCGATCAGGAATGCGGCGCTGCATCGACTCCCGGCAGCGAGATCGAGTGTGATCGGCTCGCCGTCGCGCCAATAGGACGAGATTTGCAGGATGGCGGGGCCGGAGAGGCCGCGATGCGTGAACAGGATGTTTTCACGGAAGCTTTGCTTGTCGAATGAGACGTTCGCCTCCAGCGCAACGCCCGCGAGAGACGGGTCGAAGCCGCGTGCCGAGTCGGCCGCGGCCTTGAGCGGCACAAGGCCGGGACGGGTCTGCGCGATTGCGCAAGCCAAACTGGCGGGCGATGTCGTAGCTGAAGCCTGTCGCGCCCATTTTCGGGATCGAGAGGCCGCCGGTTGCGAGCACCAGGGACGGCGCCGTTAAGGGGCCGGTCGTGGTCTCGACGCGGAAGTGACCGGCGTGCGAGACGCCGGTCACCGCAGTCGCGAGGCGCAGATCGACGCCGCCTGCCGCGCATTCGGCGAGCAGCATGGCGACGATCGCCCGCGCCGAGCCGTCACAGAACAATTGGCCCAGCGTCTTCTCGTGAAAGGCGATGCCGTGGCGTCTGACCAGCGCGATGAAATCCGATTGCGTATAGCGCGCGAGCGCGGAGGTCGCGAAATGCGGATTGTCCGACAGAAAGCGCTTCGGGCGCGACAGTCGAGATTTGTGAAATTGCAGCGGCCGCCGCCGGAGATCAGGATCTTGGCGCCGGCCTTGTCGGTGTGTTCGAGCAGCAGGACCTTGCGGCCGCGTTGGCCGGCGGTCAGCGCGCACATCAGGCCAGCGGCTCCCGCGCCGATGACGATCACGTCGGCATTTTGGGCTTGCGCTGTCATGAGGCTTCGAGCGGGGGAGCGGCGGCGGTGGCGATCATTGGCCCCTATGACGCCCGCTGGCGTTGCCGGTCAATCGCTAATTGGGACGGAATTCGCTTGCGTGGTGCTCAGTCCGCCCAGCAATTACCGCCAGGAGTCCTCACGCGATTTTATCTGCGCCAGGGCTCCTGGCTTTTCTCTTGGGCTTGAGTGAGGGGTTTGGACAGGCGGGATTATTGGCGTCGCTGAAAGAGTGCGGCGAGGAGAAAGAGCAGAAGCGCAATCGGCAGCGCGAACAGCGCGATGGTGAAAAGCGTCAGCGCCACGCCGAGCGCGAGCGAGGCGACGACGACGATCATTGCCGCCGCGGCCAACCAGACGAGCCACTCCCGCCAGCCGGTGATGATGCGCTTCTCGCCGTTTTGATAGATCACGATCATGGGGTGCCTCCGTTGCGCGCGGCCGGATGTGTGCCCCAGCCCGTCGCTCAATATAGGAGAGGCTGCGAAGGAAGAGAAGGGGCACGATGCACTTGTAGGTTGGGTCAACCCCGGCCTTTGAGCCGGGGGCAGACCCAACACAAGTGCCGGAATTGAGCGTTGGAAGACGAGCGCGAAGCAGTTGTTGGGTCTTCGCGTACGCTCGACGCCAACCTACAAGCGTATTTCGCGGTCTTGACCCGACCTACCTAGCCGGCGCGCGAATAGACCTCCTCGACAGGGCATCTCGAAGGCGCCGAAGCCGAACAGGATAACGAGGGCGAAGATCGCGGACAGGATCACGAGGGCGACGATCTCAGAAGGTTGTCCATGGGGGCCTCATCGACGTGGCGCAGGTCGAAACGTGGCGAGGCAGAGAAGCGCACTTGTAGGTTGGCGTCGACCCCGGCCTTGAGCGGGGAAGACCCAGACATTTCGTGTTTCAACGTCGATCGTGCGTGGCGTCGTGTTGGGTCTGCGCTCGCAAGGGCTCGCTTGACTCGACCTAGAGTTCGCACCGTCACAGCAGCCCCGCCCTACAAGTGACGTGTCATTCGGGGCTACGGGCGCCGCAAAGCCCTTCGTATTGACGGGCTACGAGCTCTGCGCACGGAAGATCAGCGGAATTGTCAGACCGAGTGGAAGGTCAGAGCCACCGATCCGACAGCCGAATGTGGTCTCGCTCATACCCATTCGGCGTTTCTCCGGTAATTGTCTTCACTCGTCGGCCTCGACAATGCAGAGGCGATTACGCATCGCGAAAAAAAACACGTAGGAACAAGAATGACAAGAAATTTGATACGATGACATTTTGGGATGCTTCTTCTGGACCAACCATGATCCGACTTTCCTTCTTTGAACTCGCAATCCCGCCCATATGCTTAACATAAAGTTTATCCAGTCGGAAGAAGATTCGATAGACCAGCACTTTGCGGCAACGCATACCAAGTGGGAACGGGAACCGACTGAAGGTGTCATGGATGAAAGCTTCGCATCAATCAGTTCCGCCCGCTGCGAATACAATTCGAGTCTAGGCTCTAGAGCGGAAACGCCTCAGTCCATGTTCATGGACTTTCAGCCTCGGTCCCCGGGCAGCGGGCTTGACCCAACCTAAACCCAGCTATACCACCCCTCATTCGGCGTTGCCGTCGGATGATCTGATGAGGAAGATCGGCTGGCCGGGACCCCATAACGGGCCCCAAAATCTCTGACCAGCAGGGCACTTAGCCCATCACGGCAGCATCGACCCCAAGTTTTCCAATGCCGGTTTGACGGTCAGGGCACGCTCGCGCGCGAGTGTGCGTTTTGCCGTTCAGCCGGGTATCGAGGCAATGACGCGCGCGGCTGCCCCTCACGCACTTCGGCGAAGGCTGCCCCTCACCCTGACCCTCTCCCGCGCCAAGCGCGGGGCGCGGAGGAGAGGGGACAAGGAGCTCCATCAACACGAAACCAACGTTCCGCCGTGGATCGCGCACCCGCTCAAGGGGCTCGGTTCGAAGCGGAGAAGTCAGCAACTCGAACGCAACCGCCGCGACTTGCGGCCGGCTCCCCGCAGGGGAGCCGCAAGGAGCAACTCAAAAGGAGTTATAATGGCCGAAGTTTCCAAAGATTATTCACCGAGCAAAGAAGACTTTGCAGCGCTGCTGGCCGAGAGCCTGGCGAAGGACGACCTGTTCGAAGGCTCCGTCGTCAAGGGCAAGGTCGTCGGCATCGAAAAGGACATGGCGATCATCGACGTCGGCCTCAAGATGGAAGGCCGCATCGCCGTCAAGGAATTCTCGGTCAACGGCAAGCCGAGCGAAATCAAGGTCGGCGATACCGTCGAAGTCTACCTGGAGCGCGTCGAGAATGCGCTCGGTGAGGCGGTGCTCAGCAGAGACAAGGCCGAGCGCGAGGAAAGCTGGACGCGGCTTGAAAAGCTGCACGAGAAGGGCGAGAAGGTGACGGGCGTCATCTTCAACAAGGTCAAGGGCGGCTTCACCGTCGATCTCGACGGCGCCGTCGCCTTCCTTCCCGGTTCGCAGGTCGACATCCGCCCCGTGCGCGATATCGGGCCGCTGATGCATCAGCAGCAGCCGTTCCAGATTTTGAAGATGGATCGCCGCCGCGGCAACATCGTGGTCTCGCGCCGTTCGGTACTGGAAGAGAGCCGCGCCGAGCAGCGGACCGAAATCGTTGCGCGTCTGGCGGAAAATCAGGTCATCGACGGCCTGGTCAAGAACATCACCGACTACGGCGCCTTCATTGACCTGGGCGGCATCGACGGCCTGCTCCACGTCACCGACATGGCCTGGCGCCGCGTCAACCACCCGAGCGAAATCCTCAACGTCGGCGACACGGTGAAGGTGCAGATCATCCGCATCAACCCGGAAACGCAGCGTATCTCGCTCGGCATGAAGCAGCTGCAGGCGGACCCGTGGAGCGCCATCGCCGAGAAGTATCCGGTCGGCGCCAAGATCAAGGGCACGGTCACGAACATCGCCGACTATGGCGCCTTCGTCGAACTGGAGCCGGGCGTCGAAGGCCTGATCCACGTTTCCGAAATGAGCTGGACCAAGAAGAACACGCATCCGGGCAAGATCGTCTCGACGTCGCAACAGGTCGATGTGCAGGTGCTCGAGGTCGATCCGCAGAAGCGGCGCATCTCGCTCGGCCTGAAGCAGACGCAGGAAAATCCCTGGGACGGCTTCCTTACCGTGCATCCGAAGGGTTCCACGGTCGAAGGTCCGATCCGCAACATCACCGAGTTCGGCCTGTTCATCGGCCTCGACAACGGCGTCGACGGCATGGTGCACTTGTCGGATCTCGACTGGTCGAAGCCGGGCGACGAAGCCATCAAGGACTACAAGAAGGGCGATAACGTCAAGGCGATCGTGCTCGATGTCGACGGCGCCAAGGAGCGCATCTCGCTCGGCATCAAGCAGCTCGGCGGCGATCCGGTCGACGCCATGGGCAAGTTCAAGAAGGGCGATGCGGTCACCTGCACCGTCACCGCCATCCAGGACGGCGGCATCGAGGTGAAGATCGCGGACACGGACTTGACGTCCTTCGTCAAGCGTTCGGACCTCTCGCGCGATCGCGCCGAGCAGCGTCCGGAGCGCTTCAACGTCGGCGACAAGTTCGATGCGGCGGTGCTGATGGTCGACAAGCCGGCGCGGCGCATCTCGGTCTCGATCAAGGCGCTCGAGATCGCCGAAGAGAAGCAGGCCGTGGCCCAGTACGGGTCGTCGGATTCGGGGGCGTCGCTCGGCGACATCTTCAAGGCGGCGATCAAGAAGCGCGAGAACTCGGACGACGAGACCGAGTAAGAGTTACAACTTTCGGCGTTTCGCCGGATAGAACCGGAAAACAGGCGCGCGGCGGGAAACCGTCGCGCGCCTTATGTTTAGTTTAATGTTTAACGCCGTCCGTGAATTCAGCCGTTGCCCGCGGCCCGTTCCTTGCCTAACGTCATCTTGCACAACATTAATCGGGCCCGCGAAGCGGATGGCAGCAGAGCTGCCGGCACGGGTCAAGGAATGAGGTTCACGATGCTCGAAACCGAAACGGTCCTGGATCGCCGGCGCCTGCGCCGCTCGCTGTCGTTCTGGCGCGCGGCTGGCATTGCGGCGCTGGCACTAGCGCTGGGGACCTTCGCCTTCAGCGGCGACACGGTCTCGCGTCTGACGGGGCAAAAGCAGATCGCCCGCATTTCGATCGAGGGGACGATCACCGAAGATCGCGCCCAGCTCAAGATGCTGAAGGACATCGCGGAGGCCGACCACGTCGCCGGCGTCGTGCTGTACGTCAACAGCCCGGGCGGCACCACGACGGGCGGAGAAGCGCTCTACGAGGGCTTGAGGGCCATCGGCAAGAAAAAGCCGCTCGTCGCCCAGTTCGGTACCGTTGCGGCTTCCGCCGGCTATATCGTCGGGCTTGCGACCGACCACATCGTCTCCCGCGGCAACACCATCACCGGCTCTGTCGGCGTCATCGTGCAATGGCCGGAACTGGCGCAGCTGCTCGAGAAGTTCGGCGTCAAGGTCAACGAGGTGAAGAGCGGCCCGCTGAAGGCGGCGCCGTCGCCGTTCGAGCCATTGTCTGAGCCGGGCCGCAAGGTCGCCCAAGGCATGGTCGAGGACGGCTTCAAGTGGTTCGTCGGCCTGGTCGAGGACCGCCGCGGCATCAAGGGCCCGGACGTTCCGGGTCTCATGGACGGCAAGATCTTCTCCGGCCGCGAGGCGCTAGCCGCCAAGCTTGTCGACGAAATCGGCGGCGAGGACGAGGCGGTGGCCTGGCTCAAAGACGTTAAGAATGTCGCCAAGGACGCCAAAGTCGTCGATTGGAAGCCCGATGCGGGCTCGACTTACGGATTTGGCTCGGCCTCGGCGCAAATTGGGGGGTCGATACTGGGTGCAATTGCCCACGGGATCGGACAAATCTTCGCTTCCGACCCCTCGATTTCGACGCTTGGGCTTGACGGTCTCGTTTCTGTTTGGCATCCTTCTGATAAATAAGAAGAAATGATCGGCAGGCTGGGGAGCAGACCGTGATCAAGTCAGAACTCGTGCAGCGGATAGCGACGGCTAATCCGCACCTCTATCATCGCGACGTCGAGCGCATCGTGAACGTTATTTTCGATGAGATCGTCGATGCGCTTTCGCGTGGCGATCGCGTTGAGTTGCGCGGTTTCGGGGCGTTTACCGTTAAGCATCGCGCGGCGCGCCAGGGTCGCAACCCGCGCACGGGTACAACCGTGTCGGTGGCGGAGAAGTTCGTGCCCTTCTTCAAGACCGGCAAGGAACTGCGCGACCGGCTGAACCACAAGACCAAGTCGCCGCACTAAGTTTAGCCCGAGTTGGCTTTCAGGATTGGAACGCCGCTTGGGGAGCGCTAGTGTGATGATCGAGAAGTTCGCAAGTATTGGCGGGCACCACATTTGCGAACTTCGGAATCGATAAGGACACTAGAAAAGTCTAAGTTTCTAGTGTGATTCAGATCGAGAAGTTCGCCACCTGAACGCGCAACTAATTCCGGCGAACTTCTCGATCATCGCACTAGAGACTTTCCGGACTTGGTGGAATAGCAGTGAACAAAGTTGCCCTCCCCCTCGAGGGGGGAGGAAGATGCCTCCGCGGTTTAGACGGGCGCTTTCGGAGCCTTCCTTAAATTCAATACGCCCGGCTAAGCCGCTGGACGCATCAGGAGGGGGTGGCAGGGCAGCGCGCTCCGCAAGTACACCCCCTTCCGGTGCGCCAAGGATGAGTTAGGCCGCGTTGCACGCAAGTTGAAATTCCGGCGCGGCGCGACCTAACTCATGGCGCACCGCCTCCCCCCTCGAGGGGGAGGAGAAGTGGATGATGTCGCGTGGTTCCATCTAAAGTGGAAGCACGCTATGATAGCGGCTGTCGTTCGTTGCATTTGGAGTAGAGAAACCGTGCTGAGGCGTCTCGTTTCAATTCTGATCGCGTTCCCGCTCGGCATCGCGCTGGTGGCGATCGCGGTCTCTAATCGTCACCCCGTGCAACTCGTTCTCGATCCCTTCAAGCCGGAGGCACCGGTGCTGGCCGTCGAGCTTCCGTTCTATGCCTACCTGCTCGGCGCCCTGGTCATCGGCGTCGTCCTTGGCGGCGCGGCGACATGGTTCGGCCAGAGCCGCTGGCGGCGCACGGCACGAGTACAAGGCCAGCGGGCGCAGCGCTACGAAGCCGAGACAGAGCGCCTGACGCGGGAGCGCGAAACGGATGTCACGTCCGGCAAGCCGCTGGCACTCGCCGGCCGCTGAGGATCGTATCCGCCCGTGACCTTCGATGCGCTCACCCTGTTTGGACTTTTGTCGGTCAGTGCCATGCTGGCTTTTTATGCCTTCGAGGACGCGAGCCCCTGGTGCGTCTTCGGTTTCGCGATTGCGTGCGCCGCAGCCTCGGCCTATGGATTTCTTCAAGGCGCCTGGCCGTTCGGCGTGGTCGAGGCAATATGGTGCATCATAGCACTGAAACGCTGGCAGAAGAGACGGTTCCGCGGCTAGTCCGTACCGTCCGGTGACGATGACGACCGAAGTCAAAATCTGCGGATTGAAAACGCAAGAGGCGGTGGACGCGGCGCTGGATGGCGGCGCCGATTACCTCGGCCTCGTGTTCTTTCCGCGTTCGCCCCGCCACGTCGATGCCGCGACGGCGCTCACCCTCGCCGACCGGGCGCGCGGGCAAGCCAAGATCGTCGCGCTCTTCGTCGATCCCG
The DNA here is from genome assembly GCA_963732525.1 of uncultured Alphaproteobacteria bacterium. GTDB lineage: Bacteria > Pseudomonadota > Alphaproteobacteria > Rhizobiales > Hyphomicrobiaceae > Hyphomicrobium_B. The sequence goes on from CAVSZX010000003.1 coordinate 18,131, forward strand.
ACGACAAGGTGCTCGACAACATCATCGATAGGGTTCAGCCCGACCTCATCCAGCTGCATGGCGATGAAAGCGCGCCGCGCGTGCGCGAGATCAAGCGCCGCTGCCATCTCCCCGTGATCAAGGCCATCAAGGTCGGCTCCAGCGTCGATGCGGCTCGCGCACTGCGTTACAACAAGTCTGCCGATCTCATCCTTTTCGACGCCCATCCGCCGAAAGGCGCACGCCTGCCGGGCGGTAACGGCGCCACCTTCGACTGGCATTCGCTGGCCGAGTTCAACGGCCGCATGAAGTTCATGCTCTCCGGCGGGCTGACGTCGGAAAACGTTTCGCAGGCGATTGCCGAGACCGGGGCGTCGGCGGTCGATGTGTCTTCTGGTGTCGAGAGCGCCCCCGGCGTCAAGGACGTGGATCTGATCCGCCGCTTCCTTCAGGCGGCAAAGGCGGCTAAGCAGGGCAAATGAATTTCCCTCTCCCCATTTCCCTGCCCTTGAAATGGGGAGAGGGCTAGGGTGAGGGGCAGCAACATGCACCGAACAAGCGGCTGCCCCTCACCCTAACCCTCTCCCCGTAAAGGACGGGGAGAGGGGACAGAGCACAAGGACCTTTCTTAATGGCGACGAAGACGCAGAAATCGGCGGAAGCGAAACTCAACAGCTACAAGTCGGGTCCCGACGACAAGGGCTTCTTCGGCTTGTTCGGCGGGCGCTTCGTCGCCGAGACGCTGATGCCGCTGATCCTCGATCTGGAAAAAGCCTACGACACGGCCAAGGCCGACCCGAAGTTTCACGAGGAGATGACGTTTCTCCACAAGCACTATTCGGGGCGGCCGAGCCCGCTCTATCACGCCGAGCGCATGACGGCGGAACTGGGCGGCGCCAAGATCTATTTCAAGCGCGACGAGCTCAATCACACCGGCTCGCACAAGATCAACAACTGCTTAGGGCAAATCCTGCTGGCGCGGCGCATGGGCAAAACCCGCATCATCGCCGAGACGGGCGCCGGCCAGCACGGCGTCGCGGTGGCGACGGTGTGCGCCAAGTACGGCATGCCGTGCGAGATCTACATGGGCGCCACCGACATCGAGCGTCAGGCGCCGAACGTGGCGCGCATGAAGCTTCTTGGGCGCCAAGTTGAATTCGGTCACCTGCGGCGCCTCGACGCTGAAGGACGCCATGAACGAGGCGCTGCGCGACTGGGTGACCAACGTGCGCGACACCTATTACCTGATCGGCACGGCGGCGGGCCCGCATCCCTATCCCTCGATGGTGCGCGACTTCCAGTCGATCATCGGCAACGAAACGCGCGAGCAGATCATGGCCGCCGAGGGCCGGCTGCCCGACACGCTGGTCGCCTGCATCGGCGGCGGCTCGAACGCCATCGGCTTGTTTTATCCGTTCCTCGATGACAAGGGCGTGGCGATCTATGGCGTCGAAGCCGCGGGTCACGGGCTCGACGTTCCGAACGGCCATGCGGCCTCGATGAACGGCGGCGCGCCGGGCGTGTTGCACGGCAACCGCACGTATCTGCTGCAGGACGACGACGGGCAGATCCTCGAGGGCCACTCGATTTCGGCGGGCCTCGATTATCCCGGCGTCGGGCCGGAGCACGCCTGGCTCAAGGACACGGGCCGCGTCAGCTATGCAGCGATAACGGACAAGGAGGCGCTCGCAGCCTTGCAGTTCTGCACGCAGATGGAAGGCATCATTCCGGCACTCGAGCCGAGCCACGCGCTGGGCTACGTCATGAAGCTGGCGCCGAAGCTGCCGAAGGACAATCTGCTTGGTGATGAACCTCTGCGGCCGCGGCGACAAGGACCTGTTCACGGTGGCGAAGGCGCTGGGGCTGAAGATCTAACTCACCTGGCGTCGACAATCCGGCCGAACAGCGCGGAGGCCGCTTCGCCGGTCTGATCGTTGTCGTCGAAAACGGCGATGTATTTGAGCGCCTCGGGCTCGCGTCCGAAGAGCCTGCGGAAATCGGCGGCGACATCGCGCGTTTCGTGTTCCCATTTGCCGACCGTGTCGCGCCCGTGCAGCTGGACATAGCGCAGGCTTGAAAAGCGCTTCGAGGGGATGACGGTGCCTTCGGCGACCGGGGTGCCGGTCCAGGCGTAGGCGATCGTCGGCACGTCCTTATTGAAGAAGGAGGGTTCGCCGAAGATGAAGAAAATCGTCGCGCCCGAGTCCTCCGACTTCAAGGATCTGAGATCGCCGGAGGGCTGCAGCGCATCGACACGCCACGTCCACGTCACCTTGCTCAGCGCCGCCGCGGCAAGATCGACCTGCTGGTAGAGGCCTGACGCCGACTTTTGCGGCGTGCTGCGCAGGAAACGCCCTTCCGCCAAGGTTTCGACCGCAAACGTGTTGTGGCCGACGAAGTCGACGCGCTTGGCGGTCTTCAGCATCAGCGCGGGATCGGCCAAGAGGTGTTCGGCGAGCGCAGGCGGCGCCAGGAGCAACGCGGCAAGGATCGGCGCCGACGCAAACGAAATCTTGGCAAATGAGTTTCGCATGGGGTGCCTTTCGCGCCGGCCCGTCCGTGGGCGTGCGATCGCACCATAGCAACGCCCGGCGGCATTGCGCCAGCTGTCGCGTCGCTCAGGGGCCTCTAGCCACCGCGTCGCAACGCCGGGAGCACGAGCACGCACGCCAGCGCGGAGCAGATGAGCATAAGGGCCACAAGTTCCCGCCAGCCGACCGGCTCGCCGAGAATCAAGGCGCTGGAATAAACGCCGACGATGGGCACTGCCAGGGTTCCCATGGAGGCGACAGAGGCCGGGAACATGCTCACCACTTTGAAAAAGGCCCACTGGCAGAACACCATGGGCAAGGCGAAGAGATAGACGAGCGCGAATACGGCCTTGGCGCTGAGCTGCGTCAGGTCCGGGACCGGCTCGATCAGCATCGCCACGATGGTGATCGGTACGGCCGCGGCGGCAAGCTGCCAGCCGACCATCGTCGAGACCGGCGTCGTCCAGCGGTATTTCTTGAACAGCACCGTGCCGAGGGCCCAGCTCGCCGCCGCGCCGAGCATGAAGAGCGCGCCGAGCGGTGCCGTGCCCAGCACCAGCACATCGTCACCCATGAGCACCGAAAACCCGGCGACGCCGAGCAGCAGGCCGGCAATCTTCGGGGCGGTGATCGGCTCATGAATGAGGAAATAGCCGAAGAACGCCGCCCAGACCGGCATCGTGAAGGCGATGATCGAGGCGCGGCCCGCCGGCATCAGGGCGACACCGTAGGCCGAACAGACCTGCCAGCCGAGCATGGCGAAGAGTGAGACCAGCAACAGCCGCGGGATCTCGGCGGCCGGCATCCTGAGCGTGGCGCCGGAGAGCTTGGCTATGGAGAGCAGTCCAATCGCCCCGGCCGAGACGCACATGGCGCGAAACCACCAGACCGGCAGCTCGGCAAGCGCGATCTTCATGCCGGGCCAGTTGGCGCCCCAGAACAGCGTCACGCCGGCGAGCAGGAGATAGCCGATCCTCGGCAGCCGCTGGCGTTGGACGACTGGGATGTCAACGTCGCTCATCGAGATGGAATCCTCGCATCGTCCAGAGTGCACGCGCAGGCGCCGCGCGTCGGGACGACATAACCCAGGTTATGCGGACTGGACAAACGGCTATCGGTATTATGCCGTAAGGCGAGGCAAGACCTGCATAGGGCGCATCGGTACGAGAAGCCGCGCTTCGACCGGCGCAAAGTCTCCGCCGCCAAGACGCCGCGTCTTCTTGCCGGCACTATCCGAGCAATGCAATGACTTTCAAATCTGTGTCATGGCCGAGCCGCCGGGGGCGTTGGAAGTCGCTGGCCTTGCCGTCCAGCAACCAGTTGACCGATGCCTTCCAGGTGACGTCTACGCTTTCCTCGGGAGGCATTTTGGCAATCGCGAAGCTATCCAGCTCGTGACGCAATCGATCGCGCCGGAGACCGGACGAGCCGCATTGCGGAACGCCGTGAAAGTCTCGTCGGTCGCCCCCGCCGCTCGCAGATCGGCTTCCGGAAGCGCAAGGGTGCCGTTGCCAAAGTGCTTTGCCAAAGGCGCCGGCATTTCCGATCGCATCAAAACGGCCGGGTCATGCCAAAGGTCGACATAAAGCTGCTCGTAGCCGAGCCAACAGACCGCTTCACCGGCCGCTTCCTTGTCCGTGACCCAGCCCGGCCAATGTTGGTCCCAGAGCCGGCAGAATTCCGACGCCCCTGGGGGGCGGCCCCGGGCAAATGGAAAAAGCGCCTCGGCGCCGAAGAACAGGCGGCTGGCAACCCAGTCGACTTTCAGCCAGCCGAATTCGCCGCCGATGTCGCGACCATATTTTTTGTCGGTCGAAGGGAACTCGGTTGGAATTTTCCAGCCTTCGCCGGTTCGAACTTCGGCATTCAGCCACCAATACATCGGCATTGCTGGTGCTCTCCTCGTGAACGGCTCCGGGTGCGATGCCGGCCGAGAGCCATCGCGATTTTCTTTGTCCGTTCCAGGCCCCAAGTAGTCGTCACATGCCCGAGGTGTTGCTCACTTCAAACCCTGCAACACCTCATCCGCCAGCCCAACCAGGACCGCGTCGGCCCATGGCCTTGCGGTTCTGCACGCGCTCGGGCTGAGGCTTTGAGGGGGCGTGCACGGCATCGATGCGTCGAGCGTTGTTGACCCGGAACGCAAGTCAGTGCTCATCTTGCCTCGCGATATGAACGCGACCGGCGTCATGGGGCGAATGATATGTCGCCTGAAATTCATCGTCTGTCGATCGAGTTCAATCTTATGGGAGCAACCTCATGACCAACTCCGAAGAAAAGCGGGTCAACTAAAACCGCTCAGAGGAAGGGCTACCGGCTGGAAAAGGTGGGTAAGGGGCCGCACCACGGTCGGTTCTCTATCGTGAATGTTGCCGAGGGTGCTCGGGTTGCGTCAGGAATCCCTGGAGCCGAATTTTCCTTCTCACTGCAGGAAGCCGAAGTCTGGCTGGGGAAAACCGAAAAATAAGGTCCGGGCACCGCCTGATGCCGTCGAGCACAAGTTCTGACTTATGCTCGATGGAATCCGCGCGCAGGGTTGGCGTGGCGGCTGCGCGCAAGCCAGGGTGAATACCGGCGCGCGTCCATCATGCCGACGAGTCGAAACTTTCGCGCGCCGGTATGAGAGGGTGCAGGCTGCGGGGCAGAAACGCCGAGATCCACAATCACCACTGGTGATGGGGAATGACTCACTTCAAGCCCTGCAAATTTTCATCCGCCAGCCCGACGAGTAGCGCCTCGCCGTCGGGGGAGAGGCGGAACGCGCCGAATATCGCTTCGATGCAGGCGCCTACACTCATCTTGGTAAAGAATTTTCTTACTCAGGTCCGGCAATCCTTGGTTGCAGTGAGGACGGGAATTTAATCCGTTCCACGGATGATCCTGGCCGGGCATAGGGAAGTCGAATTCGCAATTTGCGTCAGCGCGGAACTAGAGCAGCGATCCATGAACGAGTTCAAAAATTGTGATCGCGGCGGTGTCGCCGTCGTCTTCTGCATCATCGTGGCGTTTTTGTTCGGATTTGCCGGCTTCGTGCTGGATCTGGGCAAAATCTATGACGTGCGCAGCAAGGCGGACGAGTCGATGGACGCGGCTGTGCTGGCGGCCGGGCGCGAAGCCGTCGCAAATATCACCTCGGACGATCAGCAATGGAAGTCGAATGCCGAGTCCGTGGGCGGGAAAGTCTTCGAGAAAAATTTCAGCAGCGGACAGGGGCTCTCGAATATTGCGCATAATATAGAGATCAAGCGCGCGGGAAGCGACATCGAGGTCACGGGCCGGTACAACTTCGATTACCACACGTCGTTCATCAACCTGATCGGCATTAAATCTCTGTCCATCGGCAACACGATCGTGGCCGGCAACGTTTCACCGTCCTACGTCGATATCCACCTTCTCGTCGATCTCTCTGGTTCGATGGGGATCGGGGCGACGGCAGCGGACCAGACAATCCTCACGAACGCCACCGGCTGCGCCATTGCTTGCCACGTCACTTTCCCGTGGGACAGTTCGAATTATGTTGCGGCCCGCGCCAGCGGCGCGAAGCTGCGCGTCGACGTGGTACGCGATGCCATCATCAATATGATCAAGGATATCCAGTCGCGCGGTTACGATCCGGATCAAGTGCGGATCTCGATCGATGGCTTCAGCAACACCTTGATACCGATCACCGCACCCTCCTTGGACTATAACGCCATCCTTGCGGCCGCCAACTCGATTGATCTGGTGAACGCTTACAGCGTCGGCACGAACATCTACGAAGCCGTCAACTCTTTGGCGAAAAAGTATGCCGCGGACGGAGCCGGCGCTTCGCCGGCCGACCGCAAGTCCTACGTTGTCGTGGTCAGCGACGGTGTGGAGAATAGCATGTCTCCCGTCGGCTCGCCGGCTGCAGCGAGTTATACGGATGCAGTGACCGATCCCAACTTCAAGCCGGCGGTCTATGGCTTCGACTTCAATTGGTTTCAGCGCATGCAAGCGATGGATACGGGCAGCTGCCAGACGGCCAAGAGCGCCGGTCACACCGTCCTGACGGGGCACATAGAATATCTGATCCCGACCAATTCGCCCCTGGGGCTTCAGGCCGATTTCGACAAAATCAATGCTGATGTCACGCCACACGCGATCGAGGCATTCACGGCCTGCGCCTCGGAACCGGCCCTGTCGTTCCGCGCCGTGGACAGCGCTGAAATCGAGCCGATGTTCAATGCCATCTTCGCGAAAATTCTCAAGCCCCGCGCCGTCGTGTTGACGAAGTAGACGCATAACGCGCTGCGACTAACGCAACGGCGTCAAGCCCTCATCCGCCAGCCCGACGAGTAGCGCCTCGCCGTCGGGGGAGACACGGAATTCGCCGAACTTGGCCTTGGCGTAAGTGTCGGCGGTGCCTTCCTTGAAATACCAGGCGTCGGTCGCGACCATCCAGCGGCCGTGTTTCCGCGCGAGGTTGATGACGATCTCGTCGCTCGTGGCCTTGTAGCTGGCGCCGGCCAGCGTCGTCACCTTGGCGATGCCGCGGGCGTCGAGAATGGCAACGGCGCGCACCGGCGGATCGCCGGCGACCTCGGGCGGCGGCAGCTCGGTCGGCAGCTCGAAACGCAGCGCCATGTAGTCGCCCTGCATCAGGGAACGCGGATCGACGGGCGCCAACGGCATGTAGACGCTGCGCCCGGTCTCGACGATCGCCTCTTTCTGGCGGATGGTCTGGGCGGCGAGTACGCCCGTTGCCGCGGCACTCGCCAGGATCAGCGCCACGACGATCCCGGACGAGAGCGGTCCGGTGGTGTTGGCTGCGCCGGCCTCGCCGGGTAGAATGGCGGCGAGCTTGGCGTGCGACGCATAGGCGACGGCGCCGAGCCCTAAACCGAGGCCGGCCATCAGACAGGCTTTGTGCGTCAGCGGCCAGCCCAGCCAGTAATAGAACGTTCCAACGAGCCACAGCCCCGTGAACGCCGCGAGCAACGCGAGCGAGCGCCGGCCTGTCGTCAGCGCGGCGGCGAGCACGAGGGCGGCAGCGCCCATGCTTGGCGCAAACAGCGTCAGGACGAGCAGCAGCGCTGCCGCTGCTATTGCGGTCGGCGTCGTCAAATCTGGGAAATTTTCGCACCAGCCACCAGCAGGCGAAGGCCGTCATGGCGAGGCCGGAAAGCGTGACGAAGTTGATGTTGATGAGCGGCAGTTGCGAGGGCGGCGCGTTTGGCGTCCAGCCGCCGCCCCAGCCGCCGAACAGCATGAACGTCTGGCCGGCGCTCCACATCACGAGCAGCAGCGCGGCGGCGGCGAGTCCGGAGAGAAAGCGGCCGGCGGATTTCTCGCGAGCGCCGAATGCGCTGCCGTATTCGGGTAGAGCCATCAGCCCCAAGGCGCCGAGCGCGGCAACGTACTTGGCGCCGGCGCCGAAGCGATAGGGCGTATAGCCGGCGTCTTGAATGCCGTAGGCGAAATAGACGAGGTCGGAGACGGCGTAGGCGGCAAAGCCGCCGGCCAGCGCCCCCATCAGTCCGACCGTCCAGTCGTCGGGCATGAGAAAGGCGATTGCCACGACCAATGCGAGGAGGGCGAGGCTCGCTTCCATGCCGGTAAGATCGCGATAAAGTCCGAAGCCGAACAGCATGAGCCCGGTGATGAAGGCGATGATGCCGAACTGCTGGCCGAAGCCGAAGTCGCCCTTGGAGCGCAGCAACGCGACGGCACCCGCAAGGATAGCGCCGCCGACGAGGTAGGTGCCGCCGCCCTTTTCCAGGAACACGCCGAAAGTGGCGCCGAGGAAGACGATGAACGGCACCGCGGCCAGCAGCGCGCCGATACCGGTCATGACGGCGACGGGCCAGGTGCGGCTGGCGCCCGCCGCTTGCGCGACGGCCGGCGTCTCGCCGTTGCTGTTTCTCGCGAGCTTGAGGATCAGGGCGGCCGAACCCGCGACGACGACCGTGGCGATGAGGCCGATGCCGAGGAAGTTTCCGGTCTCAAAACGCGAGCCGCCTTTTGCGAACATCAGGTAGCCGATGCCGGTGATGATCAGCACGTCGAGTGCCAGCACGTAGACGGCGAGCAGCGCCACGTCGAGCGGGCGGGTGCTTGTGATGGCCAGAATCGCGAGGCCAGTGACGGCATAGCCCGCGAGGACGAGAACGTTCGAACCCTTGTCGTCCAGAATGGCCGGCAACGTGGTGGAGAGCACCAGCAGCGCGGTCAGTACGGCCGAAAGCCGGAACGCCCACTTGGTCGAGCCGGTCCACTCTTCGAGACCCGCAAATGGACTGAGCGCCGCCGCGATTGCGAAGGCGGCGAGCCAGAGCGGGAGGACGCGGCTTTCCGCTTGCAGCCAGTTCGGCCCGGCTTCGACCTGGAAGTAAAGCCCGATCGCCGCGAAAACGATGACGACGAGGGCCGACCAGATGGCGTCGCTGCGTGCGGCAAACGCCCAGGGGAGCGCCAACGCCGCCCAGACCGCGAAGAGTTGCCAAGGGTCGGCGCCGGTCTGATAGGTCTGACCGATGAGGGCGAACAGCCCGCCGATGCACATGATGCCGGCGAGCGATAGCGGGACGCGGGCCCGCCCCGACAGAATGGCACCGAGGGCCGAGGCGGCGAGTGCCGCGGCGAGAAACGAGAACCGGCCCCACTTGCCGAAGCCGTCCCAGTTCGCGGCGATCCACATCAGGATGCCGAAGCCGACGAGCGCGCCGGCGGCGACGAGGGCGCCGGTGTCGAACAGGCCGCGCAGGTCTCTGAGCGGCCGTGCGTCTGCCCCTGATGGGGACACTGCGGTGGACATAGGAAATCTCCAAGTGCGCCGTACATCCGGCGGCGGGGAGGGTACTCAAGAATTCGAGGCAATCGCATGTGCAATCGCCTGTCCGGCTAATCGATTCGGACACAGAGACCGCCGTATGCTTCTCCTCCCCCTCGAGGGGGGAGGGGTACTTGGTGTGCTGCAATTCCCTTGGTTCCGGAAAGACTCAAGGCGCATTGAAGCGTCTTTGCGACGGGATCGAAGGGAGCGCTCCGTTGCGGGCAAATTACGGCCGGTTACTTCGCGCCGATGACGCCGCAGGCGATGCGCGCCTTGCCGCCGCCGAGCTCGGGCGTGTCGGAGTAGGTGTCGCCGCTTTCGTGGATGACGAGAGCACGGCCGGCGACGTCGGCGAGCTTCAGGCGCGGCGCAACGAGCGTGGCTTTCACTTCGGCGCCTGAGACGGCGAGCTTCGGCAGGTCGCCCTTGTGGCCGGCGCCCGCGGGTCCGGCGTGCTTCATCGCCTTGTCGGGATCGAAGTGCGGACCCGCAGCGAGGCCGGCGACCTTCTTGCCGTCTTTGTCGCCGGCGGCGCAGTCGCCCTTTTCGTGTACGTGCACGCCATGTTCGCCGGCGGCGAGGCCTTTCACGTCGAGCGTGATTTCCAATCCGCCCTTGCCGTCTGCGAACGTCGCCTTGCCGATTTCGGCGCCGACGCCTTCGGGCGAAATCGCGTTGATCTTGGCCGTCACGGGCTCGGCGAAGGCGGAAGCGGCGAGCGCAAACGACGAGGCGAGAACAGCCGTGAACAGGAGGCGATGAGACATGATTGTGGACCTTTCCTCGTTATTTCGAATTCAGTCATTTCGAATGGCGGGCTCCGCTGCGCCGCGCTGCGGACATTCGTTCGCTCAAGAGCTTTAATGCTTGTCCGGGAGATTTCGTTCCTAGGTCTTGAGGCGGGGATCATCGGCATCGACTGCAATGTAGGCGAGTTCATGGCCGCGGGGCGTCATCCGCTTTACGGGCAGGATATACTGGTCGTCGCGAATGGCGCCGAGATCGAACACCTGGTTGCGCGAGACCACCGTTACCTGCCGCCCCGTCCAGACGACGAGCGTTCCGCCTTCGCTTTCCGCATGCGCCGCCCACTGGCGGATGGTCGAGTGGAACGGCTCGCGCTTCCACACGTCGGGCCGGTCGGGATCGACGTGGATGGCGATGCGGTTGTGCGCGCTTTCGTAGTTGACCAGGAATTTGGCGTTCGAGGGTTTCCAGTCCTCGCCCAGGTCCTTGATGCGACGGTAGCCGCAATAGAACGTGCGGCAGGGTTCGGGGCGTTGCTCGTAGACCTTGCAGCCGCGCTTCCGGTCGCAATGCGGGCACCATTGGCCGCGCGGCTTTTCCAGCACGTCGATGTCGAGAAGCTTGCAGCACATGGTGCAGCCGTCGCAGCTGCGGCCGGAAACGAGATCGGAAGCTGTTTCGGAAACGGGGTCGGTCATTACAAATAGGTGGTTCGCATGGCTGCGTCCGAAGCTGCGTCGGAGCGCTTTATATGCGCGGACCGCACGTGCATGGCAAGCTCATGTTCTGACACCTTTTGTCATCCCGGGCGAGCCCTCTTGCGAGACCCGGGACCCAGGAGCATTTTTAACGTAAGAGCCGGGATGACATCCGGTTCGGGTTAAAGTCCTCGGCTTGGTCTAATCGCGCGAGCCCGCAAGGGATTGCGGGACCATCGCGCGGTCGATGCGCGACCGGCTTTTTTCGCGCGCGCTTCTGTCGAGTTCTCCCGCCGCGTCGGCGGCGATGAGGGCGCTCAGGACGACGTCGAGGTCCTTCTCGCTATAGGAGACGAGGACGAAATCCGTGCCGGCATTCAGCGATTTCACCGCCGCGCCGCCGGCGCCCGAGCGGCTCTTGGTGATGGCGCCCATGCTCAGGTCGTCGGTGACGATGAGGCCATCGTAATTCCAGGTCTCGCGCATCAAGGTCTTGATCACCGGCGCCGAATACGAGGCCGGCGTTTCGCGATCGATGACGCCGACGCGCACGTGGCCGAGCATGGTCACGACATTGGGCTTCGACATGACGCGGCGAAACGGCACCCAGTCGTTGAGTTCGAGCGTGCCCTCGCTCGCCGTGACTTCGGCCATCGAGACGTGGGTATCGCGCGTCACGCGGCCGAGGCCCGGAAAGTGCTTCAGCGTGCACATCAGGTTCACATCGGCGAGCGTGTCGCAGTACCAGCCGGCGACCTTGGCGACGGTGTAGGGATCGGCGGAAATGGCCCGCCAGCGAAGGCGCGTCTCGCCGTCGTTGCGATTTGGAAGTTCGAGCTTCAAGTCGACGACGGGTGCGAAGTTGAGCGTGACACCGATGCGCGTCAGCTCCGCCGCTTGCCGGCGCGCATAGTCCTCGACCGCCGTCTTGCGCTCAGCGTCGTGTTCGAGCTTGGCGAGGACGCTGGCGAGTGTGGGCTGGCGCTTCAGCGGCGGGGAGAGGCGCGAGACCGTGCCGCCTTCCTGGTCGGCGGCGACGACGAGGGGTGGCAATCCCTGCTCGCGGCGGCGGGCCTGGAGAGCGTCGATCTCGGCCTTGACTTGCGCCGCGTTGCGGTGGCGGACATTGTGGTCGGTGATGAAGATGCCGCCGATGGCACGCTTGTCGACCAGCGCCTTGACCTCGGCGAAGGCATGAAAACCGATGATGACGTGGCGTCCGATCCGCTCGAGGCGGTCGGCGTCGCTCGACAGGATTTCGGCGCGGGTGAGCAGCGGCGCCGGCGTCTTCTCGGTGGATTTCTCCGGCGACTTGCCGTTCTGATCGGCGCCGGTCCCGGTTTGGACGGCAACGCGCGCTTCGTCAGCGGCCGGTGCCGGGCCCGAGAGGCCGAAGAGTGCAGGGAGCAGGGCCGCGAATAGATATCGCAGATGCGCGCCGGGGCGCGCGGAGAGGAGACGTGCGGCAGGCTTGGACACTGACATCATGCGTTCATCTTTATAGGGATATTTCGCCCGCCGCGACACGCACTTTCTGCTCCCTCAGTAAATTCGGAAGGGAAAATAGCGCTGCACGAGCTCGTCGAAGCGCCCCGACGAGCGCACCTTGCGCAGGGCATCGTTAATCAAGGCCTTGATTTCCGGGTCGCCGCGCGGCACCGCGATGGCCAATCCGTCGCCGAAAAACTTGGGCTCCAGGAACGGCCCGCCCTTCATCTCGCAGCATTGCCGCGACAGCGTGCCGTTGAGCCAGAAGGCCAGCGAGATGCCATCGTCGAATACGAGGTCGACCTTGCCATTGGCCAGGGCCTCACGGGCGAGATCGACGTTCTCGAACGGCTCCGCCGGGCTGTCGCGGAAAAAGGCCTTGAGGTAGGCCTCGTGCGGCGAGCCGCGGGCGACGCCGATGTGCTTGCCGTCGAGCCCGGCGGGCGTGACGTCGAGGTCGCCGGCGTCCTTCTTGGCTGCGAAGCGGCCGGGCGTGTGGAAGTAGCGATCGGTGAAATCGACACTCACCAGTGCGGCGCCTGTCACCTTGTGGGCGGCGATGACGGCGTCGGCTTCGCCCGATTTCAACCCCGCAAACAATTCGTCCCAGGCGCGGGCCTTGATATCGCAGGAGGTGTTGAGTTCGAGGCAGATGGCGCGCGCGAGATCGACGTTGAAGCCGACGAGCACGCCTTCCTCGTCGTAGAAGTTGAAAGGGGGGAAATCGCTATCGGTGAGAAAGCGGATGACGACGCGCTTTACCGGCGCCGGCGTGGCGGCTTCGCCCGGTGCGTCGGCCTTGGCGCCCTTGCGCGTGTCCTGTGCGAAGCCCACGGACGCGAAGGTTGCCAGCGCGAGGGCCGCCAGCAGTGCCGCGGCGATCACGCCAAACCGGTCAATTGAAAAGACTTCGCTTCGCATCGGCCCCTGCAGATTGTCCTTGAGCGCACGGTTGGATCGGCTACCATTTCACTCGGTAATTGAACAGTCCGCGGCTGGCTAGAGTATGACGGCCAGGGAAGTGCGAATAGCTGTTTGTAATCGTTAGTGTTCCATTGCGTAGGGACGGGGGCAGGGGATGCCGGCGCTGGAGCCGAATGTGCCGGAGGGGGCGGTCCGGGGCGGGCCGTTCGAGGTGCGCGTTCTCGATGATACGGGCGCGGCAGGTGGCATTTCCGCGCCGGCCGAACTGGATTACGCCGTCAATCGTCTGAGACGGTCGCGGCCCGAGATGTCCGCTGCGGCGCTCGTGACCGGGGCGCAACGCTCGACGTTCGCGGCGCTGCTTTTCCTTGCTGCCGTACTCTCGGTTCTGGCGCCCTTTACAGGCCACCTGCTGGCGCTGGCGGCCTTCGCCATACCGTTCGCGTTCGTCGCCATGATCCGCGTCGTGGCGCTGCTGCGCCTGATCGTTGCTGGCGGATCGAAGCAAACTGCGGCGGCGGCCCCGCATTTTTCTGACGACCGCGAACTGCCCGCCTATTCGCTGCTCGTGCCGCTCCACAAGGAAGCCAACGTCGTCCCGGCCCTCGTCGCGGCGATGGCGGCGATCGATTATCCGCGCGACCGCCTGGAAGTCCTGTTCGTCACCGAAGCGAACGATGCGGCGACGCGGGACGCGCTCGAAGGCGCAGGCTTGCCGGCATTCATGCGGGTTTTGACCGTGCCGGACGGCCAGCCGAGGACCAAGCCGAGGGCGCTGAATTTTGCGCTCGCCTCGGCCAAGGGCGACATGATCGCGGTCTATGACGCCGAGGACGCGCCGGAACAAACGCAACTTCGCGCCGCCGTCGCCGCTTTTCGTCGCGCCGGACCCGATCTCGCCTGCGTCCAGGCGCGGCTCAACATCTATAATCCCGGCAGCAACTTCTTCACCCGGCAATTCACGCTCGAATATTCGGCGCTGTTCGATGCCATTCTGCCGGCGCTCGAATGGCTGCGCTTGCCGCTGCCGCTCGGCGGCACGTCGAACCATTTTCCGCGCGCGCTGCTGGAGCGGGCGGGCGCCTGGGACCCCTACAACGTCACCGAGGATGCCGATCTCGGCCTGCGTCTGGCGCGCCTCGGCCTGCGCACGGAAATGCTCGCCTCCGTCACCTGGGAGGAAGCGCCGGCGTCGGCACGAGGTTGGTTTGCTCAGCGCACGCGCTGGATCAAGGGCTGGATGCAGACCTATCTCGTGCATATGCGGTTCCCGCTGCGTCTCCTCAGAGACCTCGGCGGCTGGCGCTTCTTCGGCGTCCAGGTCGTGTTCGGCGGGCTCATCCTGTCGTCGCTCGTGCACCCGCTGATTTTCCTTACCGCGGCCCGGCAATACATGGCTGGGACCCTGTTCGGCGCTCCAGGCTCGCAGTTGGAAGCCGGATTGTGGACGCTTTCAGCCTGCAATCTCGCAATCAGCTATTTTTCCGCCATTGCCCTCGCCGCCGCCGCCGTTGCCCATAGAGGCGGCACCAAGCTCATCCGCTCGGCGCTCGGACTGCCGCTCTACTGGCTCGCCATCTCGATCGCCGCCTACGCGGCGCTGTTCGAACTCGTGCGGAGGCCGCACCATTGGGCCAAGACCGCGCACACGGGCGAAGGGCGCGAACGGCTGACGGCGGAAGGGGCGATGACGCGGGCCCCTGGCAGCGCCACAGCGCCGGCATCGATCCTATAGCTATCTTTGCCGGGACGGCCAGCCGATCCCCCTGTAACGTCGGGGAACTCGGGATCGAAACTCACCGAGACGGCACGGGGCTTTGAATGCGGGCTTGGACAGCGAGCTTGGACAGCGCGGCGGAAATCGTGCCAACATGCGCTGGTCGAGCGAAAGCTGACCACGGCGCCGAGGTATTGGTCTGCTATTTTAAAGCGCCGCCGGATGCTAGTTACCCACGGACAACGCAGATCGAGGAAGGACGACCATGCCCGGCTATTACAACACCCAGCATCTTGCCGATTTTGGCAAGATTGCCGACGTCAAACCCGAGATCGGCAAGAAGTTCTTCGACTACTATGGCGCTGTGTTCGCGGACGGCGCGCTGACGGCGCGCGAAAAGAGCCTGATCGCGCTGGCCGTCGCGCACGCCGTTCAGTGCCCCTATTGCATCGACGCCTATACGCAGGACAGCCAGCAGAAGGGCGCCGATATCGAACAGATGACGGAAGCCCTGCACGTGGCTGTTGCGATCCGCGGCGGCGCTTCGCTGGTGCACGGCATGCAGATGCGCGAGAAGGCCTCCAAGCTGGGAATGTAGATGTCCGAACTTGAAATATTGCGAAGACGCGCTGGAGGTGATCGCCGACGTTGCGGGCGATCGTGCCAGCCCGCGCGCCGCCGAGAGCCTGATGCGCCGGCGGGCGCCGTTGGCGTCGAGCGCCGCGCAGTTGAAGCTGCTCGCAGAGGTGGCGCTGGAAAAGGACGGCCGGAGGGTGGAATTCGAGACCCTGGCGGGTGGACAACTGCGGCCCGCCCGTCTCGAGATCTTCCAGGTCAATCTCGGCAAGCTGTGCAACATGGCCTGCCGCCATTGTCACGTCGATGCCGGTCCCGACCGCAAGGATGCGATGATGTCGAATGCGACCGTCGATGCCGTCATTGCGGCGATCGAGAGGACGGGCGCGCATACGGTCGATCTCACCGGCGGGGCGCCCGAACTGCACCCGAGGTTCCGCGACGTGGTCGAAGCCAGCGTCAAGGCCGGCAAGCACGTCATGGATCGCTGCAACTTGACGGTATTGCTGCTGCCCCGCAATGCCGGCCTGATCGACTGGTTCGCCGAACGCAAGGTGGAGGTCGTCGCTTCCCTGCCCCACTACCGCCGTCCGAGCACCAATTCTCAGCGCGGCGACGGCGTCTACGACAAGTCGATCAAGGCCATGCGCCTGTTGAACGAAGCGGGCTACGGCCGCGGCGACCCGAAGCGCATGCTGACGCTGGTCTCGAACCCTTCCGGCGCCTTTCTCGGCGCTTCGCAAGCGACGCTGGAAGGAGAGTGGCGCAGTTCCCTCGAGCGGGAACACTCAGTGACGTTCGATCGACTGTTCGTCTTGAACAACATGCCGATCTCGCGCTTCCTCGAATGGCTGGAGACGAGCGGCAATCTCGAAGGCTACATGCAGAAGCTGGTGACCGCCTTCAACCCTTCGGCGATCGCGGGCGTCATGTGTCGCAACACGCTGTCGGTCGGCTGGGACGGACGGCTCTACGACTGCGACTTCAACCAGATGCTCGACCTCGAAGTGGAGATGGACGGCGCGCCGCACATTTCGAACTTCGATGAGGACGCCTGGCATCGCCGCAGTATCGTCACGGCGCAGCATTGCTTCGGCTGCACGGCGGGCGCCGGCAGCTCCTGCGGCGGCCAGACGGCGTAGGCGGTTCGAGATCCGCTATCCGTCTGCGCCAAGGCTTCGGCGGGAATTTCGCTAGAACCTTTCCGTTTATGGTAGAAGAACGCAACTCCATCACGTTCTCCTCCCCCTTGAGGGGGGAGGGCGGTGCGCCATGAGTTAGTGGGCGCATCTCAGATGTCTCGTCGCGTTCGCAGCGCGGGCTAACTCATCCTTGGCGCACCGGGCGGGGGTGCACTTGCTGAAGGCGTTGCTCGCTCACCCCCACCTGATGCGTCCAGCGGATTAGCCGGGCATTTTGAATTTCAGGATCGTTCCCTGATCGCCCGTCTAAACCGCGGACGCATCTTCCTCCCCCCTCGAAGCAGGGCTGTCCGGGGAAAGTCAGGCATAGGAATTTCATTTCCAGCTGATTGAGGGGGTGTTTTGGCCGCGTCTTGCAGGGGTTGACCTCGGGTGGTTTGTCGATGCGCGCGAGGGGTTTGCGGGTGAAGAGTGCGGCGCGACCAATTCGGCGAAGCGGATATCGGGATATTCAGCGGCTGTCGCGCGCGGCGATGCGCAGCAGAAGATAGGCGATCATCGCCGCGACGAGCTGCAGGCGGATGGCATTGTCGCCGTTGCCGAGGAAGCTTCGAGATTCAAGTGCTGCTTGATCCAGCGGAACAAAAATTCGATCTGCCAGCGCGCTTTGTAGAGCGCAGCGATCTCGAATGCGGAGCGATCGTCAAATCGTTCGTGATAAGTGTCAAGCGAGCCGCCGGTGTCGCGCTTGACACGAATACGCCGGATCGCGATTGAAAGTTTTGAGTTGCGTTTCCGTGTAGCTTGACTTCGTCATCGCATGAATGGTGAAGCCGTCGCCGCGCTTTTCCGTCAGCCTGAGAGGCCGCCGGCAGACGGGCCTGAAGCGGGCGTTCTGTTTTTGCCGGGTCACGAACACCGCACCGCCGAAGTGCAGCTTTTCCCACCATTTATAGGAACAATAGCCTTTGTCGAAGACGTAGGTTGCGCCCGCTTCGATCGTCACCTCTTTGCCCATTTCGATGTCGTTGATGTTGGCTCCTGTCACGTTCATTTCGCACGGCCGGTCTGATCCCGGCGCATAGACCATGTGCAGCTTCAGGCCTTTGATGCGGCCGTTCCAGGCCCGGCAGGAGATTGTGTCTCGCAGCGGGATGGGAGACGAATCGATGATGCGGACCATCTCCGCACCTTCCTGGCGCAGCGTGCGGCCGGCTTGCGCCGACAGTTTCGCGAACACATCGGCAAAGACGTCTGTCGGGCGGCGCCTGTTGGCGTCTGCGAGCGTCGCGCGCGCAATCCTGCCGGTGCCGAGGTGATAGTGATGATGACTGTTGGCGTTCCACGCGGTCTCGAGTTCGCGCAAGCTCTGCACATCGGCGAGCTGAGCGTAGACCATGGCGACGAGATGATCCCAGCAGCGGAACGATTTGTCATAGGCCTCGGCCTTGTGACGCGCCGCGGCTGTCCCAAGAAATCGCCGTGATACGGGTTTGAGAAGCTGCCTGAAAATGCTATCGGAAAAGTGCATGCCCGGCTCCATTTTCTAAGTCTAGACAACTAGAAAATAGCCGGTTCGCGCCGGTTTGCCTGGGCATGCACCCGCGTTACAGTAACTCGGGTCCCAATTCCCCGGACAGCCCTGCCCTCGAAGGGGGAGGGGTTCTTGGTTCAATAAATTCTATCAAATCCGGAAAAACTCTTCGGCGGGACATCCGCCTCCTGCACCGAATTCTTTGTGCCACTTGCGCAGATCGATCCCGCCGTAGCCCGCCGTCGCCTGCGAAGCAGGCTATGGCGGGGCGGAGGCGGATGGAGCGGGCGAAGGGAATCGAACCCTCGTATGCAGCTTGGGAAGCTGCCGTTCTACCATTGAACTACGCCCGCGGTGCACTCCGTCTAGCACACCAACGTGCGGGCGAAAAGCGCGGCAGCCGCCGCGATGACTAGCCCTTAGCTTCGGCGCCGTGCCGGCGGGGGGGCGGGCTGGCAACAAAAAAACCCCGATCTCGCGACCGGGGTTTTTCGTTTCGATATTCGCGGCTCTATTTCTTGGCGAGCAGGTCGCGGATTTCCTTCAACAGCACCTCCGTCGGCGGCGGCCCGGCAGGGGCCGCGGCAGGAGCCGGCTTCTTCATCGTGTTCAGAGCCTTGATCAATAGGAAGATGGCGAAAGCGGTGATCAGGAACTTGATGATGGCGTTGAGGAACAAGCCGTACTTGATCAGAACGGGGTCGCCACCAGTAGGAATACCGGCCGAGAGATTTGAAAAATCGACGCCTGCGAGCAGGAAGCCGATCGGCGGCATGACGATGTTGTCGACCAGCGTCGAGACGATTGGAGCGAACGCCGCGCCCATGATCACGCCGACGGCGAGATCGAGGACGTTGCCCTTCATCGCAAATTCTTTGAATTCGTCTATCATTCCCATAGTGCTTGATCCTTCCCCAATTCGTGCAGGCCGGCCTGCACTATTGATGCGACGCCGATGATGGCCGCCGATGTCCGGCAACTGCTTGCTTGCCCTGTTCGTTGCATGCCCTCGGGAAGGCTCCGCTCGAGGCGCGTCTTCCGCTATTCCGATATGTGAATTGCCGGCTGCAAGGCGACAATTCGGCGCAAAATTTAGGGTATATCCGGGGGGAGAGCAATGTGCCGTTCCTGGTTAATACTGCTATTCTCCAGCGTGAGATCTGGCGCCGGAACTTTGGTCCACAGTTGCGATGCGTATGCGTACCAAGGGCAGCCCATAGTCGTGCCATGAATTTCGGCCAGAAGGCCTCGTCCGGAAACGTCACGGAAGGCCCGGCTTGGACCTATCGAGATGAGGCTAAAGTACCGGGCGCCCGCGGATGCGCACTCGCGGGCGAGACAAACGGGATTGAGAAAAAGGAACTTGAAGCATGGAACGGCGGGAACGAAAGCCCTACTGGCGCTCGACGAAATGGCAGCTGCTCGCCAGCCTCGTGCCGTTCCTCCTGGTGATGATCGTGCTGCCGCTCTACGCCGAACAATTGAACACCAGCCGCTTCCTCGGCTTTCCACTCGGATACTTCCTGGCGGCGCACGGCTTCTTCCTCATCGCGGTGGTGACGGCGGCGAGCTACGTCAATCGCCAGAACGCCATCGACCATTGGCACGGGGCGCATGAAGACCTCTGAGACGATCACACGTCGCTAAACCAACAACGACGGTCAGGAAGAAGCCGAGCGCATGTCCTTTTCCTCGCGAACACGTGTCGTCAACCCGAGGCTCGGGACCTACTTCTCGATCTTCGCCTCGCTGTTTGCGGCCCTCTTCCTTTTTGCCCTCATCTTCGAGCAGCTCTCCTACAGCGACGGAGCTGCAACGGTTCGTGCTGTTCGCCGGACCGGTTCTGCTCTACGCCGCCATCGGCGCCGCCGTCGCGACAGGCGAGCCGCTCGAGTTCTTCGCCTCGGGCCGCCGCGTCCCCGCCGGCTATACCGGTCTTCTGCTCGCCGTCGGCGCGGCGGGCGGCACCTTTCTCGTCTGCGGTACGGGCGCCTTCTTCATCAGCGGTTTCGACGCCTTGGTGCTTTTGATCGGCGGGCTTTCGGGCTTCGTCTTCATGGCGACGCTGCTGGCGCCTTTCTACCGCAAGTTCGGCGCCTATACCGTGCCGAGCTATTTCGGCCGCCGTTTCGAGAGCAAGCCGCTGCGGATCTCGGCCGCCATGGTGGCGGCAGTGCCGACGCTGCTGGTGCTGGCGGCGGAGATGCACGTCGGCTCGAACGTCGCGGCGCGCCTCAGCGGCTACGAGCCGGGCTTCATGGCGGTGATCTTCGCCGTCACTGTCGCCGTGACGCTGTCGCCGGGCGGCAAGCGCTCGTTCACCTGGTCGGGCGTCGCTCAGGCGGTCGCCGTGCTGCTGGCCATGGCCATCGTAATGGCGACCGTGGCGACGCTCGTCACGTATCTGCCCGTTCCCCAGCTCATGCACGGACCGCTGGTGCGAAATCTCGCCCGCAACGAAGTGAAGGAGGGCATGCAGTTGCTGGCGTTGTCGCCGTTTGCCTTCGATCTTCCGGGCGAGGGCATGGCAACGCTGAGCAAACCTTACGCGGCGCCGTTCGGATCGGTCGGCACGATCGCCTTCACGCTCGGTGCCTTGGCCATTGCGACGGGCATCGCGGGAGCGCCCTGGCTGTTGACCCGGGTCGCGGCGACGCCGAGCGTCTATGAAGCGCGCAAATCGCTTGGCTGGGCAACGGTGCTGTTCGGCGTGCTGATGCTGACGGTCTCCTCGGCTGCAGTCTTTCTGCGCCACGACATGCTCGAGCTGGTCCAAGGCGCGCGCTCAGGCGCCGTGCCCGGCTGGCTCTCGAGCCTGACATCTCTCGGCCTCGCCCGCGTCGAAGGCGCGGCAAGCGAACTCGGCTATCGCACCGTCGCCTTCGATCGCGACGGCGTGCTCTTCGCGCTGCCGCTCGCCTCCGAGATGGCCAAGGCCAATTACTATTTGCTGCTGGCGGGCGCGCTCGCCGCAGCTCTCCTCTCCGCCGGCGCCACGACCATGGCGCTCTCCGGTATTCTCGCTGAGGACGTCGTGCAGGGGCTGCAATGGGAGCCGGCGTCGCCGCCATCCCGGGTGTGGATCGCGCGCGGTTTCATCTCGATCGCGGCGGCATGCGGACTGGCGCTGACGCTGCTGGCGCCGACCGATCCCTTGCGTCTCGTATTCTGGGCGCTGTCGTTGACGGGGGCGAGTTTGTTCCCGATTCTCGTTCTCTCGGTCTGGTGGAAGCGGCTGACGCGGCTTGGGGCGCATGCCGGCGTCCTGGCCGGGTTCGCGACGGCGGCGCTCGCCATTTTCGCCGGTGAAGCCGGCGTCATCGGCTTGCCGAGCGCCATCGCCGGCATCCTCGGCCTTCCCGTTGCGGTGCTCGCTGCCATGGGCCTGTCGTCGCTGTTTCCGGAAGCCAACCGCCACGATCTCGAAATCGTCCGCGACATCCGCGTGCCGGGCGGTGAGATCATCTATGATCGCGAGATGCGCCGGCTGCATATCAAGCGGCAGACGAGAACGTGAGCCTGGCGCCGGCTGGCGCCGGCAAGAAATAGGATTGCAATGTCGACGCCCGCCAGGTTCGGTCTTTATCCGCCGCTCAGCCCCTATCGCGAGCATCGCCTCGAGGTCGGAAGCGGACATGTGATCCATGTCGAAGAATGCGGCAACCCGGCCGGCCTTCCGGCATTGGTTGTGCATGGCGGGCCCGGCGGCGGCTCCAACCCGACCATGCGCCGCTATCACGACCCGCGCCTGCATCGTATCGTCCTGTTCGATCAGCGCGGCTGCGGGCGCTCGATCCCCAACGCCTCGCTGGACGACAACACGACGCAGCATCTAATCGCCGACATGGAGCGCATCCGGGAAACGCTCGGCATCACCCGCTGGCAGCTCTTCGGCGGCTCATGGGGCTCGACGCTAGCGCTCGCTTACGCCGAGACGCACCCCGAGCGGGTCACCACCATGATCCTGCGCGGCATCTTTCTGGTGACTGAAGCGGAACTCCGATGGTTCTATCAAGAGGGCTGCAACTTTCTTTATCCCGAGGCTTTCGAAAACTATGCCGCGGCCATCCCGCCAGCCGAACGCGGCGACCTCATCCAGGCCTATCATCGCCGGCTCACCGACCCGGATCTGCAAACGCAGCTCGCGGCGGCCCGGGCCTGGAGCGCCTGGGAAGGCTCGACGCTGTCGCTGCTGCCTGATCCCGATCGCGTCCGCCGCTTCCAAAGCGATGCCTATGCCCGGGCTTTCGCGCGCATCGAATGCCACTACTTCGTCAATCGCGGATTTCTGGCGCGCGACGGGGAATTGCTTCTGGAAGCTCACAGGCTTGGCGGCCATTCCCGGCCGCATCGTGCACGGGCGCTACGACGTCGTGACGCCCATTCGAAGCGCGTGGCTGCTCAATCGCGCCTGGCCAGGCTCGGAACTGCGCGTCGTCGACGATGCCGGGCACGCCATGACGGAGCCGGGCATCGTGCACGAGCTGATCGCGGCGACGCGAAAATTCGCCTCAGTGCCTGTCACGGGAGAGGTCTAGTGTTCTTTGCCGAACCCCTCCCCCTTCGAGGGGGGAGGAAGGTGCGTCCGCGGTTTAGACGGGCGATCGCCATGGTCGCCACGAACTCGATTGCGCCCGACTAAGCCGCTGGACGCATCAGGTGGGGGTGAGGACGTAACGTTCTCGGAAATGACACCCCCACCCGGTGCGCCGAGGATGAGTTAGGCCGCGTCCAGAATTCGTGACAACCATTGCGCTGCGCGTCCCAACTCATGGCGCACCGCCCTCCCCCCTCAAGGGGGAGGAGAAAGAGATGGCGTCGCGTCGGCTGCAGCTGAATCGGAAAGACTTCTAATCAGGATCGGCCTTAGAGCCGGCCGCCGCCGTCGGGTGCCGGGGCGGTGCCGGGCGCCGGCTTTTCGAGTCTTTGTATCCGGTCGCGGAATTTCTTGAACACGCGCTCGACGTAATCCAGCGCCTTGTCGACCTCTTCCTCGCTCGGGACCTGGAAGGAGCCGCCCGGCGGTCCCTTGTCGGCGCTGCTCGAGTCGCCGCCCTTTGATTCTCCGTTCTTGGACTCCCCGCCCTTTGAAATCCTTGTCGAGCATCGCCTCGAGGTTGGCGATGTGGTTCTTCAACTCCTTGTTCTCATCCTCGAGCCGCTTCAGCTTGTCGTCGATGGCTTTCGCCTTGTCCTCAACCGCTTCGCACGCCCAGGCTTCGTTGCGCCGCGCGCACAGCGCCACGGCGCCGGTCTCCTTGTCGAGGCGCATTTGCCCGCCCTCGACGGGCGACATGGAAAAGCGGCCGCCGCGGTCGCTGGCGTCGTCGCCGCGGGCGGTAGCGGCGGCAACAATGAGGACGCCGATGGCGGCGAGGGCCAATCGTTGATCGTGTCATGGCTTGAAGCCCCTTTGCGATCCGGTTTGCGATGACGTGCGATCAGGATCGCCAAGGAGTGTGGCGGGCTTCGGGTGGGCCTTAAACGAATCAGTCTGCCTGCCGGCCTCGATTGAGGGCTCCGGCCGGCGTGATCCGGCGCGATTTTGCTCTCGATCGTAACATATTGAATAGGCAATAGATAAATGAAAAGTTTCGTAGGGCCACGGACGATTTAACCCGGCGTTTACTGGCCCCTGACAGCTTGCTCGCCAGAGCTCTCAATCGTGCCGCGTTGGCTTTGAACCGCCTTTTCGCCTGTCGCGCCGATCAGCTGGGCTCATGCCCGTCCTTCAAAATCGCGCACGCAGGCGCCCAAGGCGTTCCGGAAAGAAGTTCGCAGTCGAGCGCGCTCGAGGGAAGAAGATGCCGAATTCGGATTGGAACCAGCGCATCCGCAACGAAGTCGCGGCGATCACGTCGGACGCCGAGGCCGAAGCGGTGGCCGGCTGTCAGGCCGACGCCCTCAAGGGCCTGCTCAACACCATCGTCAGGCAGATCTCGGAAGCCGACAAGCGCCACACCGACGTGCTCGGGCAATTACAGGAACGTTTGAGCGGCCTCGGCGAGGATGCGCGCGTCGATGCGCGAGCGGGCGCCCGACGACTATCAAATGGGTTTGGAACGGATCGAAGCGGGAATGGCGGAGCTTGCGGCCCGCTTGAAGGAAATGAACGGCGGCCAGGGCAGCGCCTCGACATCTGCCAATGCCGATCAGAGCGAAATGAGTGGTGACCCCGTGAAACAATCGCACTCGTCAAGCGAAGCCGCTGAACTGCCGCGTCCGGCCACGCAGGCCCACGCCGCAGCGCACGAGAGCCACGAGCCTCCGGTGGCGCTGCGCTCGGCGCAGACGCAAGAGGCGTCACAACGCTGGCGCGAGGAAGCACCGTCGAAAACCCATTCCGGCATCGACACCTTCGATGTCATCGAAAGCCTGCCGGGGGATGTCAGCCAATCCCTGGGACAGCCATGCCGCAGAGGCGCTCACCGACGTCTACAGCGGCGAAATTCCAGCCTTCGAACATGATCCACCTTACGCCGCCGGCCACGGCGGGTCCGTCCCGCGCCTATGCGCCCGCGTCCCACGGCGCCGCGGGCGAAGCGCCGGCGCGGACTCGATTCGTCATGGCTGGACAAGCGCCTCGCCGAAATCGCGGAGCGGCTGGAAGCGTCCATCGCCGACGTCAGAACCGATCAATCGTTCTTCGCGCTTGGCCAGCGCATCGACCAGATCGAGCGCAGCTTCGTCGATGCCATGGATAATGTCGCGACCCACAGCGATCTCGATTCGGTGCGGTTGATCGAGCAGCATATGAGCGAGCTCGTGATGCACCTCGAGAACACGCATCTCCAGATGACGCGCCTCGAGACCATCGAAAACCAGCTCGCCGCGGTTGCCGCCCGCATCGAAGAGACGCCGCAGCTCGCGGCAACCGGCGACGGCGCAGCGTTCGATATTACCCATGCCGTGAAGATGGCCGCCGAGGAAACGGCCGCGCGCTTTGCGTCGATCCCGGCCGCGCGCGGGGATACCGCCGGTCTCGACGACATGCGCTCGCTGATCGAACTATCGATGTCGGACGCCCGCCAGAGCGAAGAGAACACGACCGCGCTTCTCGACACGCTGCAGCAGGCCATGATCCGCCTGCTCGACCGCATGGACGCCATCGAACTCACGAATCACAAAGCCGCCGAGCGCGAGCCGGGCCGAGCCCGCCACCTTCGGCCGTCTCGAACGCCAACTCCGTAGCGACCGCCACGAAGCCCGATTCGAACCCGAGGCGGACCGATCCGGACGCGAAGCGCTCGACGCTGTTGCCGCGGCCATGGTCAGCGAAAATGCAGCGCGCGGCCTGCGCACACCGGCGCGCTGTCAGCGAGCCGCCGCAAGGTGCGGACTTCGACGAAGACCTCGACGAGCCGCGTTCCGCCCGCCGCCCGGGCGCCCGCAAGGCGCCGGTGCAGACGAGGCCGACCGCAATCCCGACAAGTTGCGCCAGGATTTCATCGCCGACGCGCGCCGCGCGAAACATGCGGCTGGCGAGCGAAGGAAGGTTCCGATCAGATCATCCTCACCACCGGCGCGATCCCTGCTTCAGCCCAGGACCTGCCGCCTTCGCAGCGCCCGGCCGGCAAGGTCGCCAAGATCCGGCGGCAAGGAAAAAGGCGCAGTCACATTTTGACGCCGCGCGTCGCAGCGCTGGTCATCGCTCTGCTCGTCGCCGGCGGTGCCTGGCTCGTTCATGCCGGGCAAGAAGGCGCAGCAGGCAAACATGCGCCGCCGCCCTGGTCAGCAAGGACGCAAAGCCCGCGGCCGCAGTCCGGCGAACCGGCGCGCGAAGAAGCCCGCAGCCGCGGCAACCGCCAAGCCGCCGGCCAACGCCGCCGAACCGGCCAAGCCCGCTGCCGCCGGAGACGCACCGCCGCCGGACGCCAATTTCCGGAAGCGCAGCGGCGATCCTCAAAGCTTGCCCGATGTCGCCACTTCGGTTCAGACCGAAGGCCGCATCGTCTCCGGCGATGCCGGTGCCGGCGAAGCGCAATTCCCGCTTCAGGGCGTTGCCGTCGCGACGAACGCAAAACGCGACCGCCGCCGATGTCGTTCGCGCCCATCGCCAGAACGTCGATGGCGTCGTCTCGGGCAAACTCGGTCAGGCCGCAGGCGACGACATGCACGGCGTCCGTTCCCGCCGCGCTGAGCCGGAACCGCAGGCGCAGACCTGCCGGGCGACCGCATCGCCTCCGAGCGCCGCCAGCGTCGCGGCGACGACGGCGAGTGGCGCGCTCGACCTGCCGCCGGCGACCGTCGGTCCCGCTGTCGCTGCGCCTCGCCGCCGCCAACGGCGATCCCTCGGCCGAATTCGAAGTCGGCGCCCGCCTCGCGGAAGGCAAGGGCACAGACCAGAATTTCAAGGAAGCGGCCAAGTGGTACCAGCGCTCGGCGTCGAAGGGTTTCGTCCAGGCGCAGTACCGCCTCGGCACGCTCTATGAGCGCGGCCTCGGCCTGAAGGCCGACGAAGAGCGCGCCAAGGACTGGTATCTGCGCGCCGCCGAGCAGGGCAACATCAAGGCCATGCACAATCTGGCGGTGCTGAGCGCCAACAGCCGCAAGGGCGCGCCCGACTATGCACGTGCGCCGCGAAGTGGTTCAGCGGAAGCCGCCGAGCCGGGCCTCGCCCGACAGTCAGTTCAATCTGGCGGTGCTGTACGAGAACGGCCTGGGCGTCGACCGGCGACATCGGTCAGTCCTACAAGTGGCTGTCGCTTGCCGCCCGCAACGGCGACAAGGAAGCGCATGCGCCGCCGCGACATCCTGAAGGGCAAGCTCACCGCCGAGGAGCTTGAGCCAGGCCGAAGGAAATGGTCCGCGGCGTATCGACCGCGCGCCTCCGATCCGATGGCCAACGACGCGCGCACGGCCGGCGAAGCCTGGAAGCGCAATCCGGCCAACGGCCAGAGCGGCTGACGGCAGAACCGCCGTCGCCTGAAGGCGTGTTTTGCAACACGACTGTCGATCGGGCCGTCCCAGGAAGCGGGGAGGCCCGTTCTATGTTGTGCGAACCGCACTCGCGTCGGGACAAGAGACGGTCTTGTTATTGCTTGCCGTTTGTTGTCCTGTGGTTCCGATGGACGCGCGCTGAACAGCAAGGGGCGCACGGCCTCGTTCCGTATTTGGAGCGAGCGAGCCAGCACGCGATGCATGTCTATCTGCCGATCGCCGAAATGTCGGTGAATGTCCGGAGTGCATCCTGGCACTCGGCGCCGCGGTCGGCTTTCTCTCGGGCCTGTTCGGCGTCGGCGGCGGGTTTCTGCTGACGCCGCTGCTGATTTTTCTCGGCGTCACGCCGGCAGTCGCCGTCGGCACCGGCACGGCACACGTCGTCGCCTCCTCGGTTTCGGGCGCCGTGGCGCAGTACCGGCGCAACAACGTCGACGTCAAGATGGGCCTCGTCATGTGCGCGGGCGGCCTCGCCGGCACCTTCATCGGCGTCGAGGTCGTGCGCATCCTGCGCCGCGCCGGACAGTTCGACCTCGTGCTGTCGCTCACCTACGTGCTGTTTCTCGGCGTCATCGGCGCGCTGATGCTGGTGGAAAGCCTCAACACCTGGCGCAAGACGAAGGCCGGTGGCCCCGCCCGCATCGCGCAAGTCCGGCCAGCACAGCTGGGTCGACGGCCTGCCGTTCAAGATGCGCTTTCACCGCTCGAAGCTCTATATCAGCGCCATTCCGCCGGCCTGCATCGGCATGTTCGTCGGCTTCATGGCGGCGATCATGGGCATCGGCGGCGGCTTCGTCATCATTCCGGCGATGATCTATCTGCTGCGCATGTCGACCAACGTCGTGGTCGGCACGTCGCTGTTTCAGATCGTCTTCGTCGCCGCCTTCGCGACCGTGCTGCACGCGGTGCAGAACAAGACGGTCGACGTGCTGCTCGCCGCGCTGCTGATGCTCGGCGGCGTGCTCGGAGCGCAATACGGGGCCATGGTCGGAGAGAAAGTCCGCGGCGATCACTGGCGGCTCGGGCTGGCGCTGCTCGTGCTCGCGATGTGCCTCAGGATCGGCTACGATCTCGTGGCGACGCCCGACGACATCTATTCGTTCGGCATTTTGCGGAGGATCTAGGCGTGCGGACGGCGCTGGCCATGTTCGGCTTGTTGCTTGCGGCGGCGCTGGCACCGCGCGGCCGCGGCGCAAGGCTTGCCCGAGACGATCGAGGCCGACGTCTCGACCCGCAGCGTCGCCATCACCTCGGGCTTCACGGGCACGGAAATTCTGGTATTCGGCTCGGTCGAGAACAGCCGCCAGCCGAGTGCGGAAGCCGGAACCTACGATGTCGTGGTCGTCGTCGAGGGTACGCCGGTGCCGGCGTCCGTGCGCAAGAAGACCAACGTCGCCGGGCTGTGGATCAACACGGAACTCCGTGCGCTTCTCGTCGTTTCCGGCCTACTACGCCATCGCCTCCACCCGGCCGATCGAGGAAATCGCCGACAAGGAGGTGCTGAACAAGAACGAGATCGGTTTCGCGCACGTGCGCATGGTGCCCTCGGGGTCCATCCGCTGGTCGCCGAACGACGAAAAGCAGGCGGCCGAATATCGCGAGGCGGCGATCCGCCTGAAGCAGAAGGAAGGCAACTTCGTTCTTGTCGGAGAACGGCGGCGTGATCTTCATCGGCCGCTCGCTGTTTCGGTCCACGATCTCGCTGCCGCCCAATGTTCCGATCGGCCTGCTCAACGCCCGCGTGCTGCTGTTTCGCGAGGGCAAGCTCCTGAGCCAGTACAAGAGCCAGGTGATGCTGCGAGCGGACGGGCCTCGAGCGCTTCCTGTACGACACCGCCTACGGCTCGCCATTGCTTTACGGCATCTCGACCGTGCTTATTGCCGCCGCCGCGGGCCTCACTGCCGCCTTCGCCTTCAGCCGCCGGAGGCTGTGACCGGACGGCAGGCTTCCGCGACGCCGCTTCCACCGACGTCATCCCCGCGCCGCTCGCCACTGGCGAGCGGATACTGCGGCGGGGATCCATGTGAGTTTCCGCACAATATAGCTGTTGAGGGGCCGCTCCTGCTGCTGCATCTGACGCTTGCTCGAAATTCGTCGCGCCGAGACTTGCACGGCCTTCGCGGGGATGACGGTGTGGATGGGGCGTGCGACTCGTTAGGCGTTGGATTTCGCGCGGGACGCAATCGCGCTCAAGAACGAATTGTTGGACTTTACTCCACAAAAACTGCGTTTCATCGCTTTGCCGTTTGCGCAGAGTTCGTACTACTTCCGATCTGGGATCGAAGTTTTGTCCTAGGAATTGGCTCTTCGCGTAATCAGCATGTCTTCTGCAATAATTTCGATGTTGCTGGCTGTCGAATTAGTTTCGAACACAAAAATTTTGAGCCCGGCGAGATTCAAACCGACCCTCTTCCATTTCGTCACGAGCGCATCCAATTTCTCATGACGATCAAGACAAATTGCAGTTCTGATCGTTTCTTTGCACACGATTCCAAAATTCAGTGAACACGTCATCTGCCAAGCCTTCAAGAACTTGGCCACCATTGTTCCATCCGTGTCGTTGCCAAGTTCGAACGTCACGACGTCATTTTTGCCCGGACTTTCCCGATTTACGACAATGGCCGTTATTTCTGTATCGTGCCAAGTGACGTCATCAAACTTAAGTGTCATTTTGGATGTCCTGGAATTCTGTCTCCGAATTTTTCTCAATGCTGGCTACCAGTTTACATAAGTCGCCAGCACGCCCTAATCCTCCCGCAGCAGCCGCGCCGGCACCTGATAGAGGCCTTCCTGGCCGAGCATCCAGATCGACACGCCGTCGTTGCCGAACAGCGGCATGTAGGCTTGATCGAGCACATTGAGCCCGCCCGTGAAGGTGCCGAAGGCCGGTACGATGAGGCGGCGGCCGTTGCCGACGAAGCATGGGCGGCGGATGGCGGTGCCGTGCATGACGAGGCGGGCGGCGGGGTGCATGTGGCCGGCGATCTCGTGCGTCGCCGCGCCCGCCGACGGGCGCGTGAACGAAGCGCAGGCCTCCGACGCTGAGTTGGCTCAGCACATGGCCGCCGAGCGCGCCGGGGCTTTCGCCGTCGTGGTTGCCGGTGATCCAGATCCATTCGCAAGTCTCCTGCATGATGCGCAGCGTCTCGCGGTCGTTCGCGTCCATGCGTTCGAGCGCGTCGCGATCGTGGAAGCTGTCGCCGAGCGCGATGACGGTCGCGGCGTCGTAGGCGTCGATGACCTCGGCGAGGCGCTGCAAGGTTTCGCGCGTGTCGTAGGGCGGCAGCATCTGGCCCTTGGCGGCGAAATGCGAGCCTTTTTCCAGATGCAAGTCGGCGACGATGAGGGCGTCCTCGGCCGGCCAATAGAGGGCGCCGGACATGTGGGCGCGGAAAGTCTTGCCGCAGACGCGAGGTGCTGGTCGGCGAAGTCGGCGTCGAGAGGCGCTCCGGTCTCAATCCCATGATGTCAGGCCCATGCTGCAGTCTGTTGGCCTCTCACAGTTCGTCTCGCCCGTCGCTTCCACGATGAGCTCCTGCGCCGCCGCGCGCAGAATATCCTCGCGCGCGCCCAGGACCGGTTCCCTGCCGATTTCGAGCAGGATGGGCACCGCGAGCGGCGAAACGCGGTCCAAGGCTTGATGCCTGATTCGGCCGCGGATGCGGGTCAGAAATTCGCTGAGGCGCGCGATATCGAGCAGACCCGTGGCCGCATCCGCCCAGGCGGCTTCGAGCAGGATGTGGCCGGGATCGTGGCGGCGGAGCACGTCGTAGATGAGATCGGTCGAGATCGTCACCTGGCGGCCGGACTTTTCCTTGCCCGGGGTGCCGCCGCTCGATCAGGCCGGCGATGACGGCGGCGTTGCGGAAGGTGCGTTTCATCAGGCTGCTCTCGGCCAGCCAGGCGTCAAGATCGTCGCCGAGCATGTCGATCTCGAAAAGCTGCGCAGCGAGAGTTTGTCCTCAGCGATGAAGGCCGGCAATGTCCTCGCGCATCCACACACCTAGGCCGTAATCGTTGGCGACGAAGCCGAGCGGCTTCAGCCGGCGCGGTCGAGGCGGCGCGTCAGCAACATGCCCAGCGTCTGGTGGGCGAGGCGGCCCTCGAAGGGATAGGCGACAAGGTAGAAGCGCTCGCCGCGCGCGGAAAGGTTTCGATCAGCACGTCGTCGCGGCCGGGAAGGGCGGAGTACTTTTTCTGCAGCTTCAGCCATTCGGCGACGGGCTTCGGCAGCTTCTCCAGGTTTTCTCGTCCGCGAGCATGGCGCGCACCGCGCTGAGCAAGATGGGTTGAAAGCGGAAACTTGCCGCCGGCATAGCTCGGGATCATCGGATCGCGGGATTGCGCCCGCGTGACGAAGGCCTCGGTCTCGACGCAGGCCGGCGAAGCGCAGCACCTCGCCGGCAAAGACGAAGGTGTCGCCGGGGGCGAGCTGGTCGATGAAGTCTTCCTCCACTTCGCCGAGGACGCGGCCGCCCTGGACGTTGCCGCTCTTGGCCAGCTGACGGCGGCGCTCCGAGACGAGGCGGATCTTGAGCATGGGGCTGTCGACGATGGTGCCGGCGTTCAAGCGGTATTGCTGGGCGACGCGCGGGTGAGCGATGCGCAATTTGCCGTCGTCCGTGGGCTTCAGCTTGGCGAAGCGGTCGTAGGCTTTGAGCGCATAGCCGCCGGTCGCGACGAAATCGATCGTGCGATCGAAGGTGCGGCGGTCGAGCGACGCATAGGGCAACGCCGAGCGGACTTCGTCGAAGAGATCGTTGGCGTCGAACGGCGCCGCGCAGGCCATGCCCGAGAATGTGCTGGGCCAGAACGTCGAGGCCGCCCGAGCGCGACAGCACGGCATCCTGCGCCCCTTCCTCGGCCGCTTGCAGCGCGGCGCGGCATTCGAGCACCTCGAAGCGGTTGCCGGGCACGAGAAGGGCTTTCGAGGGTTCGTCGAGCCGGTGATTGGCGCGGCCGATGCGCTGGATGAGGCGGCTGGCGCCTTTGGGTGCGCCGACGTGGATGACGAGGTCGATGTCGCCCCAGTCGATGCCGAGGTCGAGGGTAGAGGTTGCAACGACGGCCTTGAGTTGGCCTGCGGCCATGGCAGCTTCGACTTTCTTCCGCTGCGCGGCCGCGAGCGAACCGTGATGCAGCGCGATGGGGAGCGATTTTTCGTTGGCGCGCCAGAGTTCCTGAAACACCAATTCCGCCTGCATGCGCGTGTTGACGAAGACGAGGGTGAGGCGATGCGCGGCGATGGCGCCGTAGATTTCCGAGCATGGCGTAGCGCGCGGTATGCCCGACCAGGGCACGTTTTCGGCGGCTTCGAGGATGCGGATGCGAGGCTTGGCGCCGCCCGCGACCGAGACGAGGTCGGCAAGTGCGATTTGGGTCTCAGGCTGGTTTGAGGCACGAGATAGGCGCGCAGTTCCGTCGGCCGCGCCACCGTCGCCGAAAGACCGATGGTATGGCGCTGGGCGCAAGGCGGTGAAGGCGCGCCAGATCGAGGGCGAGCAGGTCGCCGCGCTTCGAGGCTGCGAGCGCGTGCAGTTCGTCGAGAATGATGGTCTCGAGATCGGCGAAGAGATAGGCGGCGTCCGGATGGCTGAGCAACAGCGCGACTTGCTCGGGCGTGGTCAGCAGGATGTCGGGCGGCTTCAGGCGCTGGCGCTGGCGCTGGGCGAGGCTGGTATCGCCGGAACGCGTTTCGGTGCGGATCTTGAGGCCCATCTCGGTGATCGGCGCCGCAAGGTTACGGGCGATGTCGGTTGCGAGCGCCTTCAAGGGCGAGACGTAAAGTGTTCGAAGCCCCGCGCCTTTACGCGCGCCTTTCTTCTCCGACAGCGAAACCAGGCTCGGGAGAAATCCAGCGAGCGTCTTGCCGGCGCCGGTCGGCGCGATGAGCAGCGTCGAGCGGCGATCGCGTGCGGCTTCAAGTAGCGCCATCTGATGCGGGCGCGGCGTCCAGCCGCGAGACGTGAACCAGGCGCGGAAGACTTCGGGCAATGCCGGTGCGGCGCGGGCATCCGTGCGCACAATCTGTACGCCGCCGCCTTCCTTCCCGGGTCGCTTTCTGGACATCTTGCGTTGTACGCTTTAGAGGCGGAATAGGCTGTGCGGAAATAGCAAGAAAGACATCCCCTCTCCCCATTCTTTTGCACTTGGAATGGGGAGAGGGTTAGGGTGAGGGGCGGCGGCTTGTTCGAATGTGTTGCCGCCCCTCACCCCAGCCCTCTCCCCGTGAAGGACGGGGAGAGGGGGATTGACGCTTTAGACGGGCACACGG
The DNA here is from genome assembly GCA_963732525.1 of uncultured Alphaproteobacteria bacterium. Taxonomy (GTDB): domain Bacteria; phylum Pseudomonadota; class Alphaproteobacteria; order Rhizobiales; family Hyphomicrobiaceae; genus Hyphomicrobium_B. Next base: position 51,475 of record CAVSZX010000003.1, read on the forward strand.
CTCCCTGGAAGGGGCGGATTGTTTTTGCGAGGCAGATCATGACGAGCGACGACGGCCGGGACGGCAACGGCAGTGGCTTCGGGCTCCGCAGTTTTCTCGGCGGGCATCCACTTGCCGTATTTCTCAGGCTGGCGATCATCTCGCTCGTGGTCGGTATCGTACTGTCGATCCTGGGTGTGACGCCGCGCAATTTTTTCGCCAGCCTCGATGCCCTCGCGCGCTACCTCTACGACCTCGGCTTCAGCGCCTTCGACTGGCTGTTCGAGTACATCATCGTCGGGGCCATGCTCGTCGTGCCGCTATGGCTCGTGATGCGCCTTTTCCGCGCCGGCGGCGTGAAGAGGGACTGAGTTTGCGCTGGAATAGGAGCGCGTAGGTTGGGTCAAGCGCACGCGCAGACCCAACACAGTCTTGGTGCAACCGTCGCCGGTCTTGACTGTTGGGTCTTCGCTCGGGCTCCGCTTTCGCTCCACCCTTGCTTGACACCAACCTACGATTTTTTGCTCCGGCTTCTAGGGCAGCGGCTTTGCGGCCCAGGCCTCTGCCTTGCGGCCGCGGATGTCCGCGAGCGACCTGGCGCCCGAGTTGCGAAGGTCTTGCGCTAAGCGCTCCTTGATGGCGCCGATCAGCGCCGGGCCCTCGTAGATGAGGCCGGTGTAGAGCTGGAGCAGCGTGGCGCCGGCTTCGATCTTGGCCAGCGCCCGCTCCGGGCTGTCGATGCCGCCGATGCCGATCAAGGGAATGGTGCCGCCGGTCTGCGCGATAGACGCGGGCGAAGACGATCGTTGCACGATCGAACAGCGGCCGGCCGGAGAGCCCGCCCGATTCCGACTTGTGCATATCGGTGAGACCCGCGCGCGACAGCGTCGTGTTCGATACCGCGATGCCGTCGACATTATGGGCCACGAGGCGTGCGACGACCGCGGGAAGATCGTCTTCCGCAATGTCGGGCGCGATTTTCACGATCACAGGGCGGCGCGGCTTGCCCTCGGCCTCGAGTTTGGCGCGGGCGGCGTTGAGGCGGGAGAGCAATTCGTCGAGTGCGGCGGGGGCTTGCAGATCGCGGAGCCCCGGCGTGTTGGGGGACGAAATGTTGACCGTGAAGTAGCTGGCAAGGTGATTGAAGGTCTCGAGGCCCTGGACGTAGTCGCCCGTCCGGTCGCTCGCGTCTTTGTTGGCGCCGATGTTGACGCCGACAATTCCGCCTCGACCTTTGCGGGCTTCGAGGCGGCGAAGCGCCGCTGCGTGACCGCCGTTGTTGAAGCCTAACCGGTTGACTAAACCGTGGTCGTCGAGAAGGCGGAAGACGCGGGGCTTCGGATTGCCGGCCTGCGGCTTCGGCGTCACGGTTCCGATCTCGGCAAAGCCGCAGCCCAGACCCAGCACGGCATCCGGCACGCGCGCGTCCTTGTCGTATCCGGCGGCAATGCCGATTGGATTTGGCACATCGAGGCCGAAGACGCGTTGCGCCAGCGACCGGGTCGTCGGACTTCAGCGGGCGCGGATAAACGCCGGCTTCCAGCGCCTTCAGCGTCGCCTCGTGCGCATCCTCCGGCTGGAGCATGAAAAGCCCAGCTCGCGCAAGGCGATAGAGCCCGCTCATCATTTGAGCCAGTCCTCCTCGACGACCGCGACGCCATCGTCGCCGGTCAAAAGCGGCCTTTGCCAGAGCGCGAGGGCCGTTGGCAAGGGCTGATAGAGGTGGGGAAAGAAGTCGCCGCCGCGCGAGGCTTCGAATTTCAGCGCCGGTCCGAGGCTCGCGGCCTCGAAGGCGACCAGCAATAGATTGTTTTGACCACGGAAATGTTTGCCGAGTGTGCCCTGCAACTGATGCGCGGCGGAGAGATGAATGAAGCCGTCGCGGGCGTCGTCGGGCGAACCGGTGTAGACGCCGCGGCTTTCGGCCTCGGCCCAGGCGCCGGCCGCGACGACTTTGTAGACGATCGCCGACCTGGCAGGTTCGGAGTTTGACATGGCGCAACCTCTTGCATTGCGGAAACGAGATTGGGACCTTGGTCGGCTGTATACGAAAACGGCGTTTTGACGCCAGCGCTTATACGTTTGCGCTAAGAAGTTATTTGAACACAGAATGAAATATTTCCCACCTTCGATCGAAGGCATCGTGGTAATATTTTTGCCGCGATCGGTTGCGGCATCGACGATGCTGCCGGCCGAAGTGGGGACTGTTCCAAACTTCCGAGTTTCTATGGCGTCGGGTCTACAAGCGTCGGCATTTCATGTTTCTGACATTTTGTCGGGCCCGTTCCTCCTCGACGTGCCGATTTATCAGCGCCCCTATGCCTGGACGCAAGACGAAGCCGGCCAGCTGCTCGACGATCTGCTGGAAAGCGCCGGCGTCGAGCCGGAGGGCGAGAGCGAGCCCGACTATTTCCTCGGCTCCATCGTGCTGATGTCGTCATCGAACGCGACGAGCGGGCGGTTGAGCACGCGCATGACGCCGCGCACTTTCGACATCGTCGACGGCCAGCAGCGGCTGGTGACGCTTCTCACGCTGTTTGCGGTGCTGCGCGATCTCGAAAAGGATCCGCGGGCGCCGATTGCAAAGCGCGTCGCGACCATGGTCAAGGCGCAGATGGGCTCGCGCTTCTTCAAGAGCGAGCGCTGGCGCATCCATCTCGCCAGCCGCGAGCGCGCCTTTTTCGAAAGCTTCGTCTTGGAACCGGGCAGCACTTTGAAGACCCCGGACGACGCACCCGAAGGTGCGGATGCGGCCATCGCCTGCGTCCGCGATCACTTCGTCGCGACGCTGGAAGAATATTCCGAGCCGGCGCGCCACAAGCTGTTCCAGTTCGTTTCGGGGAGCTGCGAGGCCGTGGTCATCGTCAGCGACGACATCGACCGCGCCTACCGCAAGTTCATCGTTTTGAACGAACGCGGCAAGCGGCTGCAGAGGAACGACATCCTCAAGGCCGACGTCGTCAGCCGGCTGGCGAGCGGTGACGTCGAATGGGCCGTGCGCGATTGGGACAAGATGAGCCTGCGCCTCGGCGACGAATTCGAGCCGTTCTTCTCGCACGTCCGTACCATTTACGGTTATTCGCGGCCGCAGATCGTCTCGGCGGTTCGTGCCGTCATGCGCGAAGAAGGCGGCGCCGCGCCGTTCCTCAAGAACGCCTTCCTGCCGCTGGCCAACACCTACGCCGCCATCCGCCTCAACGGGACCGGCAGTGAGGACGCGTTCAGCGAGCGCATGCGCTGGCACATCACCTATCTCAACCGGCTGGCGGACGGCGATTGGGCGCCGGCTGCATTGCTGGCGCTGAAGAACCGCCGCGACAATGCCCGCGACGCCGAGACGATGCTGGCCGAGATCGACAGGCTCGCGCATCTGCTGCGGCTGCTGTGCCTTGGTACCGGCAAGAGGAAGCGGCGCTTCGCCGAGGTCGTGGCGGCACTCAGGCGCGGCGAGGTTCTCAACGCCTCGCACCCTGTCTTCGATTTCACGCGCGACGACGTCCGAAACATGGCCTTCCACCTGCGCGACCTGCACAAGCGCAACCAAAAGGTGTGCAAACTTCTGCTGCTGCGTCTCAACGACGAATTGTCGGGGCGCACCACGCATCTCGATCCCGAGGACTATTCGATCGAGCACGTCCTGCCGCAGCGTCCCTCGAATGCCAGCGAGTGGCGCAAATGGTTTCCGACCTCGGAGGAACGGTCGCGTTTCACCGAAAGCCTCGGCAATCTCGTGCTGGTGACGAAATCGCAGAACGACAAGGCGCGCAACGCCGGTTTCGCCGAGAAGAAGAAGATTTTTTCCGAC
>CAVSZX010000004.1:0-13743 GCA_963732525.1 uncultured Alphaproteobacteria bacterium
ACTGACGGAGCGGCCAGACACGACCTGGGTCCCTATTCGCCGGCAAGCGAGCTTTCCGCCGCGAGCCAGACCATATCCGAGCTGTTCCGGCTCTGGCTCTCCGACCCGGCGAATTTGGCCGCCACCCAGGCCGAGGCCTTCCGCCTGTTCGGCGAGCTTTGGAATAACGTCGTCCAGCGGACCTTCGGCATGAAGGTCGCGCCCTTGATCGAGCCCTCGCCCGGCGACAACCGATTCAAGGACCCGGAGTGGAAGCTCAATCCGTTCTTCGATTTCTGCAAGCAGGCCTACCTGCTCACGTGCCGCTGGGCGGAAGAGCGTATCGCTGCCACCGAAGGCCTGAGCGACCGCGACCGTCACCGTGCCGAGTTCTATCTGCGCCAGATCACCAGCGCCTACTCGCCGTCCAACTTCCTGGCGACCAACCCGGAAGTCCTGCGAGAGACTTTCCGCACCAATGCCGCAAACCTGGTCGAAGGCGTGCGCATGCTCGCCTCCGATATGGAAAGTTCGACCGACCTGATGCGCATCAGTCAGACCGACAGGACCGCCTTCGAATTGGGTCGCAATCTGGCGACGACGCCGGGCAAGGTCGATTTCCAGAACGCCTGCTGCAGCTCATCCAATACACACCGACGACGGAAAAGGTGCGCGACCGGCCGCTGCTGATGGTGCCGCCGTGGATCAACAAGTTCTACATCCTCGATCTGACCCCGCATAAGAGCTTCATCAAGTATGTCGTCGACCAGGGCTTCACGGTGTTCGTCATCTCGTGGGTGAACCCGACGGAAGAATTGGCCGAGGCCTCGTTCGAGGACTACATGCTCGAGGGCATCCTCTCCGCCGCACTCGCCGTGAACACGAGACGGGCGTCGAGCAGATCAACGTGCTCGGCTACTGCGTTGGCGGCACGGCGCTTTCGACGACGCTCGCCTATCTGGCAAAGCGCGGCGAAGAACCGTTCAACGCCTGCACGCTGCTGACGACCCAGGTCGATTTCTCGCTCGCCGGCGATCTGCTGCTGTTCACCGACGACAACCAGCTCGCGTCTCTCGACGTGTTGATGAACGAGCGCGGCTTCCTCGACGGTTCGCGCATGGCCAACGTCTTCAACATGATGCGCCCCCGCGATCTGATCTGGCCTTACATCGTCAACAACTACATGCTGGGCAAGAAGCCGTTCCCATTCGACCTGCTGTTCTGGAACCAGGATTCGACGCGCATGGCGGCGGCGAACCACAAGTTCTATTTGCGCGAGTTCTATAATGAGAACCGCCTGGCGCGCGGAGATATGAGCGTCACCGGCACCCGCCTCGACCTCGGCAAGGTGACGCTGCCCATCATCGAGATCGCGACACGCGAGGATCACATTGCGCCGGCGCCGTCCGTCTACCGCGGCTCGAAGATGTTCGGCGGTCCGGTCGAGTTCGTGCTGGCCGGATCGGGCCACATCGCCGGCGTCGTCAACCCGCCCGACAAGGTCAAATACCAATACTGGACCGATGGCGCCAAAGGCGCCGAACTCGCCGACTGGCTGAAAACCGCCAAGGAACATCCGGGCTCGTGGTGGCCCTACTGGACGGAGTGGCTGCATGCCCGCTCCGGGGACTTGATTGCCGCCCGCACGCCCGGGGCCGAACTCGGCGTCATCGAGGACGCGCCGGGGAGCTACGTCAAGGCGCGGTAACGCCAAACCCGGTCCAACCGGCCCGCACTTCGAAAGGTCATTGCGGACCGGACCGCTATTCGAGCGGTTATTGCGGAATGACCGACCCGCCTCCGCGTTCAACCGCATCGAGGAAGCGCAGCGTGTTCAGCTCCTTCAGTACCGCATCGCGGCGCGCCGGCTGACCGGCCGTCACCTTGGCCAAATCGAAGTCCTTGCTGACATCGAACGTCAGCGTCAATTCGTGAATGTCGGTGCGGCGCGCGGAGAGTTCGCCGTTGGCGTTGGCGAGCTTGAACTGATCGGTGACAGGCGCGACCCTCACGCTCGGAGTGACCGAGCCTGTGAGTTCGGTAAAGAACGTAAGCTGTTCCGAGAAATTCTTGACATCCCTCGGGTCTGCGAAGGTCTTGGCGCCGCGGGTGGTCAGCTTGATGAAGTCCTCGACCACCTTTCGCAAGCCGATTTTGCCGGTGATCGGATAGATGATATTGGCTTCATTCAGCGGCTTGCCGAGGCAGTCGTTGGAAAGCAACAGCTCCTCGAAGGTTTCCACCTTGAAGAAACGGCGCGTATTGGCACGGCGCTTGTCGATGCCGGCGCTTGTGTTGAGGGCGAAGTTCGCCAATGGGTTCCAGGGCAGGCCGAAATTCAAATTGGCGCTTGCGACGTCCTGCTCGGTGATATTGAAGCGGAAGCCGTAACCGATGGTCGTCCCTTTGAAGGCGCCGAACCGGTTCTTGTATTGCGATTTCAGCAGTTCGACCTTGTCGAGAAATTCCTTGAGCGAGCGATCGGGATGTTCCTCGATCTCGCGGGCGACCTGATGCGCCGCCTCGCTGTCGGACAGCTGAAAGCCGATCACGACCTGATGGCGGAGTGCGTCGTACATCTCGCAGCGGATGTGATCGACGATCTCGATGGTGTCGAGACGGGCCACATCTTCCGGCAACGGGTGAATGGCGCAGCCGGAAAGGGCGAGCGCAGAAAGCAGGAAAACGGCCGCGCCAGAACGGCGCCCCGATCGGCGCCCAAACAGGCGCAAGTTCCCGATACGCATCACATTACCCCCAATGACGCAACAACGACGAAATTGCGCAATCAACGGGCCGCGCGCAAAATATCCCCCGACGTGCGGCGGCCCAAGAGTGATTGTTAGCACCGATGGCGGGCTCGGGCCGTCACCGCCGCGACACAGAAACGCGCAAAACTATCGCTTTCTCAATGATTGCCTGCTGGCGCTGCCGCTGAAACCTAATTGTTTCACGACCTGAGGCGCGACGGAAATCGCAGCGATTGTCGCTCGTTTCATGCCGCCGCGGTTGCTTCCAGGACTGCTCCTGTGGCATTATCTCCGTTCTGAATACTTGAGGAGCGGGCGATGCGGCGTCGCGGTTCCAATGGGTTTGTCCCGTTTTTAATTTGCCTCGCCTTTGCGTTTCCCGCCATGGCGGAAAGGCGCGTTGCGCTGGTCGTTGGCAACGCGACGTACAAGAATGCCGGCGAATTACTGAACCCGCGCAACGACGCAGCGGATATCGCGGCCGAGCTCAAAAAACTCGGCTTCGAGACCGTCGAAGGCATCGACCTCGACAAGAATATGATGGATAGGAAGATCCGCGACTTCGCCAAGCTTCTTTCCGGCGCAGACGCGGGCGTGTTTTTCTATGCCGGCCACGGGCTGCAAGTGAACGGCGTGAATTACCTCGTACCGGTCGATGCGGAACTGAGTTCGGCAGGGGCGCTCGACTGGGAGATGGTGCGTCTGGACCTCATCCAGCGCACGATGGAACGCGAAACCAAAACCAACGTGCTCTTCCTCGACGCCTGCCGCGACAACCCGCTGGCGCGAAATCTGGCTCGCGCCATGGGCACGCGCTCGGTCGAAATCGGACGCGGTCTTGCCGCTGCCGAGTCCGGCGTCGGGACACTCATCAGCTATTCCACCCAGCCGGGCAATGTGGCGCTGGATGGAGTGGGCCGGAATTCGCCGTTTGCAGCCGCACTCGTGAAGAAGCTGCCAACACAAGGTGAAGACCTATCGACGCTCCTTATCGGCGTCCGCATGAAGGTCATGGAAACGACCAAAAACAAGCAGGTGCCCTGGGAACACTCGGCTCTGACAGGGCGGTTTTTCTTCGCGGCAGCACCGCCGGCGCCGCCGCCGGAGATCCCACCTGCAGCGACGACTGATATCGGCCGGGTGTGGGACAATATTCAAAACACCAACAGCCCGGGCGTCCTCCTAGGCTTTCGCAAGCAGTTCGGCGCGGCAAACCCATTCTACGACAGTCTCGCAGCCAATCGCCTGGCGGAATTGGACGCCGCAGTGGAAACCGCGAAAGCGGAGGCTAAGAGGAAGGCCGAGGCAAAGGCCGCCGAACTGAAGGCGGCCGAGGCAAAGGCCGCCGAATTGAAAGCAGCTGAGTTGAAGGCAGCCGAAATGAAGGCGGCTGAGTTGAAGGCCGCCGAAACACAGGCCAAGGTCGCGGCTCTCGTACCCGTTCAGCCGCCGAAGATTGCCGATAGTTCGGATAAGGGCCAACTCGTGCGCGACCTCCAGCGGGAATTAAAGCGTATCGGCTGCGACCCGGATGCGACGGAGGGAACGTGGGGAGCGAAGTCGAAATCGGCAGTGGCTGACTTTTCGCGGCTGACGAAGCTCACACTCGCCATCGACGAGCCGACAGTCGCGGCCCTGAATGCTGTCAGGTCTCAGAAAGTACGCGTATGCCCGCTTCGATGCGGAAAAGGCCAGATCGAGGACGACGGCATGTGCATCGACGCCCCAAAAAGGAGAGACGCCCCAGTTGAACGCGCGCAGAGAGCTACGTCGAGGTCGTCAGATGTTGCTCGCGAGCAGAAGCCGAAAGCGCCACGCAAATCTTCGGGGCCTTGTTACTCTACCGGCGTCTTATTGACAGACGAACAAAAAGCGGCAAACCCTGGACTTTGCAACTGACCAAAAATCGAACCTTGGAAAGTTCTCTTCCTCCGAGAACGCCGACACTCCGCGACCGCCAAAGTTTGCCGCATCGCTGACGCAAGGATAGCAGTATCTAAACTGCTTTCTTTGCGGGGCACCATTGAACTTACTACCCCAGCACCTTCTTCACGCTCTGGCGGATTTGCTCCAACGTGAACGGTTTCGAAATCGAGGTCAGGCGCTGAGCTTGCAAACGCGCGGCGCGGTCGAGCTGTTCGGAAAAGCCGCTCATCAAGACGACGCCGAGCGACGGCTTTCGCGACAGGGCCTTCTCGATAAGGGAAACGCCGTCGAGCGCCGGCATGTCGACGTCGGTGACGATGATATCGACCGCGGCGTGGTTGGCTTCGAAGTACTCCAGCGCTTCGGCGCCGTCCTCGGTGACGTGCACGGCGTGCCCGTCGGCGGAAAGCGCTCTGCTGACAAGATCGAGCACGGCCCGGTCGTCGTCCGCCAACAAGATCCTGGCCATGCTGCCTTCCCCCCGGTAAGCGGCGCCTCAAGGTTCGCCGTTCAGTCCAACTTGTCAGTCCATCATCCGCCCGACGTACGGCAGCTCGCGAAAGCGATGCGCCACGTCCATGCCGTAGCCGACGACGAAGGTATCCGGACAATCGAAGGCATGGAAGTCCGCTTCGATGTTGACGGCCCGCGCCACGCGCTTGTCGAGGAGCACGCAGGTGAGGATGCTCTTGGCGCCGCGGGCGCTGATCAGGTCCTTGGCGAAAGCGAGGGTGCGGCCGCTGTCGAGCACATCGTCGACGATGAGCACGTTGCGGTTGTCGACGTCGAGATCCAGATCGCGCAGGATCGCCACCTGACCGCTCGAGGTGCGGTTCTTCTTGTAGGAGGACAGCGTCAGGAAATCGACTTCCGGGGCGAGCCCGGCGCGGTTCAGCGCCCGGATCAGATCGGCGGCGAAGACGAACGACCCCTTGAGCACCGGCACGACCAGCAGGTTGGCGATGTTCCTTTTCGCAATCTCGCCCGCAAGCTCTTCCAGGCGAAAAGCAATTTGTTCGGCCGAAAACACCACGGCGACCCGGTCGGCCGTCTTTGTCATCGTCATTGCGCCCTCATAAAAAGGCTAAAGTTGCTGCCAAAACACGTATCCTAGCCAAACAGTGACGCGAGAGCGGATTTCTGTGCACACGAGGGTGCCACAATCGTGCTCGATTGATCACCAACGCGATGGTGGGGCTATAAGTACACGGGAAATCCGTTAAGTCTCGCACTTTACCCTGGTCCGAATGAGCCTCAAGTGATTCGCTTAAACAACGTCGCCTTGAAATACGATCGAGGTCCGGAAGTGCTTTCGGACGTCAACTTTCACCTGCGCCCGGGCTCGTTCCACTTCCTGCATGGGGAAAGCGGCGCCGGAAAGACTTCGTTGCTCCGGCTGATGTTCATGTCGATCCACCCCTCGCGGGGCCAGCTCTACATGTTCAACGACGATGTCAGCCGCGTGAATGCCCAGAAGCGGGCGCAGTTGCGCCGCCGCATCGGCATCGTCTTCCAGGATTTCCGCCTGCTCGACCATCTGACCATCTGGGAAAACGTAGCGCTGCCCCTGCAGGTCATCGGCAAGAAACCGGCCGACTACCGCGAGGACGTGACCGATCTGTTGCAGTGGGTGGGGCTCGGCGACCGCATGTACGCCAACCCATCTGTGCTTTCCGGTGGCGAGAAACAGCGCGCGGCCATCGCCCGGGCGGTCATCGGCAAGCCGGAAGTGCTGCTCGCCGACGAGCCGACCGGCAACGTCGACCCGCAGATGGCGCGCCGGCTCTTGCGCCTGTTCGTCGAACTCAACAGACTGGGAACTTCCGTCGTCATTGCGACGCACGATCATCAGCTTATGCGGCAGTTCAAGGCGCCGCGCATCGAGGTGCACAAGGGTCATGTCCGGATCGTCTGATCGCTTTTCCGGTCGCCCGCCCCACCCCGACACGGGTGTTCCGGATTACGACCCCTACCTCGAGCCGCTGACCGGGCCGCCGACGGGACGGAGTGTGCGCTCGGCCCTGAGCTCGGCTGGCCCCGAACTCTCCCGGCCGCTGCCTGCCGCCGAGGAAGCGCCGCGCGAAATGTATGCGCCGGCCCGCGACGCCAAGGATCGCGCGCGCAAAATGAAGACGACGGCGCCCGTGGTGCCGCCAGGGTCCGTCACCGGCCGGTCGCTGACGCTGGTCATCTCGATCATGTGCTTTCTCGCCTGCCTCACAGCCGGTGCCGTGTGGATGATCAAGCAATCGTCCGACGCCTGGATGAAGGACATCGCCAGCGAGGTCACGGTTCAGGTCGAGCCGCAGGACAAGGGCGACACGGAAAAGCGCGTGGCGGACGTCGTCGGCTTCGTCGAGAAGCAGGCGGGCATCGCCTCGGCCAAGGCGCTGACACTCGAAGACTCCGCCGCCCTGCTCGAGCCGTGGCTCGGGACGTCCGACGCCTTGAAGTCGCTGCCTGTGCCGCGCCTCATCGCCATCAGGCTCGACCGCGCCAATCCGCCCGATCTCGACCAGATCGGCGAGACGCTGAAAAAGGAATTCAAGGGCGTCACGCTCGACGACCACCGCCGCTGGCAGCAGCAGATCCGCGCCGTGACGCGCTCGTTCGCGCTCGGCGGCATCGCCATCCTGCTGCTGGTCGCGGCGGCGACCACGGCCGTCATCGTCTCGGCGACCAAGAGCGCCATGGCGTCGAACCGCGACATCGTCGAAGTCCTGCACTTCGTCGGCGCCACGGACAAGTTCATCGCCCGCGAGTTCGAGAAGCATTTCTTGAGCCTCGGCATCAAGGCGGGCATCGTCGGCGCCGGGGCGGCTATGGTGGTGTTCCTCGGCATGCCGGCGATCATGGAACTCATGGGCGGCGGCGTCAGCGCCGTCGAGATGCAGCGCCTCGTCGGTGCCGGCATGCTGGACGCGGCGGGCTACGTCGTGCTGGGCTGGTTGTCATCATCATCGCCGGCCTGTGCATGGTGACCTCGCGGGTCGGCGTTTACCGTATACTGAACAGCCAGCATTGAGCAGCCCGCATTGACGGGGCCGGCCGGGGTCGTCCACGCGATCAATGCCGAGACCGGATAGACCGGCGCCATATCGGCCGCCCTGCGCACCGGACCGGCGCCAAGTTTGGTAAATGTACTTTGTTCAATCTATTGCCACTTCCACGTCGAAATCGGTAGTCTCATGACCGGGAAGCCGCGGCGGGCAAGTGCGGCACGCATTGATAAGGGATGTCGTTTCGGCACATGCGCAAATTGGCGCACGCTCTGGTGATTGCAGTGGCATTGGCCGCCTCGGCACTCTTCTTTGGCTTCGTCCTGTTCTCGACGCGCGTCATGCGCGAGCAGGTGATCAAATCCGAGACCGCCGACGGCATCGTCGTGCTGACCGGCGGCGAAGACCGCATTCAGCCGGTGCCGGCCTGTTGAAACAGGGCCGCGGCAAGCGACTGCTGATCTCAGGCGTCAACCGGCGCACCAGCGGACGCGGTGCGAGCGCCTCTCCGGCCTGGACCCAGGACCTTCATCTGCTGCGTCGATATCGGCTACGCCGCCCTCGATACCGTCGGCAACGCCGACGAGACGCGCACCTGGGCCAACACCAACGGCTACCACAAGCTGATCGTCGTCACGTCGAACTATCATATGCCGCGAAGCCTCGCCGAACTGGCCGCGTGATGCCCGGGGTCGAATTCGTGCCCCACACGGTCACGCCAGCGCGCTTGCCCGACAGCGGCTGGTGGCTGAGCGTCGAAGACGACGCGCGTGCTGCTTTCGGAATACTTGAAGTAGCTCCCCGCGATGGCGCGCCTCGCCACCCAGCGCGCGTTCGGCTGGCGCGAGGATCACTCGGTCGCGCTGCGGCAGGGGACGAAAGCGGACGGTTAGATCCGGAATCGCGGGGCATTCGCTTGGTCGTTCTCCGATCCGGCATTTTTGCGGTCGTCTATTACGTCGTGACGGCGCTGTTTCTCGGCCTCGGCTCGTGGCTGCTGCTGGCGCCGCGCCGCTGGGCCATGAAGGGCCTCGAACTGCACGCGCGCACCTGCCTCTGGCTGCTCGACAAGATCTGCGGCACAAAACTCGAGGTTCGGGGCAAGGAGCATCTCCCCGGCGGGCCCCTGTCTCGTCGTCGGCAAGCATCAGTCGATGTGGGACACCTTCGCCCTCGTGCCCCTGCTCCACGATCCGGCCATCGTGCTCAAGGACGAGCTGAAGTGGATCCCGGTCTACGGCTGGTTCTGCCTCAAGTTCGAGCACATCCTGGTGAAGCGCGAGCGGGCGGCGGTGGCGCTGAAGGCGATGCTGCGCGACGCCAAGGACCGGGCGGCTCAGGGTCGCCAGATCCTGATCTTTCCGGAAGGCACGCGCCGGGTGCCCGGTGCTCCGCCCGATTACAAGCCGGGCTATGTCGCGCTGTATGAAGGCCTCGGACTGCCGGCCGTGCCTCTGGCGCTCAACTCGGGTCTCTACTGGCCGCGCCGCTACTAACCTGCGTTACCCCGGCACCATCGTGGTCGAGTTCCTGGAACCACTGCCGCCGGGACTGCCGCGGGCCGAGTTCAAGCGGCGCTTGGAGACGGCGCTGGAAGAGGCTTCCTTGCGCCTCATCACCGAGGCCGCCGCCGCGCCCAATCCGCCGCCGCTGCCGTGACGAACGATCGGGGTCAGAAAATTAGCCGGGACTCTCGCACTGAGTGGATGAGGCAAGGGTCTCAGATCCGAAGCCGGGGGAGGGGGGGGGGGGGGGGGGGAGGAGGGGGGGTTGCAGGTGCTGGCGAAGCTGCCCCGGACCCGCTCACAGCGTGAGCGGAAGCGATCCGGGGTGAAATCCCGAGGATTGGGCGTCACGCCCACGCGCGTCACCGACTGCAGCTTGTTCGAGGTCGCAGGGTACGCGTAGGTGTCGGCGACCCCCGCATTCGTCTCGCTCGTGCGATTTCCCGCGCCGTCGAACGCGCACTGCATCGCCACGTTGCGCACGGAAGATCCAAGCGCCCCAAGACCGTCGAGGCAAATACGCAAACTGAAGTACGATCCCTGTAGAAATCGACCCCCAAGGCCGCCGCCCGCTTTAAATACAAAGCCGCAAGTTCTGGATCGGCGGAAACGCCGGGAGCGCCATGCGCAAAAATCGCACTCAAATTATGATACGCGAGTCCCGATATATTCCCGCTAACAATATTTTGTTCGGCCGCCTTTCGGTACCATTTTACAGCCTGCACGCAATCTACCTCTGCCCCAAGTCCTGCAAAAAAAAGAATTGCAACGTTGCATTGTGCAATAGCGTTGCCGTTATCCGCAAGTGGAAACAGAATTTTCATGGCGTTGTCGTAGTCTTCGGCACGCATAGCGGCTAGTCCTCTTTGAAGATCCGTCATCGTACCTCATTGCCAAATTTGCCTAGCGCCCAACGCATTGCGCCGTTGGTCCTGTAGGCGGGCGACACTCAGGCGTTATCTGACTAGTGTCTACGAGGCCGCCGGGTGTGAAGCCCATGCACTGAGCGTTTTTGCCTTGCGGAAAGACGACGGGTGCATGGTAGCCGGGACATTCGTAGACGCACTGCTTGCAGTCCCCACTATAGTATTTTTCGAACTGATACTTGCATCACCGGGTGGACCGGGTGCAGGCGGATCAGATGGCGGAAGTTTGGGTCCGCCTGGTCCCGGCAGAGGCGTTGTAGGACCTGGAGTTGGGATAGGAAGTGGGAATGATGGCGGCGGTCCCGGCATCGGCGGCATTGGCGGAGCCGGTGCTGGAGTTCGCGGAACAACTATCTCGGGCACGGTGATAAGTCCTCTCAAAAATCGACCATCGAAATCGACGAATTGAGTCGGACTACCGCCACCATACGCATACACACTCGGGCCATCCACGAACCCCAGCGGATCGGGCTGGGTGTAGCGGCCCAATGACGGATCCCCCGCCTTCGCGGGGGCAGGCTCCATGCCGGTGCCACGCGCGGATGCGGGTGGGCATCCGAAGCGCGATCAATAGAGTAGTGCAAGCCGGCACTTTGCTGGCACGCGGCGACTCTCGTTCCTCGAGCCGGCCGCGGCGCGCGGACAAGCTGGAACCACGCTCAACACCGGCTTGCCGAGTGTTGACCAGTAAAGTGTCCGGGGAAGCGGGCGTTGTTGGCCTCGGCGCCGGTGAGCGTGTAGGCCCCGCCCACCCGTCGGCGCAGCCGACAAACAAAGGAGGCTGCCAGACGGCGTTCCAGACGATCGCGCCTGCCGCGTTGGTCATCTTCACCGGGCGGTTGAGGTGATCGACGTGCACCATCAGCAGCGCCGGCGTCGTGTTGACGTTCGAGACCACCGCGAGCGGGCGATCGACCCCGGCCTTCGCCGGGGCAGGCTCTGTCCGCGAGCCCCGCGTCGGCGCGATCTCGAAGTCTTACTTGGCGCTGCCAATTCACGTCCTCGCTGATAGGGGCTCGGACGATCGGAGCGCCGGGCAGCCAGGGCCTGCCCCGGACCTGCTCACAAGAGCGAGCAGAAAGGATCCGGGGTATTCGCGCACCGTATTGCCGGTCGCGTCCAGCTCAAACAAAATTAGAACATAGAGCGAACAATTTGTTGACGGCGGGACGCGGAGCGCCTATATTGCTGCTTCTGTTGGATTTGCGTGCCGGAGGGCCGGATGGCCGTCGTTCCCGTCAAAGCTCCCGAGTTCCTGGCCCCCATTTCACGTGAGATCTGGGGCCGCAAGTATCGCTTTGCCGGCAGCGGCAAGCGCGCCGCAGACCAATCGCTCGGCGACACCTTCCGCCGCGTCGCCGAAGCGGCCGCCGGTATCGAAAAGGGGAAAGAAGGCGCAGGAGAAGTGGGCTCGCGCGTTTTATGAAGCCTTCGCCGATTTCGGCTTCCTGCCGGCAGGGCGCATCCTGGCCGGTGCCGGCACGGGCCGCAGCGTCACGCTCTTCAATTGCTTCGTCCTCGGCAAAATAGACGACGATCTCGGCGCCATCTTCGATCAGGTGAAGGAGGCCGCGCTCACCATGCAGGCGGGCGGTGGCATCGGCCACGATTTTTCGACGCTGCGCCCCAAGGGCGCGCTGGTCAAAAGCATCGGCGCCGACGCTTCCGGTCCGGTGAGCTTCATGGACGTGTGGGACGCCATGTGCCGCACGATCATGTCGGCGGGCCAGCGCCGGGGCGCCATGATGGCGACGCTGCGTTGCGATCACCCCGACATCGAGGAGTTCATTGCCGCCAAGCGCGACCCCGGACGGCTGCGCAATTTCAACCTGTCGGTGCTGGTGAGCGACGCCTTCATGAACGCGGTGCGCGCGGGCAGTGCGTGGGACCTGGTGTTCGCCGGCAAGGTCTACAAGACGCTTCCCGCCCGGGATCTCTGGGACCGGCTGATGCGCGCCACCTACGATTATGCCGAGCCCGGCGTCATTTTCATCGACCGCATCAACGCCATGAATAATCTCGCCTACTGCGAGACGATTTCGGCGACCAACCCCTGCGGCGAGCAGCCGTTGCCGCCCCATGGCGCCTGCCTGCTCGGCTCGATCAATCTCGCCGCCCTCGTCGATAAGCCGTTCGAGCCGGGCGCCGCAATCGATGGCGAGAAGCTCGAGGCCAGGGTCGCGACCGCGATCCGCTTCCTCGACAACACAATCGACATTTCGCGCTATCCGCTGAAAGCGCAAGCAGAGGAGGCGCGCGCCAAGCGCCGCATCGGCCTCGGCGTCACGGGGCTGGCGGACGCATTGATTTTCTGCGGTCTCCATTATGGCTCTGAGGCCGCCCGCGCCAAGGCGGGTGAATGGATGGCGACGATCCAGAATGCCGCTTACCGCGCGAGTGCCGAATTGGCCGGAGAAAAGGGTGCCTTTCAGCTCTACGACAAGAAGGCCTTCCTCGCCCGGCCGAACGTGCTGCGGCTCGACGGCGACGTGGTGAAGACGATTGCCAAATACGGCATCCGCAACGGCTGCCTAACCTCAATTGCGCCGACGGGCACCATTTCCCTGCTCGCCGGCAACGTTTCGAGTGGCATCGAGCCGGTGTTCGACTTTACCTACCGACGCCGCGTGCTCCACGACGGCGGACGCACCGAGACGAAGCGGTCGAGGATTTCGCCTTCGCCCGCTTCAAGAGTGCGCACACGTCTACAGGCGCTTTGGGCGAGACCGCCTGCCGCCGTCGTTCGTGCGCGCCGGCGAATTGTCGCCGTCGGAACATCTGGCCATGCAGGCAGCACTGCAGCCGTATGTCGATAGCGCTATATCCAAGACCATCAACTGCCCGGAGGCGATGTCCTTCACGGCCTTCCGCGACGTCTATCTCGAAGCCTACGACAAGGGCCTCAAGGGCTGCACGACCTTTCGCCCCAATGCGGTGACTGGCGCCGTGCTGGTCGCCGGCGCGACGTCCGGCGCCGCCTCGACGGCCGCTGCCGCCGCTGTCGATGGCATCGCAGAGACGCCCGTACCGGCTTCAGGCGTGCCCGCGACCCTGGCGGCCGCCAGGAAATCCAAGTCTGCAGTGCAAGTCGTGCGCGAGGACAATCTGCGCCCGAGCGACGTCGTCTATCTGAGCAAGCCCTTGGAACGCGACGCGGCGCTCGAAGGCCTCACCTACAAGATCAAATGGCCGGCGAGCCCGCACGCGCTCTACGTCACCGTCAACGACATTGTCCGCGACGGCCGCCGCCGGCCGTTCGAAATCTTCATCAACACCAAGAACCTCGAGCACTACGCCTGGACGGTCGCCCTGACGCGCATGATCAGCGCCGTGTTCCGCCGCGGCGGCGATGTCTCGTTCGTGGCCGAGGAGCTGAAGGCCGTGTTCGATCCCGAGGGCGGGCGCTGGATGGACGGCCGCTATGTCCCGAGCCTGCTGGCGGCGATCGGCGACATAATCGAGGAGCACATGATCCGTACCGGCTTCCTCGTTCCCGAAGTGCCGGACGGCATTTCGGACGAGCGGAGCGAAAAACGGCAGTCGCGCGCCGCGACCGACGTCGAGACTGGAAGCTTGGCCCATGACCAACCGAAGGGTCCGCCGCCGCGCGCCGCAGACCACCTCCCGGCGGAACCCTCGAGCCAGCTTTCCACCCACG
>CAVSZX010000005.1:0-129619 GCA_963732525.1 uncultured Alphaproteobacteria bacterium
CGCACGCCGCATTCAGCCAAACGTCGATCCGTTCGTGTTCACAAACTCGGCCGACCTCGATCCGTCGATACTCGCGGAATTCGCGCACACGGTCTATCGCTTCGGCCACTCGATGCTGACCGATACCGTCGACCGGCTGGATCAGGACCTCTCCACGGTCAATAGTGACGGCCTGGTCGACGATGCCGAGCAGATCGGCCTCATCGCGGCGTTTCTCAACCCGCAAGCCTACACCGCCAGCAGCGGTGCGGCCGTTGACGACGCAGTCTCGGCCGGGGCCGTCATTCGTGGCATGTCGCGCCAAGTTGGCAACGA
Source organism: uncultured Alphaproteobacteria bacterium (assembly GCA_963732525.1). GTDB lineage: Bacteria > Pseudomonadota > Alphaproteobacteria > Rhizobiales > Hyphomicrobiaceae > Hyphomicrobium_B. The sequence goes on from CAVSZX010000005.1 coordinate 316, forward strand.
GATGGATGAGTTCATCGTCGAAGCGCTGCGCAACAACCTCGTCGGCCTGCCGCTCGACCTTGCCGTGCTGAATATCGCTCGCGGCCGTGAAGCCGGCATCCCGTCGCTCAATCAGACGCGCGAGCAGCTCTACTCCATGACGGGGCACGTCGACGTGAAGCCCTACACGAGCTGGACCGACTTCGTGCAGCACATGAAGCACCCGCTGTCGGTGATCAATTTCATTGCCGCCTACGGCACGCATGACGCGATCACTTCCGCGACGACACTCGACGAGAGGCGCGAGGCGGCCACACTCCTCGTACTCGGCGACGGAAACGACGGCGATGGCGTAACCATCCGCGGCACCAGCTACTCGAACGACGAGCGTCTCGCATTCCTCAACGGCTCAGATGACTACACCGGCGCCGACGCACTCGGGGCCGCGGGTAGTCACGGTGGCCTCAATTTCGTCGACCTGTGGATCGGCGGTCTGGCGGAGGAGATCAACGAATTCGGCGGCCAGCTCGGCGCCACATTCAACTTCATCTTCGAATACCAGATGGAGCACCTGCAGAACGGCGACCGGTTCTACTACCTCAGCCGCACGCAGGGCATGAACCTGCTGAACCTGCTCGAGCCGAATACATTCTCCGACATCATCATGCGCAACACCGACCTCGGTGATCTGCATGCGACCCACCTATCGGCCGAGATCATGGAAGTCCCCGACATGATCCTCGAGCTCGACACTCTCGTCGCGCAAGAAGATTACAATGGTGCCGATCCCGGTATCGATCCGACTCATGAGGACCCCGTTCTGCAAGCGCTTGATCCAAAGGTCTTGCGCATCGAGGGTACGCTGCGGGTGGACGGCAATGGCGATCCAGTCTCGACGCGACGGGCGAACAAATCTTCGATGGCGGCGTCCTCAAATTCTCCGGCGGCGAACACGTCGTGCTCGGCGGCACCGAGGGCAACGACAGCCTCTTCGGCGACAAGGGTATCGACACGCTTTGGGGCGATGGCGGCAACGACTACCTGAATCCCGGCATGGAATCCGACCAGGTGTTTGGCGGCGAAGGTGACGACATCATCGAGGATCCGTTCGGCGATGACTTCCTGCGCGGCGAAGCTGGCGACGACGTGGTCGTCAATGGCTCCGGTTTGGACCTCTTGTTCGGCGGCGAGGGCCAGGACTTCATCATGGCCGTCACCGATACTACGGAAGTGTTTGCGGGCCCCGGCAACGACTTCGTGCTCGGCGGTACTGCGCCTGATGGGCTGATGGGCAACGAAGGCGACGACTGGATCGAGGGCGGCGAGGGCTTCGACGGCCTCTCGGGTGAGAACTCCGAGCTGTTCTTCAACTCGACCATCGTCGGTCACGATATCCTGAACGGCCAGGGCAACGACACCGACTACGACGGCGAAAACGGCGATGACATCATGGTCCAGGGCGCCGGCATCCAGCGCAACAACGGCATGGACGGCTTCGACTGGGCGATCCACAAGGGCGATCCGAACGGCGCCGATTCCGATCTCGGCATCCGTCCGTTCGATACGCGCCAGGCGCTCATTCTGCGCGACCGGTTCGAACTCGGTTGAGGGCCTCTCGGGCTGGAACAACGACGACATCCTGACCGGCGCAGTTCGCCCAATCCTCGGCGAAAATTTCGCCGATGCCCTGACACAGGCGGGCGTCGACCGCATCCAAGGGATGCGCGAGTTCCTGGGCACGATCGCTGATCCCGGGGTTGGCGACGTCGTCTTCGAGTCCGATGTTAATATCGGCGGCGAGATCATTTTGGGTGGCGATGGCAGCGATGTCATTCGCGGCAACATAGGGAACGACATTCTCGACGGCGACGCGTGGCTCAACGTGCGCATCTCGGTACGCGAATCCAAGGATCCGTCGAGCGCGGAAATTTTCACCGTCGATAGTCTTACGAGCATCGTATCCGGCACCGGCAATTCCGCACTTGACGGCAAGCCGCTCGCCGACCTGATGCGCACCGGCGTCATCAATCCGGGCCAGCTGCAAGCTGTGCGCGAGGTTCTGTACGATAACACCGAAGTCGGTAACGACGTCGTCGGCCACGACCGCGACATCGCTATGTTCTCCGACATACAGGCGAACTACACGATCGAGACCATCGGTGTGGGCGGTCCGATCGGCGACGACAACGGTGACGGCTTTATTACGGTTACCCACAACGTGCCGGTTGGCGGGGGCGGTGGCGGCGCCGGACTCGATGACGGCATCGACAAGATCCGCAATTTCGAGATTCTGAGTTTCGCGGACGGCAATATTTTCCTCGATCCGACGATCGTCAATACGCCGGCGACAGGCCTTTTGGCCATCATCGACGGCGGTCCGGCAGGAATCACCGTCGGCGAGCCGTTGACGGCGACGATCGTCGACAACCCGGCGACATTGGAAATCGAAGGCGTGGTTGACCCGGACGGCGTGCCGCCGATCTCGGCCTTCACTTTCACTTGGCAGTTCGAGCAGACGCCCGGAGCCGGCGACTGGGCCGACGTCGCAGACCCGCTGACCGGCGATCCGGTGACCGGCGTAACCTTCATTCCGACGGCCGCGCACGAGCTGGACGGTCTTGCCCTGCGCGTGATGGGCAGGTTCGTCGATGGCGAGGGCATCCCGGAGGTGGTATTTTCAGGCGCGACGGATCCGGTTGCCCCACAGGCCGCTGCCGCCCCAACCGAAGGCGACGACCTCATCGTCGGCACCGTCAATGACGACAACGGCATCGCCGCAATTCCCGGCGGTCCAGTATTCCCGATTTTGCAGGGCCTGGGCGGCGACGATACGATTTTCGGCCTTGCCGGTAATGACATCCTGGTCGGCGGACGGCTTATCAACGGGCTAGTGCCCGGCGACAACGCCGGTAACGACATCCTTGATGGCGGCCTTGGCACCGACATCGCGGTCTTCTTCGGCGATCCGGCAGATTTCACTTTCACCATCACGCCAGACGGCACTTTTGAGGTCGTCAACAACGTCACGCTCGAGGAAGACGCGATCATCAACATCGAGTCGATCGAGTTCCGCGATCCTTTGACCAATGCGGTCATCCAGACGTTCAACGTCGCCGACATTCTGGCAGGCGCCACCCTCATCGGCACCGATGCCGACGAAGTATTCGACCTTGTACCCCCGGCAGACTTCCTCACCACCGATTTCGGCGACCGGATCGCCGGTCTGGGTGGCGTCGATACCATCGGCGCCGGCGCCGGCGAAGACCTGATCGCGGCTGGCGATGGCGACGACATCATCGATAGCGGCGGTGGAAACGACGTAGTCAGCGGCGGCAACGGCACGAACGATATCCGCCTGCGGCTGGGCAACGAGACGCTGCTTATTGGCCTCACTGAAACCGGTGCCGACACCGTGCGCAACGACGGCGGCATCGAGCGCATCAGCGTCGGCGAAGAAATATTGGTCGATACCGGCTTGGAAACGTTGACCCGGACCGTGTTGCCTGGCGCCATCAATGTTCTAGACGCTGCCGATGACGGAGCGGGCAATCTGGTTCTGACGGTGAACGGTAAGACTGTCACCATCACCGACCACTTCAACGATCCGGCCAACGCCATCGAGTTCGTCAACTTCAACGCCAGCACATACAATGGCCTGGTCTTGAGCGGCGACTACGCCGTTAGCCAGACCTCGCCGGGAACAGGCGTGGCGGGTGTCAACACTCTGCTGGCCGGCACCGCAGGCAACGACACACTGACCGGCGACACCGGCAACGACCTCCTGTTCGGGAGCACCGGCGCCGACGCCATGGCTGGCGGAGCGGGGAATGACACATTCTTCGTCGACGACGCGGGCGATACCGCGACCGATGATCCCGGAGCCTCGGGAGGAATCGACCTCGTCTTGGCGTCGGTAACGCATACGCTGTCGGCAGATGTGGAAAATCTCACCCTCATCGGCGCGGCGGGGATCAACGGCACCGGAAACGCCTCGGCAAACATCATCAACGGCAACAGCGCGTCGAATACCCTGTCGGGCCTTGGCGGTGACGATACGCTCAATGGCGGCGGGGGCACGGATACGCTCCTGGGCGGCCCAAATACTGATACGCTCAATGGCGGACTGGGCAACGATTCTCTGCAAGGCGGTACTGAGAACGACACCTACCTCGTTGCTCTTGGCGAGGGCAATGACAGAATCACCGAAACCGGCGGCGCAGCCGATCGGATCGTCTTACGGGACGGGCGGGGCGGCTCTGACCAATCTCAGGATTCAGCGACACAGCTCAACGGCGACGCATGTCGGCAATCTGGCCATGACCGTTAATGGTCAGCTGATCACTTCGAACAATCACTTCGCTGCGGCATCGAACGCGTCGAGCTCATCAACTTCGACGGTGCTATCGATTGCCGGATACGAGCTTGGATCGGCGACTACGCACTCAGCACCGACGACGCGGGGGCCAGAACCGTGCGGCGGCCGGCGTAAACACCTACTTGCCGGCGATACTGGCAACGATGCCTCACCGGTAGTACCGGCAACGACTTGCTGTTCGGAAACGCCGGAACCGACACCCTCAACGGTGGCGACAACGACGATCTCCTCGTCGGCGGAACGGGGAACGATGCGCTCAATGGCGGCACGGGCGACGACACCTACCTCGTCAACATCGGCGACGGCACCGATAGCCTCATCGACACGGGCGGTACAGCCGATCGAATCGTGATCCGCACGGCCGGAGCGGCGCTGACCAACCTAAGCTTCAGCGATAACAATGCGGCGACGGACACGGGTAGTCTCGTCATCGCATTTTCAGGTCAGACCATCACGGTTACCGATCACTTTGACAACAGCGCCGTCGATGAAGACGTCGAGTTCATCAACTTCGACAACGGCTCGTTCGGCGGCTTCCAGTTCGGCACGACAGATTATGCAATCAGTACCGCGGATCCGGCCGATACCGGTCCTGCGCCAAATGCCCGGACGGTATCTGTGGCATCCGGTAACAACCTGTTGGCTGGCGAAAACGGCGCCAACAGGATGACCGGCGGCACGGGCAGGGACTTGCTCTTTGGAGCGGGTGGCGCTGACACGCTCACCGGCGGCGGCGGCGACGATTTGCTCGCTGGCGGTACGGGGACCGACACGGCCGTGTTCTCGGGTGCGGCTTCGGACTACGGTTTCGCGCTCAATGGCAGCGGAAACCTTGTGGTCAGCGACAACCGCGCCGGCAACCCCGACGGCATCGACACTCTGATCGGCGTAGAACGTGCCCAGTTCGGTGCTGATCCTTCCATGTCCTTGAGGATCGGGTCTGCGGGTGGCAACACCTTCGCAGCCGGTACACCCCCTGAGCTCTTCCTGGGCTTCGGTGGCACAGATACTGTCACGTATTCAGGACTCACGGCAATCAGCGCGAGCCTGGCGACGGGCGCCGCGACCAACGGCGACCGCTACGTCTCAATCGAGAATCTAACGGGTGGTGCCGGCGGTGACACGCTGACAGGCGACGGGCTCAGCAACGTTCTCAATGGCGGCGGCGGAACCGACACTCTCAATGGCGGTACCGGCGGCGATCTCCTCGTCGGCGGAGCAATTTCCGACACGATCAATACGGGTGACGCCGACGATAACCTGGCGGACAGCATCCGGTTCACGGCGGCCGGCGATTACGGCGAACTCGGTCTCCAATTTCGATGCGACGGGTGCCGCGGCGGAAGTCGATCGAGTCGAATTCAGCGGCACGCTCAATACCGCCTTCGATGACGGCAACAACAACGACACGATCTTGTTCGGATCAGGTAACGGCGCGGCGGGAACGGTGACCGTCCTCGTAGGTCAGAACGACACTGATATCGAAGCGCTGTACCTGAGCGGCGCAAATGGCGAGGGCGTAGCCGGGAGCAATCTTGGCAACGCCGCACTGGTAGCCGCGGCATTCAATAGCGAGTTCGACATCACTGCGGCTAATGGTGAAGACGCACTGCTGGTCATCAACGACACCGATGGCAACAGCTTCGCTGTGTGGCAGTGGGTTCAGGCCGGCAATGGCGAGACCTCGGCGGCCGAGCTGACGCTGATCGGCACGTTCAGCGCCAATAGCACGGTCACGACTGCGAGTTTCGACTTCGTCTAGGCCGCATCAGGCGCAGGAGGGCGTGAAGTCCTCCTGTCTGCTGTTCGGTCCTCTTCAGGAGAAATTTCGAGAACGGCAACAAACCGCCGATTGCACTCATCGAACGGCCAGCGGCACATGGCATGCGCTGACCAAAAACGGCCGGAAAATCTAGTTCTGGCTGGTCCTACGGTGGGGGGCGGTTCAGTTCAACGAGTTGCGGACTCTACCCAAAAATGGAGGAGTTGGCGGGTCTCAGATCAAAACTCATCGTAGGACATGAAATGCGGTCGAGGGCCATCACCCACGCGACGCCCTAGGTCACAAACTCATAAACCGGATTCCCAAACGGCGCGAACAGTGATTTAAGATCTCAACCGAGGGAGGTTGGGATGGCACAGTTACGTCGCTACGAACTCACGTGATGCCGAGTGGGCAATCATCGAACCGTTGTTGCCGCGCAAGTCGCGCGGCGTCGCCGCGGGTGGAGGATCGGCGCGTTCTGAACGGCATTTTCTGGCGCTTGCGGATCCGGTTCGCCGTGGGCCGACGTTCCGGAACGCTATGGCCCCTACGACGACCTGCTACAATCGCTTCGTGCGGTGGCGGAAGGCCGGCATCTGGGATAAGCTTCTTGAAAGCCGTTTCAGAGGCTTACAACGGCAAGATCCAGATGATCGATAGCTCCGTCGTGCGCGTTCATCAGCACGCCGCCAACGGCGAAAAAAAAGTGGTCGAAGCCGTTGCATGGGCCGTTCCCGCGGCGGGCTTACGACCAAGATCCACGCGCTCGTCGATGCGCTGCGGGCTCCCGATCGCGCTGAAGCTGACGGAGGGCCAGGCCCACGACGGCAAGAGCGCCGAGGGCATGCTCGGCGCGCTGCCGCGCAAATGCGTCCTGCTGGCCGATCGCGGCTACGACAGCGATGCCCTGCGCGCCGAAGATCGCGGCCCAAGGTGCCACCGCCAACATTCGCCCCCTGGACCATCGCATCGATCCGCCCGCGTTCAGCCCGCGCGTCTACAAGACGCCGCAATCTCGTCGAACGGTTCTTCAACAAAATCAAGCATTATCGCGCTATCGCAACCCGCTTCGACAAAGCATGATGCCAACTACCTAGCCTCGGTGAAACTTGCTGCTTTCCGTATCTGGATGCGATTTAATGAGTTGGTGACCTAATCCGCGAGCAGGGCTTCCGCCAGGATCGTATCGACGAACATGTGATTGACATAGCGGCCGCGCAGCGCCGCACGCGTCGGCTCGAGCTTATGCAGCCCGCTCACCACCAGAAGGCCCGTCATCGCCCGCAGGGTCTCGTGATCGGCGCCGATCAGTCTGCCGTCCAGATCGCCGAGCACAGCCTGCCCTTCGCGGTCGATGAAGCGGCCGGCGATGATGCCGATGGCGCCACGCCCGACGTAGTCGGCGATATCCGCCTCGGTCGCGATCTTGAACTGCACGACGTGCGTATCGGGCGTGCAGGGGCTGAGGGAATAGATGGCCTTGTTGCAACGCTTCAACTTAGCAAGTTGCTCGGCGATGATCGGCTCGGCGCGCAATTCGGCGGCGAGGACCTCGGTCGTGCAGACCGCCGGCGCGTTCAAGTTGACGCAAGAGGCCGACAGCCGCCGCGCGATTTCGGTCGAGCACATTTCCGATGTCGGCAACAGCGGATTGGCCATCGATCCAATGAGCTGTCGCACCGTCAGATTGCCGACGGGCCAGTAAGGCAGGCTTTCCGACACGAACCAGACGGTCTCGCCCCAGCTCACCCCCAATTCGTCGCCGGGCGAGACGAAGTCGGGCAGACGAGTAGGCCGCGGCTTCGCAGACATTGCGCGTCAGCGCCTCGCCGGTCAGCCCTTGGTCCGGAACAACATGCACGCGGTCGAGCCCGTACCGCGACTTGAGCCCATCGGCGAGCGCGTTGATGCGAAAATGTTCGCCGGAAATCTTGATGCAAACAATCTGGCGCTCCTTGGCGAGCTTCAGGTAACTGATGATGGTCGGGCGGGAAATGCCGAGCGTCTTGGCAATCTCACCCTGCGTCAAATTCTTGACGTAATAGAGCCACGCGACTTCGGCCACGTTACGGTTCGACGGGTGGTTGGAGCGGGTCATTCTTTCATCTCACCGGTAGGTTCGATCATGGGCCGATGTCGCTTTCGTTCCAGATCCGCGGAGTAGGCCGCGATTGTTCAACGGCCGGCCCTCTTCACTATCGCACACTCTTCACGCCCTTCTCAGCTGCCAACGAACGCCCGCTTGCGGCGTCGAAGACGTGAATGTGGTCCGGCCGGATGGCGAAGTGCACTTGGCTCCCGGGCCTCAATTGCCGAAAATCCTTGGTGATGAAGGACATCTCGCCACCGTCGGCCTTGACGATGACTTGCCCTTCGCCTCCCAGGTTCTCGACCAGAACGACGGCACCGGCAATGGCATTGAGGGCATCCGGCGCGGCGATGTCCATGCGGGCCGGTCTTAGGCCAAGTTCGACCTCCTGTCCGTCGTGCAAGTCAGGGTGCGAGCCTTCATCCAATGCAAGTCGCAGAGTACCCGAAACGGCATCTGCTGTGCCGCCCGGACGGCGCGAGATGCGGGCCTTGAGGAAGTTCATGCTTGGGGAGCCGATGAAATCGGCGACAAAGCGCGTCGCGGGGCGATCGTAGATCTCGTCGGGCGTTCCTTGCTGTTCGATTTTTCCGGCGCGCATCAGCACGATCCGGTCGGCGATCGTCATGGCTTCGAGCTGGTCGTGCGTCACGAAGATCGTCGTGGTCTTGAGCTTCAGGTGGATTTTGCGAATTTCGGTGCGCAGCTTCTCGCGCAATTTGGCGTCGAGGTTGGAAAGCGGTTCATCGAACAGGAAGACTTTTGGCGTCTTGATCATGGCGCGCGCCATTGCGACGCGCTGCTGCTGGCCGCCCGAGAGGTTCTTTGGTCTGCGGCCGAGAAACGGGTCCAGCCCCAGCGTCGCAGCGACACTTGCGAGCCGGCGCTCGATCTCCGCCCGGGCGACGCCCTGCCGGCGTAGTCCGAACGTGATGTTGTCGGCAACCGTCATGTGCGGATAAAGCGCGTAGGATTGGAACACCATCGCCACGCCGCGCTCGCCCGGCGGCGTGTGCGTGACGTCGGTGCCCCCGATTTCGATGCGGCCGCTTGAAACCTCCTCGAGACCGGCGATCATGCGCAGCATCGTCGATTTGCCGCAGCCGGACGGGCCGAGGAATACGACGAACTCCTGGTCCTTGATGGCGAGGTCCAGGTCTTCGATGATCGTCGCCGAACCGAACGCCTTGGAGACGCCTGCGCAAGTTATGTTGGCCATTGGCCTTTCCTAGTTCTTTCCGCCGACCATCGTATTGATCAAACCCATGAGGAGGCCGATGAAGACCAGCGGCGGGAGGACGAGCACGACCGTTGCGGCATTGATCACCCCCCAAGGCACTTCCTTGCCGAGCGAGGTGATCGAGGCCGCGACGACCGGGAGCGTTGCGTTTTTTGCGGCGAGTGTGAGTGCCAGCAGCAGTTCGTTCCACACCAGCACGAATGTGAAGACGATGGCGCCAAAAAGCGAGGGAAGGGCGATAGGCAAGGAAAAGCGCCGGAATACCTCCCAGTGCGAGCACCCCTCCATGGTGGCGGCTTCTTCGATTTCGCGCGGAACGCGTTCAAATGCCGGCACCGCCAGCCAGATCATCGTAGAAATCGTGGTAACGAGATAGACGAGGATAAGACCGAAGAGCGTGTCGTAAATGCCGAGATCGAGATAGATGACGATGAACGGTATGGCGATCGCGACCGGCGGCAGAAAGCGCAGCGAGAGAACGAAGAACTGCACGTCGTCGCCGTAACGACGCACGTGCCGCGCCAGAGTATGTGCCGCCGGAATACCGAGCAGGGCGCCAATGAGTACGGCGATACCGACGACGATCGCCGAATTGATCAATCCGTCGTGTATGGTCGGGTTTTCGATAATAGTCGCGAAATTCTCGAGCGTCGGTGTAAAGAAGAGCTTCGGCACCGGCGTGACGATGTCTCTCAGGCTCTTGAAGGCACCGAGGATGGTCCAGAGTATCGGGGCGAGCGCTACGACGACGAGCGCGGCGACGATTGCGCGTGAAATGTACCTGGAAATCAGCGAGCCCATTTTTTCCCCGCGCGCCAGACGATGGTGAAAGCCACGATGGTGACGATCAACAGCAGGATCGACATGGCGGATGCATACGAGATTCGGCCGCCCATGTTGATGCCGCTCTGATAGGCATAGAGATCGAGTGTCTCGGTCGCCGTGCCCGGACCGCCGCCTGTCATCACGAAGATGAGGTCGAAGGAGCGGAGCGATTCAACGGCCTTGACCAGCGCCAGACTGATGATGGGGGCCGTCAGCATTGGCAGCGTCACATAAGCGTGAATCTGCCACTTGCTGGCACCGTCCAGCATCGCGGCCTCGACCGGCTCGCGCGGCAGCGTCTCGAGCAATTTCACCAGGATGACGGTGAAAAACAGGCCCCATTGCCAGATGTCGGCGGCGGCGACGGATAGAAGCGCAATTTTCGGATTGGCCAGGAACTCGACCGGACCGATGTCGGCGAGGCCCAGAAGATAATTCACGACGCCGATGGAGGGCGAATAGAGAAAGCGCCAGATGAAAGCCGCCGCCACGCGCGGCAGAAGCACGGGGGCGAGAAAGGCGAAGCAGATCACGTTGCGACAGAACGGCTTCTTCACAGTCTCGTACACCATCACGGCAAGGAGTACGGAGACGACGAGCGTCCCCGTCACCGTCACCAGCTCCCAGAGCGCCGAGATCTCGAGCGCGTTGTAGAACCTGTTGTCGCGCAATAGGCGTTCAAAATTATACAGTCCGGCAAAGTCGTAATCGGGCGAGCGCAGAGTTCGGTTCATCAGCGCAAGCCAGACGGCCCCGGCCGTCGAGAGGACGGCGAGAGAGACCAACACCGTTCCCGCCGGAACAAGGGTCCAGAAGACGAAGCGATTTCGCGACATACGCTGCTACCTGCGGTCTTTCGCTGCGGGAATGGTCCGGCCGGAGGCTTGCCCCCCCGGCCGGTCGTCGTCATTTTACACGCGAAAGACTGTCTTCGGCAGCGAAAGCCGCCTCGTCGAGCGTCGCCTTGATGTCGGTCTTGGTTCCGGTGAACAACTCTTCGAGTGCAAGGCCGAGGTTGTCGCCAATTTCCGGCCACGCCGGGTTCGCCATGATCAACAAGCTGGTCTTGGGACCTGTATCGAGAAGCGCCTGGATATAGGCCGCTGGAACGGCGGCCTTGTAGGCGTCGCTCTTCAAGGTGGAGACGCGCGCGATATCCGAGGCGATCCCTGCGGCAAGGCGCTTGGCTTCCATCTCCTTCGACGTTGCCCAGCCGACGAAGTCACCGGCGACCGCCTTGGCACAAGCTTCCTTGGCTCCGACCGTTGAGACGGCCCAGCCGTGCGACCAGCCGGCCGACGGCAGCGGTGCGGGCGGAGGTGCATAGCCGACCTTGCCGACGATGGCGGATTTTGCCTTGTCCTCCATCCAGGGGCCGAAGACGTCCGATTCGATCAGGAACGCCACCTGGCCGCTACGGAACGCTTCAACCGAGTCCGACCAGTTGAAGGTGCCGACGCCCTTCGGTGCCATTTTCATCAGGTCCATATAGAGCGTCGTGGCTTTGATGGCCTCAGACGAGTTGAACGCCGGCTTTCCATCCACGAGCCACTTGCCGCCCATGGCACGGAAGAAAGGCGTCCAGCGCCATACGTTCATTCCCGAACCGCGCTGGCCGCGTGCCGACCAGCCGCTCATCTTGCCCGGGTCGTTCGTCGCCTTGATCGCCGCCACGAGTTCGTCCAGGGTCTTCGGAATGGCGATGCCTTTGGCCTCGAGAATATCCTTGCGATACATCAAGACGTCGCCGCCGCCGACGAACGGTGCGAAGTACTGTACGCCGTTGAAGGTGGCGACGTTTGCGAGATCGACGCGGAAGTCCTTGATGTCGTAATCGGCGGGAACGATATCGGCCAGCGGATAGACCCACTTCGACGACGCGTATTCGGCGAGGTTTGCTTCATCGATGTAAATGACCTGATAGGCGCCGGCGCCGGTCGAAACGTCGAGGCGTGATTTGGCGCGACGTTCGTTTTCGCCGAGCAGCGTGATTTTGACTTTCGTCCCCCACTTGCCGTTGAATTCGGCGAGTTGCGCGTCGAGCGCGGTGACGGCCGGCATGCCCTGCGCGATGACGTTGAGCGTATCGACCTTGCCTTTGCATGCTGCGTTATCGGCCGCCGAGGCGGCCATTGGAAACAGAGCAAGGGAACCGGCTGCAAGCAGTATTGTCTTCACTCTCATATCCATTCACTCCCTGACGTCTTGTCGTCCTTGATGTCGATTTTCGAGTTTCCCTGGCGGCGGTTCATGTCGATTGGGCCATCAGAGACAACATCCCGCGATCTAACCTGCGGAATTCCTGAAATCGCATTTCGTAATAGTCGCCGAGCGCCGGATCGGGCTCGTACCGGCGTCCAAGCCGCGCCATTTTCTCAGAGGCACTTGCGAGATCGCGATGAACACCGCCCGCAACCGAGGCGCAGATGGCGGCGCCGAGCGCTCCGACTTCATCCGCCGCGACGATTTCGACGGGCCGCTGGCAGACGTCGGCAAAGATCTGCGCCCAGGGCGCGGAGCGCGCGGCCCCTCCGGCAAGACGAATGGTCGCCGGCCATACGCCGCCGGCATGCGGCAGGACCTCCTCGGCGTGAAAGCGGTGCTGGAATGCGACCGCCTCGAAGATGGCACGCAGCATCGTGGCTTCGTTGTCGGTGGCGGTAAGATCGATGAACGCGGCGCTGCGCGGGGCCGGGCCGTGGACGTAGGGGAGGAAGCGGCAGCGGCGGACATCGACGGGCGACGCCGCAACCAGCTGGTCGGCCGTTGCCGCGGAAATCCGCCGGCCAAGGCCTTGCTCCAGATACCAGCCAAGGTTGGCTGCCGACGAGGGACTGCCTTCCGCGATCAAGCGGCAGGCACGGTCCCTGTGCAGCATGTTGAGGATCGGCGGGCTTTGTGTGTTGGAAGCTTCAGTCTCGATGCAATTGATGGCCCAAGTGCCGGCGATCATCAGCATATTGCGCCCGCCGGTTACTCGTGCCCCGAGCGCGCATGCCGCAACATCCATCATGGAGCCGGCGACGGGCGTTCCGCTCTTGAGCCCCGTCTCGGCTGCAGCCTTTTGAGTGATCCGGCCTCCGATGCCTGAATTCTCGACGATCGGCGGAAGCTTCGCCACTATGGCCGAAATCCCGAGCGCATCGAAGACATCGGTCGCATAGTCCCCGGTGGCCAGATCGACGAGGCCGCCGCCGCTGGCATCTGTCGGATCGGTCAACGCCTCGCCGGTTAGGCGGTAGCGAATGTAATCCTTGCAGGCCAAAGCCCAGCGGGTCCGTGCCATGACGCCGGGTTCGTGGCGGGCAAGATGCGTGAGCTGCATCAGTGTCTGCCCGCCCCAGAGCCGGTGTCCGGTAATGTCGGACATCGCCTGCGCTCGGCCTTCTGCAATCAACTGTTCGACGATCGGTTGCGCCCGATGGTCGACGGATACGATGCCAGGGCGTGTCGGCCGACCCACTTCGTCCACCAGAAACACGCCGTTGCCGAAGCCCGTGCAGCCGACGGCGGCGATCCGCGACGCGTCGATCTCGGACGTGGCCTCGCGGATGGCTTTTGCGGCGCTCGTCCAGAAGGCCTCGCCATCGCGCTCGACCCGGCCGTCGGGATAATGATCGTTCCGCACGTCTGCCGCGCGCTGTGCCACGATATGGCCGCCGGCATCGAAGACAACGACCTTCACCGCAGTGCCACCCGCGTCGATGGCAAGGACCAGGGGCGCACTCATGCGGCGTTCCTCCCGGCGAAAAGGCTTGGGGGCATAATGCGCGGATCGGTTGCCGCGGCCTCGATCTGGTTCGCCGCCCACTGGCCGTCACGGTCCAAAGTTCTGGCCAGGATCTGGCCCATGTCCTCCAGTGTGGCTCGCGCAATGCGGCCGGAAAATACGAGCGCGGTTCGGCGCAGAACCAGATCTTCCAGAGTGAGAGCTGCTCGGCGAAGGATCAGCCACTCGATCTCGCGTTCGCTGTAATCGACGGCGCCCGCCAACGAGCGGTCCGGTCCAGCGGCGCAATATCTACCGACGTCCACGGCAATGCCGCCGTAGCGCGCGATCAAGACCCCGGCGCGGCGCTGGTCGAGACCGCATGCTTGCGCCAGCCGTTCCGCCTCGGGACTTGCCGCTCCCGGATACTTGCGATTGCGTGTCGAGACTGTGCGCGAGCGGCCTAGATGCTCCAGCACCACGTCGGCGGTGCTTTCGGCAAACGAGCGGAATGTCGTCCATTTGCCGCCGATCATTGAAATGACGGGGATGTTTATGGCGCCAGGAAGTAAGTCTTCGGCAAGCGCGTGATCGCGCGCCGCGCTCGTCGCGTCCGCGCCGCCACCGGATTGCAGCGGGCGGGTGCCGGTCGTCACCGCGATGACGTCGCCTGGAGAAATCGGTATATCCGGGAAGAGGCGGCAGATGCACTGAATGAGGTAGTCGATTTCATGGTCCGCGACGCTACGGTCGGAAGGTTCCCGCGTTTCGACTTCCGTCGTGCCAAACAGGATTGTCTCGCCCACCGGGAGCGCGATCACCATGCGATTGGATCCGTCGTGGAAGTAGAAGGCGCGGCCCGCCATCCGCGTCCGCAATTTATCGTTTCGCAGCACGACATGCGCACCCTTGACGCCGCGAATGTGATCGGTGCGCATGCCCAGCCGCGCGTTGACGGCGTCGATCCAGGCGCCCGCCGCGTTGATTACGATCTTGGGACGAATGGTCCAGGTATGACCTTCTGCCATGCGATCGCGCACGCTGAAGGTGCCATCCTCTGCGACGGACCACGCTATATGATTGAGGATCGCGGTGTGGACGCAGGCAGCGGATGCTTCGCCCACCATCTCCATCACCAATCCTTCGGGATTTGTGATCTGGCCGTCGAAATAACTGACGATCGCCCGCGTGCCTGCGGCGATCCCTTTCGGGAACGCTTCGCGCCGCATCGAGGTGCGATGCCGCGGCAGGGCGCGCTCCACGCTCCCAAGAACTTCGTAGATGGCAAGCCCACCCTTCAATGCCGCGAGGCTCATGGGACCGGGCCTTTTGGTAAACCCGAGAAATCGGCACACCGCACGCAGCAACCCGGTTGAGATGGAAGCGACCGGCACCACGATCTCGAGCGGTTGCACGAGGTGGGGCGCGTGCCGGAGGAGCAGGTTCCGCTCGCGCGTCGATTCCGCGACGAGGCGGAATTCGCGGCCTTCGAGGTAGCGCAAGCCGCCATGCGCCAAGCGGCTCGAGGCGCCGCTTGCGCCGGAACAAAAATCATTCTCGTCGATGAGCACGACCGAGATACCGTTCAACGCCAGGTCACGTGCCGTTGCCACCCCGTTGACCCCGGCGCCGATGATGAGCACGTCGGGCACTTTCAGCGCGTCGAGGCGCAAGAGCGCTTCGCGTCTGAATGACACAATCGGGGCTTTGTCGAATTTATCGACCATTTCCAATGTTTTACAATCTCACGACATGGCGCCGAGAAGACATTTATACTTATATAAAGAGGAGTTTTCAAAAGTAAATTATTGCAACTTGAGTACTGGGACGCCAGATGCGCCCCCGCGGGCTACGCAGGCTCGCCAATGTTGGCGGCGCGATCTACCGGTGGTTCGACGTTCAGGAACAAGTTAAACGCCTTCGGTCGTAGCGCGGACCGGGCGCGGAGGCACGGGACTTGAGTGAGCCGCATGAGTCCCGACCAGAAGCCGCTTTTGATTTGCCGTTCTATCGTTAATGAGCCTCTCCACATGCGATTTGATGTTTTGGATAGCTGGCGGGGACTCTGCGCGATCATGGTCGCGCTCTTCCATCTCGACGTCATTAGCCATGTCTGGGGCCTGCCGCTCGTGCGCAACGCCTATCTTTTCGTCGACTTTTTTTTCGTTCTTTCCGGGTTCGTGATCTCGCATGCCTACAGCAACGGCCTATCGACGCCCGGCGCATTCGCACAATTCATGATGCGCCGGTTTGGCCGCGTCTGGCCGCTTCACGCGGCACTGCTAGCTGCGTTCGTTGCGGTCGAGTTCGCAAAGTTGTTTGCGTCGCAAGCTTTGGGCATTGCGGCGGCGGAGGCCGCCTTCGCTCCCCTTGGACGAGCCAGTTTAAGCCATCTTCCCGCCAATCTCATGCTGCTCCACGCCCTCGGATTCGATGACCGGCTGACCTGGAATCTTCCGAGCTGGAGCATCAGTGCGGAATTCTGGACCTATGCCGTATTCGGAGCCGCAACTCTCGTGTTGGGTAGGTTCAGGCTGGCAACACTCGGTATTCTCGCGTCCCTATGCCTGCTTCTCCTGGTGACACACGCCAAACACGGCATGGACGCAACGTTTGATTTGGGATTTCCCAGGGCCATTCTCGGCTTCGTCATAGGCCACTTCATGTATGTCGCCCGCCGCGATTTCGCCGGACCGCTGCCCTCCCGCCTAGCGGCACTGGAATGGATCGCGGTTATCGTGGGTGGGCTCTTCGTCACCTTGGCCGGCAAGTCGTCGGTCTCATTTGCGGCGCCGTTCGTTTTCGCCGCCGTCGTTTATGTCTTCAGCTTTGAAGCGGGGCGCGTTTCAAAGGCTTTGCGGTACCCACTCTTGCGGTCTCTCGGACTGTGGTCGTATTCGATTTATATGGTTCATGATCTCGTCGCCTATGTGCTGTCGCTTTCAATCAGCGCTGTGGAAAAGCTGGGTGGCGGACCGCTCTGGCGAGTGTCGAGCTTCAATGGAGAGGTGGTCCGCACTGCCGATTTAGGCTCGCAACTCGCGGGCGACGGCTTAACCATTTTGTATCTAGCGATCGTCGTCGTGCTATCGGCCGCCACCTATTTCCTCATCGAACAACCGGGCCGGCGGGCGTTCAACCGGATAGCTGGAGCACTTGCGTCGCGTCATACTCCGGCTTAGTACGGCTGCGGCTCAACGGCGCGGCAGCCGACCCAGTACCGGCGTGCCCAGACGCATTGAACGCATAATCGGAAGGACTAACCCCGCGTGAATTTCAAACCACGTGACGCGCGCCCGCTCCTCTCCCGCCGCCAGTTCCTCCCCGCCGCGGCCGCAGCCCTCGTTCCTGCAACGTACGGACTACTTGAACTCGCAACGGCCGGCCAACCAGCCGAACCCGGATTGGGCGCAATTGCTGCCCAAAAGGGGCTGCTGTTTGGCGCCTCATTCTCGGTCGCCGAACTCGATACCGATACCGGCCCCGCTTACGCCCGCATCTACCAGCGCGACGCGCGTATTCTGGCGAGCGAACTTGAATTCAAAATGCACACACTGCGGCCAACACCGGGCGCCTACGATTTCGGGCCGGCGGACCGCCTCGTCGCCTTCGCCCGCGCCAATTCCATGAGGGTGCGTGGCCATACGCTGATCTGGAACGACTACCTTCCCCAGTGGGTTCACGGCCTCTCGAAGCGCGAAGCCGTCAAATTGCTCGAACAGCATGTCACCGATGTCGTCAGCCGCTATCGTGGTCAAATTTACGAGTGGGATGTCGTGAACGAGCCGATCGGTCCCTGGGACAAGCTTCCGGGCAACTTGCGCGGCGGCGTTTTTCTCGATGCGCTGGGCGAAGAGTACATCGAGCGGAGTTTCCGGATCGCCCGCGCAGCCGATCCCGAAGCGCGGCTCTTTCTCAACGAAGCGCAAACCGAAACCGACGACGACAACGGTGAGACCTTCCGGGACAGTTTCCTCAAAGTGCTGCGCCGCCTGGTGGACAAAGGCGCGCCGCTGACGGGAGCCGGCCTGCAATGCCACCTCGTATCGACGTCGCGCTATGATTTTCCGCGTTTTGCCGCCTTTTTGCGCGAAATCGCCGCGCTCGGCCTTGAGATCTCGATCACCGAACTCGATTGCAACGATGCTGCTTTCCCCGACCCGGTCGCGGAACGCGATGCGGCCGTCGCCGATCTTTACCGACGGTTCCTCGACGCCGTACTTCCGATCCGGCAAGTCAAACTTCTGACCACATGGCAGCTTGCCGACGAAAAGAGCTGGATCTGGTATGCCGACGTTCAAAAGCATCCGCAGGCCAGGCGCCGGCCTCGGCCGCTGCTTTACGATGCGGCGTTCGCGGAAAAGCCGTCTTATGGCGTAATGGCTTCGGCGTTTGCGGCAATGGCAGCGCGTTGAGGATTGCCTTCGACGTCCTCCATGGCGGGGGATCGGCGCAAGAGCACCATCATCATCACCACCGTGGTTGACAGCAATTGCGACTTCGAGGCCAGGCTGATCGAAGACATCGCCACAGCAAAGAAATAGACGAAAACCCACAAAGCCTTAGGGCGCAGCGCGCGCACGACCGCACGACAGAACAGCAGCAACGTCGGCAGGAACACTATTGTTGCCACGAAACCGAATGACAATATGAACGCAACGACAAAATTCTCGATGCCGTAATCGAGGCCGTAGATGTTGGCCCATGTGCCGATCTGCTTGGCGTCCGGCGCAAATAGAAGATCGGCAAATTTCACGTGTTCGAAGATCGAGAACATTGCAACGCGCGTGCTGGCGCTGCCCTCGTCATCGACAATGCGAGCGGCGAAGGTGTCGAAAAAGCCGTATTCCGAAAGTGCCGCAATCAGCAAGCAGTACAGTGGCATGGCGATCAGTGCCGTTCTAACCGTATGGGTGCGGATCGTGCCGCCAAAAAAGATGCCACCAAGCCGCTGAAGGCCAATCAACACCAGCGCGATGGCAACGAGCACGGTTGCGGCGCGTCCGCCAAATACGAACATGCTCGCCAAATTGAGTGTGAACAGCATCATGCCGATGACACCGGCAAGATCGCGGCGCCCTCCCATCGTGAGCATCAGCACATAGCTGCCGACGACCGCCGCATTGGCGAGTGGGTGGCCAAGCAGCGCCGTGGATCGCAATTCGTCGGCGAGAACCTCGCCGTTGACCACCAGTGGCGTCAAATGGAAGCCGTGACAAATTCGTAGATCCCAAGAACAGCGTTGCACATCAGCAGGAAATGAATAAGCCAGGCAAGTCTCTTGCCCTCCTGGTCGCTGAGCCCTTCGAACAGCAGGAACATGAATACCGGCGCCAGGAACGTCTCGATGAAAATCGTAAATGGCGCCTGGAACACCGCCACGAGTAGACGATCATGAACGACGATGCCGGAGAGAAACGGCAAAAGATCGCGGTGACGATCGAAAATAGCCATCAGGCCGGTCAGCGGATTGCGCCAGCGAAGTAGGTGCAGGATGAATAGCGCGAGTGCAAGCCAACTTGCAGGGTGCAGCTTGTCGATGGGGCCGCCGCCGGTGTCTTCGTACTGCCATCCAAGCTCGATGAGCGCCAGGTTAGAGATGGTGAACAGCAGGCACACGATCAACAGCCGGCCGGCCGCCATGACGGGGCCGCCGAAGTAGACTGTCTCATCCTGGTTCGCTAGGCCGTTCATAGTAGGACGTTTCGCAGCATTGTTGCTCTGATTGCCCATGGATTGTCCACGGCAACGCGCTCGTAGCAAGCCCGGCGCACACTTCGTGCCAGCCCGTCACCCAATGTCGCATGACGAACGCGAGCGTCGCCAGTGGCTCAACAACCTACCCGGTCAGGGACAGCTCACGTTACTGTTCACTGCGACCATGCCGCCATGCTGCGTTGTCATGCAATCAGTAAGCGTGACTGCGTCACTTCAATGCGGCGTATCGTGGACCAGTTCCGGCAAAGAGCGCAGCGCTCCTGGTGTCATTGAATGTAGCGGCGACGAGTTGGATGGCGTTCCCAATCCCCAGGCGGCACAGCCGAACTAAACGATTTCAATCTTACGAACGATATCGCGCCGGCGTCTGGCACGATCGGCATTGCCTTCAGCACGGTTCGCGCCGGTGGAGTTGCCGGCGGCGGCTTTGGCGAGGAATGTGAAAACGGTGATACTAGTCGGGGCGTCCTGATAGACTTCGATGGCAACAAACAGATCAGCACATCCGAGGTGCCTGGAGTTCAAGGACAGTGCCCGGGCGGCGCGGGCGGTTTCAGCCTCGGCGCGTGCTTCTCGCTCGTCGATACTGCCGAAGTCAACAGTGCTGGGGGACAGATGTGACTCCACGATTTCGGACAATAGGATGAGTGGACTTTCGGCCTGACAGCGGGCGCGGCAACATACTGCTGCTCCGCTTGGCGGCCTAACCCCGGCAGACAATCCGCATATCCAAGCGGAAAACTTGACCGATCAGCTGGGACCACTTCTGTCTTGGCTGGACGCCTAGGCTCTAAGTCAGGTGGTGACGCCTGAACAGAATGAAGCCCGACAAGTCTCGTGGCAATTTTGACTACGGCAGGCATTGGCAAGCGAACAGGAACCTCTTTTTGAGCATGAAGCGCTCGACATGGACAGGTGCCGCTACACGGGGGGCGGTCTCGTTCACTTGTCCGGGATGACGATCTTGCTGTCGCTCGTATCGACCACGAAGATGGCTAGAAGCTTGGCCGGTTCCGTGTTGCTGGCATTGTGGCTCACCTGGTGATGATCACCCGGCTTCTCCGTCCAGCTCTCGCCAGCCTGATACGTTCGCTCAGGCTCGTCGTTCACTTTGCTGCGGATCGCTCCTTCCAGCACGCGCGCATAAATGAAGGCCGAGGACGGGTGACGATGTGAGGGCGATCCGGCACCGGGTTCGTACTCGACGAGCACGGCGCGCATGCTCTTGCCAGGGACATTCGGCAACTCCTGGTCAAAAACGACGGATACGTTCGCTCCCGGGGCGATCGTCTCTTGAGCGGCGACGCTCGTCGTGAACAGAGCGGCAGCGGCCGTAAGCAGCAGCGCGGTCTCTTCATGGTGCATTCTCCTTCTCTGATTTCATTTCGCCACGAGAGTTGCGCCCAATGGGCAAATCGCGCGAGGCCGGAAATGTACGGCGCAGTAGGCATCGTGTTCATGGTTCGCACACACGAGATAAGAGCCGAAGCGAAGTTGATGCACTGGCCCAAGTTTCGCTTCTTCATGAGCGGCACCGCCAGCGCCAATCTAATTCAAACGTGCGGTCATCGTTTCGGCCCTAACCAACAAGCGGTCAGTACTCCCAGATGGCCGGTACCCAACGAAAGGCGTCGCCGGCGACCGCCACATGGCAGACGGACGGGAACGACAGGTGAGTGGCCACCAGCGACTCGCGGGTCGCCGCCAGCTCCCGCAAAAGACGGACCCGGACGCGGGCCGCCTCCTCGGGGTCGTGTTCGAAGCCGTTGTGCCAGTCGGGGTGGTCGAACCCGACCGGGAACACGGCGTCGCCGGCGAACGTCAGCCGGTCGCCGCCGGACGCCAGGCGGACCACGCTGTGCCCGGGGGTGTGGCCGCCGGTGCGACGTGACGAGCACGCCCGGCGCCACCTCGTACTCCGTCTCGAACGGCCGCAGCTGGCTGCGGTACTCGTTCAAGAACCGCTTGGCCGCCCGCCGAAGCGCGTCCGGGAACCCCGGCGGCATGGAGACGCGGGAGAAATCGGGCGACGCCCAGAACTCGGCCTCGGCGGCCGCCAGCGTGGACCCGCAGGTCCGGACGCAGCCGGTCCCTCACCCCGTCGACGAGCAGCCCGCCAACGTGGTCCATGTGCATGTGGGTAAGCACCACGTCGGTCACGGATGCGAGATCGATGCCGGCGGCCTCCAGTCGCTGGACCAACCGCCCGGCCCGCGGGAAGTCCGGGAACTCCGCCCCTAGCCCAGCGTCGATGAGTATGGTCCGGCCGCCGCTACGCACCACGACCACGTTCAGCGCCCACTCGAGCACGTCCGGCGGCAGGAACATGTCGTCCAGCCAGGCCGCCCGGACGGCCGGGTCGGCGTTGGTGGCCAACATCGCGCCTGGCAGCGATAGCACCCCATCGCTGATCACCATCACGTCAATCTCGCCGACCTGCAGCGCGTAGCGCGACGGAACCAACTCGTCGGGCCCCGGTCTACCGGAGTTCGTGCTTGTCTGCTGCTGTCCGTTCCCTTTCTGTGGAGCTGCGCGAGCCGATTTAACTTGCGGCATGATGAAATCCTATCTTCGCACTGTTTGCTTCTGCGCTAATCGTGTTTCACTCGTGCGCCCCGATATCCCCGGGACGAGAATTGCTCGGATTGCGACTAGTGTGATGATCGAGAAGTTCGCCGGAATTAAATGCGCGTTCAGGTGGCGAACTTCTCAAATCTGAATCACACTAGAAACTTAGACTTTTCTAGTGTCCTTATCGATTCCGAAGTTCGCAAATGTGGTGCCGCCAATACTTGCGAACTTCGGAATCGGGACACTAGGTATGGAGCAAAGATTGGCTCAGCCAGTCTGCGAAGCGAATGGTTCCAAGACGGGGGCGGTCGCCGGGCGTAAGCGATTTGTCGTCAAGCTCCGTGCCGAAATCGCGGGCACGCATATCCGCGATCACTTTCCGACGATCTTTTTTGCTCGCTAAGTGTTGCCGGGCCAGCGCAACGAGTGCGATCTTCTCGGGCCCGGCCACTTCGACAATGCCGTTTACCGGCTTGCCCAACGTGACCTCAGCCAGCGCTGACACGACATCGTCGGAGGCGATGGGTTGCAGGAGGGCCGGGGAAAGGCGAATTCTCGTCGCCTGTCGCGGCCGACTGGATGATCCCGTCAACGAATTCGAAGAATTGAGTTGATCGCAGAATGCTATAGGGAACTTTTGAAGCCTGGATGAGTTTCTCTTGCGCCAGTTTTGCGCGCAGATACCCGCTTTGTGGCAGCCTGTCGGTACCGACGACCGACAATGCAACATGATGCCCAACATTGGCCGCCGCCTCGGCGGCAAGCAAGTTTCGGCCCGACGTTTGGAAGAACTCTAAAACCGACTTGTCCTCGAATGACGGAGAATTCGCCACATCCACGACGATATCAGCGCCGGAGAGCGCCTGGGCCAGGCCGTCACGCGTGATCGTTTTGACACCCGAATTGGGCGATGCCGCCAGAACCTCGTGGCCCTTGCCGCGCAGCAGGCCGACGAGTTTCGATCCGATGAGGCCACTGCCTCCAATGACGACAATTTTCATAGAACATCTACCTCCCGGATTGACGCCGTAACGTGCTGACGTTTGCCGGGAGGAACGTCTCCGAACGCTTGCGGAAAGTCTTTGCCGCAGCTTTGAATTTTGCTTAGGCTTATCTTGGAATTGCGTCCAAGAGCCTCATTAGGGGTGCTATGTTTGGCGCAAGGTGAATGGCTGGTGCACGAATAAGTCGCAGGAAGTCGCCGATGGTGCGAGATTGGCGCGCTTGGCCGTTGAATTGGGCCGGGATGACGCAGTGGCGCTGACCCGCGGCGGTCATGCACTGGCCCATATGACCGGCGATCTCGATAGTGGCATCGCCATGCTCGACAGGGCCGCGTTTCTCAATCCTAACTTGGCGTCAGCCTGGTTTCTTGGCGGCTTCCTGAGAACCTGGCACGGCGAATCCGCAAGCGCCATCGAGCACTTCGAGCACGCCATGCGATTAAGTCCTGTCGACCCTGAACTATATAGAATGCAGGGCGGCATTGCGGTGGCGCATCTCTTTTCTGGTCGTCTTGATGCGGCGTCCGAATGGGCAGAAAAGGCGTACAGCAACTTACCGAGCTTTCTATTGGTCGTGGCGATCATCGCTTCAACGAGGGCTTTGGCCGGCAGGCGCAATGAAGCGAGCATCGCAATGGATGAGTTGCGGAAACTCGATCCCTCGCTTCGCATCTCAAATCTCAAGGATTGGCTCCCCATTCGGCGGCCTGAGCACCTATCCATATTTGCAGATGGCCTACGAAAGGCAGGGCTTCCGGAATGATGATTATTGTCAGTTCCTGGCCCGAGGCCGCCGAAGAAATGTCACGCCAACTTCGTCCGCAGAGGTGGGTTTCTCTGCCGAAAAAAATTTCCGGCATCCGCGAGTTGAGGTTCACCTTCCATCTCACAGGCGTAGCCCACGCGGGACAGCCTGACCCAATGCAGTCGAACTCGAACGCGTCGACGGGGATTTGCGTTCTTAATCAAGGCCGAGCCGCTCGGCACCGCCGCCGAGGGCAGGCCCGGCGGTCGGATCGTAATCGTCCGGCTTCTTGGCGATGAGCGTTTGCGTCGTCAATATCAGGCCCGCGACGGAGGCCGCATTGCGCAGCGCCGTATAGCAGACCTTGACGGGGTCGATGACGCCGGCCTGGACCAAATCAACGTCCTTGCCGGTGCGCGCGTCGAGCCCGACACCGTTTTTGGCCTTGGCGATCCTGGCCACCTGCTTGTCGCCATCCAAGCCGCGATTGAGCGCAATTCTCGCGAGCGGACGCGACAGGGCACGTTGCACGACTTTGGCGCCCTGGCGGGTACTTTCCTCGAGGCTGTCGATCAGCTTGTCCAGCGCTGGCGCCGCACGCAGCAAGGCCACGCCGCCGCCCGGCACGACCCCTTCTTCGATGGCCGCGCGGGTGGCGTTGATCGAGTCTTCGATCAGCTGTGCCCGCCGGCGCTGTTCGACCGGCGTCGCGCCGCCGGCCAGGATCACCGCCCGTCCGCCGGAAAGTTTTGCCATCCGGTCGGCGAACTTGTCGCGCTCGACGTTTTCGGGCGCGGCCTGATATTGCGTCATGACTTGATCACGGCGCGCCGTGATTTTTTCAGGATTGCCGTGGCCTTTGGTCATGACGGTCGCGTCGGATGAAATCCTGATCTGGCCGGCGCCGCCGAGGTCGCTCAGTTCGACGGCCTCGAGCTTGCCGCCGAGATCGCGCGCGATCACCTTGCCGCCCGTCATGATGGCAATGTCGTCGAGCATGGCCTTGCGCCAGTGACCGTAGTCGGGCGGATACACCGCTGCAATCAGCTGGCCGCTCTTCTTGCGCCGGGTCAGCATATCGACGATACAGTCGGGTGCCAATTCCTCGGCCAATGATCAGGAGCGGCCGGCCGCTCTTTTCGATGAGCTTGTAGACGGCCGAGAGCTGCTCGGGCGTCTGGATCTTCTGGTCGGTCAGCAGAATGTAGGGATTGTCGAGCACGACATGCATCTTTTCAACGTCGGTCACCATGTGGTGGGAGAGGTAACCGCGATCGAACGACATGCCTTCGACGACATCCAAGACCGTCTCGACGCTGACGCCGTACTGAACGTCGACGATGCCTTGGCGGCCGGCGCGCTCGAACGCTTCCGCGACCATGGCGCCGAGCTTTTCGTCGTTGGCCGCGATCGTGGCGATGGCCTGTACGCCGGCGCTGCCCTGCAACGGCCGTGCCGACTTTTTGAGATTTTCAATGGTTTCAGCGACTGCGAGGTCCATGCCGTTGACGAGTTCGACCGGCGTTGGAACCCTTCGCCAGGCATCGCAATCCGTCCTGCACCAGGGCGTCGGCCAGGACGGTCGCGGTCGTGGTGCCGTCGCCCGCCACTTCGTTGGTCTGCCGCGCCACTTCCCGCAGGATCTGGGCGCCCATGTTCTCGAACGGACATTCAAGCTCGATCTCGTCGGCAATGCTGACGCCGTCGCGCGAGATCATCGGCGAGCCGGTCGGCCGGTCCATGACCGCGTTCATGCCGCGAGGCCCGAGTGTGCCGCCGACCGCGCGTGCAAGTTTGGCAACGCCGCGTCCGAGAGCTTCGCGGGCGGCTTCGTCGTGAATCATCATTTTGGGCATGGCGGCGGTGTTCCGTTCCTTGTGATTGTTTGGGTGTTTTCGACCTAGGTCTGGGCGGCGCTGCGCGGATGGCAGACCTCGCCGTTCTTCTTGACCAGCGGCGTGGTCAAATCGAAGCGCACGTCGAGCAGTCCGCGGCACAGCGCTCCGTTGAACTCGGCATTGGCGCGCACGCGTCTCAAGCTCGCCATGTAGGCGGCGAAATCGCTCACCAGGAGCGCCTTGCCCTCGACGCGTGACGAACGCCAGCGATCCGGGTGCGAGCGGCGAAATCACATCCCGGCGTTGCAGGTAGCGCGTGGCGAGCGCGCGGCCTTCCGCGTCGAGGTCCAAGCGCTTCAAGCGCTGCAAGTGTCAGGGCCGCGATCCGCTCCGGGGCAAACCCGGCATTACGGAGATGATGGATCAACACTTCCTGGCGGCGCTGAAAGGCCTTGAGCAGGAACGTTCGCCGCACCTCATCGAGGTTGCCGCTCGCCTCCTCGCCGAACGTTTCCTCGAACGAAAGGCCATGATCGACGCCGTGGTTGATCTTGTCGGCGTACATGTGTTCGCCGAGAACGATTTTCGTGTCCTTGACCCAGGCAAGCGCCGGATAGCCGTGCGCATGTCGTCGGCCATCAGGAAGGCGAAATTGGCGGCGCACCAGTACGTCGGCAACCGGAAATCGACGTGAACGCAATCGTGAGCGTCCACATCGACTCGTCGAAATGAAGTTCATGTCGGTGACGGATTCGTCGAGTTCCGGATCGACAACGGTTGCAAGCTGCCGCCAGACGTCTGCGCACTCTGTTCACGCGGTACTCCGTAAGCTTTGATCAGGCCGCGACCTTGGCGGTCGCGCCGTATCCGAGTTTCTTCTTCTGCGCCTCGATGTCGATGCCGTAGAGGCGCGCCGCGTTGAGGCCGAGGATCTTCTTCTTGGCCTGCAGGGAGAGCGAAACGCCGGTTTCCTTCGCGACGTCTTCGGGCAACTCGAACGCCATGAACTTGTCGATGATCCATTTCGGCGTCCAGATGCCATAGTCGCTGGCAAAGAGCAGCTTGTCCTCGCCGAGCCAGAATAGAAGTTCGGAGATGACGTGGGCGAAGTAACCGGGCCGGCTGTGAATGAACGGAATGGCGACCGCGAGCCCGGCGAACACATTCGTTTCCTGCGTTGCAATCCAGCAGAAATCGTCGAGGCGCGGCAGGCCGCAGTGTTCGACGATGAAGTTGAGGCCCTGGAACGAGGTGGCGCAATCGTCAATGTCGGCAACATCGAAGGCATCGCGGTTGAGAGGAATGATCGTCGGCCCCTTGTGGACGTGAATATTTTTGATGCCGAGCTTCTGGGCCGCTTCGAGGAACTTGTAGCTGTCCTTGTCGGAGAGCTTGTAGCCCTTGGAGTCGCCTTTCCACTCTGCCGTGTAGAGTTTGACGCCCTTGATCTGGTACTTCTCCACTTGCTCGTGGAGATGTTCGAGACCCTTCGTGCCGTCGCGCGGATCGAACGCCCCGTTCAGGATGAAGCGATCCGGGTGGCTTTTCTTCATCGCGAAGTTGCGTTCGGTCGTGTTGAAGCCGTTCCTGTAGAAATCCGTGAGATACGTCGGCTGAAGAATGGCCATGTCGTCGTAACCGGTGACGAACAAGTCGTTGTACATGGTCTCCGCGTCGTATTTCTCGAACTTCTCTTTCGGCCAGACCTGATCCTTCGGGCTCAAGCCGCTGTGGTAAGCGTAGAAGCAATCGATGAACTGCTTGCCGTGAACGTTCTTGTGGTTTGCCGGGCTGCCATCCCAAAAATGGGTGTGGCCGTCGATGACGAAAATTTCCTCGCCGCTGGCTGTCTTGTACATGGTGCGTTTCCTCGATTGCCTTTTTGATTTTTTTCGGCGTCGCTGCTCGTCCTGTTTCGGGGCGCCGCCGGACGCAAGGCATCGTCCGATTGTCTCAGGTGATGTATTTCATCGCTTCGTTCATATCGCCAAACAGCGTCACGAGATCCTCGCTCACCATCACCATGCGGCCGTAGTGGGTCGAGGTCGATATTTCGAACAGGTGGGGAGTCATCGGGCGTCCTAGCGCTTCGCTGATCTCCTCCATCCAGAATTCCAGCTTGCCGTTGCCGTCGATGCGGATCATCGCCGGCATATAGGTGACGATGACGCCCGGCTTCTGCTCCATGACTTCGGCGATGGCGCGGGCTTCGACGCTGTCGTTCATGGTGACCCCGCACTGATGCGAAATCGTCTCCTCGAACTTGATGTCCTTCATGGATTTGAAGATGTTGGCTTGATGTGTGCTCATGGCGGAATTCCCGAATTTGAATGATTACATATCGATAGCTGGCAAAGGTTCAGGCGTTGAGCGATGCCGGAGTCTTGAGACCCGTCTCGCTGGCGATGGCCTGCAACCTGTTCTTGGCTTTCGCCAGCGCTTCGGCGAACGTCGCCACCTTGACGCGGGGCTGCGACCAGATCGGCTGCAGTTGATTTGCGGCCGCCATCGCCAGGCCCACGTGTTTCTCGAGCCAGCCGTTCAGGATCGCTTGATTGTGCGCCGCGTGCTCCTTGTCGTGGGTCAGCATGTGAATGTATTCGACCGAGTTTGCGAGGTTGCGCTCATAGTCGGCTTCGGCCGCCGAGACGACGGCCGGCGTAATGAAGTCGCCTTGCGCGGCGGCCATCTGCATGATGAAGCCGCTGCGGAACAATTCGCCGACCAGGGGCTCGAAGGCCAAATTCGTCGCCATGTATTGCTCGGCGTAGTCGGTGGCGCCCATGATCTCTTCGATGGCGCGGCGCGTGCCCTGCCAGATGGGATCCTCCATCCAGTGCTTCTTGCCGGCGCTCGGATCGAGGCCAGGAATATCGAGGGCGATTTCGCCGATGTAGAGCGTCAAGTCCTGGGCAAAGCGAAGTTTGTACGACGAGTTCGTCAGGATGGCGCTGTTGATCATCTGCGTATAGCCGTAGCGCTGTGCCTGCATCGTCGAAGTGCCGAGACCGAACTCGGCGTGCTTATAGGCACCCAAATGATCTTGCAGAACCTTGACCCAGGCGGGGTCGAAGCGCGTCGCAGCGCCCGCCTTGCGCCCGTTCTCGATGACGCTTTGAACCATGCCGCAGATCGTCGACTGGCGCTGATAGTGGGTCTTCTCCCACTCCTGATCGACGGCGCGGAAGGCGTGCCAATTGCTGCTCTTGCACTTGGTCCAGTCCTTGGTGTAGGTCGTGTCGCCGTTCGGGAAATGAATGATCCAGTCCTGAAGGAGATAGCGCTCGGGGTCGGGCTGCACGTCGACGGTCATATCCTCGTAGTGCGTAGCCTTGCGGCCCTTGGGCTCGAAGTAGTTGTACTTGCGGCTGTCCGAACCCGCGAACGTCGCTGAGCCGGCGGCACCGGATTTGACGCTTGTCGAAGTTTCCATTGCCATTGCTTCCTCCTGCATTTGCATTCTTGTTGTTGGTTCTTGATCGAGCTGGATTTAATACTTTTCGTCTCACTTGATCGGTTGCGTGAACTTGTCGAAGTAGATGCGCGACGGCTCGACGCCGGCGGCTTGCAGCACGGGCAGGACCGCATCGATCATCGGCGGCGGCCCGCACGAATAGGCGTCCATCTCGCCGGAGAGACCTTCGGCTTTGAGCGTGCGGGCCACGACCTCGTGGACAAAGCCCTTTTCGCCGCTCCATTCGTCACCGGGCGCTGCGTCCGACAGCGCGGCAATGAATTTGAAGTCGCGCAAGCCGGCGCCCAGCCGTTCGATTTCGTCCAGGTAGAAACAGATCCGCCCGCGTGCGCGCGCCGTAGAAAAAGCGTACCGGGCGATCCTCGCCGCTTTGCGCGTGATCGTTCAAAATCGACCAGAGCGGCGACATCCCCGAGCCGCCGCCGACGAGGATCATGGCGCCGCCGCGTCCCTCGCGGCGAGGCAGCCGCCATAAGGGCCCTTCGCGGATATCGCTGTGCCGGCCGGAAGTCCGCCGTCGAGCAGCCCTGAAAAAGCGCCGTCGGCGTATTTCTTGATGATGAACTGCAGTTTGCGCGGCTCGCGCGGCGTGTTGGCCATCGAGTAGGCCCGCGTCACGCCATGGCCGGGAATGCTGAGGTCGACGTATTGTCCGGCCCAGAACTTCATTGGATTTTCGAGTTCGACTTCGAGCAGGCGGATGTCGTGTGTCAGCGGCGTGACGCTCGCAACCGCGCCTGAGAAAGACTTGACCGGAATGGAGCGGCTCAACAGCTCCTCGTCGAAGTTCAAGAGCTCTATCGTCAGATCGCTGTAGGCGTGCGTGCGGCAAAGCAGGATATGCCCGGTCTCGCTCTCGTATTCGGGCAAGGCGAAGGTCGAATATTTGAGCAGTTCGATGTCGCCGTCGAGCAGCTTGCTCTTGCAGGACGAGCATTGCCCTTCCTTGCAGCCGTGCATGAGGGCGATGCCCTGCCGGAAGGCGGCGTCGAGAACTGTCTCTCCTTCTTCGACATCCATCTCGATGCCGACGGGTTCGAGACGAACGGTATGTACTGCAGCCCCGGTCATTCAAATTCCTCGAAGCCTGGCCGCTCAAACAGAGCGGCAACGCGTGCAGAGCGAGAACGGAGGCCGCGCTCGCGGCCTCCGTGACGTGTCTGAAACTATCCGGCGAACGGCTTGATCTTGAAGCCCTTGCGATATTCCGCGACGGCCTTCTCGCGGTCGGCCGGGTTCATCGCGCGGAGAAGCGTCAATGGGCTCTGGATCGTGCAGCCTTTGATGTCGTCGAGCGTCCACTGATCCTTCGGCTCGAACCTGAGATGCGGTTGCGCCACGATGGTCTTGCCGTCGTTGCGCACGAAGCCCAGATCCTTGATGCAGTCGGCGAGATTCCAGCCGTGGTAGCACTCTTCCCAGATGCGGCGGCCCTTGAAGCGGCCCATGGCGGGCGTGGCGCGGCCTTCGTATTCGGCCTGGAAGGCGACCTGGTGGGTCCATTTGCACTGCTCGCAGCAGTACGTGTAGACCTGCCCGTCGACTTCGCCGATGCAGAAGTCCTCGCGGATGACCGCCGGGCACATGCAGCTCCAGCAGCGATGCGGATAGGCATACCCGTTTTCGCCGTCGAACAGCATGTTGGTCTGGCCCGGAACGCTCTTCTTCGCATACCACTTCCAGTAATCGCCGAACTCGGCGTACCAGCCCGGATACTTTTTCTCGAACCATTCGAAGTCTTTTTCGGTCTGGGCTTCGATGCGCCAGAAGTTGACCGGCCAGCCGACGGAGAAGAACTGTGCGATCTTGTGCACGTAGTTCTTCTTGACCAGACGGTCCCAGGCCGCCGCCACGTCGTCGTGATGGATCTTGATGCCGTACTTCTCCAGCGGCAGCATGTAGGTGCGATAGTAATCCTCGTAGATCCAGCGGTGCCAGAGTTCGACGTAGGATTCCTTGTTCTTGTCGCGATTCGTCGTGCCGTATTCGATGAAGGTGCCGATGGCGGCGTCGACAATGGCGTGGTTCTGCCAGAACGCGTATTTCAGATCGCGTTCCAAGAGCTGGTGGTTGGAGGGATCGTTGATCATCGCCATCAGCAGTGAGTGACCGTTGCCAATGTGGCGCGATTCATCCGACTGCACCGAGAGAAACACCGTCGGCAGCGCATAGTCGCCGTTGCGGGCGGCTTCCGACGGCATGGCGACGAACAGCGTGTTGGTGAAGGCCGTTTCGGCGACGACCGTCAGGTAGACGTTGGCGGCGGTAATGGCGTCGCCGGTCAGGAAGCCTTCGGCGAATTGCCGGCCGATCGTGCAGGCATAGCACTTGCCGAAGGCGGCTTCGGTAATGTCGAAGCCGGCCGGATCGATGTAGTTCTCCATGTACCACTTCTTCAGGTTCATCTGAATGGTGGAGTGACGGAATTCATCGACCATCTGCATGGTGAAACCGGTGCGCAGCTCTTCGCCGGGCGCCAGACGGGCGACCATGGCCATCGAGCGCGCCGCCGAGATTTCCGGGAACGGGATGATGGCGAGGAAGAGTTTCATCCACTCGACCCAACGCGGCTCGACATTGCGGAACATGTCGCCGCGAAGCGCCGCATCGAGCGCGCCGTAGACGCGATTGTCTTTTTCTTCCTGCATCGGGAAGTAGGAGCGAAGCACCTGCTTCATCGGATCGCGCGGAACTTTTGAGATCTTGTAGTCGGTCGGGAAGGTTTGCGCTTCCTGGACGAAGCTCGGTGTCCAGCCGAGATCGGCGATGCGAGCCGTCGCGTCGGCGATGCTCATGCCTTTCTGCCCGGTTATCTTGTTGAGTGTCAGGTTTGCTGCCATTTTCCTCTCCTCGTTCAAGCGGTCTGTTCTGGATTTTTTGTGGCTCGGTCGAATTGCATTTTTCGGCGGCCAGGAGACTTCGGCCGTCTTAGGTCTAGGTCTTGTGGTGATGGTGGTGTTGGTGGCCATGCTCGGCGCCGCAACCGCAGGCCGCGACTTCTTCCGGTTTCGTGAAGGCCTTGTTCTCGGCGATGAACCGCGCCGCAAGGACCAGCGCGCCCATGGCGAACTCGCGCCCGTGGGCATTGATCATGTCCTGCGACAACTCGGCGATTTTGGTGAAAAACGCGTCCTTCGAGCGTTCCTCGTCCGTCAGCAGCTTGCCAGGCCCGCGCTTGGCATTTGCCGACTGTTCCGTTTCAACTGCCATTCGCGCTTTCCTCTAGTTGTTGGTCTTAGCTGTCGGATTTTGGTTGCTGAGTATTGGCCGCCATCAGGCGGTCGAATTCGCTGAGCGAGGTCTCGAGCCAGTCGCGTTCCTGCGCGAGCTTGCGCTTCTTGTCTTCGATTTCGTGTGTGCGCCGGTCGATCTCGGCCAGCGCCTCTTTGCTTTCCGGTGAGCCGTCCGAGCGCACGACATCGCGCTCAGCATTGAGCCGCTCGATGTCGAGGCCGGCTGAAGCGCTGTCGCAGCGCAACTGCTGGGAATTCAATTCTATGAGGGCGACCACGATCTTGTGACGCTCCATCATGTTCGACCGGTCCGCGCTGTCTGCCATCACGTCGCTCCTTGCCAGCGCCGTCCAAAGCTTCCAGGCCGGGGCGGCCAGGAGCTTCCGCAATGCCTCTCGGTCCATCGCCCGTTCCGCCTTGATGTTGGCCGTTGCCATCATGGGATCAGCACCGCGCGGCCGTGGATCTTGCCGTTGTGCAGGTCGTGCAGCGCCGTGTTTGCCTCGCTCAGCTTGTATTCCTTTGTCCTGAGATTGACGCGCCCGCGATCTGCGAGCGCCATCAGCTCGACCAGTTCGGCATAGGTCCCGACCAGATTGCCGACGATGGTCTTTTCCGACGTGATCATGTCGATGGTCGGGATATCGATGCGGCCGCCATAGCCGACGATGTAGTAGAAGCCGTCGTTGCAGGTCATCGCCAGACCCTTGGCGATGGCATCACCCTCGCCGACGAAGTCGATGACGGCTTCCGCGCCCCGGCCCTTGGTCAATTCCAGAATCGCCTGAACGTCGTTTTCGTTCGAGAGAACGCAGTGATCTGCTCCGCAGGTCTTGGCGAGGTCCAGAGACCCAGGCGACCTGTCGACGGCGATGATTTCAGCCGCGCAGAGTGCTTTGAGCACCTGCAATCCGATGTGGCCGAGCCCGCCGACGCCCAGGACGACGGCAAACTGACCGGGAAGAAGATGGCGCGAGGCTTTTTTTGCGGCGCGATAGGCTGTCAGACCGGCGTCGGTATATGGCGCCACATCCTTTGGCGCCAGGCTGTTCGGAAGCTTGATCAGCGCGCGCTCGCCGGTGAGCAAGTACTGCGCATAGCCGCCGTTAGCATTGATGCCGGGAAACGAGCTTTCAACCGCGTGCATGTCGTTGCCGCGCCGGCAGGCGAGACAATGCCCGCTCGTCACCAGCGGATGGCAGATGACCGCATCTCCCACCTTGACGCCGCTAACCGCCTTGCCCGCGGCTTCGACCCAGCCGGAATTCTCGTGGCCCATGATGTAGGGCAGCGCGATCGAGACCTTCTCGCGCCAGATACCTTCGACGATGTGGAGGTCCGTGCGGCATACGCCTGCGCCTCCGATCCTCACGATCACATCGGTCGGGTTGACGATCTTCGGGTCGGCCACGTCTTCGTAGCTGACGAACTCTGGCGACGTCAGCTTCTCGTCGTAACGATGAAGTACTGCGGCCTTCATGATTTCCAACCCCACACGTGTCATCGCGCACCGTTGATCGGCACGTTCTGACCTTTCAGGAGCGCAAGGGCTGTGCCAACTTTGTAACCGATTGATTCAACTGAATAGACCGTCGTAAGCGGGTATTGAAGCTGTTGCTGTTTTCAACAGGCATTGTTCTCCACGTGTGACGGGACGAAGCATGTTGCGCCGCAGTGCGGCTGTGTTGCGCGCGCGAAAAGCTCATGAACAAACAAACGCGCCTGATTTGCCGCGTGCCCAATGTGCGCCGCTCGCAGCCTCGGTGTCGACGTGCTGCCGCCCTCGATCGGCGCTGTTCGAGGACCCGCAATGCCCGAACGAAGATGTGCTCTTTGGGCGTTCAGAACGATTGCAGGCTTTGCCTTCTGCTCGTGCTTTTGCCTTTACATTGTGCAGCGCCATCGGCAACATGCGGGCCATCTAGTCGCAGCAACAGAATTGCCGGCAGCGCTGTTGCGATTGCAGATGTTTGTCCTGTGCACACAGCGCGCAGTCCGCGCCAATGCGGTCATCAATTTGCCGGCCTCGAGAATGCTGGCTGGTCTTGAGCTTGCCGGTGGGAAGTCTGTGCCGCAGCTATGGCTGCTAAGCGCTCCTCGCAGGGACGTACGCCGCATGGGACGAATGATTGATCAACGCGGGGTTCGCAGGGCCTGGGAGACCTTTGTCGAGCGTGGTGTCGTCGCAGAGGGCATGCGAACGGATATTGTCGATTCTTGGCGGCGCTGCACGGAATTTCAGGTTCCCGCAAACGGTAACGCCGCGCCACTGGTCTCGGAACCCGAAGCCTTCAAACATCGCGCGGCGCAAAGCCTGCTCGTCAGATGCGCGCAACCCGTGCTCGACCGCGCGGGTAAGTTCATGAACGAGTTCGATCTCGATGATGATCCTCACCGATGCGTCGGGCCTCATCATGGAGACGCGCGGGGACGACCGCACCATCGATCAGGGTCGCGAAATCCATCTCGAACATGGTGGCCGCTGGAGCGAAGCCGATATCGGCACCAACGCTATCGGTACGGCGGTTGCGATGGCCAGCCCGGTGCAGATCAACGGTGCGGAGCACTTCTGCTCGAATGTCCAGCGTTGGAGCTGCGCCGCCGCTCCGATCCATCACCCCAGCGACGGCGAGCTGATCGGCGTGATCGATATTTCGGGTCCCGCGCAGACCTTCAGCTCCCAGAGTCTTGCCCTGGCGATGATCATGAGCGAGTATGTACGCAGCCTCATGGCCGGAGCCTGCAAGCAGGACCGGGACAGTCTGCTCGAGTACTACCGCTCGAGGCAGTCGAAGTGGCTGAACGACGAAGTCCTGGTCATCGACCGCCGCGGCATCATCGTGCACGCGACGGACAATGCACTCAATCTGGCGAAGCATGCGCCGGCTGGATTGTTGCAAGGCAATGCCCTGCCGATCCTGAAGCATCTCCCCTTCAGCCAGTGGCAGTCGCGCTTGAAGGAGCTGCTGCCCGGCGCCTCCACCGACATGGTCGCGACCGATCAATGCGAGCTGGGTGCGCTCGTCGTCATGCGTTCGAGCAAGCGGCGGGTCTCGAAGCCGCACGTCGCGCCGACCGAAGCCGACGCGGAACGACACCAGGAAAAATGCCGGGAAAGCCGATCGCTCTTCGTTGCAGCCGACCCAGCGGTCGCGGCCATTGTCTCTCAGGTGGAACGTGCTGCGCCGCGCAAGATGCCCATTCTCATTCGCGGCGAAACCGGCACGGGCAAGGAACAACTGGCGCGGCACGCGCACGTCGCGAGCGGGCGCAAGGGCGCGTTCGTCGCTCTCAACTGCGCGGCGATGCCCGAATCCCTCATCGAAGCCGAGCTGTTCGGTTACGTCGAAGGCTCGTTTACAGGCGCTCGCCGCGGCGGATCGCTGGGCCTCGTCAAGGAAGCCGACCACGGCACGCTGTTTCTCGACGAGATCGGCGATATGCCGATTTCACTGCAGCCCGTGCTGTTACGCTTTCTCGACGACTGGATGGCGCGTCCCATCGGCGGCTCGCAGCACATCGTCGATGTTCTCTTGATCTCGGCGACCAACGCCAAGCTCGACCGAGCGGTCGCGGAAGGCCGCTTCAGGCCAGACCTCTTGTACAGGTTGAATACTGTCGATGTGGGCTTGCCGTCGCTCGGGGAACGATCGGACTTCGAACAGATCGTGAGACACCTTCTCAGTACGATCGATACGGGGCTCGAAATTTCCGAAACGGCCATTGCGGACCTCGCCGGCCGGCGCTGGCCCGGAAATATCCGCGAGTTGCGCAACGTGCTGCTGCGGGCCAGCCTTTCGGCGACCGATCGAAGAATCGAGTTTGCCGGGCCAGCCGCCACGCCGTCATGGGCGCCGCTCCAAGGCGCCGCAGTTCCCGATGAGTCCCACCTCTGGGAAATGCAGAAGGCACGCATTCTGGCCGCTTATCGCGAGACGCACGGCAACATCAGCGAGACCGCGCGCCGTTTGGGGATCTCCAGAAACACGGTTTATCGCGCTCTCGAAAAATAAGGCGGGCTCTTTGCCAGTGGCGCGATTTTCTAACTCGTTGATTTTATTGGCTGGGGGACTAGGATTCGAACCTAGACAGGCAGAGTCAGAGTTTGCAGTCCTACCATTAGACGATCCCCCAAGCTCGGAATCGCTCGAGGCCGATCGGGCCGCGAAAGGCGCTATCTAACCGCGCTGGAACCACTTGGCAAGCCGTTCTCCGCCCCGGATCGTCGCGCCGAACAAAGTGTGCCGTCCGCGCTGCCAATTTTATGGTCTGCGGCGCCGTGCGTGACGGCGCCATTCTCGGTGTGACGACGCATGACATTGACGTCAACCGTTGACGTCAACCCCTGACATTGACCGTGCTGGACGCCGCCTCAAGCGCAGCCGAGATCGCTCAGTCTGGGACGAAGAAATGGTGCCGCCCGTTAGTGGGCGCCTTCGCCACTCATGCCCGACCAGAACCCGCAATTGGCAGGCTCGGTTGCCAATCCGGACAACTGTGTTTCCGACTTCGGGGGTGGCAGAATATTGAAACGCGTCGTCGCGAGCACAACAAAGATGCAGGCTCGAATTGATCTCGAAAGCGAAACAAGGGGTCCACGGAGAGTAAAACTTCAATGGCGCAGCCACCTCGCCGCGGACGGCATCATAGCTCTTGTGGCCCACGTCTGTTGCAATCCCAAGACCTCTGTCAGCTCACGGCGGCTGGTTCGATTCCGGTGGCAGCAACTCAGGGCGATATTCAAAGTGCATCGTGTCAAAGTGGTACCAACGGCCGCCCCAGATGAAACCGTGTTTTTCAAAGATGCGCACGATCTCAAGCGGAATTTCGTTTCGATATCGAAGCATGTGCGCCGGCACTTCCTTGTGCCCAATGCCGTGCCAGCGCCAGTAATGAGCGCGCCGTGTCGCAAGGTCGATGGCAATGCCATAGCCGTGCGCGGATCGGGCTTGCGAGCCGGCAATCGAGCGGCAATTGTAAGCGCCGCCCGACGGGGTCAAGTAAAGGTCAAAGGCTGGCGGCAATTCGTCGAGTTCTGCCGAGACGGCGCGCAATCGCTTCGCCACGCCGTTGATGGACGTAACTTTGAGACGCTCGCCGGCCTTTTTCGGCAGCCAGATCACGTCTTCGAGCGAATGACTGAAGCCGGGCTCGACGCAGTCGCCGTAGACCTTGCGAAAGAAGGCCTCGTTGCGGGCGCGCCCGGGATCAAAATCCTCAGGCGGCGCAACAGCCGGCACCATTGCCGGGTAGGGAAAGCGGAACATGTCGTCGATGTCGGGCCGAGCCAGCCAAACGTCGAAGTTTTTGCTGACGCCGTCGTCGAGCGGAAGGTCCGTGCCGTCGGAAAACGTCACGCGGCCGTTGCCGGCGGAACGAATTGATTGGGGATAACCTTCGATCAGCCTCCTTTCGATCTCCTGGCGCGACATTGATTGCGTGGCGGCGGGCGTTCCGGCCCCGAGCCAGGAGAAGAGTGCGAGAACGAGCGCAAATGCCGGCTTCCGGAAAGGCTTTTGCAGGTGGTGCCGGCCGTTCGCCACGTGCAAAGCTCCGAGGACAGAGATGACCGGCTTTACGGCCGTGTTTGACCTGATAAGGTGAAACCAAGATCAGTCCAGATGAAGGCCTGAAGACGAGCGGTGTGTTGGCATTAACCAAGACACCGCGGAGCCAGGCGCTGGGGTTTTGACGTTGTGAAAGAAAATGCTTTTCCGCAAGGCCCACCTGAAAAGGCAGAGGCTGACAAGGCGAGCGGTGCAACCGTCGCGCTCGATCGGCCATCTGGAGGAAGGCCGTCGCATCCGGATCTGATATCGGAATTCGATAACATCCACGCCAAGCGCGTCTATGGCGCCCTCGATCTTGGCACTAATAACTGCCGGCTGCTGCTCGCGCGTCCGTCCCGCAGGGGCTTCCGCGTCGTCGATGCGTTTTCGCGCATCATCCGGCTGGGCGAAGGGCTCGGTCAGTCGGGAGCGCTCTCCGAAGCGGCCATGTCCCGCACCCTTGACGCCCTGAAGGTCTGCGCCGGCAAGCTGGACCGCCACGGCGTGACACGCGGCCGCTTCGTCGCGACAGAGGCCTGCCGGGTCGCTGCCAACGGTCCCGAGTTCCTAGCGCGCGTTCGCGACAAGTGCGGCCTCGATATCGAAATTCTCAACCCCGAAGCCGAGGCGCGGCTTGCAGTCTCGGGGTGTGCCACCCTCATCGACCCTTCGACGGATTTCGTCATGGTCTTCGATATCGGCGGCGGGTCATCCGAAATCATCTGGCTGGATCTGTGCCGGGAGGGGGCTCGCAGGCGGGGTCCAGGGGGGCGGATTGCCACCGATACCGCGATTGCGGCATGGACGTCCCTTCCTGTCGGCGTGGTCACATTGGCGGAAAAGTTCGGCGGACGCACGGTCACGCGCGAAAGTTTCGAAGCCATGGTGGCGGCCGTTCAGCGGTACTTGGAGCCGTTTGAAGCCCATAACAAATTGGGCGCTCGACTGGATGGCCGCTCGGTGCACTTCCTCGGCACATCCGGAACCGTGACCACGATTGCGGGCATCCTCCTTGGTCTCCCGCGCTATGATCGCAACAAAGTGGATGGCAGCTGGCTGCAGGTGCGCGAGATCATGGAGGTGACGCAAAGGCTTCTCGATCTCAGTTACGAGGAGCGGATCGCCGAACCCTGTATCGGCAGGGAACGCGCCGATCTCGTACTTGCGGGTTGCGCCATTCTCGAGGCGGTCTTGCGTATGTGGCCGGCGCAACGACTGAGAGTTGCCGACCGAGGTCTGCGCGAGGGCATATTGACCACTTTGATGCTCGAGGACGGCGTCTGGCGACATGCGAGACGGCGGCGGCGGCCGAGACCCGGGCCAAATCGAGTGGGCTGAGATCAACGGCCTCGACGAGGCGATTTAACGGAATTTGCGGCGGAAGAACGATGGCAAAAACACCTCGCAGCGGTGCGGCCAAGGGGCCGGGCGGCGGACAGCGGCAGCTGCGCACGTCCTTGAAGACGGCGCGCAAGCGCTCGGCGTCTTCGCAGCGCTGGCTGGAACGTCAGCTCAACGATCCCTATGTCGCCGCCGCCAAGCGCGAGGGTTTGCGCTCGCGTGCCGCCTACAAGCTGAAGGAAATCGATGCCCGCTATCACATCCTCAAACCCGGAATGCGTGTCGTCGATCTTGGCTCTGCTCCCGGTGGGTGGAGCCAGTTTGCGGCCGGGCTCGTGAAGTCGCTCGAGGCAAAGGGGCAGGTCGTCGCCATCGATTATCTGGCGATGGATCCGATCCCGGGCGTCACATTTGTTCAGCTGGATTTTACCGATTCCGGTGCCGACGAAACCCTGAAGTCGATGTTGCGCGAGGGTGGCGCCGACGTTGTCCTCTCCGACATGGCGGCGCCGACTACGGGGCATACGACTACGGATCATCTGCGCATCATGGGGCTTGCCGAAACGGCGGCCGCCTTCGCCGTCGATATCCTTGCCCCAGGCGGAGCCTTTCTTTGCAAGGTCCTTCAAGGCGGGGCCGAACGTGAACTCCTCGATCTCCTCAAGCGCAGTTTTGCCGTGACGCGGCACGTCAAACCGCCGGCGAGCCGATCGGACTCCGCCGAACTCTACGTACTTGCGACCGCCTTCCGGGGGCCAAAAAAATCGCTATCGGAGCAACATTAACGAGTTATCTGAACGTATTGCGACTATCGGATTACCTCTGATCAAATTGTGCAATTGCCTAACTGGCGTCGTTCATGCATCGTTCGAATAGCGAAAAATCGGGCAGGCTCATTTCATGTCAGAAAGCCGGCAGCGCATTATCGATGCGGCCAACGAGTTGTTTCAGGGTGGCAGTTTTCACGTCATCGGAATTGCGGAAATTTGCGAAGTGGCACGGGTCAACAAGGGCACTTTCTATTACTTCTTTTCATCGAAAATCGCATTGCTGATCGAACTCTTGGAACTCTACGTCGCCGCCCTATTGCGCGAATACGAAGCCATAGCCCGGAGCTCGGATGCACCGGCCGAGAAATTGCGCCGTATATTCAGTATTCCTCAGAATCGAAACGAGGCCTGGAAAAAAACCCATGGTATGGCCGCGGGGTGCTTCGTCGGCAACGTCTGCCTCGAGCTTGCCTCGCAGGAGCCGATCGTACGCGAGAAGGCCGAGTGGGCCTTCAAGGAGTTGTCGAAGGGGTTGGAGCCGATCGTCGCCGAGGTGCTGAAACAGGGCGGCCATAGCGCCCCAGATGCCAGTGCCAAATCGGAGATCGTCATGGGCATGATGCAGGGAGCCCAGGTTATGGCTAAAGCCAAAAACGATCCCACCTTGTTCTCGACTTATAGCGATCTCGCCATCGGAATGCTGGCCCGTCAGGCACAATTGCCGCCAAGCGCATTGCCGCGGCGGTCAACGTCTAAGGGCGCGAACGCGTAGCCGCGATCACAATCACCGAACTCTTAGCCTCCGCGCACAAATCCTCGAGCCGACGGTAGCGGCTGGCTGCATCGAATGCGGCGACGACGTTTCTCAGATCCTCGATCTCGACACGCCGGCCACGGCGGGATAGCTCGAGAGCGGGATCACAGCGCAGTTTGGCCCAGGCGAGAACCGCCGCCGGGTGGTCCATGGCCACGAATTGTTCCGACTGCGCGGAACCCGGGCCAAGGGCCGCCTCGGCGGCTATCGCGAGAGATGCGAGCAGGAGCGGAATTACAGGACCAGCGCGATCGAATTCCAAGTCCGGCCTCATCTCAATCGAGAATCTCAAGGGGGCAGCGGGGGCCCCGTGAGGCGGAATATTGCGGCGTTTTCCTACATGCTGATGACAGGTGAGGCGTTTTCGAGAGGATGAAGGCGACCCTCCCGAAAAGCGGGCCGTTTCAGCCCTCCAGCTGCGGCAAATCGTGCACCGCTTCCCCTGTCGGCAGGTTGGTGATATAGACCCCGCGACATTGTTCGCCCCCGGGGCGTGGAACGTGTCACTCCCGGAAACAGACGGAGAATTCGCATGGCTTCGAGCCCGTCCGTGCTCGATTTGGGGATGGCCCTGACATTTGATGACGTCCTTCTCGTGCCTGGACCCTCCGAGGTCATGCCGGGGCAGGTCGACGTGGCTTCGCGGCTGACGAAGACCATCAAGCTCAACATCCCGCTCCTGTCGTCCGCCATGGATACGGTGACCGAGGCGCGGCTGGCGATCGCCATGGCCCAGGAGGGGGGGATCGGTGTTCTGCATCGCAATCTCTCCATCGAGGACCAGGCCAAGCACGTGGCCCAGGTCAAGCGTTATGAAAGCGGCATCGTCCTCGACCCAGTCACCATTTCGCCGGAGATGACGCTGCGCGATGCGCTCGATCTGATGGCGAAGAAGGGTGTTACGGGAGTTCCCGTGGTCGAGAACGGCGGCAAGCTCGCCGGCATTCTGACCAATCGCGACGTTCGCTTTGCATCCGACCTCGACCAGCCCGTTTCGCGATTGATGACGAAAGACAATCTCATCACCGTCAAGCGCTCGGTGAGCCAGGCCGACGCCAAGAAGCTGCTTCACAAGAACCGCATTGAGAAGCTGATTGTGGTGGATGATGCCTTTCACTGCATTGGCCTCATCACCGTGAAGGACATCGAGAAGGCCGCAAGGCATCCCAACGCCTGTAAGGATGAGCAAGGCCGGCTGCGCGTCGCCGCGGCGACGACGGTTGGCGAGGACGGCTACGAGCGGACTCGGGCGTTGATCCAGGCCGGCTGCGACGTCATCGTCGTCGATACCGCGCACGGCCACTCCGCGCGCGTGATCGAGGCGGTGGCGCGCATCAAGAAGATCTCGAACAACGTGCAGGTCATTGCCGGCAACGTCGCGACCGCGGACGCAACGAAGGCGCTCATTGATGCCGGAGCCGACGCGATCAAGGTCGGGATCGGTCCCGGCTCTATCTGTACGACGCGCATCGTGGCGGGCGTCGGCGTTCCGCAGCTGACGGCCGTGATGGACTGCGCCAGGGAGGCCGGCCGCTCCGGCGTTCCCGTGATCGCCGATGGCGGCATCCGCTATTCGGGCGACATCTCCAAGGCGATTGCCGCTGGCGCCTCGTGCGTTATGGTCGGATCGCTGCTCGCAGGAACCGACGAGGCCCCGGGCGAGACGTATCTCTACCAGGGTCGCACCTACAAGTCCTATCGCGGCATGGGGTCTGTCGGCGCCATGGCGCGCGGTTCCGCCGACCGCTATTTCCAGGCCGAGGTTCGCGATACGCTGAAGCTTGTTCCTGAAGGCATCGAAGGCCAGGTGCCCTACAAGGGCCCGATGGATGCGGTCGTGCATCAACTTGTCGGCGGACTTCGCGCCGGCATGGGCTATCTCGGCGCCAAGTCGATCCCAGAGTTCCAGAAGCGCGCCAAGTTCGTGCGCATATCACCCGCCGGTATTCGCGAGAGCCACGCCCACGGCGTCTTGATCACGCGCGAAAGCCCGAACTACCCTGGGACGGGCGGCTGATGGGACTGGGCGCGACATGAACATTCTCTACCCTGTTCTGGTGCAGGTCGGCCTCACCTACTTTCTCCAGCTCTGGATGGGGCTCGAGCGGCTGAGGGCCGTTCGCGCTGGTACGGTGCAGCGCGGCGCCAACCCCGGCGTCAGGCCGACGTGGCCGGTGCGCGCGGGCGTCGTTTCCAATGCCTTCCACAATCAGCTCGAAATGCCGATGCTGTTTTACGCCGCGGCAGCCTTCGCGCTTCTCACCAATGCGGCGGACCCGGTCATGATCGCGCTCGCATGGGGCTTCGCGCTGTTGCGCCTCGTGCACGCGTTCATTCACACAACATATAACAACGTGGCGCACAGGTTTGCCGTCTATATCGTCAGCTCGATGGTTCTACTTGCCATGTGGGTGCGGCTCGGCCTGCATGTTGCCCTAGGTTCATGAGGCGAAATGAAAGCGGCCGGGCGGATATCCGCGGCAATCGAAGTTCTGGACCTCGTGCTCAATCGTCACCAGCCGGTCTCCACCGCATTGGCGGACTGGGGCAAGGCGCACCGATTTGCGGGTTCGGGCGATCGTAACGCCATCGGCGGCATCGTCTACGATGCCTTGCGCCGAAAAGCCTCGTTTGCCTGGGCGATGGAAAGCGATACGCCGCGGGCCCTGGCTCTCGCCGCCGCCGCGGGTGCCCTCGCCATGTCGGCAGCGGAGATCGACCAGATTTGTGATGGCAGCGAGCACGCACCTTCCGCCTTGAGCGAGACGGAGCGACTTGGGCTGACCCGGGGCGACGCGGGGGCTCCCGACCACGTTCGCGCCAATGTTCCGGAGTGGCTATGGCCAAGCTTCACCAGCGCCTTCGGGGAAAACGCTGTCGCCGAAGGGGTCGCCATGAGCGATCGCGCGCCGGCCGATATTCGCGTCAATTCGTTGAAGGCGACGCAGGAAAAAGTGCTGAAAGCCTTGGCGAGCTTCAATGCGATTGCCTCGCCTCTGTCGCCGATCGGTATCCGCGTCCCGCCGCCGTCGGGTCCCGCCCGGACGCCCAACCTGCAGGCCGAAGCCGCCTTTCAGGCAGGATGGTGCGAAATTCAGGACGAGGGCAGCCAGATAGCGGCCGCGCTTTCCTGCGCCGGCGCCCGCAAGCAGGTGCTCGATCTGTGTGCGGGCGGTGGGGGCAAGACCTTGGCGATGGCCGCCGCCATGCAGAATACCGGGCAGATCTATG
This sequence comes from uncultured Alphaproteobacteria bacterium, assembly GCA_963732525.1. Lineage (GTDB taxonomy): Bacteria > Pseudomonadota > Alphaproteobacteria > Rhizobiales > Hyphomicrobiaceae > Hyphomicrobium_B. Next base: position 44,587 of record CAVSZX010000005.1, read on the forward strand.
CCTATGACGAAGACCGCACCCGGCTGAAGCCCATATTCGAGCGGGTGAAGCGGGCGGGCGTGCGGAATGTCCAAATTCTGCGCGCAGGTGACGATACGGCGTTGACGGCACTCGGACCGCGCTTCGATGTCGTGCTCGTCGATGCGCCGTGTACGGGGACAGGAACCTGGCGGCGCCGTCCGGAAGCGAAGTGGCGGCTGAAGCCCGCCGCCTTGGCCGAGCGCCAGAAGCAGCAACGCGAGGTTCTACGTCGCGGGGCGGCCCTGGTGAAGCCGGGTGGACGGCTGGTCTATGTCACGTGCTCGGTTCTGCCCGAAGAGAATGGCGCACAGATCGAGGCCTTCGTGAGTGATAATCCGGCATTTCGCCGCCTGTCTATTGGTCAGGTGTGGCGGGAGTGTCTTCCGGGCGACGCACCCGCCGCGAGCGACGGCAGTCTTGATCACCTGCTGCTGACCCCGGCGCGACATGGCACCGACGGATTTTTCGTCGCCGCGCTGGAACTCTCCCACAGCTGACGATCGGCGCGCGCGCCCAGACACCGGCCCGATAGCGACATGCTCCAAGTCCAGGAATTGTGACCGTCGCCGGGCACCCCGATCGCGATTTGCCAAGGATGGGAAGCTGTGTCCCACAGATGCGAACAACATTTGAAATGCCAACCGTTGACATCCCGGTCGCTGCCCCTATGTGTTGCGCGCTCGGTACGTCGTTAGCTTCGCGATTGAGCATCGCAGTGAGCCGGGCGGGGAGTTGCCGGCGCCGTCTGGCAGACAGTGTCCTGGTTGTGGGGCCTTACATGAGTGATCCGACACACTCGTTTCTTTCCAGCAAATGCCAAGTCAGAGAGACCGGCGACCGGGGCGGCCACACCGTCATCGCGCGCGAGACGATCGCCAAGGGCGAGTTGATCGTGGTTTGGAGCGGCAAGCTCGTGCAAGGCTGCGATCTCGAAGCCCTGCCGGCGACGGTGAGGCGCTATTCGCTTCAGGTCGAGGAGGACCATTACCTCGTCTCCCTCAGCGATTGCGAACCGGCCGACTACGTCAACCACAGCTGCAATCCCAACGCCGGCCTCTCGGGACAGATTGGCCTTGTCGCCATGCGTGACATCGCCGCCGGCGAAGAAGTGACCTACGACTATGCGATGAGCGACGGCTCGCCTTACGACGAGTTCGCGTGCGGATGCGGCTCGCACGAATGCCGAGGCAGAGTCTCCGGCGACGACTGGAGACGCTCGGAGCTCTGGCAACGGTATGCAGGGCATTTTTCCCCCTACCTGCAGCGGCGCATTGCGGCCGAGCGGCGACGCAGGGTTCAATACTCGGCAAACAAGGTATCGATCCGCCGCATCGGTCTGCCGTCGTCCGTTTTGCTCGGCTAAGTCCAGGGACTACGTCGCGCTCTTGATCTTCGCCGCGAATGCGCCGTCGAACAGGCGGTAGTCGCAGGTGATCTCTTCACCTTTCCGAATGTCCCGTGTGGCAATATCGAATCCGGCGATTTCGCCGGCATCGTGCACGCCCTTGGTGTTCGGCTCGTCGGCATGGTTCATGAAGCGGGCATTGTCGATGCAGAACACGAGTTCACCCGTCTGCTCATGCGCGTAGGTATAGTTGAGCAATTGGGCGCGGGACGTATGCGGCAGGTCGTCGAGAGCCTCAGGCGGAAAAACCTGATCGAAGCCGGGATCGAAACGCCATGTCTCGGTGCCAGCGGCAATGTCCTCGTCGGCGAAGAGGCCGATGCCTTCAATCTGGCTCGGTCCGAGGCGGGTTTTGACACGGAGCATGTCGGTCAATTGTCCATTACGTTGTGGCTCTGCGCCGCTTCGGACTGCAGACGTGGCTATATCTGACAACGGGCGGCATTGTCGCGCGGCTGGTCGCGGATTTCGACAGCAATCGGCCCTCGTCGCTGCACCCGCGCCTTCGATGCGCCCCGGTCGCGACATCTGGTGTGCAGTAAGAAATTGACAGCCGCGCCGCAAAACTCTTCTTATCCGGTTTTGAAGGGCTAGACCGGGGTTCGATGGCTTATCTTTCTTACATAGATGGATTGCGCGCACTGGCGATCGCGGCAGTTGTCGCCTTTCATGCGTTTCCCGCCTTCGTTCCCGGAGGATTTGTCGGCGTCGACGTCTTCTTCGTCATCTCCGGTTTCCTGATCACACGCCTCATTCATGCGGAAATGCAGGATGGCCGATTTTCGTTTGCCAGGTTTTTCGAGCGCCGCGCGCGGCGGCTTCTGCCGGCCTCGCTCGTTTGCTTTCTCGTCGTGACGATCCTCGCAGCCTTCATTCTGCTACCCGATGCGTTCCTCTACCATGGCCGCAGTATGCTCTCCGCGCTCTTCATGTACGCCAACGTCTTCTTCTACAACACGGGCGGATATTTCTCGGCACCGGCGCAGGAGAAGGCGTTGCTGCACACATGGTCCCTCGCCGTCGAGGATCAGTTCTACTTGACGTGGCCGCTGATCCTGTTCGGCTTGTCGCGGTTCCTGTCGCTTCGAGCGGTTCTAGCTGCCGCCGGCTTGGTCGCGGTAGCGTCGCTCGTCTACGCCCAGGCCACGCTCATGAAGGATTCCGAATTGGCGTTCTTCCTACTGCCGTCGCGCGCTTGGGAATTGCTTCTGGGCGCTGGACTGGCACTCGCTGCGCCTTGGATCCGGCTCGACAAAATTACCGCCGAAGCGCTGGGTCTCGGCGGCTTGGCCGGCATCATCTTAAGCTGCTACTGGCTCAGGTCCGACGGCGATTTTCCAGGGCTCGCGGCGCTGCCGGCTTGTCTCGGTACGGCGGCGATCATTGCCTCGGGGCACTCGAACACCACGCTAGTCTCGCGGCTTTTTTCATCGCCCGCACTCGTCTTTCTCGGGCTCGTTTCGTACTCGCTCTACCTTTGGCACTGGCCGTTGATCGCACTTGTCAGCTACCGCCTTGAGAGGGCGCCGAATGTGCTTGAGGCGAGCGGCATCGTCGCTGCAAGCTTGGTGCTGGCCTACCTGTCGTGGCGCTTTGTCGAAAAGCCATTTCGCAAACCGCTGGTGAAATCGGCGGCGTTCGGACTTAGCGCCATCAATCCCCGGTTCGCCGGCGGAGCGCTGGCCGGAGTGCTGGCACTCGCGGGCGTCGCGGCGTCGATCAAGCTCGAGCAGGGATTTCCGGCGCGCTACGCCACTGAGGCCCGCCGCGTCCTCGACCAGATGGTGTCGGGCAATCCCTATCGCCGCACCTGCGACAATCACTGGAACATCTTCGCAAACGACGAGAAGTGCAATTTTGGTCGCAAACGCCGCAGCGATGAAGGCTACGACCTCGCGGTCTTCGGCGACTCCATGGCCGATCATTGGGTGCCGCTCGCAGAGGGTTATGCGCGCGACGCCAACCTTTCCGGCCGGCAGGTGACGAACGGGGGATGCGTGCTCTTGTTCGGCATAAAAATCCCTGCTCGCCCGGCAAGCAAAGCGCTCGAATGCCGCCGTTATCAAGAGGAAGCGCAGAAGTTCGTCGAGCGTAATCCGAAGCTCAAGCTGGCGGTCATATCGGGTTACTGGGAGAAATGGATGGCCCGCATCGAGACCGGAGACGACACGTTGAACGCTTTTGTTTCAGGGCCGGACGCTTCAGCGGAACGGCCAGCGCCCGCCTTCGACAAGGTTCTCGATCAGACGCTCGAGGTGTTCAAGTCGCGCGGCATCAACGTACTCTTGATCGGGCAGATTCCAACCTACGTCACGCTTCCGGTTCGATGCATCGTGGCGGCCGTGAGCACGGGCGGCGATGCAGGCCGCTGCGGCGTCAGCAGGAAGGCTGCCATCACTGAGCTTTCCGCTTCAAACGCCGCGCTGGTTCGCGCCGCCAAAAGGCACGACCACGTTTCGGTCTATTTACCGTTCGACGATATGTGCCGTGGCGAGACGTGCCCGCCCGTCGTCGATCAGGTCATGCTTTACAAGAACGGCGGCCACATCAACCGCTTCGGCGCTGAGTATCTGCGGCCGCACGTGAAATTCCCGGACCTGCATTGAGTGCTGTCGCGTCTGCGTTTGCCGGAGCGGCTCACGTCTTCAGCACCAGATACTGCAACGCCAGCATCAGTGAAAAGCTGACGGTGATCACGGTGCCGACGTGTCCGGAGGGTGCGTTCTTGTTGGCGTCCGGGATGAGTTCGGAGAAGACCATCCAGATCATGGCGCCGGCGGCGATGCCGAAGCCGATCGGTAGAAAGGCCTCGAACGTTTCCACAAAGAGGTAGCTCGGAACCGCGGCGATGGGCTGCGGCAGGCTGGAAAACACGCTCCAGAACGCCGCCTGCCAGACCGGCGTTCCCCGGGGTACCAGGACCAGAGCGATGGCCAGACCTTCGGGAATGTTGTGGACTGCGATGGCCGCGGTGATGAACGTCGCCAATGCGCCCGAACCACCGAACGAGACGCCGACGCCGACACCCTCCGCAAACGAATGCGCCGTCATGACCGCGATGAAAAGGAATGCCCGCTTTGCGTCGATGCCGGTGAGATTGGCGATTTCCGTGCTCTCGTGATGGCCGACGTAATTCTTGGCGGCGAGAATACATACAACACCAATCAGGATCCCCAGGACGAGGCGCGACGGGCTGAGTGCGATCCCCTCCGCAATGAGCCCGTGGGTTGCCGCAAACATCAGTCCTGCGGCCACGGCGTTGGCAAGCGACACCGTATAGGCGCCGACGTCGCGGACGAACAGAAACGGCAATGCGCCCAAACCCGTCGCGAGCGCGGTCAAAAGTGCGGCAAGGAAGACGATGAGAATTTCGTTCATTCAGGCAACCCGAACCGAGGCCGATCGACAACACTTACTGACACGTTTCTCCCCTTGCCGGCCTTGCCTCAGATCAAGCCCGGTTAAACTCGGATTTCACAGGGAATTTGGGCGTCTTTCGCGGCGGTTCTTGACGCTGAATGACGGGGGTGTTCTATCCGGGCCTGTATCGCACCGAGAGAAAATCCAACCCCCACGCCGGACAATGAACGATAGCGTCCTCATCATCGATTTCGGAAGTCAGGTTACGCAGCTGATTGCGCGTCGCGTTCGCAAATCCGGCGTCTATTGTGAAATCCATCCCTTCCAGAGCGCGGACGCTGCCTTTGCCAAGTTGAAACCGAAGGCCGTCATACTTTCGGGCGGGCCGTCGTCAGTCACCGAGATGGCGAGCCCGCGCGCGCCGGAAGCGGTGTTCGCCGGACAAGTGCCTGTGCTCGGCATCTGTTATGGCCAGCAGACGATGGCGGCTCAGCTCGGCGGCAAGGTGGAGAGCGGGCATCATCGCGAGTTCGGTCGCGCGCTCGTCACCGTCGAAGTCGAGAGCCCGCTGTTCGAAGGGGTCTGGCGCAAGGGCGAGCGGCACCAAGTTTGGATGAGCCACGGCGACCGTGTCACCAAACTGCCGGACGGGTTCAGAATCATCGCGACCAGCGAGAACGCACCCTATGCCGCCGTGGCGGACGAAGCGCGCGCCTTCTATGCGGTGCAGTTCCACCCGGAAGTCGTCCATACGCCCGACGGCAGCAAGCTGCTTGCGAATTTCGTCCACAGGATCGCCGGCTTGAAATCCGATTGGACCATGTCGGCGTATCGCCGCGAAATGATCGCCAAGATTCGCGCTCAGGTCGGCAAGGGGCGGGTTATCTGCGGCCTATCCGGCGGCGTCGACAGCGCCGTCGCGGCGGTTCTGATCCACGAAGCGATTGGCGATCAACTGACGTGCGTTTTCGTCGACCACGGGTTGATGCGCCTCGGCGAGGCCGAGCAAGTGGTCGGGCTCTTTCGCGATCACTACAACATTCCGTTGGTTCACGTCGACGCGTCCAAGATGTTTCTGACGGCGCTTGCTGGCGTCAGCGATCCCGAAGCGAAACGCAAGGCGATCGGCAAGCACTTCATCGACGTGTTCGAAGCCGAAGCTGCCAAGATCGGCGGCGCCGAGTTCCTGGCCCAGGGAACGCTCTATCCGGACGTAATCGAAAGCGTCTCGTTCACCGGCGGGCCCTCGGTCACGATCAAATCGCACCACAACGTCGGCGGCTTGCCGGAACGCATGCACATGAAGCTCGTCGAGCCGCTTAGGGAGCTCTTCAAGGACGAAGTGCGTGCACTCGGGCGTGAACTCGGATTGCCTGATGCCTTCGTCGGCCGTCATCCGTTTCCGGGACCGGGTCTTGCCATCCGAATTCCAGGCGAAGTGACACCAGAGAAACTCGACATTCTCCGCAAGGCCGACGCGATCTATCTGGACGAGATTCGCAAGGCGGGGCTTTATGACGTCATCTGGCAGGCCTTTGCCGTCCTGCTTCCCGTGCGCACGGTCGGTGTCATGGGCGATGGGCGGACCTACGATCACGTACTCGCCTTGCGCGCGGTCACCTCGGTCGACGGCATGACCGCCGACTTCTTCGCCTTCGACATGGGTTTCCTCGGCCGCGCGGCGACGCGCATCATCAACGAGGTCCGCGGTATCAATCGCGTCGTCTACGACATCACCTCGAAACCGCCAGGCACCATCGAGTGGGAATAAGAAATGACCGGCCGCGAGGGCCGGTCATGTGCATTTTCGCGAGAGTGACCGCGGGACATTCCTTTTAGATCGTCGGCGGCAACTCTACTACCAATGGCGACGGTGGTGGAAATGACGGCGATGGCCCAGTCCGTAGCCGCCGTAGTAGCCGTAGTACGGGCGATAGTTGTGGCGGCGATAGGAGTAGTAGCCCGGGTCATAGTCGTAATCGCTGTAGTAATAGTAGCGATGATGCCTGCGGTGATGGCGGGACAGTGCGATCCCGGCAATGGCAGCGGCGGCAAGCCCGAATGCCAATCCTCCCCCACCGTGGTGCCGATGATAGCGTCGGGCGTCTGCAGGGCTGGCCGAAAACGCCACGGCCGATATTGCCGTCAGCGCCGCGAGCACGACAGACGTGAAGCTGCGGGTAATTGATCTGGTCATGATGTGATCGCCTCCTTAGTCAACGCGGCGGGCGACGTTCTGGGAACGGGTGCGGCTACGCCCGCGATTGGTCAAGTGTTGCTCTCGCGGATCGGACCTTCAAGTGTTGATCCGAACGACAGTGTTTCTTCAATAGACCAACAACGTCCAAGGCATTCAACCTGTTCCGGGGCAAGGAGCGATCAATTTTTATCGGGAAAAAACGGAAATGGGACAGGATGCGGGGTCCTGTCCCATCTTCTGTCGTCTCGATGTTACGCGATACCGGTCGAGACGTTTTGTGGCGCGTTACGTCGTCTTTGCGGGTAGACAACATTGCCACCGACAATTTGAAAACGCTCTGCAGCGGCAAAAATTCCGGGCTTCGAGTCGTTTTTTCTCGATCGAATTATTTCACGATTGGCATAATGTAACAAGCTGATTCATATGGAAAAAATATGCAACCACACTGGTGCGACCGGCTTGAACGCGGGCGCACGCCGCCAGTTTGTCAGGTAGCAGCCCGACGCAGCTGCTTTGCGCTTGCGACGCAAAAATAAAAAGAACGAAGACGAGCTTCAACATGCCCGGCGTGGCCAAACGCATAATCAAACTGCTGAGCACTCAGCGAGCGTGAAACAACAGGCCAGGGCTCTGGTGGTGCCGCGTCGCCATCGGGAAGAAACGGAAATCCCCCGGGCCGAGGCTCCCGGGGGACAGGGCGTGTGGAGCGGCCGGGGCACGGGGGAGTTTGAAGCCCGGCTCCGAACGATTGTCACCACCAGCCTTTGCAAACGAAGTAGCGCTTCTTCCATCTAAAGAGCCCGGTCTCCTCCCACATTTCGCGATAGAAGCTGCAATCGCGGACGGGCGGGTCGGCGTAGAAATAGAAGCGATGATGCGGATGGAATCCACTCGAGTGACCGTGGGCATTTGCAGTGCCGGCGGCACCTGCAATGGCGGCGAGTGCGGCTGCGGCCGCGAACACGGTGGCTTTGGTCGACATTAAAGAACTCTCCAGTATCTCGGCCGCGCCAGCACGCGAGCCGTTCAGGTCCAGGGGCGTGGTGCAGGCCACTCTCCGAGAACCCTGACATGACTGGAGAAGCAGAGCTGTTCCTGCGGGAACAGTGGATGGGACAGCCGCTCCGGCGCGGCGTTAATCGGCCTATCGGCTCACGATACTGACGATTTCGGCGGGCGAGGTATCCGGGCGCAATGCTTTGAAATTGGCGTCGTGAGTGAGGGCTGCTTCGAGCCTGCCCTGAAATTCGTCGCGGTCGACCTCGATGGTCCCGAATTGCCGCAGGTGGTCGGTAACGAATTGTGTGTCGAGCAGTTGAAAACCGCCCTCCTTCAAACGTGCAACCAAATGCACGAGAGCAATCTTGGAAGCATCGCGCTCGGTCGAGAACATGCTTTCCCCGAAAAATGCTCCTTTGAGAGCTACGCCATAGAGGCCGCCGACGAGCTTGCTACCGGACCATACTTCAACGGTATGGCAGGCGCCCAATTCGAAGAGCTCTCGATAGAGGACGCGGATGCGCTTGTTGATCCATGTCGTGTTGCGGCCCGGGCGCGGCGCCGCGCATCCCTCGATGGTGTGCTCGAAATCCGTGTCGATGGCGACGCGAAGCGGGGTGGTGCGGACAGTGCGTAGAAGGCGAGAAGGAAACCGTGCCGCATCGAGCGGCAGAATGCCCCTGTGTTGCGGCTCGATCCAGTACAACGCCGGATCGGTCGCACTTTCCGCCATGGGAAAGATGCCGCAACTGTAGGCCTTCAAGAGAACCTGCGGGGTAATATCGATCGCAGGATCTTCGCGCGACGCCATTGGGTCTCGAACTCAATAGAAATGCGGATCAGCAAGGCAGGCCCCCAGGAAGGAGATGCCGCCGGGCGATCCTATTTCATTCCGAGATGTTTTTCGAGCCAGTGGATGTCATAAAGTCCATTGACGATGTCGGGTTGCCGCACGAGGTCCTGGAACAGGGGGATGGTGGTCTCGATGCCGTCGATGACGAATTCGGACAAGGCCCGGCGCAGGCGCATCATGCAATCGTTGCGGGTCTTGCCGTGCACGATGAGCTTGCCGATGAGGCTATCGTAATAGGGCGGGACGCGATAGCCCTGGTAGGCGCCGCTATCGACCCGGACGCCGAGCCCGCCCGGAGGATGCCAGTAGCTGATCTGGCCGGGCGACGGCCTGAAGGTCTTGGCGTTCTCGGCGCAGATGCGGCACTCGATGGCGTGGCCGGAGAGAACGATGTCTTCCTGCTTGAAACTGAGAGGCGCACCCGAGGCGATGCGGATCTGCTCGAGAACGAGGTCGTAGCCGGTCACCATTTCGGTGACGGGATGCTCGACCTGCAAGCGGGTGTTCATTTCGATGAAAAAGAACTGTCCGTCCTCGAACAGGAACTCCACCGTTCCGGCGCCCCGGTACTTGATCTTCCGCATGGCGTCGGCAACCGTCTCGCCGATCTTGGCGCGCTGGGCCGCATTGAGGGCGGGCGAGGGCAACTCCTCCAGCACCTTCTGATGCCGGCGCTGCAGCGAGCAGTCGCGTTCACCAAGGTGTACGGCGTCGCCCTTGCCGTCGCCGAAGACCTGAATCTCGATGTGACGAGGCTTTTGCAGATACTTCTCGATGTAGACGGCATCGTCGTTGAAAGCGGCCTTGGCTTCCGTCTTCGCGGTCGAAAGTGCCAAACCGAGGTCCGCCGCCGAATGCGCGACTTTCATGCCGCGACCGCCGCCGCCTGCCGCCGCCTTGATCAGCACGGGGAAGCCCATGCTCTTGGCGATCTTCAACGCTTCCGCTTCGCTGGTGACAGCGCCGTCGGACCCGGGAACGACCGGAATGCCGAGCTTCTTTGCGGTAACTTTGGCCTCGATCTTGTCGCCCATGATCCGGATGTGTTCGGACGTCGGGCCGATGAAAGTGATCTTGTGCTCTTCGAGGATTTCCGCGAAGCGGGCATTCTCGGAGAGGAACCCGTAACCAGGGTGGACGGCGTCGGCGCCGGTGATTTCGCAGGCCGTAACGATGGCCGGAATGTTGAGATAGCTGTCGCTGGCCGCCGGCGGGCCGATGCAGACGCTTTCATCCGCCAGTCGCACATGCATGGCGTCGGCATCCGCCGTCGAGTGCACGGCGACCGTGGCGATGCCCAGCTCCTTGCAGGCTCGCTGCACGCGAAGCGCGATTTCACCTCTATTGGCGATGAGTACCTTGTCGAACATTTGAATCGGTTCTCTCCAGCGATTTTCGCGGTCTCGCCGTCTATTCGATGATGATCAAAGGCTCGCCATATTCCACCGGCTGCGCGTTCTCGAACAGGATGGCCGTCACCGTTCCCGAACGCGGGGCTGGTATCTGGTTCATGGTCTTCATGGCTTCGATGATCAACAGTATGTCGCCCTGGCTGACCTTGGAGCCGACCTCGCAGAACGTCGCGGCGCCCGGTTCCGGCGAGCGATAGGCGGTGCCGACCATCGGCGACTTGATGGCGCCCGGGTGCTTGGCGGGATCGGCGGCACCCGTGCCAGCAGGCGCTCCGGCCGGACCGGCCTGCGGTGCTGAACCCGGGGCGTGCGCAACGGCGTGAATGGGCGCTGCGGCGTAAGGGACGCTGGCGGCGACTTTCACCTCGCGGGCCACGCGGATCTTGAGCCCGCTTTTTTCCATTTCGATCTCGGTGAGACCGGTCTCGTTTAGAAGCTCCGCCAGCTCGCGGATCATTTGGCCCTCGGCACTCGGCCTTGCCCCTTGATCTTTCGCCGTCATTGCTCTCGTGTTCCTTCTCGATTGCGTCGTTTCGTGTCGATACGTGCCGTTAGGGACCGCTAGCGGTTGCCGTCCCTTTTCAGGATATCGGCGAGGGCGAGCAGGGCCAGTTCGTAGCCTTGAGCGCCTAGCCCGCAGATCACTCCCGTCGCCCCGAGCGAAATGTAGGAGTGCTGGCGGAACTGATCGCGGCGGAAAATATTGGAGAGATGCACTTCGATGACCGGCAGTTCGGCCGCCTGAAGCGCGTCCAGAATGGCGACGGAAGTGTGCGTATAGCCCCCGGCGTTGAGAACGATGCCGGCCGCCTTGCCGCGCGCTTCCTGTATCCAGTTCACGAGTTCGCCCTCGACATTGGACTGGCGAAAATCGATCGTGAAATCCAGGCTCTTGGCACGTGCCTCGACCCGCTTCCTGAGATCGTCGAGCGTCTCGCTGCCATAGATGGCGGGCTCTCGGGTCCCGAGCATGTTGAGGTTGGGGCCGTTCAGGACATAAATTGGTTTGGCCATCGAAGGAACTGGCGAGCTGCCGGATAAGAATGTTGAGACCATGTGCGCGGAGAAATCCGCTGTGCGTTTAGGGGTCTACCAGCTTTCTTGCAGGTGCGAAAGGCCGACGACAGGCGCGCATGTTGATGACGGAATCGCCAAAAAGTCATTGATTCGCAACGAAAAAAAACCGCACTCGGGGCCACTAGCAGTAATTGCAACCGGACTTGCGGAATTCCGTGACGAGGACCTCGAGTTGGTCATGAAGATCTTCGGGGGCGCCGGGAATCGACTTGTCGCCCACGAGGAAATGCGGCGTGCCGCTGATCCCCATTTTCTTGGCCAGGGCCTTCATCTGATCGAGTTCCTCAGTGACCGCAGCACTCTTCATGTCGGTCTTGAACTTCTCGAGGTCGATGCCGAGGCTTTCGGCGGCCTTGAGCGAGGATGCTTCATTGGCCTGCCCCTTGTTGGACAGCATGGCCTGATGGAATTCCCAATACTTGCCCTGGCGCTTGGCAGCCAGCGCAGCCTTTGCGGCTTCTTCCGACCCCTTCGAGAGGATTGGCAGTTCCTTGAACACCACGCGGACGCGGTTGTCCTTTTGGATCAGCTTCTGGATTTCGGGCATGCCGCGTTTGCAATAGCCGCAGTTGTAATCGAAGAACTCGACCACCGTGATGTCGCCTTCAGGGTTGCCCGCGATCGAGGCGTTAGCGCCGCGATAGATGTCCTTGGCATTCTCGGACATGAACGACTTAAGCTTTTCGGCTTGCTCCTTCTCCTGCTTCGCCTCGAGTGCGGTCTGCACGTCGATCGAGAACTTCCGGGTGCTTGAGCAGGTAGTCCTTTACGATGTCGCCGATCGCCGATTTTTGCTCGTCGCTAAAGGCTGCGTCGGCCGCATAAGCCTTGGAGAGCAGTCCGCCGTTCTGCATCGGCGCCGCAACTAGAAGGGCGAGAGCCAGCGCGCCGGCACCTGATGCGGCGAGCGCGGCGACGGTTTTGAACTTTCCTCGAAGGACGTTTGCGATGGCGTTGCGAAAGGGCATGTCACTCTCTTGTTTGGCCGGAGACCGCCAATAGGCGGCCGACTAGTTCTCGAAATTCTCGGGCTTATAGTTGATGATATCGTCGTTCTTTATCCATTCTGGCGAGCCTTGGCGCAACTTCGTTTGTGCTCGCTTGGCAAATATTTGGGATTGCTTCAGATTTCCTTCAAGGAAGTGGGCCTGGGCGATCATGGCGTCGGCCTCGGGGCCTTTACCCTGCTTGTAGTAGGCGCTGGCCAGCGTGCGGTAGGCCTGGGCGTTCTGATCCTCGATCAGCGATTTGCGCAGCAGGGTGACGGCTTCGTCGATGACCCCGGGCATATTGGACTGCTGCAGCGCGATGGCGAGCTGGACGCGGATGAGCGGACTTTCAGGCGCAAGCTTCAGGGCCTGGCGCATAAATGGAATCGCCTCCTGCATCTTGCCCGATCGCATCAGGAAGTCGCCCTTGACCTCGTAGAGATAGCCGTTGTTGGGCTGTTCCTTGATCAGAGCGTCCATCTGCGCGAGTGCCATTTCGAGGGCGCCGTTGCCGCCCTTGAAGAAGGTTGCGATGGCACGCGCGTATCGTGCCGGCAGGGAAGTGTCTTTGGCCGGGTAGCGGTTGAAGACGATGCCGGGGCGCTCGAGATAGCCCGAAAGCTTGGCGCGCATCAAATCATGGCGCAGCTGCAGCGCCGGCGCATCCTTTTCGTTGGCATACGGACTTGCCTTCACCAGGTCGCGCAGACGCGCCAGGCGATCGGTCGCGACGGGGTGGCTGCGGACGAAGGGGTCCTTCTGCTGGTCGGAAATGTATTCCTGCTGCTGGAATCGCTCGAACGTTGCAAGCATGCCGTTGCCCGACTGTTTGGTCGCGGTCAGGTACTGCAACCCCGCCTGGTCGGCGGCGCTTTCTTGCGAACGGCGCTCGGAGAGAATGCCGCGCATAATGACCTCGTTGCCGCCCTGGAGGACGGCCTGTCCGCCCGACATCACGTCGCGGCCGCTATCGCCACCCTGCACGCCGCCGGCGACCATGGCGCCGATGCCGATGATCTGTGTCAGCAGGGCCCGGGTCTGGTCACGGGCGATGCGGGCTCTCAGCGCCGCCATGTGGCCGCCGGAAATATGCCCGGTCTCATGCGCCAGAACGCCGATGACCTCATTGGGGGAATTGGCCTGAAGCAGAGCGCCGGTATGAATATAGACGTTGCGGCCATCGACCACGAAGGCATTGAAGGCGTCGTTCCTGACGATGCGCACGGTCACCCGGCCACTGCCGATGCCTGCGGCTTTGAAAATCGGCTTCGCGTAATCGTTGAGCAGGGTCTCGATTTCGCTGTCGCGGATCAAGGGCAGGCTCTGGCCCAAGGCCGGGGCGGCGCCGAGGCTGGCGCATGCGATGACGCTGCCCAAAAGCAACGCACATGCGCGGTGGCCGAGCCGGGTCGTATTTGTCGTCGCGGGTACGTGCATCGAAAATGCAGCTCTCGTGTCTTAAGCGAGTTGAAGCCAAACGCTCGGCCGTTTGCGCCGACCGTATGCGGCGCGCCGCAAGAGGTCAAACAGTGCCGTGGCTTTCCGGCGTACCGGTTCGATGCGACGGCAACGATTTGAAACCGCATCGTGTTCGCAATAGGGCAATTCCCATTTTCTCTGGCCGATCATTGCCATAGTGTCCCTTGAAAACCGCCTTTGAGGACGCCGCCGCCAATGACAGCTCCCAAGAAGCCTGCCGGGATCCTTACCGAGCGCCCAGCAGCGCACCGCAGCCGCATAGAGAGTTTCATCGTCATGGATGTGATGCGCGCTGCCGCCGAGCGCGAAAAGGCGGGCGAGCACGTCATTCACATGGAAGTCGGCCAACCGGGGACGCCGGCCCCGCGCGCGGCCCGCATTGCCGCGGCGAGGGCGCTGGAAACGGATACGCTCGGCTATACGCTGGCGCTCGGCCTGCCGGACCTGCGCGAGCGCATCGCCGGGCTTTACAAGACGTGGTATGGCGTCGCCGTTTCACCGGAGCGCGTCGTCGTGACGACGGGATCGTCCGGAGCCTTCGTCCTGGCTTTTCTGGCGCTGTTCGACGTCGGCGCGCGGATCGGCCTCTCGGGCCCCGGCTACCCTTGCTACCGGCATATTCTGTCGGCGCTCGGCTGCGAAACAGTGGTTCTCCCCGTCGGGCCCGCCACCCGCTGGATGCCACGGGCGGAGGATGTGCCTGGCGCAATCCGGATCTCGACGGGCTTTTGCTGGCCAGCCCCGCCAACCCGACCGGGACGATGCTCGAGCCGGAGCGGTTTGCGGCGATCGTCCGGGCCTGCGAATCCAAGGGCATCGCCTTCATTTCCGACGAGATCTATCACGGACTGACCTACGTGACGCCCGCGGAGACGGCGCTGAAGTATTCCGAGCGCGTCATCGTCATCAACAGCTTTTCGAAGTATTTTTCCATGACCGGCTGGCGCGTTGGCTGGATGATCGTGCCGCCTCACTTGGTGCGCACCGTCGAGCGGCTGGCGCAGAATTTTTTCATTGCCCCGCCGAGCATTTCACAGCGCGCGGCGATCGGGGCCTTCGACGGCATCGAAGAACTCGAGGCGAACAGGGGCGTTTATGCGGGAAACAGGGACTTGCTCTTGAACGAGCTTCCGCGCGCCGGCTTCGACAAAATCGCGCCGGCGGACGGTGCGTTCTATCTCTATGCCGACGTCAGCGACATCAGCGACGACAGTCCCGCCCTGGCCCGGCGCATTTTGGATGAGGCCGGTGTCGCGGTGACACCCGGATCGGATTTCGACGCCGAGCGCGGCCACCGCTACCTGCGCTTTTCCTATTCGGGCTCCCGCGACGACATGAGGGAAGCGGCCAAGAGGCTGAAGTCCTGGCGCTCGACGTTGTGACTTAGTGCGCGAACAGCTGGTTCGCAACGCTTGCCGAAAGAAAGGCGATCACGGCGCAGAAGGGGAACGTGACGAACCACGCCTTGACGATGCGTTTCAGAACTCCCCAGCGTACGTCCGAGGCGCGGCGGCTCGCGGCCGCGCCGACAATGGCGCTGGTGATCGTGTGCGTGGTTGAAAGCGGGATGCCGTAGGCGGAGGCGCCAAAGATCGTGAAGGCCGCCGACGTCTGCGCCGCAAAGCCTTGCCAGGACTGCAGCCGCGTCATCTTGGTGCCGACTGTTTGGATGATGCGCCAGCCGCCGAAGGACGTGCCGATGCCCATGGTGACGGCGCAGAGCACGATCACCCAATAAGGAATTTCAAACTTGGATATGGCGCCGCCGGTCAGGAGCGTGGTCGCGAACACGCCCATGAACTTCTGCCCATCGTTGAGCCCGTGATTGAAGGCCATGAAGCAGGCGGAAACAATGGAAAGGCGGTCAAAGTCGCGCTTGGCCGGGTTGGGCCGCGCCTGCCCCGCGAATTTGATGATCAGCAAGCCCAGGATGAAGGCGGCCAGCGCGCCAAGCCCGATCGACAGGACCATTCCCGTGCCGACCTTCTGCCAGCCGGTCCACTGAAGGGCCGAAAGTCCGCCGCCCGCGTACGCAGCCCCGGCCAGCCCCGCCAGCAGCGCGTGAGACTTGCTGACCGGAATGCCGAAGCGTGCCGCGACCGTGCCCCAGGCGATGATGGAGAGCATCGCGGCCGTAATGGAGGGCAGCGTAAGCGCCGCCGGATCGACGATGCCCTTGCCGACCGTCGCAGCGACGGCCGTTCCGCTCATGGCGCCGACGGTATTCATCACAACGGCCATCAGGATCGCGACGCGAGGCGACATGACGCCGGTCGAGATCACGACCGCGATGGCATTCGGCGCATCGGTCCAGCCGTTGATGAACTCGGCCGCAAGCACTGTCAGAAGTGCGATGGCGAGCCCGACGGTGACGGCGTCCATCTACGCCTCCTTGCGGGCGAGCGAGAGGATCAGCTTGCCGCAGCGCTTGGCGTCGTCGGTCATCTCCTCGAGCAACTGATAGAGCTTGTCCCAGGCGATGAACTCGAGATGGTTGGCGTCCTTCGGGCGAGAACTCGGTAACCAGCGCGCGCTCGGCCCTGTTGATGATCTTGTCGGCCTGGCTCTCTGCGTCGTTGATGGCGCGTTGCAGCTCGCGAACCCGGGCGAGCGGCATCTTTGGTTCCTTGAGCAGCGCGATGAGGTCGCGAAGGGCCTTGA
Source organism: uncultured Alphaproteobacteria bacterium (assembly GCA_963732525.1). Taxonomy (GTDB): domain Bacteria; phylum Pseudomonadota; class Alphaproteobacteria; order Rhizobiales; family Hyphomicrobiaceae; genus Hyphomicrobium_B. The sequence goes on from CAVSZX010000005.1 coordinate 61,043, forward strand.
GGCAGCCCTCACCGGAGACGATCAGCTCTTTGGCCTCTGTCCGCAGCGTATTCAGGTGTGGTTTGTAGGTGTCGATGTGGGAGGCCGCGTGGCGCATGCCATCGATGACGTCGTCGATTTCGTCGGTGAGGCGCATGGCGTCGGGGATGTCGAAGCGCATGATGAATGAGTTGTCGAGCAACTCATGGATTTCATCGACGATCTTGTCGGCCTTTCGCTCGAACACCACGATGCCCGGCAAGTCTTGGCCGTCGGTCGCTTTGAAGTGAGTGGCGCAATCGACGCCCGTGTCGGCGAGCTCGGTGAGGAGGGCGGCAAACCGCTCGTTATGGGAGGAACCGAAGAAGCGCGAAAACGTATCCCAAGATGCTTTTCAAGTCGTGAACTCCCCCGTCATCGATCGCCGGCAATGGGCGGCGCAGTCGACTTTCATCGGGTCCGCATTCGGGCGTCCGATTGCCCTGGCTTATAGCCCAAGTCATTCGTGTGCGAAGGCGCGACTTCCCGACCCATTCGCCGATTGTGTGGGTAAGCGCCCCGGGTCGAACGCCGCAGCAAACAAAAAGACCGCCAATTGGGCGGTCTTTTCGATCGGTCTCGAATTATCGTGCGAAGGGTCTCACTCGCCGCCGAAATTCCTTTGCCACCAGCCTTTGCGTTGGGGCGGCGGGGGGGTGCCGCTGGCGTCTCCCTCGGCTTCGGGCGCCGCCTGATCCGGCCGAACGACGACCCGTTCAATTCGCGGCTCGCTCGAGCCGGTCTCGTGACGCCGCCGTTCGGCGACGCTCTTGCCACCGTTTCCGGCGTTGTTCTTCGGCTCTTGCAAAGGAGCCGAAACCGGCACGTCTGCCAGTTGCGGTTCGGCCTTGTGCATGGGGGCGGGCTCGACAGGCGCGCTTGGCGCGTCCGGCGTCGCAACGGGCGTGTCCCAGATTCGCTCCCCGTGCCGGCGGCGTTCCGGGTCCGGGGCGCGCGTGCGCTGAGGCCGTCCGGTCGCCGGTTCGCGGCCGCGTTCCGCCTGGAAATCGACTTCCGGCTGCTGTTCGAAGCCGGCGGGCGACTTCACCATCCTCCCGCTGCGATGCGCGATCGCCTTCGCTTGCGCCGTTCGGGCCTTGGCCCGCCAATTCTCCTTGCTCGCCGCTGCCGTCACGCTCGCGACCGCGCCGGCCGCCACGGCGACCGCGCCGGCGCCGGCGCTTGTTGCGCTCGCCAGCGTCCTCTTGATTGCCCGCCTCGCGTCCGGCTTCGAAGGTCTCGACGTCGTCGCCATCGTCGCCAGGGCCGTTGTTCGACGCGTCGTCGCCAAATTGCGCTTGCTCGTTCTCGCCGCCCGCGGCCTCGATCTGCTCGGAGCCCTGATCGCCGCCACGCTGCGATTCGTCGCCCCGCTCGCCACGACGTCCACCGCGGCGGCGACGCCTGCGGCGGCCGCGGCGCTGAGCATCGTCGTCACCGTCGCGCCCGGCTTCGCGTACGCCTTCGCGCTCACCGCGCTCACCGCGCTCACCGCGCTCACGCGTTCTCCGCGGTCACTGCGTTCTCCGCGTCCGCCCTGGCGCTCGCGGCCAACGGCACCGCCAGTTTCAATCGCGTCCTCTGCGACTTCCTCGACTTGACCGCCTTCGAAGCCCGGCGCGGCGTCATCGCCTTCGCCTTCGAAGCCCCAATCCATGTTGACGGCCGCGCGTTCCGGTCGCCGTGCCGGTTGCGCCAGTGCCTGGCCGCGCTCGATCGTGAAGTTGGCGCCGTGAATGCGGTCCGAGCCGAGCACCGTCACCTGATGGCCGTGCCGCGTTTCCATGTCGGAAATGTAGGCCCGCTTGCTGTTCAGAATGTAGAGGGCGACGGCCGGTGTGGTCGTTGCGATCAGCGGTGCGGATGCGCCCGCCGTGATGGCGTCCTCGAGACCGCGCAGAACCGCAAGCGCCACGCTTTCGGTCGAGCGGATGATGCCTGTGCCCTGGCAGTGCTGGCACTGCGACGTCGAGCCTTCGAGCACACCGGTCCGTAGTCTTTGGCGCGACATTTCCATCAGTCCGAAATGGCTGATGCGGCCGAGCTGGATGCGGGCCCGATCATGGCGCAATGCGTCTTTCAGCCGCCGTTCGACGGCGCGGTTGTTGCGCTTCTCTTCCATGTCGATGAAGTCGATGACGATGAGGCCCGCGAGGTCGCGCAGTTTCAGTTGCCGGGCAATTTCGTCGGCAGCTTCCAGGTTGGTCGCGAGCGCCGTCTCTTCGATCGAGAATTCGCGGGTCGATTTGCCGGAGTTGACGTCGATGGCGACCAGCGCCTCGGTCTGGTTGATTACGATGTAACCGCCCGAGCGCAGCGTCACCTGCGGCGAGAACATGGCATTGAGCTGGCGCTCGACGCCGTAGCGCGCAAAGAGCGGGGTCGCGTCGCTGTACTGGATGACGTTCTTGGAGTGGCTCGGAAGCAGCATGTGCATGAAGTCGGCCGCCTCGCGGTAGCCGCCGTCGCCCGCCACCACGACTTCCTCGACGTCCTTGTTATAGAGGTCGCGGATCGAACGCTTGATGAGATCGCCTTCTTCGTAGACGAGGCTCGGCGCCGTCGATTGCAACGTCAGGTCGCGCACGCTCTCCCAAAGGCGCAGCAGATATTCGAAATCGCGCTTGATTTCCTGCTTGGTGCGCGCGGCACCCGCCGTGCGGATGATCAGCCCCATGCCTTCCGGCACGTCGAGTTCCTGGGCGATCGCCTTGAGGCGCTTCCTGTCCTGCGGATTGGTGATCTTGCGGCTGATGCCGCCGCCGCGGGCCGTGTTCGGCATCAGCACCGTGTAGCGGCCGGCGAGCGAAAGGTACGTCGTCAGCGCGGCGCCCTTGTTGCCGCGTTCTTCCTTGACGACCTGGACCAGGATCACCTGGCGGCGCTTGATGACTTCCTGGATCTTGTAGCTTCTCGGCCGCCGGCGCGGACGGATCGCCACTTCCTCGAGCATGTCACTGCGGTTGGCGGTTTCAACGGCTTCGGATGCGCTGTCGGAATATCCGGCCGGATCGCTGCTTTGCTCGTGCCCGTCAGAAGCAGGCTCTTCGTGGTCGTCTTCGGACTGCGCTTCGCCTTCGTGCTGCTCGTCGTCCTCGTCGTCGTCGTCGGCGGCTTCCGAATGATCGTGGTCCGCACGCACGTCTTCGACGGGGAAGGCTTCAGAGACCGTCTCGTCGCGCGCGACTGCCGCCGCAAACGTCCGCGGCGCCTCGTCGTCGCCGTTCTCGCCGCCGATTTCCTCGATGTGCTCATCTTCTTCGACGTCGACGATGTTCGAAATTTCTTCGCCCGTTTCCCCGTCTTCGTCGTCACTCTCGGGGCTTGGCGCCGCGGCGGTGGCACCCGTATCGGTTTCCGCTTGGCTCCTCGGTGCGCCCGAATGGCCGCGTTGGCGCGATCGCCGTTCGAGGGCTTCCGCGCGCCGGTCGGCAGCGGCTTCGAGTTCGGCTTCAGCCGCGGCTTCTTCGTCGATCAGGGCCTGCCTGTCGGCGACCGGGATCTGATAATAGTCGGGATGGATTTCGTTGAAGGCCAGGAAGCCGTGGCGGTTGCCGCCGTAATCGACGAAGGCCGCTTGTAGCGACGGTTCGACGCGAGTGACTTTCGCCAGATAGATATTTCCGCGCAAAAGTTTTCGCGCGGCACTTTCGAAGTCGAATTCCTCTACCCGGCCGTTGCGTTGCACCACGACCCTGGTCTCTTCAGGGTGGGTGGCGTCGATAAGCATCTTGCTGTTTGACATTGTTTTTGTTCCTTCGCGCGCGATGGCGGCGGCCCGTACTCATCAGCCAAGAACCTCGGCTCGACGGCGGACGGGGCGCGCATGCGCGCATGGGTTGTGATGATTAGGATTGGGCGCGACGCGTTGCTCGCCAGCAAGTCGAACGGGATGCACTCGGCATCCTGGCGGCCTGGCGCGCGATCATTCGACCGGATAACCGGGCGGCGATTGCGCTCTCTGGTGTGGCTCGTCGTCATGGCCCTGTCGGTACAACCTGGATGTGCCGCGGCCATTGAGGCTACAGTGCACGCCAGAAATTCAGTTGAGCGGTATACTGCCGCCCGTTCGAACCCTCTTTCTGCGGGCGAGCCGGGAACAGAAATAACCATTGAAGTCAGCCTCGCCGGAGCGATATCGCTCTGGCGAGCAGTGCATCGAAGCGGGTGCCAAGGTCGACGCAAACGCGCCCTCAAGGCCTTCGCCCGGTGCCATTCGGTAGGATCTAATTACCTGTGAAAGCCGCGTTTTTCTGCTTTCGCCGCAGCAGGCCGATCAGAACCGTATAATCGCCAAAGATAGAGTTGCATGAACTCAGCCCATGGCAACAGCCGAATACGCGCAAAGTCTACGTGGTCGCCCCAACAGTGGCAAGTGATATCAAGTGAGTTATGGAGAGGCAGTCTGCGAACGGAAGACAATGCGCAGAAAGTCTACAACAGCAAACGAAAACAGAGTGTTAACGGCTGTCTCAGTATGTGTCCAATGGCCAATGCGGGGCGCGGGGACGCGAATTGGCGGGGAGGGTATTAAGTCGATGAGGTGGCGCATGGGACATCGCCCGGGTGCGTCCTGCGGTGTTCGCCGGCCATTGTTCGGCCGGATCGCGACCGCGGCGCCGCTCCTTTGGGCGCTCGCCAGCTTATGGTCGCGACACCGGCGCGGGCAATCGACGTCACGGGGGCGCAGATTTCGATTTCCGGCGCGCGAACCACGTTCGCGATGCAGATGAGCCAAGGGGCCAAGGCCGAGGTTTTCACCATCGCCAACCCGTATCGCGTGATCATCGATTTGCCGGACGTCGCCTTTCGCTTGCCCGGTGGGACTGGAAATCAGGGCCGGGGTCTGATCAGCACATTTCGCTATGGACTGTTCGCCGAGCATCAAGGCCGCATCGTCATCGACACGACGGGTCCGGTGAAGATCGTGACAGCGGAGATGACGCATAAGGGGGCCTCCGGCGCCGTGGAACTCAACATCACCTTGGAGCCGACCGATGAAGCATCCTTTGCCGCCCGCGTCGCGCCGCAAAAACCGCCGGACAACGCCGAGGACGAAGAAGTGATCGAAGCAACTCCGGAGCGCAAGTCCAAGTCCCGCCCCGTCGTCGTCATCGATGCCGGTCACGGCGGTATCGACCCGGGAGCCACGGGGCCCAACAACATCGCGGAAAAGACGCTTGTTTTGGCGGTGGCGCAGCAGATCGAGGCGGACCTCAAGAAGAAAGGCGCTTACGACGTCAAACTCACTCGGACCGGTGATGTCTTCGTGCCTCTCGACAAGCGGCTGAAGATGTCGCGGGACTTCGGCGCGGACCTTTTCATTTCGCTGCACGCCGATTCGATATCCGAAATGGCGCTTGCCGAGGCGATTCGTGGGGCAACGGTCTACACCTTATCGGAGCGGGCGTCGGACGAGCGGGCGCGCCAGATGGCCGAAAAAGAGAATGCCTCCGATCTCATTGCCGGACTTGACGGTGTCGACGTCCCCGGCAAGGATCAGGTGAAAGGCATCCTGATCGACCTGATGAAGCGCGAGACGGCCAATTTCTCGGCCGATTTCTCCAATCTCCTCGTGTTGCGTCTCGGCAAGTCGATCAAGCTGTCGAAGGCGCCGCAGCGATCCGCCGCATTCAAGGTCTTAAAGCAGACGAATGCCCCTTCGGTGCTGGTCGAATTGGGCTATATGAGCAATTCCAAGGACCAGGGCGAAATGGTCACGCAGGCCTGGCAATCGAAGGTTGCGGCCTCGATTGTGGGGGCGGTGGACAATTACTTCGCCAATAGAACGGCAGTTCATCCTTAACCAATGAGACCGGGAGACGACGTGCTGCCACATTCCATGCTATGGTGGGCAGCAAGACGGGCGCCCTTGCTGCAGTGCGGCGAACGGGCTAAATCAGCTATTCAAACATTGGACTAGCGTACTCAATGCGAGCGCCAACGCTTCCGCCCCCGGCTGCGCCGAAACGACCGCGAAAACGTCGTCGCAAGAGCCTGCTCCTCAGCTTTCTGGGGTTTGGCTTCGCGACCGGCGTTCTCGTGTTTCTGGCCGCGTCCGCCGGCATAGCGTTTGTGCTCTTCCAGGCGTCGAAGGACCTTCCCGACTACGAAAGCCTCGCCAAGTACGAGCCGCCCGTGATGACGCGCATTCACGCGCACGACGGTTCGCTCATCTCCGAGTTCGCGCGCGAGCGGCGCATCTTCGTTCCGGTGAATTCCATCCCGAAGCGCGTGATCGGGGCCTTCCTTTCGGCCGAGGACCGCCGCTTCTACGAGCACTCGGGCATCGATCCCCAAGGAATTGCGCGCGCCGTCTACTCGGCTGCCGAGGCGAAATTCCGCGGCTCCAACAAACGCGCGCAGGGTGCGTCCACGATTACCCAGCAGGTCGCCAAGAATTTCCTGCTCACCAACGAACGCTCGGTAGAGCGCAAGATCAAGGAAGCGATCCTCGCCATCCGCATCGAGCGCGCCTACGACAAGGACAAGATCCTCGAACTCTATCTGAATGAGATCTTCCTCGGCTTGAACTCCTACGGCATCGCCGCGGCCGGCCTGACCTACTTCAACAAGGAACTGAAGGACCTCGACATTGAGGAGATGGCCTATCTCGCCGCACTTCCCAAGGCGCCGAACAACTACCATCCCTTCAAGTACAAGGAAAAGGCAACGGAGCGCCGGGATTGGATCATCGGCCAGATGGCCGAGAACGGCTATATCACCAAGGAAGAGGCGGAGGCGGCGAAGAAGAAGCCCTTGACCGTCAACCTGCGTCCGACGGGAGCACATATTTCAACGGCCGAATTCTTTGCTGAAGAAGTGCGCCGCACGCTCCTCACGCAGTACGGCGAAAAGAAGCTTTACGAAGGCGGCATGTCGGTCCGCACCACGCTCGATCCGAAGCTGCAACAAATCGCCCGCCGGGCCTTGATCGACGGTCTCGTCCGCTTCGACCGCAAGGAAGGCTGGCGTGGTCCCGTCACCAAAATCGAAATTGCCGGCGATTGGGGCGTGCCGCTCGGTGCCCTCGACAGTCCGTCGGACATTCAGCCATGGCGGCTCGGCGTCGTGCTCGATGCGCAGAAGGCCAAGGCCGTCATCGGCTTGAAACCCGGGCGCCAGCAGGACGGCAAGCTCGTCAAGGAGCGTGAGGCGGTCGAACTCTCGCTCGAGGAACTGAAGTGGGCGAAGACCCTGCAGAAAAAGACGACGCCGGCGGCGACGAGTGATTTGCTGTCGCCGGGCGATGTCGTCTACGTGGCGCCGAAGGACTATGCCAATCCGCAAGGGGTCTGGTCGCTGGTGCAGATTCCGGAAGTGAGCGGCGGTCTCGTCGCCATGGACCCACACACCGGACGCGTGCTGGCGGTTGCGGGCGGGTTCTCGTTCGCCATGAGCCAGTTCGATCGCGCCATTCAAGCGAAACGCCAGCCCGGCTCGTCGTTCAAGCCCTTCGTCTACGCGGCCGCCCTCGATAATGGCTACAAGCCGACTTCGATCATTCTCGATGCCCCGATCGAAATCGAACAGGGGCCGGGACAGGAAATCTGGAAGCCGGAAAACTACGAGAATGCCAAATCGGCCGGACCTTCGACGCTGCGTTTCGGCATCGAGAAATCCCGCAACCAGATGACCGTGCGCCTGGCGCAGGATCTCGGCATGCCGATCATCACTGAATATGCCCGCCGCTTCGGCGTCTACGACGACCTGCTACCGGTGCTGTCGATGTCGCTCGGCGCCGGCGAGACGACGCTGCTGCGAATGGCGACCGGCTATAGCATGCTGGCCAACGGCGGCAAGCAGGTGAAGGCGACCCTGATCGACCGCATCCAGGATCGTTGGGGCCGTACGGTGTGGCGCCACGACGAGCGCCAGTGCATGGGCTGCATGGCGGATAAGTGGGCGAACCAGGCGGAACCCGATCTGATCGATGACAGGAAGCAGATCATCGATCCCCATACCGCCTATCAGATGACCTCGATCATGGAAGGCGTGGTCCAGCGCGGCACCGCAACCGTACTCAAATCTCTGAACCGGCCGCTCGCCGGCAAGACCGGCACCACGAACGAGGAAAAAGACACCTGGTTCATCGGCTTCACGCCCGACATGGTCGTCGGCGTCTTCGTCGGCTACGACACGCCCAAGCCCATGGGCAAAGGCAACACCGGCGGCGCCATCGCCGCGCCGATCTTCGGTGATTTCATGACCGCCGCCCTTGTCGACAAGCCGCCGGCTCCGTTCCGGGTCCCTCCGGGGATCAAGCTGGTGCGGATCAACCTCAAGACCGGGCTTCGCGCCAGCGCCGACGACAAGGATGCCATCATGGAAGCCTTCAAGCCGAACGAAGAGCCGGACGACGCCTATTCCGTCATCGGCCTCGTCGGCGCGACCAGCGCCGCCACGGCGTCGCAGGGCGATTCCTACCAGCCCCAGACAGGCGCGACAGGACCCGGCGTGCCTACCCCCGGGCGACCGCCGGGGCTCTACTAGCAATTCCGACCGGGCAACTACCGGCGCCGAAGGGTTTCTTCGTCTAGTCCGTTTACAGTGCGACGGACGCACACTATATGTCGCGTCTCTTCATGTCCCTTTGTCATGCGCCGATGTGCGCCATTCGCCGCAGGACCGGTGGGTGCAACCGATCCGGAGAATTGTCCGATGCGCGCTGAAGCGCAAAAACTCGCTGACGGAATCAAGGAGGCACTCCACCTCCTGAGGAGGTCGCTTTGACTGGGAGACCGCGGAAGAGCGCCTTGGCGGGCTGAACGCCAAGGCCGAGGACCCGGCGCTCTGGAACGATCCGCGCGCCGCGCAAAAGGTGATGCGCCAGCGCCAGTCGCTCGAGCGGACCATCGCCGACATGAAAAAGCTCGAGCGCGACTTTGACGACGCCTTGACGTTGATCGAGCTCGGCGAGGCCGAGGGCGACGAGGCCAGCGTCACTGAAGGCGAGATGGCCTTGAAGCGCATCGGTCACGACGCGCAGCGCCGCTCCGTCGAGGCCCTGTTGTCGGGCGAAGCGGACGGCATGAACACCTACCTCGAGGTGCATGCGGGAGCGGGCGGCACTGAAAGCCAGGACTGGGCGCAGATGCTGGCCCGCATGTACATGCGCTGGGCCGAGCGGCGCGGCTTCAAGGTCAAGCTGATCGACGAGAGCCCGGGCGAAGAAGCCGGCATCAAGTCGGCGACCATCGAAATCGAGGGCGAGAACGCCTTCGGCTGGCTGAAGACGGAATCGGGCGTGCATCGTCTGGTCCGCATTTCGCCCTACGATTCCAACTCCCGCCGGCACACGAGCTTCGCGTCGGTCACGGTCTATCCGGTCGTCGACGATACGATCGATATCGAGATCAATCCGGCGGACGTCGAAATCTCGTTCGCGCGCGCGTCCGGCGCCGGCGGTCAGCACGTCAACCGGACGGAATCCGCCGTCCGCCTCGTGCACAAGCCGACCGGCATCATGATCTTCGCGCAGGAGCAGCGCTCGCAGCATCAGAACAAGGACATCGCCTTCAGGCGCCTGAAAGCCCGGCTCTACGAGCAGGAGCTCAAACGCCGCGAGGACAAGGCCAGCGCCGATCAGGCCTCGAAGACGGACATCGGCTGGGGGCACCAGATCCGCTCGTATGTGCTGCAGCCCTATCAGCTGGTGAAGGACTTGCGCACGGGCGAACAGTCGACCAATCCGGCCGAAGTGCTCGACGGCGACATCGACCCCTTCGTCGAGGCGGCGCTTTCGGCGCGCATCAAGGGCGGCACGGGCGCAGTCGTCGAGGATCTCGAGTAAATTGCGAGGCTAAGGCCCGGCCAGGCGCTTATAAGCCAATTGTCAGGTTGGCGGGAGTAAGTTGCGGAAATCGCGCTAGCGAACCGCGAGGGAAGTTCCAGCAAGGTTCGCTGTGGTCCGGCTCCGTGCAGGCCCCGAGAACCCCGCACTTTGGGGCAATTGCGGAGCCGGCTCGCGCGAACTCTCACTTCGCACCTTTGAAGGTCGCGAATTTAGATGCCATTCAGAATTGAACGCCGCGCCATGGGCCGGCGATTGTTCCCAAGCTATTGCTCCCAGAGTTCGTAACGCCCCGGCCAACGTGTGTGGCCGGATGTGTCGTTCATGCCGTGCGCGCGGAGCCTATGCGGCGCGCGACGACGTAGGAGAGCGGAACCGCAAGTGCGACCGCAGACCCGCAGGCAAGCGGGATGAGTGTGGCCGCCTGATCCGCCAGGGAGGGAACGCTGACGACGACGAGCATGGCGATGCCGGCCAAGGTCGTTGCAAGCATGATCCAAACGACCGCGGCAATCTTGAACATTTTTCCAAACCCCTGATGTAGCTCCGATGCGTCGAGACTAAGTGCAGGCGCCGCACTGCGGATGATCGCGATCAAGCCTTGGCGATGTGCCGTCGCCGATTTCCTGACCTGCGCCAGAAATTACGTCAGAACGTGCAGCCCGGATTTGGGGCCTTGGAGTCCTTCCGCATCAAAAGGAATTACGGCTCGCTACGGACCCCTCCCCCTTTCGAGGGGGGAGGAAGAGGTGAATGCGCGGCGTGGTTCCATCGAAAAGGGAAACACTCTATGGTTTCAATGCCAGGTCCTTGATGTAGGCAATGAGGTCGGCGCGCCGTTCGGCCGGCACATTCACCGCGGGCATGTTGGGATGCGAGGATAGCAACCATCCCTCCAACTCGGTCGCCGTGAGCTTTGCCGACTTGGCCAGCTTGGCGAAGGGTGGCGCCTTGATGTTGGGAGAACTCTGCGCGGTCGCCTCGATGCCGTGGCAGACGGCGCAATTGGCGCGGGCATAACTTTGTCCGAGACCGGCGTTGCCCTCGAACGTCGTATCTTTTGCCGCGGGTGCTGCGTCCGCCGCGGGCAAAGTGGCCGGCCCAGCCGACGTGACGGCTGCCAGTGCCAGCACTGCAAATAGAGGCGAGCGGAACATCGCGGGGACTCCTTGGCGCTTGCGAATGTCGTGCCTCGAACCCCACCTGCGCAGGGAGCCCGTTAGCGCCCAAAACGGCGACCGCACAATTCGAAAAAAATCTTCCGTCCTCACGTCTTATTTTCCACACGCCTTGTGGCTCTCTTGGCGCCGCCGCGGCCCAGCTTCGAACCCCGGTATGGTTTCCGGCACTGGCAGGCGCCGCATTGACGGCAGTCAACCTCAGGCGGGCCACAGGCAGCGGGCATGACCGTTTTCGCCGGATTCTGGTGGCAGGAATGAAGGCGCCGCTCCCTGTGCGTTAGGCATGGGAAGCGAATTTCACGTGCGAATGCAGGCGCGCAAAGGGTTTTGACGCGAACCTCGTCTTGAGCGGCGGCGCTCGCGGGCGTAGATTTGATGCAGTTTAGCGGACTGCATCGGAGGCAAATTGGATGCAGCGCAGGTATTTTCTATTCAAGGTTCTCGTGGCGCTGGCGGCAGTGGCCGTACAGCTCCGGGTTAGTCTGCCGTCCTATTCGATCAAGCTCGGCATGAACGGCCGCAGCTTCACGATCGCCTTGACGCGCGCCAATACTTCACGCGAGCACAAGCAGGATCAGGTGGCGCTGGCGTCGCCGGCCGCCAACCAGGGCAGCGGGGGGACATTGCTTGGCGACGGAACGGGGACCGTCTCGGCTCCGCGACGTGACGCACCCGCGGCAGCCGCGGCGTCGCCTGAGAGCCAATCGGCGGCAGCTTCGCAAGCGTCATCGCCGACGGGCGGGGACACGGCCCGTGTCGAATTCATGAAAATCGCGCGCGAGGGCACGTCGGTGCTGGCGGGTAGCGCGGCGCCGGGTGCCCAGGTCACGGTCTTTGAAAACGACACGCCCGTCGGCACGGCAACTGCGGGCGCCGACGGCAACTGGTCGCTTGCCACCGAACATCGTTTTGCCAGCATCGATCCTTCCGCAAGCCTGCATGCGGCTATCGGACCACCGCCGCCGCAGGCGGCGAAGCACGGGGAAAGCCCAGGCCTCCCGGGGGTTGCTGCACAATCGCCGACAACCTCCTCATCGACAACCGCATCATCGGCCAACGCCAACCCGGCGGCACAGCTGATCAAGGAATTCGCGAACACCGTGGAAGCAGCGCGCAAGGAAGCAGAGCAGAAAAGCGCCGAGGAAGTTGGCCAGACAAGCGGACAGGTGACAGCAGGTCGGTCAACAGACGGACGGTCAACAGGCGCTCAGGCAAGTATCGCGGCCGAGACGCAACCGTCGATGTCTGCGTCTCAGGCTCCAGAGTCTCGGGAGCAGAACGTTGCGCGCGCCGAAACCACGGCGAGGCCAAGTGAGCTTGCCGCCAATGCCCCTCCCGAGCCGGCGAGCATCCCGATCCCGATGCAATTCGTCTACCGCGAGACGACCTTGACGGACGAAGGCCGCCAGGCTGTGGCGCTGCTCCTCGACTATCTGAAGCTGAAGAAATTCGACGCGGTCACGCTTTCGGGCCATGCCGACGAGCGGGGCTCCGACGACTACAATCTTGAGCTTTCGCGCGGCCGGCTGGAAGCCGTCGTCGAAATCTTGCGCAAGGGCGGCTACGAGGGTGCCGTCAAAATGGAGCCGAAGGGCAAGAGCGAACCCTTCAAGCAGGTGGACCGCCAGCGCTTCGGCTATGAAGACCTGATGCAGCTCGACCGGCGCGTGGAACTGCGCGTGGCGCGATGAGGCGCGTATGCCGGCCAGATTTACGTGTCCGCAAGTGCCTCTTATAGTGACCGCGGTCTCGGATCGATGAGGGCAAGCCGACATGCGAAGGACGGGGATGAAGCGCGCGCGCCGATTGAGCGCCGTCTGCGCCGCCGTTGCCATGGCCGCAGGCTTCGGTTGCAACGTCGCCACGCTCCGGGCTGAGAGTGCCAATCCGCAAACCTATGACCTCAAGGACTGCGAGCAGGACGATCGCGCCTGGCTGGCGTTGCGCGCCTGTACATCTCTCCTCAAGTCCGCAGATCTCGCCGACCAGGATCGCAGCCGCATTCAGGCGCGGCGCGGTCTCGCCTGGATCACGGAAGACGATGCCTCGGAAGCCGTTGCGGATTTTTCACGCGCGCTTGAACTCGATTCCAACAACGTGCGCGCACTCGTCGGTCGGGCGCGGGCCTATACTTTGCTCGCAAACTACGACGCTGCGCGCAAGGACTGGACGAGCGTCCTGGCACTGGACCCCAACTCTCAGGACGTCCGCTTGAAGCGCGCGGCGAGCCATCTGGCGTTTGGCGATGCAGCGAGCGCTCTCGCCGACTACAACGCGGTGGTCGCCAACGACCCGAACAACATCGAAGGCTACATCGGCAGGGCCATCGCCTACGTAGCGATCAAGGACCGCGATGCGGCGATGAAGGAATTCGACCGGGCGCAAGCGCTCGATCCGGGCAACTTCGCCCCCTATCTCGCGCGCGCCGAGGCCGCGGAAGTCTGGGGCGATACCAAGCTGGCGATCACCAACTACTCGAAGGCTCTGAGCTTAAAAACCACAGTCTGGGCGGCGCGCAAGGCGCTGAAGCGGCTCGGCATCGACACGCCGCCCTAATCTTGTCGGCTTCCTCGGCCGAAATGGGGAGGTTGCGCAACGAACGGGACGCTTGGCCCCATGAAGAGTTTTCTTTCGCAGATTATCATCGGCGTGATCGTGACCGTGCTCGGCGGCTTCATCACCCACGCGCTCGTGCGCGGCGGACATGGCAAGCGCGCCGGTGGGCAATTTCCTGTTTCCATGAGCGACCGCCGGTAGGACCGGCGATCGGCGCCGGGTTCACCAAAGCCCCGCAAACATGAGCAGGCCCGAGCAGATCACCGGCAGAAGCAGCACGAACGCCGTCAGCGCGTAGACGTTCCAGGCGTATTTCGCCCACCACGCCGCAACACGCAGCCGCTCGGCAAACGTGCGCGGGCGAATGAGGGTCGGATCGAGCTGGGCGCCGGCGTGATCGACGGCGTCGTGATTGACGCTGTAGTCCTTGATCGCCTCGTCGTAAAACGCCTGGTACTGCTGCAGCACCTGGATATCGAGCCTCGGGTCGAGTTCGAGGCGGCGCGCGATGCGGCTCACCGCGATGGCGCAGTCGTGCATCGAACGCGCCTTGCCGGAATAGTCCTTGTAGGTTTCGAGCAGGGCGATGATCTGCACGAAGATCGAGGCGACGAGCGAGATGTAGTTGAGTGAGCGGCTGTGGGCTTCGATCAGCTCGGCCGTCGGGTACTGCAACAACAGGATGGCGATGGCGATAGTGTAGAGGTTGGCGATCTGAAGCCCAAGCGTGGTGGCGGCAGCCTTGGCTTCGAGCCGCTTGTTGGCATTGAAGCGGGCCTTCGCAGTGACGCGCATGCGCCGCAGCATGCCGTCGCGAATGCGCGCCGCGTCGATCTCGCGCAACGCGGGGGCCTGGGCCGCGGCGGCGAGGCGTTGGAAGACGGGACCGCGCAGGGGCGTATTCATCGGTGTCTCGAGGCAAGGGCTTCGGTCAGCGGGAATTGCGGCGTCGAGGGCTTGCAACGAAGCCCATGAAATTCAGCTCTCCGAGGTCTAAGTGATTCCGGCTGCGGCAACTATGGCTCGATGGCATCGTATGAACTGCATTGAGTTCGCGCAAGGCGGCCGATCGCAGGTGCTGCCGGCTACCGCGTAATGGGGCCGTCAGGTCCGCATTCCACGCGCGTCGAAGGCCACACTCGACCCGCATCCGGCGGTGTGCGATACTCGCAGTATGCTAATCTCTGGCCCCATCCTGCTGCTTGCGGCGATACTCTACCTGTTCGTCGCGCTTCGCGTGTTGAAGCAGTACGAACGCGGCGTCGTCTTCTTCTTAGGAAAATTCCAGGGCGTGCGCGGGCCGGGCTTGACGCTGATCCGGATTCCGATTCGAGCAGATGGTGCGCGTGTCGCTGCGAACCGTGACGATGCAGATCCCGAGCCAGAAAATCATCACCAAGGACAACGTCTCGATCGATATCGCGGCCGTTGCCTACTACAAGATTTCCGATCCGGAAAAATCGGTGATCGTGATCGAGGACGTTTTCAACGCCATCAATCAGATCAGCCAGACGACAGTGCGCAACGTCGTCGGCCGCTTCAGCCTCGACCAGTTGCTGTCCGATACCGCGGCCATCAACGAGCAGATCAAGAATGTCATCGACAAGCACACCGAGCCCTGGGGCACGCAGGTGACGGCGGTCGAGATCAAGGACATCGTGCTGCCCGAGAACATGCAGCGCGCCATGGCCAAGGAAGCCGAGGCGGAACGCGAACGTCGCGCCAAGATCGTGGCGGCGGAAGGCGAATACCAGGCGGCGGTGAAGCTCGGTCAGGCCGCGGATATCATCGCCGCGCACCCTGTGGCGTTGCAATTGCGCACGCTGCAGACGATGGCCGAAATTTCCGTCGAAAAGAATTCGACCATCATTTTCCCCGCCCAGTTCATGACGACCGTGCAAGAAGCCATTGCGCAGATTGGCAAGGACGCGGCGAAGTAGGGGCGGGGGTCGCATTGCGCCTGCCAAAGCACGTGCATTCCGTCGCCGTCGATACATCGCCATCATCGCGTGAGCCGCGCCAGAATTGCGTTGAAGCCGTGCCGGCTGGATTGCACATCGTCCAGCCGTTGAGCCAAGCCGTTGATGTTAACGCACTTCATTTTTCGCCGCCGCGCAAGCCGTTGATCTTAACGCTGATCGTTGTGGAGCGTGACGCTGCTTTGGGGTAATATCGCTACGGTGCCGAGATTGGCGCGCAACGCCGGTTCGTTTTTCGAGCCGGCGTTTTTGTTTGGGGGGTGACGGGATGGTGGGCAGGGCGGGTGCGGCTGCGCGCCCCTCATCCCCGCTCCGTTTGCCCCAGGATCGTGATCCCGTCGCCGCTCGCCCCAAGGTCCTCATCCCGCGCCGTTCGTTCCAAGGTCGTCATCCCGTCGCCGGAGCGGGAACCGCTCCGGATGCTGCGGACGGGATCCACGCAAGCGTCCGCATCGTGCTGACGGCGAGGCCCCGCCCGTGTTGCTGCATCTGACGCGTGCGCGAAACCTGTTGCGTGGACAGCTGTCGTGGGTGGCCGCCTGTCGCGTCTGCGACGCGATCGCTCTGCGACGCGGCCATGACGTGGGGAGAGGGTGGTGCTCGCGCGGTGTCGGCGGAATACGCGGACAGAGTGAAGTGCGTCGCTCGGCGGAATGCGGTCGGCACTTGTAGGGCAGATTAGCTTCGCATCCTGCACTTGTGCGAAGCGTAATCCGCCGGATGGATGCGCGTTCGGTGCGTGAGGCGCGGTGCATTACGACGCGCGTGAAGGGCGCGTCTAATGCACCCTACGGTTCGAACGCGTTGCGGGTTACGGGCTAACAATCTGACTTTCCTCGATTGCAAAGATTGCAAAGAGTCTGCAGGTTTTCCAACAAATCCAGGCCGCCTTTGGACACAGGCATCTTGTGGTCGACTTCCAGAGTGACACCGTCCGCAGCAGCCTTTCCGCAAATTTTGCAACGATTGTTGTCTCGCTCAAACACTTTCCATCTGAGACTGAGTGAAATCGAGTTTCGCCCTCCGAATAACTTCCTTGGAGGCCGCTCCTCACTTCCTGGAAACGAACCGAACCGTTAAATCGACCGCCTTCGCCAACGATCAATTTTCTTTTCCTGCTTTTCTATGTCGGAAGTTTTCTTGTCACTAACGAGTTCTCTGCAAATAGAGAAGCCCTGACTTACTCCTCGTCGGTAGGCTTGTTCGATTGCTGGTGCTTCCGTTTCATTGCCGTTTACGGCACGATCTGATCGGTGATCGGTGCCGGATGACCCGTAGGGTCTGAAAAACCATCCTTCAAGAAGGATCGAGTTGAAACCGAACTTGCGACATTGCTCTTCAAGTAGCGCAGAAAAATCTGATCTTGCGTCTTCGGGCAGCAACGAATTGATGCGGCATACCTCGATAAAGGAATCGATCAATTCTTGGGGTGCGCCAAGTCTCTTGAGCAAATTCAGCTGGTTCTTCATTCCGCGTCCAGACGCTCTCCATCGCACCTGAGTGCTTTGTTGGCGAATGGTGTCAGACCCGGAGGATCTGACACCGGCGGAAATTCACGAACACCCGCTCGTGCTGCCGCACGTGTCGCACTTCAAACAGGTGCCGTTGCGGACCATGGTGAAGTTGTGGCACTCGGAGCAGGAGACGCCTTCGTAGCCGCGCAGTTTGGCTTCCGACGCGCGCTGCTTGAACAGCTCGGCCTTGGTCAGCACCGGATCGATGGCGATCGATTGCGTCGCATAGATCTCGGTGTCCGCCTTCATGACCGTGGCGCCCACGATGTGGGCGCCAGAAATGCCAGCGGAGCCCGTGACAGAGGCGGACGCGTAGGTGGGTTCGCTGACGCCGCGCATGGCGGCGGCGGTGTCGGCGAGGATCGAAGGCGCGGACGACTGTCCGCCGCTGTAGGAGGTGGTGGCGTTGCCTGAAAGTCCGCCGCTGTAGGAGGTGGTGGCGTTGCCTGAAGCGCCGGAACCGTAAGAGGTGGTGGCGTTGCCCGAAGGACCGGGACCGGCATAGCCCGTGGATGCGCTGCCGTTTGCGGCGCCATTGGCGGCACCGTGACCATTGCCGTGGCCGTTGCGGCTCGAGGCGAGACGCAGCGGATTGCCGCGCATGAAGCCCTTCGACACCACCTTGGTGACTTCCGGCAGTTCGAGATCGAGCTGCAGATCGGTCTCGGCGTCGGAGGAGCCGAGCCCGGTCTCGCCGACGATCTCGCGCGGATCGACGTGCGCGAGGTCGTGACGGGCGAGGTAGGAGATGGCGAGCTCGCGGAAGATGTAGTCGAGGATCGACGTCGCGTTCTTGATCGTCTCGTTGCCCTGCACGAGGCCGGCCGGTTCGAAGCGCGTGAAGGTGAAGGCATCGACGTATTCTTCCAGCGGCACGCCGTATTGCAGGCCAAGCGAGATGGCGATGGCGAAGTTGTTCATCAAGCGAGCGGAAGGCGGCGCCTTCCTTGTGCATGTCGATGAAGATTTCGCCGAGGCTGCCGTTGTCGTATTCGCCGGTGCGCAGATACACCTTATGGCCGCCGACGCTGGCCTTCTGCGTGTAGCCCTTGCGGCGCGTCGGGGAGCTTGTCGCGCTCCTGCTGCTGCTTCACGTAGACGACGCGGTCGATGATCTTCTCGACGATCCGTTCGGTGACGACCGCGGTGCGCGCGGCCATCGGCTGGCTGCGCGAGAGCCTCGACGGTCGTCGTCCGCGTCGTCGTCGCCGAGGACCTGCAGTTCAACGGCTGCGACAGCTTCGAGCCGTCGCGATAGAGCGCGTTGGCCTTGAGCGCGAGCTGCCAGGACAGCATGTAGGACTGCTTGCAGTCTTCGACGCTCGCATCGTTCGGCATGTTGATGGTCTTCGAGATGGCGCCCGAGATGAACGGCTGCGACGCCGCCATCATGCGGATGTGGCTCTCGACCGAGAGATAGCGCTTGCCCTTGCGGCCGCACGGATTGGCGCAGTCGAAGACGGGAGAGTGCTCGGGCTTCAGGTGCGGCGCGCCTTCGAGGGTCATGGCGCCGCAGACGTGCTCGTTGGCGGCTTCGACGTCCTTCTTGGAGAAGCCGAGATGGGCGAACAGATCGAACGCCGGATCGGACAGCTTCGTCGGCCGGAACCTTCAGCGTGCTCGGTCAGGAAGTCGTCGCCCAGCGTCCAGCGGTTGAACACGAACTTGATGTCGAAGGCGGCGCCAAGACCGCTTTCGATCTTGGCCAGCGACGTCATCGGTGAAGCCCTTGCGCCTTCAAGCGTCGAGTGGTTGATGGCGGGCGACTGGCGCAGCGAGCGCGTGGCCGACGGCGTAGGCCTCGATCTCGGCGATCTGGTGCGGCGCGTAGCCGAGCACGCGGAGCGCCTCCGGCACCGACTGGTTGATGATCTTGAAGTAGCCGCCGCCGGCGAGCTTCTTGAACTTGACCAGGGCGAAGTCGGGCTCGATGCCGGTCGTGTCGCAGTCCATGACCAGGCCGATGGTGCCGGTCGGCGCCACGACGGTCGCCTGCGCGTTGCGGAAGCCGTGTTCCTCGCCGAGAGCCGAGAGCGCGGTCCCAGGCGTTTTGCGAGGCTTCGAACAGGCGCTGATCCGGGCAGTCGAAGCGTGGTCGAGCGGCACGGGCGCGACGGAGAGCTTTTCGTATCCGCGTCGGAAGCCGTAGGCCGCGCGGCGATGGTTGCGCATGACGCGCAGCATGTCGGCGGCGTTCGGGGCGTAGCCCGGGAAGGGCCCGAGTTCCTTGGCCATCTCGGCGCTGGTCGCATAGGCGACGCCGGTCATGATGGCCGAGATGGCGCCGCAGATGGCGCGGCCTTCGGTCGAGTCATAGGCCGATGCCGGCCGACATCAAGCAGGCCGCCGATGTTGGCGAAGCCAAGGCCGAGCGTGCGGTAGCGATAGCTGAGTTCCGCGATCTGGCGCGAAGGGAACTGCGCCATCAGCACCGAGATTTCGAGCACGATGGTCCACAGGCGGCAGGCGTGCTCGTAGGATCGATGTCGAATCGGCAGCGGCGTGCGCCGCACCGGACTATGACGCGGCCGCATGCTGGCCTGTTGCGCTGCCGTCCTTGCGGAAGCGCAGCAGGTTCAGCGAGGCGAGGTTGCAGGCCGTGTCGTCGAGGAACATGTATTCCGAGCACGGGTTCGAGGCGCGGATCTCGCCCGACTTCGGGCAGGTGTGCCAGTCGTTGATGGTGGTGTGGAACTGGATGCCGGGATCGGCGGAGGCCCAGGCGGCATAGCCGATCTGTTCCCACAGATCGCGGGCCTTGCAGCGTCTTGGTCACCTTGCCGGTCGTTGCGGGCGGTGAGGTTCCAGTCCTTGTCCTCTGCGACGGCGTTGAGGAAGCCGTCGGTCACGCGCACCGAGTTGTTGGAGTTCTGGCCCGAGACGGTGAGGTAGGCTTCGCTGTCCCAGTCGGTGTCGTAGGTGTCGAAGGCGATGTCGGTGTAGCCCTGCTTGGCGAACTGGATGACGCGCAGGATGTAGTTCTGCGGAACGCCGTCGCGCTTGGCTTCGCGGATGGCCTGCTTGAGCTTGGGATTCTTGGCGGCGTCATAGCAGGCGTCGCCGCATCGGCTTCGCAGTTGACGCAGGCCGTCATCACGGCCTTGAGGCGCTTCTGGCAGATCTTGGAGCCGGTGACGAGGGCGGCGACCTTCTGCTCCTCGTTCACCTTCCAGGTGATGTACTCCTCGATATCGGGATGATCGACGTCGACGACGACCATCTTGGCGGCGCGGCGCGTGGTGCCGCCCGACTTGATGGCGCCGGCGGCGCGGTCGCCGATCTTGAGGAAGCTCATCAGGCCCGACGACTTGCCGCCGCCGGAGAGCTTTTCGTTGGCGCCGCGCAGATGACGAGAAGTTCGAGCCGGTGCCCGAGCCGTACTTGAAGAGGCGCGCTTCGCGGACCCAGAGATCCATGATGCCGTTCTCGTTGACGAGATCGTCGTTGACCGACTGGATGAAGCAGGCGTGCGGCTGGGGATGCTCGTAGGCCGAGGCCGAGTGCGTCAGTTCGCCCGTCTCGTGGTCGACATACATAGTGGCCCTGGCCGGGGCCATCGATGCCGTAGGCCCAGTGCAGGCCGGTGTTGAACCACTGCGGGGAATTCGGCGCGGCCATCTGGTTGGCCAGCATGAAGCGGTGCTCGTCGTAGAAGGCGCGGGCGTCGTCTTCGGTGGTGAAGTAGCCGCCCTTCCAGCCCCAGTAGGTCCAGGTGCCGGCGAGGCGATCGAAGACCTGGCGGGCGTCGCTCTCGCCGCCGAGGCGTTCTTTTTCGGGGAGCGCGGCAAGTGCCGCGTCGTCGGGGACGGAGCGCCACAGCCAGGACGGGACCTGGGTCTCTTCGAATTTTTTCAGGCGGCGCGCGACGCCGGCCTTGCGGAAGTACTTCTGCGCCAGGATGTCGGCGGCGACCTGGCTCCAGTGCTCGGGCACGTCAAAGCCGTCGAGGCGGAACACGATCGATCCATCCGGGTTCTTGATCTCCGAGGTCGCCCTGCGGAAGGGAATGGTTGCGTAAGGTGATTTTCCGGCCTCGGTGAAGCGCCGCGTGATCTTCATTTAGTGTGCCCCCGGTATCTGCGGAGGTCTCTGCTAAGCGGAACGAGGTTCAAAGACCCGAATGGTTGTTGTCGTTTGGGTTTTACTGCCAGGTTTCGCTGCGGGCCCTGTAAACCCGCCTCAGTCCCGGCTTTCTTGAACAGTGACGCAACGCTCACTGGAGTACGCTTGTTGAGTGACGCCTACTGAGCACCAGCAGCTCTGGGGCACACAAATGAATGCCCCTCGATGCGCGCGGGCGTTACCGCCCCAATTCACACATCCCCACGAGCCCGCTTCCGGCGCCTCCCCGCGCCTGAAAAGTCAAAAGCGGACTTGAACCCGCACTGCCGACGAATGGGCCTCAAGCGGCCCGAGAAGACACAAACTGCGACGCGCCTATCCCGCAACACTCTCGCGAGCCACGTTTTCGCATTCCGGCGCACCACTCGACCTGACAACACCCCGCAGCCGTCTCAGGCCAACAAATTGCTTTGAACAAGCATGCTGCGGTGAGGTGAACCGATGCCATGAAGCTAGGACAATTCGAGGCGGTCGTCACCCCGGCAACACCAACATATTGCGGTGGCAGCGGCAACCGACACAAGATGTAGGGGGTGTGGACAGGTTGTGAATTGAACGGCTCAAAGTGCCGATGGAACGGGGCGCGGAGCAAAAAGGCGTCCGGCAGGGGGCTGTTGAAATGCCCAAAAACCAGCTCTCGAGCCCTCGTCGTCCGGGGAGCATATCGCGATTCCGCGATCACGAGTGTTGCTCTAGTGCCGCTCGCTCGTGCGCGTATGGACAGCGCGGATGGGATCGGCGTAAGTCGGCAACAGAATGAGCGAGCGCGAGGGCTCACATGAGCATGGTGACGGAAATCTTCTCGTGGTGGGGTGGAAACACCTGGGGCACGCGGCTCTTCACCTGGCGCAAGGGCCAGCAGGTCGGCGAGGACGATTTCGGCAACCGCTATTTCTTGCAGCGTAAAGGCGTCGGGCCGCTCGGCGTGCCGGCGCGCTGGGTCATCTATAAGACGATGTCGGAAGCGTCCCAGGTGCCGCCCGATTGGCATGGCTGGCTGCATCATACGGTCGATGAACTGCCGACGAGCGTGGCTTATCACCCAAAGCCGTGGCAGAAGCCGCATGTGATGAACATGACGGGCACCGCGGCGGCCTACCGCCCCGAGGGCTCGATCATGGGCGCCAGCAAACGCGCCAAGACGACCGCCGATTACCAGTCCTGGAAGCCGGATTAGAGCGCGAGCGTGGCGGCGGAAGCGCTGCGGCCTCGTGATTATGCGTTGAAAGTCCTTCAAATCCGCCAGGGGCCTTGCTCGCGCCACCATTGCCGTGGAATTGAAGCGTGTCAGCGGCTCTTTCCGGGGGCCGCAACCGGAAACCGCGAGGACTGCGGGTGTCGAGCCGATTTGTCGAATGCAACGACGTGAGTGCGCGAAAAGCCCCGGGCCGGGGCTTGGCTTCGCTGTGGCAGCGGCTGCTGTTCTTGTGCTGCGCGCCACTTGTGCGTGGACCGCCGCGCTCCCCGCCCGCGCCGAGCGCATCGAGAACCAGGTCGCCGTGTTCTCCGCCCTCGACAAGGTGACGGCGCGGATTTCGAAATTCGAGGTCGAGCTCAACAAGACGGCGACGTTCGGCGGCCTCAAGGTGACGCCGCGCGCCTGCTATTCCCGCCCGACCACCGAAGAGCCCAAGACGACCACCTTCGTCGAGGTCGACGAGGTGCAGCTCGACGGCAAGGAAAAGCGCATTTTCACCGGCTGGATGTTCGCGGAAAGCCCGGGCATCTACGGCGTCGAGCACCCGACCTTCGACGTCTGGCTGACGGAATGTCATAAGCCGCCAAGGCGACGGCGCAGGCCCCGGCGGAAAACCGGCAGGCCGATGCCAAGAAGGCCAAGTCCGGTAAGGCTGGGGACCTCCCTGCCGAAGCAGGCGCGCCGGCGGCGAGCGACACGGCGGGCGGCGGCGACGATGGCGCCACCCCCCAGGACCTGCCGCGTCGCCGCGTCAGGCGCTAGCGGCGCGCCATTGACAGCACGCCGGCACTGGCCGACGCTTGACGCCATGCCGGATGCCCTGATTGGAAAAATCGTCCAAAACCAAAGTGCCGAGCGCCGCACGCTCGAAGCCGGCGAGCCGGTGTTCTACGAACACCAGCCGGGCGGCGAAATGTACGTTGTGCTCTCCGGCCGGGTCGACGTGCTGACCTACGGCAAGGTGCTCGAAAGCGTCGGCCCCGGCGGCATCGTCGGCGAAATGGCGCTGATCGACGAGGGGCCGAGGAGCGCTGCGGCGCTGGCGGCGGAGAGAAGCGAAGTCGCTGTCATCCCGCGCGCGCTGTTCCTGCAGCTCGTCAAGGACGAGCCGGAATTCGCGCTCACCGTCATGCGCGTCCTGGCGGCGCGGCTGAGGAAAAGATGAACTGGCGCTACGCCGGTGTTTCAGCTGCGCTGCGGAAAAAGACAGTCTCGGACAGGTGTGGTAAGTCCGGCCTGGACCTGGACCAGAAGGCAGGGTTCGGGCAATCGGGGAAACGCCACGGCCTCCGGCAAAATCCGATTCTCCGTTGAGGAAGATCAAGCCAAGAGCACTTCCGCTTGGTAGTCTCGTGCCGCGTGTATTGTCTGTTGGGGAGTATTCTATTATGCGTACAACATTCCTAGCGTTTGCACTTTTCGTGGCGTCCTCCGCGGTTGCCGAGGCGGGCTGCAGACTTGAAGGGTCGTTTCCCGGACGCATCGGTGGGCGCGCCACGGTCAATCGCACCCTCTACCTCTTTCCGGCGAGTGCACAACTCAATGTCGTCGCCGACAAGGAAGGCGATCGCCTCACTATGAAGGTGCTCAGGCCGAGCGGTGCCACGGGTTGCAAATTGCGGGGGCCGGGTGCGATGCTCGATTGCACAATGTCCGTGTTGAGCAAGGGCAACCACACGGTGCGCATTTATAATCCGCTGCGCCATGCCGTGACCTATACGATGCAGTGCTGGAACGCTCCATAAGTCGAAAGCGATCACGCAAGGCGTGGTGCAGCCAACACCCTGGCCGGATTGCGGCCAGGGATCAGTCTGACTTTCTCGGCAGGGAATGCATCTATCCCGCGTGGATCTTGCCGACGAACCTCACTGCGACGCCTTGTAGATGTAGAAGAAGGCGAGGATCGCCAGCGTGGCGCCGAGAATGCGGTGCACGACCAGCCAGGCGCGCAGGAACGGACTGCTGGGCTTTTCATCCGCATGCAGGCGGTCGAAGCGATAGGGCTTCAAGGGAATGAGATTGTCGATCGCATAGGTGATACCCAAGCGCCGGCCGTGCTGGAACACCTGCGAGACCGGTTTGTCGAAGTGCAGCGCCGCAGCGAACGCGAGCACCAGTCCGATCGCGATAAAGATGAGGTTGTGCGGCTCGTGGCCGTAGGAGACGGAGTACTTCAGTCCGAGCAGCCCGGCACTACAGAAGCCGTCGAGTACGAATTTGCGGGTTTCATCGACGTTGAGCGACGCGAACTTGGTTTTGGCGCCCTCCCATTTCTTGTCCTTCCAGGCCCGCGCGATCTGCGACGACGAGCAGGCATTGCGATTTTTGTGCTCGGAAAGGGCGATCTTCAGGTGTGTGGTGTTGACGCCCGTGGCATCGACGCGCGAGACGATGTTGGCAAAGGGTTGCGGGCTCTCGGACTTGTCCTGGTTGAAATAGCGGATGATGCGATCCTGGATGAGGCGATCGCCGGCCAGTTCGTTATTGCCGACACCGGGGGTCACATCGCATTTCTCGCGCACGCGGTATTCGTCGGTGAGTTCGCTATGATTGGTGTCGCTCGAGGCGTAGATGGCCGAGCGTCTCATCATGGTCAGCGCGCCGACGTCGATGTTGTCGGTGAAATGCACGCGCGGCGAGTTCTCGAGGTTGGCGAGCAGGTAGTTGGTCTTGTAGTTGACCATGTACCAGAGCGTTTCGCTCGGCGATGGGTTGCGCCAGCTCAGAATGGTCGAATTCGCCGAGGTTCCGTCGATGGCGATCTTGCCGATGTTGGTCGTGCCGCCGGGCGCGCCCTTCACCGCGATTTCACCCGTGACATCGACGAGGCATAGCGCGCCGTCGATCTTCATGTCGCGCAAGAGCACGCTGTTGTGGTCGGCAAGCACGCTGACCTTGCCCTTGTCCGTTGCATGCGCCGTCTCGCAGACATTGGGCAGAATGCTGCCGGCGCGGGTCGGGCGGTCGGTCACCACCTCGCGGAAGACGGCGGTGAAATCCTCGGCCGGGACGGCCGTCCTCAACTCGTGTAGCACGTTCTGCGCCGGAATATCCGGGTCCCAGTCGCAGCGCGCCGAGGACAGGCTCTCCTGACGCGCGAAGGTGACGTCCTGCATGCGAACATCGCCCCTGACGTGGGAGCCGGTGAGATCGACACCGAAGCGCACGTCGGCGAGGCGCATCTCGAGGGACGAGCCGAGCAAGGCGTTCCAGCCGGACAGCGTCGTCAGGCGGGCTTTCGTCAGGATGACCTTGCCGTCGATATCGGCGCGGTGCAGGCGCAATTCGTCGTTGAAGACGGAACTCGAGCCTTCGAGGCTGGCGCCGATCTTGGCGTCGTTCAGATCGACGTAATCGTAGACGCCGGCTTCCATGAACAGCGAGCCCTGGATGCGCGAACGCATCAGGTGGATGGAGCCGCGCACGTTCGAGCCGTCGAAGGACAGGTTCTTGTCGGTCTTGAAGTTGGTCAGCCGCACGCCGCGGCGCATGACCGAGCCGTCGAGGACGAGATTGACGTTGGTCGTGTAGTTCTCGAGGTTGATCGGATCGTTGAAATAGCCGCCGAAGAGGCGCACGCCGACGTTGCCGAGCTGGCTCGAATAGTGCGGATTGGTGACGACCGCGACGAGGAAGGCGCCGGAGAGCAGGTTCGATTCCGCATAGCGCTCGGGCTTGACGAACGGCGCGAGACGTAGACGCTGGCGCAGTTCGACGGTTTCGCTGGCGCGCGGCGTCTGGCAGGCCGTCTTGGCGAAGAGATTGGCTTCGAGCCCTTGGCGTAGACACGACCAGGTCCACTTCTCGCAGTCGGTCCAGCGAACCTTGTCCTTATCCAGGATCGTCGGGTCATCGGCTTGCGGCGCGCAGGCCTCAGGCTCGGGGAACAGCAACGGCTTGTCTTCGGCGCGCGCATCGGAAGCGAACGCCGACAACAGTACGGCAACCAAGAGGGCCCCGGAACGCAACATGTGCCCCTCGCGACATGGAAAATACGCGAGATGAGTATAGCGCCATTTTGTGACAAGGCGCCATCGCTTCAAGAGCCGGGTTAGGCGGTCTTGGGAGCGGTCGCATCCGGCTTCGTGTTCAGTGATGGCGCGATCTTTTTGCGTTCGAGGGCTTTGATGATGGTTTCAAAATTGTCCAGGACGTCGGTGTGCCGGACGTCAAAGGGTGGGGGAATATCGTTGGGGTCGAGTTCGGACGTGCGGAGCGGGAGCAGCTTTCCCTGTGACGAGCCCCGCTGAGCCTCGGAGATGACCCATTCTGATTTCGCCGAGTTCTTGGTCCAGATGACGATGATGGCCTTGGCGGCCGCGAGCTCCTGCAGGATGATGGTGCGGAAATTCTCGCCCGAGACGAGGCTCGAATCCCACCAGACCGAATAACCCTTCCTGCGGAGTTTTGCGGCGAGACCTTCCGCCAGCGCGCGGTCGAGCTTGGCATAGCTGATGAACACGTCGGAACCGCCGATAGTCTGCTGGTTCAGCGCGGCAAGGTTGTTAATACGGTGCACGTTGCGGTAGAGCCAGAAGAGCAGCAACCCCGCGAGAAAGTAGTTTGCAAGGCCGAAGAAGTCTTGTCCGTAACCCGTTGAGTAGTTGTACACGCCGTAAGCCGCGGCGCAGAAAAAATCCGACACGATATACCGGACTTCACTTACCGGCATAGAGGCGAGCTTGCTGCCGACGCCTTCCCACGGTAGCTCGTTCCACTCGCGCATGACCTGTGATGCCTTGCAGGCATTGCGGTTCGCGTGTTTGGAGAGCGCAATCTTTAGGTGTGTGGTGTTCACGCCCGACGCCTCGATTCGCGAGACGATGTTTGCGAACGGCTGCGGGCTCAGCGACCGGTCCACATTGAAGTAGAAGATAATGCGATCCTGGATGTCGCGATCGGAGATTGACTCGTTGTTGCCGATGCCGGGTGTTACGTCGCATTTCTCGCGCACGCGGTATTCGTCGATGAGTGTG
Source organism: uncultured Alphaproteobacteria bacterium (assembly GCA_963732525.1). Taxonomy (GTDB): domain Bacteria; phylum Pseudomonadota; class Alphaproteobacteria; order Rhizobiales; family Hyphomicrobiaceae; genus Hyphomicrobium_B. The sequence continues at coordinate 88,380 of CAVSZX010000005.1, forward strand.
CTCGACGCATAGAGGGCGGAACGCTTCATCATAGTAATGGAGCCGACGTCGATGTTGTCGGTGTAGTGGACGAGCGGAGAATTCTCAAGGTTGGCGAGCAGGTATTTGGTCTTGTAGTTGACCATGTACCAGAGCGTGTGGCTCTCGGATGTGTTGTGCCAACTCAAGATTGTGGATTTTGTCTCTGTGCCGTCGATGGCGATCTTGCCGATGTTCGACCTCTTCCCGGGCGCATCCTTGAAGGCAATCTCGCCGGTGACATCGACGAGACAGAGCGCACCGTCGATCTGCATGTCGCGCAGGAGCACGCTGTTGCGGTCCGAAAGCACGTTCAGCTTGCTGGTATCGACGGGATGCGCGGTTTCGCATACGTTGGCCTGGACGGTGCCGGCGCGGCTCGGCCTCTCGGCGACGACCTCGCGGAAGACGGCATCGAAATCCTCGGGCGGCACGCTCGATTTCAACTCGTGCAGCACATTATGGGAAGGAAGCTCTGGGTCCCAATCGCAACGGGCGTTATTCGCACTCTCGTGACGCGCGAAGGTCACGTCCTGCATCCGCACGTCGCCTTTGACGTGCGAGCCCGTGAGATCGACGCCGAAGCGCACGTCGGCGAGCCGCATCTCGAGAGAGGAGCCGAGCTGAGCGTTCCAGCCGGAGAGCGTGGTGATGCGCGCCTTCGTCAGGATAACCTTGCCCTCGATGTCGGCCCGGTGGATGCGCAGCTCGTCGTTGAAGACGGAGCCCGACGCTTCGAAGCTGGCGCCGATCTTGGCATCGTTCAGATCGACGTAGTCGTAGACGCCCGCTTCCATGAACAGCGAGCCCTCAATTTTTGCGCGCATGAAAAGCATTGAACCGCGAACGTTGGAGCCGTCGAAGGACAGGTTCTTGTCGGTCTTGAAGTTGGTGAGGCGCAGGCCGCGATGGATCATCGAACCGTCAAAAATCAAATTGATGTTTGTGGACAGATTTTCGAGGTTGATCGGATCTTTGAAATATCCACCGAAGATGCGGATTCCGAACCGGGCGATTTGATCGGTATAGTGCGAGTTTGTGATGAGTGTCTCAATGTAGGCGCCACTCAGCAGGTTGCTCTCGGAAAATCGCTCGGGTTTGTAGAAGGGGGCGAGGCGATAGTTGCGCCTGAGGGTATTGCTCTCGACGGAGCGCCGCACCTGGCACGAACCCTTGGCGAAGAGATTGGCTTCGAGCCCTTGGCGCAGGCACGACCAGGTCCACTTCTCGCAATCGGTCCAGCGCGCCTTGTCCTTGTCCAGGATCGTCGGATCGTCGGGCTGGGCGGCGCAGGCTTGCGGTTCGGGAAACAGCAACGGCTGGTCATCGGCGTGCGCAAGCGAAGCGAACGCCAGCATCAGGACGGCAACTAGGAGGGCCCCGGAACGCAACATGTGCCCCTCGCGACATGGAAAATACGCGAGATGAGTATAGCGCTGTTTTGTGACGGTGCACACTCGGACCTGAGGCTGGGGTGAAACTGAGGCCGGGAGTCGTACATGCCGCAAGTTTCTCGATAATCCGGCGCTGGCATCCCCAATGTCGTCGTCCCGCCGCCGCTCGCGAGCCGCGAGCGGATCCTGCGGGCGGGATCCACGCAAGCGTCCGCATGCAACCGGTGCCGCTTCCTCGCGTCTGTGACTGCATCTGATGCTGGCGCGAAAGCCGGCCTGCTGGAACCCACGCGTGTGTTTCCTCGATAGTCGTCGTGAGGACGCTTGTCGTGGGTCCCGCCTGCGCGGCCGAAGCCGCTTCGGTGCGGCGAAGGCCCGGCCTGCGATGCCTTCGGCATCGTCGCGTTCCGCGACGCCGGGACGAGGGTTGGAGAGGCGGGCTTATGCCAGCAGCTTCGCCATGCGCGGCGCGAAGTAGGTGAGGATGCCGCAGGCGCCGGCGCGCTTCATGGCGAGAAGCGATTCGAGCATGACCTTGTCGCAATCGAAGACACCCGCTTCCGCCGCGCGCACCAGCATCGCGTATTCTCCAGACACCTGATAGGCGAAGGTCGGCAGCTTGAACGTCTCGGACACGCGGGAAACGATGTCGAGATAGGGCATGCCGGGTTTGACCATGACCATGTCGGCACCTTCGGCGATGTCGAGTGCCACTTCGCGCAGGGCCTCGTCGGTGTTGGCGGGATCCATCTGGTAGGTGCGCTTGTCGCCCTTCAGGAATCCCGAGGAGCCGACGGCGTCGCGGAAGGGCCCGTAAAAGGCGGATGCGTACTTGGCGGCGTAGCTCATGATCTGCGTGTTGGTGTAGCCCGAGGTTTCGAGCGCGGCGCGGATGGCGCCGATGCGCCCGTCCATCATGTCGGAAGGGGCCAGAATGTCGGCGCCGGCGTCGGCTTGCACCAGAACTCTGCTTGACGAGCGCAGCAATGGTTTCGTCATTGACGATTTCATCGCCGATCAGAAGTCCGTCGTGGCCGTGGCTGGTGTAGGGATCGAGCGCGACGTCGAGAACGACGCCGATGTCGAGACCGGCTTTCTTCACCGCGCGCGTTGCCCGGCAGACCAGGTTGCCGGAGTTGAAGGCTTCGCGCGCGTCTTCGGTTCTGAGCGACGGGTCGGTGAAGGGAAAGAGGGCGATCGCCGGGATGCCGAGCTTTTCAGCTTCGCGCGCGGCGTCCACGATGAGGTCGACGGAGAGGCGTTCGACGCCGGGCATGGAGGCGACGGCCTCGCGCTTCGCCTTGCCCTCGATGACGAACAGCGGCCAGATGAGATCGCTGGCCGAAAGCGTGCTCTCGGCGACGAGCCGGCGCGACCAGCCCGATTTGCGATTTCGGCGCAGCCGCGTCGCCGGATAGGCGCCGTGCCGGGCGGCGGGAAGGTCGGGACTGGTATCGCGGTTCAAAGCGGGTGTGCGGGTCTTGCGGTCGGACATCGTAAGGTTCCTACGGGGAGCGATTGCGGGCACCATGGGCTAGAAGCACGCCGTTTGACAAGCCGCAGTGGTCCGGGTGGTAAGCGGAGCGTTTTGTGGCGGGGATTTGATATCGAGACACTGCCATATCCGCTCTGAACTTGCGTGAAAGGCCGCGTCGCGCCCCAGCGGATTTCATCTTTGGCTTTAGGCCACGGCTGTCCGGTTTAGCGCACCGTGCCTTCCGCTTCGTCATGGCCGCGCAGGAGGCCACCCACGACAAGCCTCGACGGGGACGATTTGAGAACTGCATTTAAGGTGCTTCAACACTTGAATTCGCCGGATAAGAACAGTTTGGGGAGGCTCGTCGTGGGTGGCCGCCTGTCGTTCCTCCGGAACGATCGCTTCGCGACGCGGCCATGACGACGGAGTTCGTGTCGTCACGCGCAGTGATCCCGGAATTTCGATGCGGGCTAACACACTACGGTCTTCATCTCGTGTCGGAGCCAGACAAGCGCGGCTTTGGCCCGAGGATGACACGATATTAGAACTTGATGATGGCGCCGGTCATGACGATGTCCAGATCCTCGAGCGCCACGCCGGCAAGCGCGCCGGTTGCGACCCCGCCACCGTCGAGCTGGCGCAGCGTCAGATCCGCCTCGATAGTGGCGGTAGGACAGGTAACCTGCAGGGCGGCCGAGTCGAAAGCCTGGATGACGCCGACACCGAACATCTGCAGGCCTGTCGACCAGATGGCGCCGTCGCCCCCGGCCGCAAACGGGTTGAGGGCATCGGAGACACCGCCATCCGGGCCGTCGATGGTGCGCCGGCCGTTGGCGCCGCCGTTGTAATCATAATACTCGCCGTAGACGGTCGTCTTGCCGTGGTCGACGAACTTCTTCTCGATGCCCGCCTGGATCGCCCAGAAGGTCTGCTCGTCATCGGCGCCCGTGCCGGCGAAGCGCGTCATGCTATTGAGGACTTCATCGGTCTTTAGGCCGGCGCCGACGTTGACGAAGAGGCCGCTCGCCTCGTGCATGACACTGATCGAGCCGCCGAGATTGCGGCACTCCGTGTCGGTGCCGCCGGTGGCCGTGACCCCGACGCACACCGTCGACGTCTGGCCGTTGTCGAGGACGACGCCGTAGCCGATGCCGGCCGTGTACTTGAAGCCGCCCGCCTCGCCCGAGTATTTGAGGGAGACGTCCCAGATATCGTCTTCGCCCCAGGAAGCGCCGGCGACGAAACCGGCAATGGTTGGAGATTCATAGCGCACGACATTCATGGCGCGCTCGCCTTCGCCGGGCTGATCGCCGCCATCTCCGAGCAGCCGGCGCCAGGTGAGCGTGCTGAGGCCGCCGTTGCTGGCGCTGCGCAGGAACAGGCCGAGGCCGCTGTCCTCGACGTCGGAGTATTTCGAGATCATCCCCGTCTGCGTGAGATTGGCTTCGGTGATGGCATTGGTCGCGGTCGTGCCGAGGCCCAGGTAGACGGCACCGAAGGTCTTGCTCTTGAGGTACCAGTTGGAATCGCGCATATCGAGGCCGCTGTCGGCTGCGGCCTTGGGGTCGTCCTGCGTGAAGCGCTTGGAGTTGATCGAGCGAACGCCGACTTCGAGGCGGTAGCCCGCTTCCCACTCGTCGTTGATCTTGGCCTTGCCACGGAAGCCGAAGCGCGAGCGGCCGTTGTCGTTGGTGACGGCGGCGAGGTTGAATTCGCCGCCATCGTTCCAATACAGGATGGCTTCGTTGACTTGGCCATAGACTTCGAGGCTGACCTTGCGATTGCCCTTGCGCGCGGTCGTGGCTTCAAGTTCGGCGATGCGTTCCTCGAGATCGGCGCAGCAGTTGCCGCCGAGATCGGCCGCATACGCGGGACCGACCGAGGTCGCGAGAACTTACGACGACGCCAATTCCTGCGATGCGTCCGATCATTGTGACAGCCCCCGGCTACGAAATGTGTCTCCCTGCATAACGGTTGTCGTAAAACCGTCGCAAGGCTTCAATTGCCGGATTGGAGGGCATGCAACCCGAATGGCAATCCGGTGTCGCAGCAATGTCTCATCTCGGGCTGCGCGTGCTGGTTCGCGAGGTTTTGCACTCCCGGATGCGAACTCGTCAGCGGTCGCAGATCTTCAGGCCGCCTTTGCGCGCGGCGACATCGACGTGCAGGTGATTGCGATGCGCGGCGTTGGCTTCCGGCCCGAGCGTCGTGCCGAAACGACGGCAGGCGGCGGCGTGAACGGCATGCAGAAACTGCTGCTTGCGTTCGGCGTCGGTCGGGAGCGATCCGGGGCCACCGAGCCGGTTCGGCGTCAGCGACAGCCCCGCCGTTTCGCCGTCCGCTCCAGATCTGGAGCCGTGCTGGCGCCGGGCAGCGTTACGGTGACACGCGGCGTGCCGCGCGAGATGGACGAGGTCGCGATGCCGGCGGCCGGTGCGCCGGCGGTAGATCGCCACGGCTGCGGGCGGCGGCGGAACGGCGATCCTGCCCGCAGCTGTCTTCGCCGACATCTGCGCAGCCTGAGCGGCTTTGGCCGCGGCTTCCTCAGCGGCGAGGGCGGCGGCGGCCTTGGCCTTCTCGGCGTTGATGCGGGCGACGATCTCGCGCTGCGGCGTGCCCCAGTCTTCGAGCACGTAAGCCGTCTTGCCGGTTGCGGTGACGAAGCCGCGGATGTCGAGAGCCTTGGCGGCGGCATGCTCGCTCAGGCGGTTACCCTTGCGGCCGTAGGCGGCACGGCAGGAATAGGAACTCATCACTTCTACTTTGATGATATCGGCGCCGAGATGCGTCTTGGCCAGCGTCGCGACATCGCTTTTCATCCAGGAGCTGAGGGCTTCGGCGAGATCGCAGGTGACGATCGCAGGCGGCGACAGCGCGATCTCGGGGTTCTTGCCGATGCTGATGAGTTGGATCGGCGCAGGCGCCCCGCACGAGCCTTCGCGGATGGGCGTCTCGGGAATGGCGACGGCATTGATGCGCTTCAGGATGGCGGCGCATTGCGCCTTGGCAGCAGAAATTTCCGCAGCCGACCAGGTTTGAGGCGTCTTGGGGGCGGTCTTGGAGGGTAGGATCGCCGGGAACTGCGGCACCTTGAGTTCGATGCGAACGCCGGTCCTGGTGCCGGCTGGGGCAGGCTGTCGCGGCGGGTGCCGGAGTGACGACGGGTGCGGCCGGCGCCGGCTGGGTCACAGGAACGGCTGGTGCGGGCACAGTAACGGGCGCCTGAACCTGCTTCGGTTCGGCGTGGAGCGATTGCGTTGCTGAAAGACTTGCCAACCCGACGCCAATGGCGAACAAAAATTGCGCCCTGCGCATGCCCTTCCATCCCCCCGGATGTTTCAGCTGTGGACGAGCTTCGGCTTTCGACTTGACTATGACCCCGGCCCGTGGCGGGCGAATCAGGGCTTGAAGAGTGCGGCCAAAAGCCGAGCCTGTATAGCCGCAAATTATGGCGCGATATGGAAAAATACCATTATACGGAGGAGAGATGGGGATAACAGGTGGACTGGAATTCGCATGAGCGAGCAGGGTTCGAAATCGCGGTGGCCAAGACGCCGGAGCCTAAGATCGAGATCCGGCGGCGCGGCGCCCTGGTCAATTTCGTCCTGAACCGGCCGCGCGCCTTGAACGCCTTCGACGACGACATGCGCGGCATGCTGGCGACAGAAATTCCGAAGGTCGCCCGCAATCCCGATATCTATATCGTGGCGCTGTCGTCGGCGAGCCCGCGCGCCTTTTGCGCCGGAGGCGACGTGCGCGTACTTGCCGACGTTGCCAAACGCGATATGGCGGAAGCGCGGAGATATTTCGCCGCCGAATACAAGCTTGATTGGCTGCTCGAATGCTTTTCCAAGCCCTCCGTCTCGCTCATCGACGGAATTTGCATGGGGTCGGGCGCCGGATTGTCGTCCTTCAATACCCATCGCGTGGCGGGGGAGAATTATTCCTGGGCCATGCCGGAGACGGCGATCGGACTTTTTCCGGATGTCGGCATTTCGCACGTGCTGGCGCGCATGCCCTGGGGAATCGGGCTTTACCTCGGATTGACCGGGCGCAGCATCAAACGCGCGGACGCCAATTGGCTGCGACTTGCGACGCACTGCATTGCGTCCAGGAATTTCGAGGCGATACTTACTTCGCTTGGCGATGCCGAGCCGGTGGATCCCCTGCTCGACGATCTGCACGAAGAACCGGGCAAGGGCGAAGTCGAAGCGCAAGCGGCGATGATCGCCGATTATTTCGGCGCCGAAACATTCGAAGGCATTATCGCAAAATTGAAGACACCTACGCCTGCGGCGAAGACCTGGGCCGAGGCGACGCTCGCCGATCTCATGCGCCGCTCGCCCATGTCGCTCAAGATCACCGACCGGCATATCCGCTCTTGCCGCAGGCTCGATCTGCGCGAAACCCTGATCCAGGATTACCGCCTCGCCTGGCGCTGCCTCGAGGCCAGCGACTTCGCCGAGGGCGTGCGTGCGGCGCTCGTCGACAAGGACAACCAGCCCAACTGGCGGCCTGCGGCGCTCGAGGCAATCGGGGATGAGGACGTCGCGCGCTATTTCGCACCGCTCGGCGAAAACGACCTCGTGCTACCTACGCGCGAACAGATGCAGGCGGCCCGAGTATAGGGCCGGAGCGCCCAATTGCATGAAATTATCCGCGATATTTTCCGGCATTATTACCCGAAAGCGCCGAATTCGCGCGAAAAGCGCTTAAAATTCCGTTTTTCAAACCACCCATTACTATTCTTTTACTATATCTATTTAGTCGGCCTTTAGCGATATGAGTTACCTTTTGCGCAACCCGGAATAATCGGGATGCGTCAAACAGGTCAATGAGGCAGGGTCATGAGTGTTATGTATGACGTGGCGCGCAGCAAGGCGCCCGTACAGGATGAGACGTTCCGTTCCGAGTATCTGCAGGCGCTGCGCCTGATCGAACGTCTCCATCGTCTTCTTCTCGACGTCATCAAGGACGAGTTCGACCGCCAGGGCGGCGCCGAACTCAACAGCGTGCAGGCGCTGCTGCTCTATAATATCGGCGAAAGCGAACTGACGGCTGGCGAACTGAAGACGCGGGGTTACTACCTCGGCTCCAACGTTTCCTACAACCTGAAGAAGCTCGTCGACATGGGCTACATCCACTACAAGCGCTCGGACACGGACCGCCGCTCGGTCCGCGTCAGCCTGACCGACAAGGGTCTCGACGCCTGTGACGTGGTGCACAAGCTCTATCATCGCCAGCTCGGCTCGGTGCAGTCGGTCGGCGAAGTCTCGGCCGACGACATCAAGGGCTTGAACAAGGCTCTCGTGCGTCTCGAGCGCTTCTGGTCGGACCAGATCCGCTACCGCCTCTAATCCTCGGTAAAGACGGGGATCAGCAGCCGGCAGGACCGGGGGGTCGAGCGGGCTGCAGCAAAGCGGGCTGTCTGGTTCATGCGCCAGACGGCCCGTTGGCGTTTTTTACTATCTTTCAATGCACATCCGCCGGCCCGGCCGGTGTGGCGCGGCGAACGCGCGGGCGAAATAATCGCTTACCGCGTGCGAATCACACTCGCCCGCGGGGCCCAGTCCCCGTAATCTTCAGCGTGAACGATTTGGCCGGGGCGGCGCGCGGGCTGCTTTTCCGGGAGTTGCTGTGATTGCTAACCGCATGCTTGAAGATTATGGCGAAGGCCTCAATTGCGGACGCGAATGCGTTCCAGTTCGCAATCGGCGGCGCAATCAGGCGGGGCTTGCAAGATGACTGCGGGGGAAAGCGTGAGCAGAGCGAGCAGCAGCATGTTGCCGGGATTTAAAATGTTCGCCGCCGCGCTATTGGCGATGCTGAGCACGATCGTGGCATTGGGCTTGGCGTTCGCGCCTCCCGCATCGGCGCAAGACAGTTTCGCGGCTATGCAGAATGCGCTCTTCGGCCCGCCGCCGGGCAGCAGTTCCACGACCGATCGCGAATTCATCCGCGAGTGGGAGGCCAATCCGCCCAAGGGTTTCGCCACCATTTCCAAGGCCAATATCGAGCCGACCAAGGCCGCAATCAAAGTCTATGCGGATATCGTGGCCCGCGGCGGCTGGGCCCCCGTGCCGCAGACCGAGCTGAAACCGGGCATGACCGACGCCGGCGTCGCTTTCCTGCGCTCGCGTCTTTTGGTGTCGGGCGAATTGAAGGGCGACAACGATGGCTCGGCCACTTTCGATGTCGAACTCGAAAAGGCGGTGAAGCGATTCCAGGCCTCGAACGGCCTGACGCCGACAGGCGTCGCCGACAAGCGCACGATCGCCGCACTCAATGTGCCGGCAGCCGCAAGGCTGAAGCAGCTCAAAGTCAACCTCGGGCGCTTGCAGGAACTCTCCAGTTCCGTGAACAGCAAGTACGTGATGGTCAACATACCCTCGGCGCAGATCGAAGCGATCGAGAACGGCCAGATCGTTGCGCGCTATGCCGGCGTGGTCGGCAAGATCGACCGGCCGACGCCGCTGCTGCGCTCCGCGATCACGGACCTCAACTTCAATCCCGTCTGGCGCATGCCGCCGACGGTTGAGAGCGAAGACCTCATTCCGCGCGGCCGCGAGATGCAGAAAAAGGGCCAGAGCGTCCTCGCCAAGTTCCACATCGACGCCTACAGCGGCGCCGGCAAGAAGGTCGATCCCGACAAAATAGATTGGACCAAGGTTTCGCCCGGCACCTACTCGTACAGCCAGCAGCCGGGCAAGGACAATCCGCTCGGCTTCCTCAAGATCAATTTCGACAGTGCCCACTCGGTCTATATGCACGACACGCCGTCCGAGACGATTTTCGGGCGCAATTTCCGCTCCGCCAGTTCGGGCTGCATCCGCGTGCATAACATCGAGCACCTGGCCGAATGGCTCTTGAAGGGGCAGCCGGGGTGGGACGACTACCAGATCGACGAGATGAAAAAGTCGGGGAAGAGGCTGGACGTGCGCCTGAAAAAGTCGGTGCCGCTGCACTTCGTCTACATCACCGCCTGGGCGACGAGCGATGGCGTCCTGCAGTTCCGCCGCGATCTTTACCAGAAGGACCAGATCGGCGACGTGGCGTCGAACTATTGAGCCTCGAGAGCCAAGTCGGGATGCCGCTCGGATAGTCCTTTCGGACCGTCTGCTCCTCCCGATAGCCGGAGACTCAGATTACAGTCTGTAATCAACTCTCTGATTTTATATGGAAAACTGAGGGTTGCCAACGGCGCGCAGCGGGAATAGAGCGGGGCCAGGGCCGTTGTCGCTCCAATTGACCCGCCGCAATGTGCTTTTTCTTTCGTGCGGGCAAAAACCGCCTCATTCCTTGCGCCATGGTTCGGCGATGCGGGGTAAGAGTCGAAGTCAGCGGGGCCCCTGCGGCCGACGCGACGAAACAACGCTTTTACTGATCGGACGTAGCGTTCATAAAAAGCGTTCAAACAGGGTCTTGGGGATGAAAGAGCGCTCAATGAACTACGAGCAGAAGCTTTGCGAGGCCCTCGATACGGTGAAGCGCGAGGGCCGCTACCGTGTCTTCGCCGATTTGAAGCGCCAGCGCGGCCAGTTTCCCAAGGCGGAATTCTTCAAGGGCGAGGCCCACCGCCCGATCACGGTCTGGTGCTCGAACGACTATCTCGGCATGGGCCAGCATCCAAGCGTCATCGCGGCCATGCACGAAGCCATCGACGCCGTCGGCGCCGGCTCCGGCGGCACGCGCAACATCTCCGGCACGACACATTACCACGTCGAACTCGAAGCCGAGATCGCCGACCTACACGACAAGGAAGCGGCGCTTCTCTTCACCTCCGCTTTCGTCGCCAACGAGGCGGCGCTGTCGACGCTGGTGCAGCTACTCCCGGGCTGCGTCGTATTCTCGGACGAGAAGAACCACGCCTCCATGATCGCCGGCATCCGCAACGGCCGCGGTCCGAAGCAGATTTTCCTGCACAACGATCTCGGCGATCTCGAAGCCAAGCTGAAGCGCGTGCCGCTCGACACGCCCAAGATCATCGCCTTCGAGAGCGTCTATTCGATGGATGGCCACGTTTCCAACATCGCCGCGATCTGCGATCTGGCGAAGAAGTATAATGCGCTGACCTATCTCGACGAAGTGCACGCGGTCGGCATGTACGGCCCGCGTGGCGGCGGCATTGCCGAGCGCGACAAGGTCATGCACCGCGTCGACGTCATCAACGGCACGCTCGCCAAGGGCTTTGGCGTCATGGGCGGCTATATCGCCGCTTCGAAGGCGCTGTGCGATGCGGTCCGCTCGTTCGCGCCGGGCTTCATTTTCACGACCTCGCTGGCACCCGTCATCGCCGCCGGCGCACTGGCGTCCATCCGGCATTTGAAATCGAGCACGATCGAGCGCGAGCGTCATCAGGAACGGGCACGGACGCTGAAACGCCGGCTCACCGCCGCCGATCTGCCCGTGATTTCCGGGCCGAGCCATATCGTGCCGGTGCTCGTCGCCGACCCGGTGCGCTGCAAGGCGCTCTCCGACGTGCTGCTCAACAACTTCGGAATTTACGTCCAGCCGATCAATTATCCGACCGTGCCGCGCGGCACCGAGCGCCTGCGCCTGACGCCGTCGCCGATGCACACGGATGCGCGATATCGACCAGCTGGTTGCTGCAATGACAGAGTTGTGGTCGCAGTGTCCGTTGACGCTGCAGGCAAGCCTGAACATGGCGGCTGAATAGGTTTTGCGCTGACAATTGCCGCATGGTGACGGCGCGGGCGGGTACCTCCAGGTACTTCCCGCGCCGTTTTTACACGGGGGAGCGCGCCTGTTATGGGTTGAGCCTTCGCCTCGCGCCTCATACTATGGTCGATAAGGGATTGTGCAGGGCGGGCCTCCGCCTGGCGCCCGCGCACGTTCTTTTCAAAAAAGCCAAACACGTCCAGAGAACAGGGAACGCCTCATGTCGAACGCCCCGGCCGCAGCTGCTAACGCGAATACCTCGCGCTTTTTCAAGGCCCACCTTTCGGAGACCGATCCGGAGGTGTTCAGCGCCATCCAGAAGGAATTCGGCCGCCAGCAGCATGAAATCGAGCTGATTGCCTCGGAAAACATCGTCTCGCAGGCCGTTCTCGACGCCGCCGGTTCCGTGCTCACCAACAAGTACGCCGAAGGCTACCCGGGCAAGCGCTACTACGGCGGCTGCCAGTACGTCGATATCGCCGAAGAACTCGCCATCGATCGCGCCAAGAAGCTGTTCGGCTGCTCGTTCGCCAACGTCCAGCCGAACTCGGGCTCGCAGGCCAACCAGGGCGTGTTCAACGCGCTGGCCAAGCCCGGCGACACCATCCTCGGCTTGTCGCTCGCCGCCGGCGGCCACTTGACCCATGGCGCGCCCGTCAATCAGTCGGGCAAGTGGTTCAAGGCCGTGCACTACATGGTGAAGCCGGACACGCACCTGATCGATATGGACGAGGTGAAGAAGCTGGCACAAGAGCACAAACCGCGCATCATCATCGCCGGCGGCTCGGCCTATCCGAGGAAGATCGACTTCGCCGCCTTCCGCAAAATCGCGGACGAGGTCGGCGCCCACTTCATGGTCGATATGGCGCACGTCGCGGGCCTCGTTGCGGCCGGTCTCTACCCGAGCCCGTTCCCGCACGCGCATATCGTGACGACGACGACGCACAAGACGCTGCGCGGTCCCCGCGGCGGCATGATCCTGACCAACGACGAAGAGATCGCCAAGAAAATCAACTCGGCGATTTTCCCGGGCATTCAGGGCGGCCCGCTCATGCACGTCATCGCGGCCAAGGCCGTTGCCTTCGGCGAAGCCCTGAAGCCCGATTTCAAGGTCTATATCAAGAACGTCATCGACAACGCTCGCGCGCTCGGCGAAGTGCTGGTGCAGAACGGCTTCGCACTTGTTTCGGGTGGCACCGACAGCCACCTGATCCTCGTCGACTTGCGGCCGAAGAAATTGACCGGCAACATTGCTGAAAAGGCGATGGGCCGCGCCAACATCACCTGCAACAAGAACGGCATTCCTTTCGATCCGGAAAAACCGTTTGTGACCAGCGGCATTCGGCTCGGCTCGCCCGCTGCGACGACGCGCGGGTTCGGCGTCGCCGAATTCCAGGAGGTCGGCCGGCTGATCGCGGAAGTTCTCGATGGCTTGGCGAAAAACGGTGAAGCCGGCAACGCGGCGACGGAAGCGGCGGTGAAGGCCAAGGCCATGGCGCTCTGCGCCAAGTTCCCGATTTATGCGTGATCGCTGACCTCTTCCACCTTTGAGGGGGGAAGAAGAAATGCCACAGACTTAGACGGGCCTTCGCAGGGTTATGCTTTCAATGAATGGCCCGGCTAAGTCTCATGGCGTTTCAGATGGGGGTGGCCGACTGGGGCGCGATGTGCGTCACCCCCACCCGATCCATCCAGCGACTTAGGCAGGCCACCGTTTTTCGTATTTTTCTGCGCCTACATGGCCTGCCTAAGCCGCGGATCGGATCGCCCTCCCCCCTCAAAGGGCGACGGAGACCCGCGTAACTCGCCGCAATGCGATCTGCGTGTCTATACAGAAGGGCGATCGGGGGATTCGGATTTCTCGGGACGAAGGTTATTAATTGCGGTGCTCCCATGAAAGCGGCGAGATGACATCCGGCTGACAAAGCGCATCACCACGCATCCCGGCGAGATGCTGAAGGAGGAGTTTCTCGTTCCCCTCGGTCTCAGGCCAGTGCGCTTGCAGCCGAGATCGGCGTTCCCTCCAACCGCCTGACCGAGATGGTCGCCGGCCGGCGCAATATGACGGCCGATACGGCTTTGCGGCTTGCGGACAGGTTCGGGACTTCGCCCGAGTTCTGGATGAACCTGCAGACAATGCACGATCTCTCGAAGGCGGTGCTGGCAGCGAGCGAGCCCGCAAAGCGGCATGAGGCCTTTCGGGCCTTTGTCCGGCTGACATGGTGTTCGCATGATTGGATTGATGCGAGTTTCAACGTCTAATCGGGCTTGAGGTTCTGGAGCTTTACGCCTCATCGAAACTAAGCGAGTCTTCACATACCGCTTCGAGAGCCTGTAGACGTGGTTGCTCGACATCTGTTCGCAGATTGCGCGCCGGATTTTGCTGGATTTCGGACCTAGTACCGCATCGCGGCTGTCTCAATAACTGGAGGCAAGGTTGCGTCTACGGTCCTTCTGGGAATTCCTCGCGACGTGCAGTGTACCAATACCCACGTGCTCGTTACCGACGTCTTGCGAAAAATGATCGTTAGAGATTCCCCGCATTATTTGGTCGTCTCCGGCCGGTTCTGCAGCTTTGAATAGTCAACGCTGTGTGATTCGATTCATTCTGGGGTACTCCTCATCACGGCGGCTACATTTGCCTCAGCAGCGCTTGTGGCGCCCATGTGTTGGCTGATCGAACCATTCAATTATCTGATTCGTTCACTCGTGTGCAATTGGGGCCGATCTAGGTCGCACGTTGCCGACGAAGATTTGGGCCGTTCACTTCAGTGTATTAGTACGTCGAGAGATACAATAGATGCGCTGCCCGTTCTGCGGAAGCGAGAATACGCAAGTGAAGGACAGCCGGCCGTCGGACGAGAATGCCTCGATCCGCCGCCGCCGCGTCTGCTCGGACTGCGGCGGACGCTTTACGACCTTCGAACGGGTGCAGCTGCGCGAACTGATCGTGGTGAAGCGTTCGGGCCGCAAGGTGCCCTTCGACCGCGACAAGCTTTCCCGCTCGGTCGAGATCGCGCTCCGCAAGCGCCCGATCGAGCCCGAGCGCATCGAGCGGCTGGTGACCGGCCTGGTGCGCCAGCTCGAAAGCTCGGGCGAAACCGAGATTTCCTCCGCCGAAATCGGCGAACTGGTCATGGCGGCGCTGCGCGAACTCGACCCCGTGGCCTACGTGCGCTTCGCCTCCGTTTACCGCGATTTCCGGAACGCTAGCGATTTCCAGGCGGTTCTGCGCGATATTGCCTCCGACGTCTCGGAGCGGCGAAAGCGCGAGGATGCCTTCCCGGCGGGCGATGACGAGCCACCAGTGAAGAAGTAATTTCGATGATCGGAATAGGCCGCGCCCCATGTTATCCTGCCTCCTCGCATACAGAGGATCATGCAATGAACCTCCCCTCCCCTTGACGGGGGAGGGCTGGGGAGGGGGTGGTGCTCTGACCCAAGGAGCTGCTGCCGGGACGAAACTTACGAGTGTGTATCCCGCGTCATCCGAGAACACCCCCCACCCTAACCCTCCCCCGCAAGGGGGAGGGAATCTCCACGGCTGGCATCCGTCGCGTGGGGCCGTCCTCGGCACGGAGGGGGAAAGCGCGTGGGGAGGTCCGTCACACTATGACTGCCGCTTCAACCGCCTTCGACAATCACATGATGCAGATTGCGCTTTCGATGGCGCGGCGGGGGCTTGGGCTTGACGGCACCCAATCCGAGCGTCGGCGCGGTGATCGCGGACGAAAAAGCCGGTGAAGTCATTTCGCGCGCCGTGACGGCGCCGGGCGGGCGGCCGCATGCGGAAACGATCGCCATTCGTGAAGCGGGTGCGCGGGCGAAAGGCGCGACGATCTATGTGACGCTGGAGCCTTGCTCGCACCAGGGCAAGACGGGCCCCTGCGCCGATGCCATCATCGCCGCCGGATTGCTGCGCGCGGTCGTCGCAATTCTTGACCCCGATCCGCGCGTCGCCGGCCGCGGCCTCGATCGCTTGCGCTCAGCCGGGCTCGAGGTCGTGCGCGGCATAGGCGCGGAGGACGCGCGCTGGCTGACGCGCGGTCACATCGTGCGCATCACCGAACGGCGGCCCTTCATCACTCTGAAACTCGCGCTCGACAGCGACGGAAATGTGCCGCGCGGGACCGGCAACGCGCCGCGCTTCGTGACCTCGCCGGACGGGCGCGCGCACGGGCATCTGCTGCGCGCGGAAGCCGACGCGATCCTCGTCGGCTCAGGCACGATGCGCGCCGACAATCCCGAACTCACTTGCCGTTTGCCGGGCCTGAGCGGCCTGTCGCCCGTGCGCGTGGTCCTTTCGCGAAATCTCGATTTCCCGGCCGAGGCGCGTCTCTTCGATGATGCCGGCGAGGTTCCGGTCTGGTGCATCGCCGGGGAGGGCGTCGATGCCGCCAATAAACGCAGCTTCGAGGCGCAGGGTGCCGAAGTCATCGAGGCCGAAACCGTTGGAGGCACGCTGTGGCTGCCCTCGGTGCTCGAAGCCATGGTCGCGCGGGGTATCACGCGGTTGCTGGTCGAAGGCGGCCCAAGAATGTGGCGCGACTTCGCAGACCATGCACTCACCGACGAGGTCGCCCTTTACATTGCCGGCGGCGTCGCAACTTCGGACGAACGCCAGGCGCTCGCTTACGCCAAGAGATGGCTCGGCGACGTGCCGCTCGCACTTTCTGAAATGAAGAACCTCGGCCCCGACCGGCTCTGGCGCATGCGCTGGGCGAAGGGCAACAAAGGAGCGTAAGAGATATGTTTACAGGGCTCATCAGCGATGTCGGCGAGGTGGTGGCGCGCGACGCCGGCGTATTCACGATTTTGACGCGCTATGCGGCAGCTTCGATTGAGACAGGCGCCTCGATCTGCTGCGACGGCGTTTGCCTGACCGCGACGGCGATCGCGCCGGACCCGTTGGGGGCGCGTTTCAAGGTCGATGTCTCAAACGAGACCTTGTCGAAGACCACGCTCAAGACTTGGGGTGCGGGGCGCAGAGGTCAATCTCGAGCGCGCGTTGAAGGCGGGAGACGAACTCGGCGGACATATCGTCTCGGGCCATGTGGACGGGGTAGCGCGGATCGTTGCGATCAAGGAAGACGGTGAGAGCCGGCGGTTTCTGTTCGAAGCGCCCGAGCACCTCGCCCGCTATATTGCGCCGAAAGGCTCGATTGCGCTCGACGGCACGTCGCTGACCGTTAACGAGGTCGCGGGCGACCGCTTTGGTGTCAATGTCATTCCGCACACCTTGACGGTGACCACCTGGGGGGCCAAAACCCCGGGCGAGCTTATCAATCTCGAGGTCGACGTTTTCGCCCGCTATGTCGCGCGGCTCTTGGAGTTTCGTCCGTGAAGCAAGTTCCAGCGCCGGGTGCCCGGCAGAAATCGGCCTCCGTTCTCTCGCCGATCGAGGAAATCGTCGAGGAGATGCAGAACGGCCGCATGGTCGTGCTCGTCGATGCGGAGGATCGCGAGAACGAGGGCGATCTCGTGATCCCGGCGCAGATGGCGACGCCGGATGCCATCAACTTCATGGCCAAGCACGGCCGCGGCCTCATCTGCCTGACGCTGACGCTGGGTCGCGCGCATGATCTGCAGGCTCGAGGCCATGGTGCGGTCGAACGCTTCACGCAACCGCACCGCCTTCACGCAATCGATCGAAGCGCGCGAAGGCATTTCGACCGGCATCTCTGCTTTCGACCGGGCGCGCACCATCGCGACCGCGATCGACCCGACGAAGGGCTCAGGCGATATCGTCTCGCCCGGACATGTCTTTCCGCTCATCGCGCGTGAGGGCGGCGTGCTCGTGCGCGCCGGGCACACGGAAGCCAGCGTTGATCTCGCGCGCCTCGCCGGGCTCAATCCCGCGGCGGTCATCTGCGAGATTATGAACGACGACGGCACCATGGCGCGCATGGGCGATCTCGTGCCCTTCGCCAAGAAACATGGACTGAAGATCGGCGCCATCGAGGATCTGATCGCCTACCGTCTGAAAAACGACCGCATCATCCGCCACGTTGCCAAGACACAAGTCGATACCCGCATCGGTGGTGCCTTCGAACTGCACGTCTACGAGACGACGGCGGAACCGGCGGAACATCTCGCCCTCGTCAAGGGCAAGATTTCGGGCGGCGGACCGGTGCTGGTGCGCGTCCACGCCGTCAATGTCTTCAACGACGTGCTCGGCCTCGGCGGCGAAGGCGAAAGCGATACCGTCATCACCAAGGCGCTGAAGGCGATAAAGAAAGAAGGCCGCGGCGTGCTCGTGCTGATCCGGGATCTGAGGGCGAAATCGCTCTCCGATTGGGTCTTGCGCGAGACGGAACCGACGGGCAAAAAAGACGCGGCGAAGGAACGCCGCCAGGTCGAGATCGGTATCGGTTCGCAAATACTGGTCGATCTCGGCGTCAAGGACATGGAACTCTTGACCTCGTCGCCCGCGCACGTCTACGTCGGCCTCGAGGCCTTTGGATTACGCGTCACGGCCACGCGCAGAATCGAGTAGCGGATACATGGTCGTCAAAACGGATAAAGGGCGCACGAGCGGCGGAGCCGTCCGCGCGCACGTGTTGATCATCGAGGGGCGCTTCTACGAGGCTCTCGCGGATTTGCTCGCGGACGGTGCGATCGCCGAGCTTTCGGCGCGCGGTGCCACATTCACACGTCTTGCCGTTCCAGGCGCGCTCGAAATACCGCAAGTCTTGGCTGCGGCGGCAGCGGCGCGCGCGGCAGGCCGCACGTCGTTCGACGGCGCCATCGCCTTGGGCTGCGTCATCCGCGGCGAGACGGCGCATTACGATATCGTCGTCAACAATGCCAATCATTGGCTGATGGAAACCGCGATTACCAAGGACGTACCCGTCGGCAACGGCATTCTGACCGTCGATACCGAAGCCCAGGCGCTGGCCCGGGCGGAAGGCGGCATAAAGGGCAAGGGCGGGGACGCGGCGCGCGCCTGCTTGGCCCTCATCGAGACCAAGCGCGGCTTCTGGGGACAATCTCCATGAGCGCCGGCACGGGCGGCAAAAGCGATGTCCTCTCGGCGCGAACGGCGGCGCGGCTGGCGGCCGTGCAGGCGCTCTATCAGATGGACCTGGCCGGTACCGACCTCAACGACGTCATCAAGGAATTTTTGAGCGAGCGCATGTCGGGCGATGCGGAGGCGGGCGACGAGGCGCAGACAGGCGCCGAACTGAAAGGCGCCGACCGCTTGTTCTTCGCCGACATTCTCCGTGCCATGCTTCGCCGCCAGCGGGAGATCGATCCGCTCGTCGATGATTCACTGGCGACGGGATGGCGGCTGGTGCGCGTCGATGCCATCCTGCGCGCCGTGCTGCGCGCCGGCGTCGCCGAGTTGCTCGAGCGCGAGGACGTGCCGGCGCGCGTCGTCATCAACGAATACATCAATGTATCGCATTTCTTTTTTTCCGAGGACGAGCCGCGGGTCGTCAACGGCGTTCTCGACAGAATCGCGCGCAAAGTGCGGCCGAAGGAATTCGAGGCGCGGCGCGGTTCGGGTTGAAATCCCCTCTCCCCGTCTTTACGGGGAGAGGGACAGGGTGAGGGGCAGCAGAAGTTCGGAACAAGCGGCTGCCCCTCACCCCGACCCTCTCCCCATTCCAAGTGTAGTAAATGGGGAGAGGGAGAAGGGTGGGACGTGAGTGACCGGGTCGAAAGCGAGACGGAACTGATCGAGACCTATCTGGCGCCACTTGCCGCAGGGTTTCCAGGTGCTTTCGGTCTCAAGGACGATGCCGCACTCTTCGACCTGCCGTCCGGTACCGAACTCGTCGTCACCACCGACCCCATCATCGAAGACATCCACTTCTTTGCCAGCGATCGCGCCGACGACATCGCCTGGAAGGCGCTGGCG
Organism: uncultured Alphaproteobacteria bacterium; assembly: GCA_963732525.1. Classification (GTDB taxonomy): domain Bacteria; phylum Pseudomonadota; class Alphaproteobacteria; order Rhizobiales; family Hyphomicrobiaceae; genus Hyphomicrobium_B. Next base: position 107,812 of record CAVSZX010000005.1, read on the forward strand.
GTAAATCTGTCCGATCTTGCGGCCAAGGGCGCCGAACCCTTCGCCTACACCATGGCGCTGGCCTTTCCGCGTCCGCCGGAGAAGGCGTGGATGGCGCGTTTCGCCGAAGGTCTGTTTACGGCGCAAGCGACGTTTGGATGTCATCTTGCCGGCGGCGATACCGACCATACGAGCGGCCCTCTGTCGATTTCGATTACCGCCTTCGGCATCGTGCCCGCGGGCAAGTTTGTGAGGCGGACGACGGCCCGATGCGGCGATAATATCTACGTCACCGGAACGCTGGGTGACGCGGCCCTTGGCCTCGCGCTCAATCGCGACGCCTCGCTCCTCGCCGAGGATCTCTCGGGCGGCGATCGCGGCCTGCTGACGGCGCGATATCTGCGCCCGCATCCACGCACCGTTTTGGCCCCGGTTCTGCGCACGTATGCCTCGGCCGGGATCGACATCTCCGACGGCCTGGTCAAGGATCTATCGCGGCTTGTCGCGGGGGCCGGCGGCGGTGCCGACATACGCTTTGCCGACCTGCCGCTATCGGGCCCGGCACGCAACGTCCTGAAGCTGGAGCCTCGGTTTGCCGCGGCTGTCATTTCGGGTGGCGGAGATTATGAAATTCTGTTTGCCGCCGCGCCCGAAAACGAGACCCGCATCCGGGCGGAATGCGAGGCGCTGAGACTGCAGGTCACGCGCATTGCGACGATCGCCGAGGGTCGCGGCGTACGCATCCGCGCGGACAATGGTGACATCCTGCCGGCCGGGAGCGGAGGCTACGATCACTTCGCGGCATGACCGCCCATTCGCGGATTTGGCCACGAGCCGCCCATGACGCGAATTTTCGAGGCAGGACAATCACATATCTGCAACACTGATTTGCATTTCGCATGCTGGCGAAGCGGATTTGGGGCTGCTAAACGGTCACCGTTTGGCCATATGGGTCAGCAGATGTAGGCCACGGACGGCGGCAATGACTCGCGTATGGGGCGTGAGCGCCGAACGGGTTTTGTGGACGCTCCGCGCTGGAGCGTATCGCGGCGCAGTCGAGCAGGATAAGCGGGCCGGACAATCGGAATGACGTCATCAAAAGTTTTCGCATCTTCCTTGGCCACGCTGCTGAGGGCCGCGGGCGCGGCCGCCGTAATGGCGCTCGCGTCGATGTCGGCTGCATTGGCGCAAGGAACGGTCTGGGACCAGGGTTTCCCCGGCGGAAACAATCCGGCGCGCAACGTCGATCGCGTGGAACACAAGCCCGAAGCTCTGAACGATTTGCGCCCCGATGCCACACCCTGGCGCAGCGACGTCATGGTCGATGCCTTGGCCGCGGCGATCGAACGCTATCAAAAGATCGTGGCGGCGGGCGGCTGGCCGGCTGTACCTCCGGGACGCATGATGCGGGCTGGCGACGACGACGAGCGCGTGCCGATATTGCGAAAGCGCCTGCGTCTCTCCGGCGACATGCCCTCGAAGGGGCAGTACTACGACAGCAGCAACTTCGACAGCGAGCTCGAAGCCGCCGTGCGCCACTTTCAGCTGCGCAACGGCATCCGTCCGACGGGCAGGATCGAGCAGTCGGTCTACCCCATCCTCAATATCACGGCCGAAGCGCGCCTCGAGCAGCTGAAGCTCAATTACGAACGGCTTCGCGCCCTGATGAACGGCGGCATCGAGGACCGCTACGTGTTCGTGAACGTGCCGGCGTTCCAGCTGGAAGCGGTGGAGAGATTCGAAGTCCAGATGCGCCATCGCGTCATTGCCGGCCGGACCGAGCGGCAGACGCCGGAGGTTCGCGCCATGATCAAGGCGTTGAACTTCTTCCCCTTCTGGAATGTCCCGGAAAGCGTGGCCATGCTCGACCTCGTACCGCGCCTGCAAAAGGAGCCCGAGTACGTCATCAATGAAGTGATCCGCGTCTTCGACGGCTATAAGGGGCCCGAGCTCGATCCCCGCCAAATCGACTGGCGCGCGCCGCAAGTTGCCAACTACAAATTCAAGCAGGATCCCGGCGACAAGAACGCACTCGGTCTCGTGCGCATCGATATGCAGAACGAGCATGGTGTCTACATGCACGATACGCCGATGAAGAAGCTGTTCGAGCAGCGAAGCCGCGCCTTCAGCGCCGGGTGCGTGCGCGTGCAGGAGGTCTTCCAACTGGCCGAATGGATCGCGAAATACGAGCCCGGCTGGGAGCAGGCGGGCCGCGTGCGGGAAGTCCTGCAGCAGGGTCAGCCGCTCGATCTGACGCTGACCCGCCCGATCCCGGTGTACTTTGCCTACATCACCGCCTGGGCCGAACCTTCGACGGGCCAGATCGAATTCCGGCCCGATATTTACGGCCGCGACAAGGGCGCACCCGCAGCCAGTCCGTGGCTCGATCCGGATGAAAAACCGCCGGCCGCCGCCGCAAACGCCTTGGCGCCATAGGCCTTTCCTTCAAAGTTGCGGTTTGTCTTGAAACCGCCCTCGCAAGGCTATTCTGCGAAGGCGGCTTCGTTTTGAGACACGCCCTTGCCGCGCTCGTTCACGAACCCGAACTCCTGCGCGAGAAAAACGACTTCAATCCGGCGATCAGTGCAATGGCGCCGATGGCGATGAGTTTCATGAACTTCGCGGCAAAGGCGGCAGCGACGGCAAGCAAGCCGAGCTTCTTGGCCGCGACGCCGCCGATGAGCGCGGCGAGACCGTACTCGGCCATGCGATCCGTGCTGGCGTTGAAGTCCTCATAGCGCCGGCCCTGGTCGTAGGCGAGGGCCGCCAGCAGCGTCTTGGCGTCGCCCTTGAAGCCCTCGACCTTGTCGGCGGAGGTGACGAGATTGAGTTCGAAGTGACCGTCACGACCGAGCGCGTAGGTATTGTAATTGGCCGATCCGACCGCGCCGGCCTCTTCGTTCTTGCGCTTGACGAGCGCCGACCAGACGAGACGGTGGGCTGCCGCATCATAGGCCGGCTTCTCGATCCAGCCTGCGACCTCGATTGCAGGGAAGCCACGAGAGGCGCGCTCTTCGTTGCCGGATTCAGTGCCTTGCTGGAGGCCAGTGAGAAGCTCGTCGGCGTTCCAGGTCTTGGCGTCGTCGTCCTTGACGTGGCCGTCGTCCATATAGTCGAGGTAGGCGAGCCAGCCGCCGTCTTTCGCCGCCGTCGCGATCCCGATCAAGCGCGGACTTTCGCCGTTTCCGAGTGCGCGCGAGAAGGCGCCGGCAGCCGGCTGCGGCACGAAAATGTAACCGTCGGGAAGATGCAGAACGCCCTGGCCGGCGATGGGGACGTCCTTGGGACCGGCGATCGCGGCTTGCTGGGCCGCAGCCGCCGCCGCCTGGTATTCCGCTTCTCTTTTTGCTTCGAGCGATTGGGTCTCCTGTGCCGCCGCCAGCGAGCAAGCGGCGGCGAAAGCCAAGGGCAGAGAAGCCGCAAACACCGCGGCTCGCAAGGCGCGCCCGCATGTCTTCACCCGTGCCTGATGCATCGTCATTTTTCCCCCTGGACATGCGGCAACCCCGAGGCCGCGAATGGAACCGGTACGGAAGGTTAAAGCGGCGAATGAAAAGGGGCAACCGGCAATTTCGAATAGTAACGGCTGAATGCGATGTGGCTGAATGTCCGGCAGGAGGCGAAACCTGCATCGGCGGCGCGTGCTAATGCTCATCCACGCTCGAGCCGCGGACTATTGCGCAACGGCCGGCCGCGCTTTGACGTTGACGATGTCGCCATCGACGATGCCGTCAGGGGGGCTTTCGATGACGTTGTCGTCGCGGCTGAGACCCGAGCCGATTTCGATGGTCTTGCCGAGGTCGCGGGCGATGGCGATTGCTTTCAATGTCACGCGGCCCTGGGCGTCGACGGTCGCGATACGCAAGCCGTTCTTGTCGAAGATGACGGCGCTTGCCGGCACATTGAATACGTCCTGCGCCGCCGTCACCTCGAAACGGACGTTGGCGTAGGAACCGGGCAGCAGTTCCTTTTGGGCGTTATCGACACTGAGCTGGGTCCGCATGGTGCCTGATGCGGCATCGACAGCGCCCGAGACCGCCTCGATCCTGGCGGCGTAAGATTTCCCCGGACGTTCGGGAAGCGTGAGCGTCGCCGTGGCGCCAACCTTGACGAGCGGCGCATAGGACTGAGGAACATTGACGTAGAGCCGAAGCTTGCGCGTATCGGAGACGACGAACAGCTCTGTACCCGAGGCACTGCCGGCATTGATAAGGGCGCCGATATCGGTATTCCGCGCCGTCACGATGCCATCGAAGGGCGCGACGATCTTCTTGTAGCGAGACATGGACTTCAAGCGATCGACGTTGGCTTGCGCCGAGACGACCTGCGCCTGCTTCACCTGAAGATCCGCGGCCTTTTCGTCACCGGCCTGCTGCGAGACCGTCTTGTTCTGCAGCAGCGCCTGGAAACGCTGGTTGGTCACCTCTGCCAGCTTCGCGGCGGCTTCGGCATTGGCGAGTTCCGATTGCGCCTGCAGGAGCTGCTGGTCGAGGTCCGGCGCCTCGATTTCGGCGAGCACGTCCCCGGATTTGACGTCCGCGCCGATGTCGGCCTTCCAGCCAGAGAGATAGCCGTTGACGCGGGCAAACAGTGCGGCCCGCGCCTGAGCCTCGAGACGGCCAGGGAGTTCGAGCAGGATCGCCTTGCCCTTGAGGCCGGCCTTGTCGGCATAGACGGTCGGAATGGAGCGGGTCTCTGCGGTCTCGCGAAGCTGCGCGAACGACGCCTTGCGGTCTGCAAGCCCGACGGTGACCGTATAGGCAGCGACTGCGGCCGCGGCCAACAGCACGAGCAAGCGAAGCCACATTCGCTTCTTGCGTTCCGGTTGCGGTTCCTTCGTTTCAAGCGCCATGGGCTTGTCCCGTTTCATATGCTTGCGCGGGCCTCGCGGCGGGCGACTTTTTCCGATGCAGCAGACTGAACATGACAGGCACCAGAAACAGCGTGGCGCCGGTTGCGAAGATGAGGCCGCCGATGACGGCTCGTCCGAGCGGGGCGTTCTGCTCGCCGCCTTCTCCGAACCCGAGTGCCATCGGCGCCATGCCGATGATCATGGCCAGCGCCGTCATGATGACGGGGCGGATGCGCACGAAACTCGCTTCGATTGCCGATGCGATAGGGTCACCCGTGACTTCAAGTCGTTCATGCGCGAAACTCGCGACCAGAACGCTGTTGGCCGTCGCGACACCCATGCACATGATGGCGCCCGTCAGCGCGGGCACGGACAACGTCGTCCCCGTCACGAACAGCATCCACACGATGCCCGCGAGCGCCGCCGGCAGCGCCGTAATGATGACGAGCGGATCGCCCCACGACTGGAAATTCATGACGATCAAAAGGTAGATCAGGACGATGGCGCCAAGGACGCCGTACAGCATGCCGAGATAAGCGTTTTCCATGGTCTTTACCTGACCGAGCAGAACCACGGTCTGGCCCTTGGCGAGATCGCCTTTGGCCTCGTCGATGATTTTCTGCACGTCGGCGGCAACGGCGCCGAGATCGCGGCCTTCGGGCGCGGCATAAATCTGGACCATGGACTGGATATCGTACTGCGAGACGACGGCATTGGTGTTCGTGCGCTCGAAGGTTGCGACGGCGCCGAGAACCTGCGGCGTCGAAGCGTTGGCGGAGGTGATGGGCACGTTCTGCTAGGGCGCTGAGACTGTCGATGCGGTATTGCGGGGTTTGGATGGCGATGAGATATGAAACGCCGTTGGCCGGATTGAGCCAGAAGGTCGGCGCGACTTGGCTCGTGCCCGCTAGCGACGCTCCGAGGCTCGCGGTCACGTCGCGCTCGGTGATGCCGAGATACTGGGCGCGCGAGCGATCGACATTCACCTTGAAGCCGGGATTGTCGCGCGACTGTTGAATGCGCGCATCCGCGACGCCCGGAAGCGAGCGGATCTTGCGCAGAAGCTTGTCGGCGAGGGCGAAATTGGCTGCGAGATCCGCTCCCCGCACCTGCACGTCGATCGGGGTGGGCGCGCCGAAATTCAGGATCTGGCTGACGATATCAGCCGAAAGGAACGAGAAGGTCACGCCGGGAAAAAGCCGCGGCAATTCCGAGCGCAGTTTGGCGACATACTCGGCGGTCGGGCGGTGCCCGTCTTTCAGCGCAATCTGCACGTCGCCGTCCTGCGAACCGATCAAGCCGGTGTTGTTGTACGTCATGTTGAGGCCGCTGATCGGCATGCCGATGTTGTCGGCAATCGCCGCAAGCTCGTTGGCGGGAATAATCTTGCGAATGGCCTCCTCGATTTCGGCGACGGTGCGCGCGCTTTCCTCGACCCGCGTGCCGACTTCGCCGCGGACGTGCATCAGGATCTGCCCGGCATCGACGGCGGGAAAGAAGTTCTGTCCGAGATAGGGGACGAGCAGGAACGAGGCGCCGATGCAGGCGAAAAACGCCGGCACGAAAATACCCCGGTGGCGCATGATGTCGGTTAAGCAGGCCGCGATAGGCGATGCGAAAGCGCTCGAAGCCGCGTTCGAAGGCGAGATGGATGCGCAGGAACGGGTTGCTCGATGCGGCTTGCATGCTGCTCCTCCGCCTCGTGGGCGTGCAGGAGATACTTGGCCATCGTCGGCACCAGCGTGCGCGAGAGAATGAACGACGCCACCATGGCGAATACGACGGCTTCGGCCATCGGCACGAACAGAAAACGCGCCACGCCCTCAAGGTAGAACATCGGCACGAACACGATGCAGATGCAGAGCATCGACACGAAGGCCGGCGTCGCGATCTGGTTGGCGCCGTCGAGAATGGCGGGCTCGACGTCCTTGCCCTGCTCGAGGTGATAGTTGATGTTCTCGATCGTGACGGTCGCCTCGTCGACGAGGATGCCGACGGCGAGCGCCAGCCCGCCGAGCGTCATGATGTTCAGCGTCTCGCCGATGGCGGCCAGCGTGGCGATCGAGGCAGAATACGGCGAGCGGGATGGACGTGGCGATGATCAGCGTCGAGCGCCAGCTGCCGAGGAACAGCAGGATCATCAGGCTCGTCAGCGCCGCGGCGAGAACGCCTTCGAGCAGCACGTTGCTTGATGGCGCCGCGCACGAACAGCGACTGATCGCCGACGAAATCGATGCTCGAGCGCGGGGGGAAGTCCGGGCAGGATTTCGGCAATCTTGGCCTTGCGCCGGCAATGATCGCGAGCGTCGAGACGGCGCCGTTCTTCAAGACCGACAGCAGCACCGAGCGCGAGCCGTTGACGTGCACGATATTCGTCTGCGGCGGGTTGCCGTCGCGCACGTGGGCGACGTCGCGGATATAGACCATGGCGCCGTTGACGGCCTTGATCGGCAGATTGCCGAGCGCTTCGATCTCGTTGGGCGCGTTGTTCAGCTGGATGGCGTATTCGAAGTTGCCGATTTTCTGAGTGCCGGCCGGATTGATGAGGTTCTGCGCCGCGAGCGCAACGGCCACGTCCTGGCCGGTCAGGCCGCGCGCGTGCAGGGCTTCGGTATCGAGGTCGATCTGGATCTGGCGCGTCTTGCCGCCGAAGGGATAGGGCACGGCGGCGCCCGGCACCGTGACGAGCCGCGTGCGGATCATGTTCAGGCCGAGGTCGGAGAGGTTCTGTTCGGTCAGACCGTCGCCCGAGAGCGCAATCTGCACGATCGGTACCGTCGCGGCGTTGTAGTTGACGATGAGTGGCGGCACCGCGCCCGGCGGCATCTGGCGCAGCATCGTCTGCGAGATGGCGGTGACCTGGGCGTTCGCCGTCGCGATATTGACGCCCGGCTGGAAGAAGATCTTGACGATGCCGATGCCGGTATAGGAGTTGGCCTCGAGATGCTGGATGTCGTTGACCGTCGTGGTCAGCACGCGCTCGAACGGCGTGATCATGCGCCCGGCCATTTCGTCGGGCGCCAGGCCGGTGTACTGCCAAACGACGGCGACGACGGGAATGCGAATTTCGGGGAAGATATCGACCGGCATTCGAAATGCAGCCAGCACGCCGGCAATCAGGATGAGAAGTGCCAGCACGATGAACGTGAGCGGCCGCTTCAGCGCAATTCTAACGACCGTCAGCACCGCCTAACTCACTCCCAACCCATAATTACCGCGATCGTCGCCTCAGGATACCCGAGCATCTCGGCGGTGGCATTAGCAATGCTTTCGCATGATGAAAGACCACTCAGTCATCCATCATGGCAGCCATGCATGAGCGCGGATGTTTCCGGCTTGGGGCTCGCTCAGGTTTCCCGGCAGAGCCCGACAGGCGTGTGGCCGCGGCAGGGCAAGGCCTCGGCCGTGGGATAGCCAAAAAGCGTCACTCATTCCAGCCCTACGCCCGGCTTAGGACTGGCGTCTTCGGACCGAATGAGCAAATTGCCAGCGCTACCGGCAGCAGCCGATGGCCGGCAGGTACGTCCGGCACGAGGGTGTTACCGATGTCATAGGAACGTTCCGTTACCTATGTATCCGGTATGGACATGGGGAGACTGGCTCCGCGGGTAGGATTCGAACCTACGACCATTCGATTAACAGTCGAACGCTCTACCACTGAGCTACCGCGGAATATCTAATCTTCGACCCGCTTTGAGGATCGCGTGCCCGCCTTAGCAGACTGCTTTTCCTCTGGCGAGCGCTTATTCACAACTCTCGACCACTTTGGCGCTTGCCGTCCCGAGTGCCGCAGGTCACACACACCGCATGCAACCCGGACGGCAGGGTGCCCAGGTCTGGGGATGCTCCGGGCGGCCGCAAGACAGTCCCGGATCGACATCGCCGTTTGGAGGCCACGCCCGGAATTGAACCGGGGTGCGCGGATTTGCAGTCCGCTGCGTCACCACTCCGCCACGTGGCCTCATCGCGACACGCATTAATGCCATATGGCTTGCATGCCCGTCTGCACCGCACAACCGGCGCAGGGGCGAGCAGGCCGTCTATCATAGACATGGAAGTGGTTACAAGATGCCGTTCGATGGTCTGACGCCCGCCATTGGCCGCGTGCGGCAGCATTCCAGTCGCGCTGCCGCATCGCAATCGCGTATGACGGGCCCCGGGAGCACCGGGCGCACGGCCAGAAAAATGCCGTCCGGAGACTTGTCCGGTGCTCGAGACCCAGTTCCAGCCCCAGGGAGAGTGTGGAAATGGCTGATGCGGCGCTTCAGCGCAAGAACATGGTGGAAAGCCAGGTTCGTCCGAGCGACGTCACGGACAGGCGGATCACGTCGGCGATGCAAGCTTTGGCGCGGGAGCAGTTCGTACCCGAGGCGTCCCGCGATCTCGCCTATATGGATGAAGCGATCGCCGTTGCTCCTGGGCGGGCGATGCTGGCGCCAAGGACGCTTGCGAAGCTTGTGCAACTCGCCGACATCAAGGTCGGCGACCGTGTGCTCGATGTCGGCTGCCTGACCGGATACGCGGCGCTGTTGCTTGGCAAACTCGCCAAGGACGTCGTGGCGCTCGAATGCGATGCCACGCTCGCGGCGAAGGCGCGCGAGAACCTTGCCGCAGCAGCTGTCAAGAATGTCAACCGTCGAAACGGGAGCACTCACGGCCGGGCAAGCCGCCAAGGGTCCGTACGACGCCATCGTTCTGGAAGGTGCGTGTTCGGAGATCCCGGCCGCACTCCTCGACCAGCTGAGCCAGGGCGGCCGTCTCGTCGCCATCGAGGCTGGGGAAGACGGGTTTGGCGAAGCCGTCGTCATCGTAAAATCGGCCCTGAGCCTCGCAAGACGTCCGGCATTCGATGCGGCAGGGCCGCTGCTTCCGGGCATGGGCAGGCCGAAGAGTTTCGATTTCTGAGGTCCCAACGAACGGTTAACAGCCGACCGCCGCATTAACCAATCCTTCAGACGAATTCAACCGCCAATCCGAACTCGAAACGACGGCTGTCGTGATGGGTTTGGCGGGGGCGAATGAACGCGCGTTGGGAGCGGCCGAGGGGGCATGGTCGGCAGGCGGGCCATGGGCGGGCCGGCCGTTGGCTGGCTGGCGCCGGCACGGCGACTCTGGCGCTGGTGGCTCTCAACGCATACCGTGACCGAGGCTGACGCCGAGACGCTGCGCGAGGCCCTCGCTTCCGCCTATGGCAGACAATCCCAAGCTCGAAGCCGAGCGGGCGCGTCTGAGAGCCACAGATGAGGACGTATCGCGCGCCGAAAGTGGTTATCGCCCGGTTGTCGAGGGCGCGGCCGATTGGGGCCGCGAGACCATTACGACGACGCCCAAATCGAAGCTCATCCGGCGACGCAAATCCCTGGGGCTACAGCATTTCCGTGCGACAATCCGTATTCAACGGCTGGCGCACGACGAGCGAGGTCTCGGAAGCCGAAGCAACGGTGAAGGCCGGCCGCGAGACGCTCCGTCAGGTCGAAATCGAGGTGCTCCTCGACGCCGTCACGGCTTACATGGATGTCGTCACCGCCGCCCAGATCCTGCGCATCCGCAACAACAACGTGACGGTGCTCACTCAGGAAGTCGAAGCGGCGCAGACGCGCCGGGCCGCCAAGGAAGTGACGCGCACCGACGTGGCGCAGGCCGAGGCCCGCCGCGCCCGTGCCGCATCCACCGCCGACCTTGCGAAATCCGATCTCAAGACAGCGCGGGCTCTGTTTGAACGCGTCGTCGGGCATGCCCCCGAAGCGGTCTCGATGCCGCCGCTGAAATTGAAACAGCTACCCCGGACTATCGAGGAGGCCTGGCGCCTCGGCGAGCAGGAAAATCCGTCCTTGACGACAGCGCTTTATCGCGAAGAAGCCGCCCGCTATGCCGTCGACAAGGTCCGCGGCGAGCTTCTGCCTCAGGTCAATATCGAGGCCAGTTACGGCCACCGCGACAGCCTGTCGAACGGTCTCGACCAGCAGGAGGCAGCAAGCGTCACCGGACGTGTCAGCGTGCCGTTCTACGACGGCGGTGAAATTCGCGCCCGGGTGCGCCAAGCGAAGCACGTCCAGGTGGCTCGTCTGCAGGAAATTCAGCAGGCGCGCAGCGAGACCCAGGAGGCCGTGACGGCGGCCTGGAGCGTGCTGATGGCGCAGCGCGCCAAGCTAAAATCCGATATCCAGCAAATGGATGCCAACCGCATTGCGCTCGAAGGCGTGCGCGAAGAGCAGCGGGTCGGCCAGCGCACGCTGCTCGACGTGCTCAACGCCGAACAGGAGTTCCTCGACAGCCAGATCGATCTGGTGAACGCCCGCCGCGGCGTCGTCATCGCCGGCTATCGGCTGCTGGCGGCCATGGGGCAGCTCTCGTCCGAACGCATGGGGCTGACGTCACTCGTTTATGATCCAGAAGAGCACTTGTTTGAGAGCCGGCAAAACTGGTTCGGCATGGACATTACGCGTGCCGACGGGCGCACGAGAGTCGCTCGAGGCTGTGGATAAGGCGCAAGACGACACAGAAACCGCAGACTAACGCGGCGGGCAATGACAAAAACGATGTGGGAAATGCGCAACTCTGACACTGGAATTCGCACCGTTAGGCAACCTAAAGGGCTGCGGCGGTTCGGCTTTGGGGTAATCGTTGTGGACGCTGAGATTCGCGATGTTCGTATCGGGGCGAATCGGGGTAGCGAATCTGCGGGACAGAATTTTCTAAGTCTGTGGGGTTGCTCGATTCCGTATTTTCGAGAATTCGAGCTCAGAACGGGTGATGGCAATATGGGGCGCATGAACGGGGGTTCGGCGCGGCATCGCGAGTGGATCGCGCTGGTGGCTATGGCCGCCGGCCTGGTGCCGTTTGCAGCTACAAGCGCCGGTGCCGAAACGTTGATCGACGCGCTCGCGGCGGCTTACCAGTACAGTCCGCAGCTCGATGCCGAGCGCGCCCGTCTGAGAGCGACGGACGAGGAAGTCGCAAGAGCAAACTCGGGGTATCGCCCGACCATCGGCGTGCAAGCGGAAGTCAGCCACCAGCATACATTTCAGCGTGGGGCTCCGTCGGTGGGCAACCCGACGGGACGGAATTTCGACGAGAGTTCGCCGAAGTCCTATTCAGTCACCCTGTCGCAACCGATCTTTCGCGGCTTCCAGACCACGAACGCCGTGAATGAGGCGGAATCGCTGGTTCGCAGCGAACGTGAAACGCTGCGCAACACCGAGCAGGACATCCTCCAGCAGGCCGTGCAGGCCTATTCCAACGTCGTTCGCGACCAAGCGATCCTCAAGCTGCGCGAAGACAACCTCAACTTCCTCAGTCAGGAGTTGAAGGCGACGCAGGACCGCTTCGCCGTCGGCGAAGTGACGCGCACCGACGTGGCGCAAGCCCAGGCCCGCCGGGCGCAAGCGGTCAGCGATCTCGACCTCGCGCGCGCCAACCTGAAATCGAGCCGCGCCATTTTCGAGCAGGTCGTCGGCCATTCTCCTTCGGGCTGGTAGAGCCCACTTGGCGTACCAGTCGTTGCTGCCGAAATCGCTCGACGAAGCAATTCATATCGGCACGCGCGAGAACCCGCTGGTCGTCGCGGCGCTCTATCGCGAGCAGGCGGCGCGGTTCACCGTCGATAAAATTCGCGGCGAATTGTTGCCGACGGCAACACTGGAGGCCCAGCACACCGAGCAGTTCGACACCAGTAGCCAGACTCTACGAGACCGAGAACACCAGCGTCCTCGGGCGGCTGACCGTTCCGATCTATACCGGCGGCGAAGTCGAGGCGCGCGTGCGCCAGGCGAAGCACACGCAGATTTCGCGCATACAGGAAATCGAGCAGTTCCGCTCGCAGGCTCAGTCGCTGGTCGTCCAGTCATGGTCGCAGCTGCAAGGCTTCAAGGCCCAGCTCGAATCGGACAAGGCTCAGATCGAGTTCAATAGGACGGCCCTCAATGGCGTCCGCGAAGAAGAGAAAGTCGGCCAGCGCACTCTGCTCGACGTCCTCAACGCCCGCCTGGAACTCGTCGGCTCCGAGGTGCAACTCGAGATCACCAAGCGCAACGTCGTCGTCGGCACTTATCAGGTGATCAACTCGATCGGCCGCTTGAGCGTCGGCGAATTGGGCGCCGTTGCAACGGTTTACGATCCGGAAGTTCACACCGACGAAGTCCGCCGCAAGTGGTTCGGTATCGACATCACGCATGACGACGGGTCGAGCGAGCACCACGACTTCTGGAATACGCGGGTCGAGCACGACCCTGTGAAGTAAACTGGACTTTGGCCGCGTCCACTGGTCGCGCTCCAAGCCGCCCGGCGCCCGTGTCCAGCGGCTGGGGCTGTCGCATGCCTGCTGATTGTCCACGGAATTGCCTTGAGCCTTGCCGCCGGGGAGGATATTTCCTTGTGGTAAACGTTGGCTATCGGCCTTTATCCTGCTCCGATCGGGTTATATTTCTCGAAGGTTGCAATAGCCTCATGCTGCGTTCGGTGCACTGAGCGCCGCGAGACGGCCAGTGCGGCGGCGCAAAGTGTTGGCCAACAAGGCGGCGGGCGGGCTTGCCGATTGATTGGCCGTTTCAATGGGTGCGGTATGACGAGACCAAATCTCTCCGGCGAACCGAGCATGGAGGAAATCCTTGCCTCCATTCGCAAGATCATCGCGGAGGACCCTCCGGGTTCGAGGCCGGTGCCCGAAGCGCCCCGCGAGAGCGCGCCGCGCGCGGCTCAAGGACGCGATCCATTCGCAGCCGCATTTGCGTCGAAGCCAGCGGCGCATGCTGCAGCTTCAGAACCGTTGAAGGCGGCGGAAGCCTTCGCAGGTCTCGGCCGCTCGAATGCCATGGGCGTTCTGAAAACGAACGGCGCCGAGACGCTCGCGGTGGAGAACGACTTCGCCCCCGTTCCGTCACGCGAGGCGCCTCGGCAAGCGGCAGCGTCGCAGGTGACCGTCGGTTGCGCAAACGAAAGACTTCTCGGACAAATCCGACCAGCATCGAAGACCAGATGGCGGATATTCTCGGCATGAGTGCGCGCTGGGTCGATGAGCAGACCAAGGTCGAGCCGACCTCAAGGCCCCGGTGGCTGGCGATCTGCCGGTCGCGGAAGCGTCGGTGCAGGCGGCTCTCGATAGCCTTTCGATTCCGGCAGCGCAAAGGCCGAGCCGAAAAAGCAAAGCCGTCCGGGCTTCACAGTAGCGCGCGATGGGTACATTCCCGGCGCAGGCGATCCGTTTGCGGCCGCCTTCGCACCAAAAGCCTCGGCGAGCGACCCGTTCGAATTCGCACTTGGTCCATCACCCTTTGCCCGCGCCAAGGGTCCGGAGGCGGTGCAAGCGAAAGCACGCCCGCGCCGACGGCACGCCACGAACACGCGGACCTCGGTTCGGTCGTGCCGAGCCGGGCGATGCCGGGGGAACCGCACTGTGCCTTTCAGCGCCAAGGCCTCGCCCGTTGCCGCGTCTGCTTCGCCGATACTGGCGCCGACCAAAGCATTCGACCCTTGGGCCCTTTCCTCGGCTCCGCCCGCAACTACCCTCGCGAGGCCGAGCCGAGGACCGCCAAAGACGAGACAAGAGACCGAAGCAAGACAGGCTCAGTCGCAACCGGCAGTCGGGACCGTCAGTTCAGGCGGATCTCATGGCGGCGGCAAAGGATACAAGAGAAACAGAACTGGCCGCCGAGTTCGTGGCGCCCCAGACGATTGCGCCGGAGGAGGTGGAAGTCGTTGCCGCCTGCTCCGTTTGGGCCTCGAGACCCTTGCCGCTGTGGTCGCCGCCGCTCTTCCGAGCAAACACCCGGGCCGGCGGAAGTGAACATCATGAGCGAGGCTAAGACGCCGCCTTCCGCCGCCATAGAGGCCGCGCCTGTTGCCGAGCAACAGGCCAGCCGCCCAGACAGCCATCCAGCTTGAGAGCGATGAGACCGAGGAAGCGACCGTCGAAATCGTGAGGCCGGCCAAATCGGCGGTCGGCGTCGCAGCCGAAGGCTCGGCATTTTCCATGACCGCGGGCGCAAGCCCAACGACACCGCCCGTAGCATCGGCGGATGGCTTGGCAAGCGGACTTGCCGAGTCTGACAGCAAAGGCAGCCAAAGCTCTGAATTCTATCGATGCTCGGTCCGCAATCATGGCTGACGCGGCTAACTTCGAAGCCGTCGCCGAGCACTCTCGACGCGCATGTCGAGCCACCGCAATCGACCACAATGTATGATGCCTCGGCGATGTCGAGTTCGCGCGCGCTTTCGCGCATGACCCTTGGCACCGAGACCGGAATGCAGACGCGGACAATGGAAGACACGGTCGCCGAATTGCTGCGTCCGATGCTCAGAAGCTGGCTCGCCGAGAACATGCCGAAAATCGTCGAGCGCGCGCTTCGCAAAGAGCTGGATGACAGCAATCAGTCCGAGCACAAGACGGCGGCGGAATAATCTCTATTAGAAATTGAATTATACTCATGTCGAGGCAAGCGGCGCATTGAAGGCGCCGCTTTTTTTGCGCCGAAATTCGGCAAATAATTCGCCACGTTCGCCACACGAGCGCCAAGGATTGGCGTTATTGCAACACCAAGCGCGAAAAATACTCTTGTCAACAACGGGATTGATCAGAAGTTCGCGTGGGGAATGGTGAGGGGGCGAGCCAATCGAGACGGCTTTTTTCCTGACCGGGAGAGACGAACCGAAGGGCAACGAGCGGGTGTGCCGGCGCGGTTCTGCGATAAAAGTAAAACGTACGCAGACGAGGTGGCGTCATGACAATTATCAACGGGGCTAATAATCACAGCGTCGAGGACATCCTCGCATCCATTCGGACGAGCATCGCGGAAGAGTCGGGTCCCGCCCGCTTCGTATCCGGGGAAATTCAGATGCCTGCCTATAGCGCCACGCGGCGCGAGGCGCAGGCCTCCGAAGAGGCGTCCGAGTTCGAATTACCGGCGATCTTCAAGCCCGGGCATCATCCCGCGCCCGAGAGGCCGAAATTGCTAGGTCGATTGAGCGACGCGTTGAAGTCGACGTCGCCCGGCGACCAGGGCCGTCTGCGCACCGTCATTCCATTCGACCCCTCGTCCGGCGGTCGCGTCGTCGATGTGCAGCCGCAGACGAAATCGCCGTCAAATGCCACCACGGCGGCGTTCAGGCCATTGCAAAATCCATTGCACAATCCAGCGCACAATAGCCCTCAGGCTCCCGGTCCGGCACAGGATGACAGCGAGCCGAAGCGCGTCATGCCGACCTTTTTCGACACACGGGTCGCCAAGCTAGGTGAATTGACGCGACAGGCCTACACGCCGCCAAAGTCCGTCGAGCCGGCGCCGCAACCGGTGCCGCAGCCCCCGGTGCATCGCCAGCCGCCGACGCTTCCGGGTGGAAGTCTGGTCCAGCAGCATACGACCGAGGCCATCGACGACGCCGCCGCCCAGCTGTTGCGCCCATGCTGCGGCAATGGTTGCAGGAAAACATGCCAAAAATCGTCGAAAGGGCGTTGTTGAGCGAGGTGCAGGGCGACCCGCCGGGCAAACCACGGCGCTAACTAGTACCCGGAATCACAACTGGCTGGTGCACATGACGATCAAGGATGATCGCCGGCCAGGAGCGACGCGCTGGCCGATGCCTACGCATCGGACAAGCGGTGCGACGCCGACGGCGATCATCCTTGATCGCCCGCAGGGTCGCGACCCACGATCGCCCGGGGCGTCGGACACCTCGTCCGTAGCCAAGGCTACGGCCTTCGGCGATCCTCCTGCCGGATCGAACTCGTGGTTCCGCGATCAGGTGTGCCAGCCAGTTGTGAATCCGGGTACTAGACGGCTCACAGGTTGACAGCACGGGAAGGTGCGCCTTACGACCTTGGGTCATCCCAAGGTTGATCAAGCGATACCCCAACTCATGCTCGAGAAGACATTCCAGCCGGCCGACATCGAGCCGCGCATTGCCTCCGAATGGGAGAAGGCGGACGCCTTCAAATCCGGGCGCGGCGCTGCGGTGAGCGCGTCGGGCGGAAAGAATGCCGCCTATTCGATCGTCATCCCGCCGCCCAACGTGACGGGCTCGCTCCATATGGGGCATGCCCTCAACAATACGCTGCAGGATGTTCTCGTGCGCTTCGAGCGCATGCGCGGGCGCGACGTGCTCTGGCAGCCAGGCACCGATCACGCCGGCATCGCGACGCAAATGGTCGTCGAGCGAAAGCTCGCGGCGACAAGCAGCCGTCTCGGCGGGACCTCGGCCGCGAAGAATTCTTGAAGCGCGTTTGGGCGTGGAAGGAAGAGAGCGGCGGCACATTGGGAGGCCATGGAGGCGCTCGGCGGCGGCTTGAACCGGTAACGCGACGTAACTGGAAATGGCACGCTGAAGGAGCTGGTCGTTCAACGACGAGCGCGTCGTCCGGGCGATCGTCGCGCACCCGGTGCCGCTCGTATGCGGCGTGGGGCACGAGGTCGACGTGACGCTCGCCGACTTCGCGGCCGACGTGCGCGCGCCGACACCGTCGGCCGCGGCGGAGCTGGTCGTGCCCGATCGCGTCGAGGCCGCAGGCGGCGCTCCGCGGCCGGCGGTCGCGGCTCGACGCCCTCGCGCGCGGCAGCCTGGCCGCGGCGTCTCGCGAGCTCGCCGCGGAGCGCCGGCTGCTGGATCGCCTCGACCCGGCCGTCCGCCTGGCCGAGTCGCGGGAACGGGCCGGCCTCCTGCTCGACCGGGCGACCCGGGCGACGCTCGCCCGCGTCGGCGCCGGCGCGGGCCCTCGAGGAGCGGGTCGCCGGCGGCAGCACGCCCTCGCCGCCGCGCGCGTCGCCCGGGCGCGGGCCGCCCTCGACGCGAGCGGGTCCGCGCTCGGCGCGCTCGGGCCGCAGGCGACGCTGGCGCGCGGCTACGCGATCGCGCGACGCCGGGGCGACGGCAGCATCGTCCGGGACCCCGTCCGATGCGCCCGCGGGCACGGGCCTGCGGGTCACGCTGGCCGGCGGGGACATCGCCGCGACCGTGGACGCCGAGCCGGCCTGATGGGTCGCACGGCGGCCATCCCACGTATCCTTCACGCCGATGACGACCGAGCCGACCGCGGCGCCCGCCGCGGAGATCGCGAACCTCTCCTTCGACGAGGCGCTGGCCGAGCTCCAGCGGACCGTCGCCGAGCTCGAGGCCGGGGGCCAGCCGCTCGAGCGCACGATCGCGCTGTACGAGCGGGGCGTCGCCCTTCACGAGCGGTGCTCCGCGCTCCTCGCGGACGCGGAGCTCCGGGTCCAGCAGCTCGTCGCGCGGGCCGGTGGTGCCCTCGCGGCGGTCGACGTGCGTCCCGAGGACGCCGCCGAGGAGTAGGGCACGGGGGCATGGCCTTGCGTAATCGTGCTACCATCAGATATCAAATAATCGTCACCGAGCGATCGTCCTCCGGCGTCACACGCCGGCGCCCGACAGGGCCACCGCGCACGTGAATCGACCAAGTCAGGAGCCGCCCCGTGCCCATCCTCGACCGTCTCGCAGGACCCGCGGACCTCCGCGGCCTCACCGAAGCCGAGCTCGAGCAGCTCGCCAGCCGAGCTGCGCGAGACGATCATCCGCACCGTCGCCGTCACCGGCGGCCACCTCGGGTCATCGCTGGGCGTCGTCGAGATCACGCTCGCGCTGCACCGGCTCCTCGAGTCGCCGCGCGACCGGATCGTGTGGGACACGGGCCACCAGGCCTACGCGCACAAGCTGCTGACGGGCCGCCTCGACCGCTTCCACACCCTGCGCCAGATCGACGGCATCGGCGGCTTCCCGCGGCGCACCGAGTCGCCCCACGACGTGTTCGACGGCGGTCACGCCGGCACGGGCCTGTCGATCGCCGAGGGCCTCGCCACCGCCCGCGACCTGCGCCACTCGCTCGAGCGGGTCGCGGTCGTCGTCGGCGACGCGGCGCTGCTGTCCGGCCTCTCGCTCGAGGCCCTCAACGACATCGGCCACCGCCAGAGCCAGCTGCTGATCGTGCTCAACGACAACGAGATGTCGATCAGCCCGTCGGTCGGCGCGCTGTCGAAGTACCTGTCCGAGATCAAGCTCTCGACCGGCGTGGCAGCAGAGCAAGTCCGCCTACGACCGGGTCACCGAGCACATCCCGGTCGTCGGGCCGCGCGTCCTCGAGCTGTCGCGCCGGTTCCGCCAGTCGGTCGTGTCGTTCGCCCAGCCGGGCCAGCTGTTCGAGGACCTGGGGATCACCTACATCGGCGTGATGCCCGGGCACGACCTGCCGCTGCTCGAGGAGACCTTCCGCCGGGCGCTCGCGCTGCCCGGCCCGGTGATCGTCCACGTCCGGACCCAGAAGGGGAAGGGCTACCGGCCCGGCCGAGGCCGACCAGATCTCGTTCCACGGCGCGGCACTGCCGCCGATCGCCGTCGCCGCCGGCGGCCGACGCGCACGACCGCATCGGCGTCGGCCGACGTCGAACGGCGACCCGATGGCCTCGGCGGCCGCGGCGGGCTCGCAGGTGACCGCCGGTCCGCGAGGCCGAGGCGGGCGCCCCGCCGTCCGCGTCGGTCATGGCCGACCGCCGGACGCCACGCGCACGACTCGCGAGGGCGCCGCGCCAGCCGCCGGCCGGCCCAGGCCGCAGAACGCGCGCGAAGACGCCCAACTACACGGCGTTCTTCGCCGCGGAGCTGGTCGAGCTCGGCGCGACGGACCGCCGGATCGTCGGCGATCACCGCGGGCATGCCGACCGGCACCGGCCTGGCCAAGTTCCAGGCGCAGTACCCGGAGCGCTTCATCGACGTCGGGATCGCGGAGCAGCACGCGGTGACGCTCGCCACGGGCCTCGCGCTCGGCGGCATGCGGCCGGTCGTCGCGCTGTACTCGACGTTCCTGCAGCGGGCGTTCGACCAGACCGTCCACGACGTCTGCCAGAACGACGCCCCGGTGCTGCTCGCGGTCGACCGCGCGGGCCTCGTCGGCGAGGACGGCACCAGCCACCAGGGCATGTTCACGATCCCGGCCCAGCGGATGCTGCCCAACCTCGTGATCGCCAGCCCGCGCGACGAGCAGGAGCTCCGCTCGCTGCTCCGCACGGCCCTCGCCCAGGACCACCCGTTCGCGCTCCACTACCCGCGCGACGCCGGGTTCGGCGTCCCGGAGCGCGAGCCCGAGGTGCTGCCGGTCGGCCGGGGCGAGGTGCTGCGCGAGGGCCGCGACCTCCTGTTCGTGACCTTCGGCCCGATCACCGGCCGGGCGCCTCGAGGTCGCCGACGCGCTCGAGGAGCGCGGCTGGTCCGTCGGCGTCATCAACGCCCGGTTCGTCAAGCCGCTCGACCGCCAGCTGATCCTCGACCAGGCGCGCGGCAAGTCGCTCGTCGTGACGTTCGAGGAGAGCGTCGTGACCGGCGGGTTCGGGTCCGCGGTGCTCGAGGCGTTCGAGGAGGCGCGGCTCGCCGATCCGTCCTACCGCTCGATCCCGGTGCGCATCCATCGGCATCCCGGGCGACCGGTTCGTCGACCACGGGTCGGTGACGGACCTGCGGCGGCTGATCCGCCTCGACGTGCCGGGCCTCACCGCGCAGGTCGACGAGACGCTCGCCCAGCTGGGCCTCGAGGTGCCGGCCGCGAAGCACGCCTGACCCGCCGCCGAGTCGCGGCGGCGCCGCGCCGCCCGCAGCGGGTGCGCCGCAGGTAAGGGCCCGTATGCCACGATAGGCAGATGGCGACGGCGACCTCGCGTCGAACGCGGCTCGACCTGCTGCTCGTGGAGCGCGGGCTCGCGGAGTCGCGCGCGCGTGCCCAGGCGCTGGTGCATGGCGGGCCAGGTCCGGGTGGGCGACGGCGACGCCGCGCGCACCGACCTCAAGGCCGGCGACCTGGTGGCGAACGACGCCCGGCTCACGGTCGCGGCGGGCCAGCGCTGGGTCAGCCGCGGCGCCCACAAGCTGCTCGCCGCGCTCGACGCCTTCGGGATCGACGGTCGAGGGCAAGGTCGCCGTCGACGTGGGCGCCTCGACGGGCGGCTTCACCGACGTGCTGCTCGAGCGCGGCGCCAGCCGGGTCTACGCCGTCGACGTCGGGTACGGGCAGCTGGCCGAGCGGCTCCGGCAGCGACCCGCGGGTCGTGTCGATGGAGCGGGTGAACGCCCGGACGCTCGACGGCGGACACCCTGCCCGAGCCGGCCGACCTCGCGGTCGTCGACGTGTCGTTCATCTCGCTCGGCCTCGTCCTCGGCCCGATCCGCTCCGTGCTGCGCGACGGCCGCGGCCCGATCGTCGCCCTCGTCAAGCCCCAGTTCGAGGCCGGACGGGCGGAGGCGAAGGGCGGGGTCGTGCGCGATCCCGCCGTCCATCGCCGGGTCATCGGGGAGGTCGACCGCGCGGGCGGCCGAGCTCGGCCTCGGGACGCGCGCCGTCATCGCGTCGCCGATCCAGGGCCCGGAGGGCAACCGCGAGTTCCTCGTCCACCTCCAGGCCGGCCCGTCGTGCGCGGAGGTGGGGGAGCGGATCGACGAGGCGGTCGCGGCCGCCTGGGCGCCGAGCGCGGGGTCGACGGCGTGAACGTCGGCCGCATCGGCTTCGCCTACAACCCGACGATCGAGCAGGCGATCGAGCTCGGCGAGCGGGCCGCCGGCTGGTGCCGGATGCGCGAGATCGACCAGTGGGCCGCGGCCGGCGGACGACACGGCGGCCCTGCGCGCGAAGCTCGCCGGCACCGACGTCCTGGTCGTGCTGGGCGGCGACGGCACGTTCCTGCGCGCCGTCCAGGCGGTGATCGCGGTCGACGTGCCGATCCTGGGCATCAACCTGGGCAAGGTGGGCTTCCTGTCCAAGGCCGAGACCGACGAGCTCGAGGCGGTGCTCGAGAAGCTGCGCACCGGCGCGTTCGAGCTCCGCCCGCGGATGGGCCTCGCCGGCGCGATCCTGCCCGGCCGGGCGGCCCGCGACGCGCACGTTCACCGCCCTCAACGACATCGTCATCGCGCGCGGCTCGCTGGCGCGGGTCGTGCGGATGTCCGTCTCGATCGACGAGTCGCACCTGGCCACGTTCATCGCCGACGGCCTCG
>CAVSZX010000006.1:0-74806 GCA_963732525.1 uncultured Alphaproteobacteria bacterium
CTGATTTCCGCTATTTATTTTGCCAAAAAACCCCAATCTGTTAGCTACTGTTAGCTGGATGTTAGCCGCCGTTAGCGGCAATCTATTTAGCCAACGGTTAGCCAGGGGAGGAGATGGCACGCAGGAAGATTCTTACTGACGAGCAGATTGCGAAGCTCGCACCGCGCTCCTCCGCATATCCAGACCCAGAGCTTGCCGGTCACTACATCCGCGTTCGCCCGACCGGCAGGCGAGTGTTCTGTGTTGTCGCTCGTGATCCCAACGGCAAACAGGTGTGGCAGACAATTGGCGGCACCGATCTCTACAATGTTGCCGAAGCTCGTGAGGCTGCCAGGGATGCGATCAAGGCAATCAAGACCGGCGGCAATCGCGATGGCGTCGAGACCTTCGAGATGGTCGCCAGCAGTGGATCAAGCGTCACGTCGAGGCGAAAGGCCTCATCAGCGCGACTGACATTAAGGGCTATCTCTCTCGCATCCTGATACCGGCCTGGGGCGGTCGTGAGTTCACATCGATCCGGCGCAGCGACGTTGCCAAGCTTCTGGATGATGTTGAGGACAAGAACGGTGTCGTCGCCGCCGACTACGTTCTGGCCATCATTCGTGGCATCTGCAATTGGTACGCCACGCGGCAACGACGATTACTCATCGCCCGTCGTCAGGGGCATGCGGCGCACTAACCCGAAGGCACGGCCCGAGCTCGCATCCTCGAAGACGATGAGTTGCGCGCCTTGTGGGCGGCGGCCGAAGCGAACGGGGCTTCGGTGCCTTCGTCCGCGTTGCGCTGTTAACGGGTCAGAGGCGCGAGAAGATCATCGCATGAGATGGGAGGATATTGTTGACGGTGAGTGGCGCATTCCACATCCGACCGCGAGAAGAACACTGCCGGGTCGCTGGTGCTGCCGCAGGCCGCACTAGACATCATCAACGCGCAGCCACGCTTTGCCAGCAATCCATACGTCTTTGCCGGATCGGTGCCAACTACATCGGCGGCATAAGCAAGCGCAAGGCGCAGTTGACAAGCGGGCCGGGTTTCCGGCTGGACAATCCACGATCTACGCACGGACAGCTCGATCTCTGATGTCGCGTGCCGGTGTTCGCCCCGATATTGCCGAGCGGGTTCTTGGTCACGCCATCAGGGCGTCGAGGGGGTTTATGACCGGCACACCTACCGCGATGAGAAGGCCCATGCTCTGCGTGCTCTGGCGAGTTTGATTGAGAACATCACCAACCCGCCCGCTAACAAGGTCGTGAATATTAAATCTCGGTAATGTTGCTAACGTGGGCTAACACCATCCCCATCCGGGCCTTGCAACCAATCGCGCAAATCAACTCATACCTGCTCACGCTAGTGCATTGCTCCTATCCTATGTGAGCGACATGGGATAGGACAGCGCACAAGTTTCGCCCAGAGAGTGCTTAAATATCGCGGCGAGCCGAGCGGGGAACACCTACGCGGAATTGTAGTCTAGAAAGGGGCGCTGAAGGGCACCTGTCGCCCTCCCTTTACCTAACCCCGGTGGTTTAGTCACCGGACAGGAAAGGTCGCCCAAATGGTCGCTGCGTTCTTGCTTCGCTTCCGCGATCTCAAAGATCGCAGGATCGTCTCCAACCACGTAACGCTAGGACGCTGGATCAAAGGAAGGCTTCCCGCCCGGACGCATGCTTGGCCCCAATACAAGGGTCTGGCGTGAAGACGAGATCGAGGCGTGGGGTCGTGTCGCGCCCCAGCAAGCGGGGTGCCGCCTAATGACCCCCGAACAGAAAGCACGACTGGCAGCGAAGCGCGTTGGGCTGATCGCTCGCTCACGCTGCGGCGGCTTCGCGCTAATGGACCAACTAGATCGGATTGTCGTGGGGGACTTGACGCCCAGCGAGGTCATTGACCTCTGCACGGCCGCGCTGAATCACGAGGAGGTGACTGATGCATCTAAAACAGTTGCCCCCGCCGAGGTCTTGCAGGACCAAGGCAGGGGCTTCATCGGCGAACCTCTTCCTCCGAGGGGACTCACATGCGTAAGAAAAAAAGAGTTGCAATTTGACAGCGAAGGCCATGTTGACGTTGAGGCCATAATCGATGAGCGGAACTACAACACCCCTCCAACCGAATACGTCGCGCCGGGGAAGGATCGGAAATGGCGAGCGCGAGACTTTGGCCTGTCGCTCAGGATGAATGAGATCGACCTTGTTCCACACTTCCAGAATGCGTTTGTCGGCGTGCACCGTATCGATGCCGAGATCGCCCAAAACCTTCTCGACGTCGCGAGCCTGCGCGTCCGTCTCGTCATGCGCAATGTCGCGCACATGCAGGATGAGATCGGCTTCGACCACCTCTTCGAGCGTGGCGCGGAAGGCTGCGACCAGCATCGTCGGCAGATCCGAAATGAAGCCGACGGTGTCGGAGAGAATGATCCTGCGGGCGCTCTTCAGTTTCACTTCGCGCATGGTCGGATCCAGCGTCGCGAACACCTGATCCATGGCGAGGACGCCGGCGCCGGTGATCTTGTTGAACAACGTCGATTTTCCGGCGTTGGTGTAGCCGACGATGGCGACAATCGGATACGGCACCTTGCGCCGGCCCTTGCGGTGGAGTTCGCGGGTTTTCACGACGTCGGCGAGTTCGCGTTTGATGGCGTCGATGCGATCCTGCAGCATGCGCCGGTCGAGTTCGATCTGGGCTTCACCGGGACCGCCCAGAAAGCCGCCGCCGCCGCGCTGGCGCTCCAAGTGCGTCCAGGCGCGCACGAGACGCCCCTTCTGATAGTTGAGATGCGCCAGCTCCACCTGCAGCACGCCTTCACGCGTCCGGGCACGGCTTCCGAAGATTTCGAGGATCAACCCCGTGCGGTCGATGACCTTGGTGTTCCACGCCTTCTCGAGATTGCGCTGCTGCACCGGGGTGACGATGTGGTCGACAATGACGAGACCGATGTCTTGCGCCTCTATCGTCGCTCGCAATTCTTCGACTTTGCCCGAACCGATGAGCGTCGCTGGGCGCGGCTCGGAGAGTGGGACGATAAAGGCATCGACGATGTCGAGGTCGATGGCGTTGGCGAGGCCAATGGCTTCCGCAAGACGATTTTCCGGCGAGTGAATTTGCGGGAATGGCTTGGTCTTGTCTCCGACCCTCACCTGACGCTTCCATACCGGCACCAGCACGAGGGCGCGTGACGGCGGGCTTTTCGTCACCGATGGCCCGCGGCGGCGGGCATTCGGCGCCCGTCCCGGCTCGTGCTCGGTGTCGTCGTCATCCTCCGGTGTCATCAACCCGAGACACTCTCGCCGTCCTGGTCATTGAGATTGACCGGACCGCCCGGCATGATTGTCGAAATGGCGTGCTTATAGACGAGTTGCGAATGACCGTCGCGGCGCAGCAGCACGCAGAAATTGTCGAACCAGGAGACGATCCCCTGCAGCTTCACGCCGTTCACGAGAAAGATCGTGAGTGGCGTCTTGTTCTTGCGAACGTAATTGAGAAAAGTGTCCTGGAGATTCTGAGCGCGTTCTGCCATTTTTTTTGTCCGCTCTTTTTTGTTTCGTTCTTCTTGTTTCGTCGGCCAGCGCGTCGGGTTCGTTGTTTTTTCTTGCTTTAGCGCTTGTCCGGGGAGCTGTGAGCCGGCCCGGTCTTGGGCGCATCTGCCGGAACTGCAGGCGCCGCCCGTAAGATAGTCAATCCGAAGCGGATTAAAAGACCTGATAGCGTGCAATTCGGCACGACTTTGGTCTTTAGCCGCCCGAAAGTTCGGCATGATTATGAAACACTTTTCGCAATAACCGGGTCAGGGTACCGGGCCGGCCGCTGCCGATCGCATGATCGTCGATTCTGACAACCGGCATCACAGTGTTGGTCGCCGAAGTGATGAAAGCCTCTTTGGCAGCCAAAGCCTCGCGCAATGAGAACACCCTTTCCTCGAAGGCAAGGCCTTCGCCGCGCGCCGCATCGATCACCGTCGCGCGGGTGATGCCGGGAAGCAGGCTGTTGGCGAGCGGATGCGTCAAAAGCCGGTTGTCGCCCGTCACGATCCAGGCGTTGGACGACGCGCCTTCCGTGACATTGCCGCTGCCGTCGAGGAACCAGACTTCCTTGGCGCCTTTCGCATGCGCGGCGTCCTTGGCGAGCACGGCAGGGAGCAGCATGACCGTCTTGATGTCGCAACGCGCCCAGCGCGGGTCGCGCATGCTGACGACACTGATGCCCGCTTCTGCCTGGGCCGTGATTTTATCCTGTCTCTGGCGGCGCGCGACGACAACCAGCGTCGGCGGAACGTCATCGCCTGGAAATACAAAATCCCTTGGCGCCGCGCCGCGCGAGACTTGTATGTAAACAAGTCCGTCGCCGACGCGATTTCGTTTGACGGTCTCGGTGATAACGTTGAGCAGCGCCGCTCTCGACATCGGCGGCCGCATTTTTATTTCTCTGAGCGAGCGTTCCATGCGGTCGAGGTGGCGGCGGTCGTCGACGAGCCGGCCGCCGAGGACTTCGATCACTTCGTAAATCGAATCCGCGAATTGAAAACCGCGGTCTTCCGCATGGATAGCCGCGTTGGCGTAGGGCTCGTAGCGGCCATTGACGTAGACGATGCGGCTCATGGGGTGAGACTACTCACGCGACCGCTCCGCCGCCGCTGCGCTGGTCGGAAGAAACGCCGAGAGCCCTGAGTTTCCTGTGCAGCGCCGAGCGTTCCATGCCGACGAATTCGGCGGTGCGCGAGATGTTGCCGCCGAAGCGGTTGATCTGGGCTATCAAATACTCGCGCTCGAAGATTTCACGCGCTTCGCGCAAGGGCAGGCTCATCAAATGCTCGGCGCCGCCGTTGACGGGCAGCGGCACGTTCGAGCCGATTTCCTCGGGCAGCATGTCGGCGGTGATGACGGCGCCGGGATCGCCGCCCGCGAGGATCATCAGGCGCTCGATGTTGTTCCTGAGTTCACGCACGTTGCCGGGCCAATCGTGGGCTTGCAGCACGGCGATGGCGTCTTCGCCGATCTGTCGCGGCGCCAGACCGGACGCCTGCGCCACCTGCGTGACGAAATACTGGATGAGTTCGGGAATGTCTTCGCGCCGCTCCGCGAGGCTCGGCACGCGCAGCGGCACCACGTTGAGCCGGTGGAAGAGATCCTGGCGGAAACGCCCCTCCTCGATTTCGCGCTCGATGTCGCGGCTGGTGGACGAAATGATGCGGGTATCGACCGACACCTTCTGGGCGCCGCCGAGGCGGGTGAACTTCTGCTCGACCAGCACGCGCAGCACTTTGCCTTGCGTCTCCATGGGCATATCGGCGACTTCATCGATATAGAGGGTGCCGGTGTGCGCTTCTTCCAGCGCGCCCACTTTGCGCGGGCCGCCCGAGCGGTCTTCGGTGCCGAAGAGTTCGTCCTCGACGCGATCGGGCGCCATGGCCGCGGCATTGAGCACGACGAAGGGGCCGTCGGCACGATGCGACTTCTGGTGGATGACGCGGGCAGCGAGTTCCTTGCCTGTCCCCGACGAGCCGCGGATCAGGATGCGGCTGTTGGTCGGCGCCACGCGGTCGAGCTGGTTCTTCAGCTGGTTGATGGCCGGCGACTTGCCGATCATGTCGGCGGAGACGATGGAGCGTTCCTTCAGCTCTTTTACTTCTCGCTTCAGTTGCGAGGCTTCGAGCGCGCGCAGCGTCACCAGGATCAGCCGGTCCGACTTGAACGGCTTCTCGATGTAGTCGTAGGCACCGCGCTTGATGGCCGTCACCGCCGTCTCGATGTTGCCGTGTCCGGAGATGATGACGACAGGAAGTTCAGGATAGGCGCGCTTCATCACATTCAGGACCTCGAGGCCGTCGAGGCGGCTGCCTTGCAGCCAGATGTCGAGAATGACCAGATGCGGCCGGCGGTCCTCGATGGCCTTCAGCGCTTCGTCGCTGTCGCGCGCCAAGCGGGTCTGGTGCCCTTCGTCTTCGAGAATGCCTGAAACGAGGTCCCGGATATCGGCCTCGTCGTCAACGATCAGAATATCAGCGGCCATTTCGTGCCTCCCGTGAGGTCTCTGTCATTCATTTTTTGGTTTCAGCGCCGAGCGGACACGTCCGCCCCGCCTGTAGGTTCGTCTCGTTCTAGGAACTTCCATTCGTTGGTGCGTGCTTGACCGGCAAGACGACGCGCAGCATGGCGCCGCGCGTGCGCGTCGGGGTCAGCGGCGCGTCTTCCAGCGCCAGCGTGCCGCCGTGCTGTTCGATGATCTTCTGCACGATCGCGAGCCCGAGCCCGGTGCCCTTGGCGCGCGTCGTGACGTAGGGTTCGAGCAGCCGCGAGCGGTTCTGCTTCGGCAAGCCGATGCCGTTGTCGATCACCTCGATGGTGATGCGGTCGGCACCGTTCATCATGCGCACTTCGATCTCGCCGTGATAATCCTTGGGCCGGCCCTGGGCTTCGCCGAAGCCTTCGATGGCTTCGGTGGCGTTCTTCACGAGGTTGGTCATGGCCTGCGAGATCAGGCGCTGGTCGAAGCGCGTCTTGATCGCGGCCGGCGGCAGGTCGAGCTTGAAGGCGATGTCCTTGTTGCTTTCGCGAAAGAGGATCACGGGTTCCTGCACGGGGATGCGCAAATCGCCGTCGGTCATCTCAGGCTGCGGCATGCGCGCGAAGGAGGCGAACTCGTCGACCATGCCTTTAATCTGTCCGGTCTGGCGCTCGATCGTCTGCGTCAGCTGTTCGAAGAGTTCGCGGTTTTCGGTCAGCTGGCGGCCGAACTTGTTGCGCAAGCGCTCGGCGGCAAGTTGTATGGGGGTGAGCGGATTCTTGATTTCGTGCGCGATGCGCCGCGCCACGTCCGCCCAGGCGCTGGTGCGCTGGGCCTGCACGAGTTCGGAAATATCGTCGAAGGTCACGACCGAGCCGACGTCGGCGTCGCCCGAGCCTGCTCTCTCGCGTGTGATCTGCACGGCGAAGGTACGCTCGTCGTCGCCGATCTGCCGCTTCACCTCGTGCCGGTCCTTGCTCTTCAATCCCGTGTCGTCGCGCGCCTTCAGTGCTTCGGCGAACTCGGGAGCTACCTCGGCGAGCCGCTTGCCACTCACTTCGGCGCTCTTGATGCCGAGCAGGCGCTCTGCCGAGCGCGACAGCAGCGTAATCGCGCCGGCGCTGTCGAGGCCGATGACGCCGGCAGAGACGCCGGAGAGCACGGCTTCCATGAAGTTGCGCCGTTCGGTCAGCTGCGAGTTGGCGGTGACGAGCGCGTCCTGCTGGCCCTTCAGTTCGCGCGTCATGTGATTGAAGGTTTCGGATAAGCGCCTCAGATCGCCTTCGCCGCGTTTTTCAGGCAGCGCGACGTTGAGATTGCCGCGCGAGATTTCCTGGGCGCCAGCGATCAAGCGGCGGATCGGCGCGACGAAGCGGCCCGCGAACCATATGCCGGCCCACACGGCCGCGAGCAGCGACGTCATCGAGATCATGAAGTAGATGAGGCCGTGCGCGAACTTGAGGCCGCCGCGGCGCTTTCTCAGCTCCTTGTATTCATCGACGTTCTGCTCGGTGCGTTCGAGATGGCCGATGACCTTGGGACTGACGCCGCGCGAGACGTAGAGATAGCGGCCGGGGAAATTCCCGAGTTTGGCGATGGCCGCGACCCGGTATTCGCCCGTCGGCATGACGACCGGTACCTGCCCCGCTTCCGCCTGCTGGATGGTCTCGCGCGAGGGCACGAGATAGGGGAGCTTCGGGTCGTCGATGGCGAGAACGGCCGGGACGCCGTCGGCGTCGATGATGTAGGCGGCCTGCAGGTCGCGCAGCCCCGCCTGTCCGATCAGGAACTTCTGCAGGGCGTCGGGATCGTCCTTCAACTGCTCGGCGGCGCCGTCGATGTCGCGCACCATGTTGACGATGTCGGTGCGGATGATCTTGGCGTGCTCTTCGACGTACTCGCGGGCAACGTCGGAGGAGTTCTCGACGATCGTGCGGATGCGGCCGGAGAAACTGCCGTCGATGGCGCGCGAGAAGGTGGTGGTTGCGGCGACGGCGAGCAAAAGGGCGGGCAGCGCCGCCACCACCGAGAAAAGCAGAACGATGCGGGTGTGGAGCCTGGCCCCGGGCGTCCGCTCGGCCCAGGCGCGACGCAAGCCGATCATCTGCCAGGCGATGACCGCGATCATGGCCAGGATCAGCAGCACGTTGATGGCGAGCGCCGTCCATACCACCTCGTTGCGCGGCGCGATGGTCGTGAGGCCGGTCAAGATGAGGTAACTCACCAGCGCCGAAATGATGGAGAGGACGACGACGCTGAGACCGATGGTGTTGGAGCGCTGCGAGGGATTGAGCGGGCTGTCTCCTTCCTCGATCAGGGTTCTCGGGCCCGGCGCAGCTTCTCCCGCCGATGCCTTCGGCATCGTTGCAGCGTCAGAGGAATGCTGGTCCTGCGCCGACATCAACCCTCAACCCTAACCTCTTGTGGTGACACGCAATAAGGTTGTCTGTCGCATTAGCGGCACGCGTGTCGGAGAAGTCTCAGTGCGAAACCGCAACGTTGGCACTAGCGTTGCAGCCACAGCACGGGGCGAACCCAAGCACCCAAACTGTGACATTTTCGCGACAACTGTGGCTTAGCCCTGGGGACGGCCGAGGTCAAGCGTGGCCTGACCTTGGCGTTGCGAGGCGCCGAGCTCGAGAGCGGAAAATGCTCTGGATCGGCTCAGCCTTCGACGGTTTTCATCACCCGGATATTGAGGTCGCGAATGCGGGCCCGCAGCGTATTGCGATTGAGCCCGAGCAGTTCGGCGGCGCGGATCTGGTTGCCGCGCGTTGCCGCCAAGGCGGCGCTCAGCAGCGGCTTCTCGACGTCGCGAATGACGCGATCGTAAAGTCCGGGTGGTGGCAGTTCGCTGCCGAAGGAGGAGAAGTAGCGCGTAAGGTAGCGCTCGACCGCTTCGGTCAAGTCGGCGGCATCGCCGTTCGCTCCGCCCTGCGGCGGCGGTTCGGTCCCGGCCAATTCCTGTTCGACGATCTGCTGCGTCAGCGTGTCCTGCGGATGCAGCGCCACCAGCCGGCGCACGACGTTTTCGAGTTCGCGGACGTTGCCGGGCCAGGCGTGCGCCTTGAGGCGATCGATCGCCGCCGTCTCGATGGACTTCTGCCCGAGGCCCTCGCGGCCGGCCGCGCGCAGGAAATGCCGCGCCAGATCGCCGATGTCCTCGATGCGTTCGCGCAGCGGCGGCAGGCGCATGGGCACGACGTTCAAGCGATAGTAGAGATCCTCGCGAAACAATCCCTGCTGGATCTGAGTTTTGAGGTCGCGGTGCGTCGCGGCGATGATGCGCACGTTGGTCTTGATGGGCGTGCGGCCGCCGACGGTGGTGTATTCGCCCTGCTGCAGCACGCGCAGCAGCCGCGTTTGCGCTTCGAGCGGCATGTCGCCGATTTCGTCGAGGAAGAGCGTGCCGCCTTCCGCCTGCTCGAAGCGGCCGGGCGTGCGCGTCTGCGCCCCGGTGAAGGCGCCCTTCTCGTGGCCGAAGAGTTCGCTCTCGATCAGCTCGCGCGGGATGGCCGCCATGTTGATGGCGACAAAGGGGCCCTGGCGGCGCTTGCCGAAGTCGTGCAGCACGCGGGCGACGAGTTCCTTGCCCGTACCGCTCTCGCCGGCGATCATGACCGTGAGGTCGGTCTGGGTAAGGCGCGCGAGGATGCGATAGATTTCCTGCATGGCCGGCGAGCGGCCGATCAACGGCAGATCTTCGCCCTCCCCTTCGTGTCCTGCAGGCGCACGCTTACGGCCGGGTTCGGCGAGGGCGCGGCCGACGACCGCCACCAATTCGTTCAGGTCGAAGGGTTTGGGGAGATACTCGAAGGCGCCGCGCTCGGCCGCGGTCAAGGCGGTCATCAGCGTGTTCTGGGCGCTCATGACGATGATCGGCAGGTCGGGACGCAGTTTTTTCATGCGCGGGATGAGATCGAAGGCGTTCTCGTCGGGCATGACGACGTCGGTAATGACGACATCGCCCTCGCCCTGGGAGACCCAGCGCCAGAGCGTCGCGGCATTGCCCGTCGCGCGTGGCGAATATCCGGCGCGCGCCAGCGCCTGATTGAGAACCGTGCGGATGGCGGTGTCGTCGTCTGCGATCAGAACTGTGCCGCGGGCCATATGTTGCCTCTAGGTGCGTTCAAGGGAGGTTTTGCGGGAACGGTCCTGCATCGGCAGGAGGACGCGGAAAATGGTGCGCTTGGGCTCGCTGTCGCATTCGACGATGCCGCCGTGATCGGAGACGATCTTGGCCACGAGGGCCAATCCGAGGCCGGTGCCGGAAACCTTCGTGGTGACGAAGGGATCGAACATGTGGCCCTTGATGTGCTCTGGAATGCCGCCGCCGTTGTCCTCGATCTGGATCATCAAAGGCAGCGAGACGCGGGTATCGGTGCCGGGGACCGTGAGGCGCACGCCAGGGCGGAAGGCGGTTTGAATGCCGATGCGCCCATGCTCGGCCCTGTCGCCGATCGCCTCGGCGGCGTTCTTCAAGAGGTTCAGGAACATCTGCACGAGCTTGTCGCGGTTCCCGAGCACCGGCGGCAGCGAGGGATCGTAGTCCTCGACGTGGCGGATCTTGCGCCCGAAGCCGCTCTCGGAAAGCTTGCGCACGTGATGGAGCACGTCGTGAATGTTGACGGCCTCTTTTGCCAGCGGGCGTTCGTCGCCGAAGACTTCCATGCGATCGACGAGATTGCGGATGCGGTCGGTTTCCGTGCAGATCAGCTGCGCCAGCGCCCGGTCTTCGTCGCTGAGGGCCGGCTCCAAGAGTTGGGCGGCACCGCGAATGCCCGACAACGGGTTCTTGATTTCGTGCGCCAGCACGCCCGCCATGCCGGAGACGGAACGCGCCGCGGCCCGGTGCGTCAGCTGCCGCTCGATCATCTGCGCCATGTTGCGCTGCTGCAGCATGAGGAAGATGCGCTCGGGATCGTCGGCCATGGGCCCGCCGTAGACATCGACCAGCTTGGGCGCCGAAAAACGCGGTGTCGCGACCTCGATGCCGTACTCGTTGACGGTGGCGCCCGTGTGCTGCACCTGCTCGATCAAGCCGAGGAGCGGGCAGCCGAAGGCGACGACGTCGCGCACGCCGGAACGCTTCAGGGTCGAGGCGCTCATGGAGAAGAAGGCTTCTGCCGCGCCGTTGGCGTAGAGGATGTGGTCGCCCGCGCCGATGACCAGGATCGGATGCGGAAGTGCCGCGAGCAGAGCCTCGCCATCGACGTCGCGGTTCGAGAGAACGTCGGCGACGACTGCAGATTTGGCTTCGCTCTTTCGCGGCTGTTGGTTTTGCGATGTCATGCGGCGATCCGCTCCGGCTCGGAATAGAATTGTTCGAGACCCTCCAGCACGCGTTCCGGGCTCTCTTCGGTGCACAGCCGCCGGCGCCAGGCCTTGACGGTTGCCTCCGGCCTGCCGCTCGAGACGAGATACCAGCCGATGTGCTTCCTGGCGTTCTTGAGCCCGAGCCCGCGCCCGTAGTGATGCAGCATGTCGGCAACATGGCGTATCGCGATGTCGCGCTGGGTTTCGAGCTGTGGCGGACCGTCGTCGCGGCCGGTTCTGAAGGCGCGTGAAATCTGTCCCGGCAGCCACGGCGCACCATAAGCGCCGCGGCCGATCATGACGCCCGCCGCGCCGGACGCGGTGCGCGCTTCGATGGCCTGGGCGCTGGTGTTGATGTCGCCGTTGACCAGCACCGGGATATCGACGGCCTCGACCACGGGACGCACAGCCTGCCAGTCGGCGCATCCGGTGAAGAACTGGCAGCGCGTCCGGCCGTGGACCGTGATGAGCCGTACGCCTTCGCCTGCCGCGCGCCGCGCGAGGTCCGGAGCATTCTGCGATTTCTGATCCCAGCCGAGCCGCATCTTCAGCGTTACGGGAACGCGCACCGAAGAGACCACCGCCTTGATCAAGGACTGCGCATGATCGAGATCGCGCATCAGCGCGCTCCCTGAAAGCTTGCCCGTCACTTCCTTGGCCGGGCAGCCCATGTTGATGTCGATGGCATCCGCCCCTTTGGCTTCGGCGATCTTCGCGCCCTCGGCCATCCAGCGCACTTCGCGGCCGGCGAGTTGTATGACGAAGGGGGAGAGTTCACCGCCCTCGGCGCGGCGGAGCACGTCCTTGCGGTTGCGCGCCAGTTCTTCGCTCGCGATCATTTCCGAAACCACGAGATCGGCGCCCAGTGCATGGGCGAGACGGCGGAACGGCAGATCCGAGACGCCCGACATGGGCGCCAGCGCCACGGGCGTTTCGGACGTGAGCAGCTTTCCAAGGCCGTGCTGGGGAGGGCTCTGGGTCATTCTCGACTTAGTCTGCCTTTATTTTGAGCAAGCGACTTATGTGCCTTGCAGTTGGGCAGACTAGGCAAGGCGCAAGTCTTTCGCAAGTGCAAACAACGCCCTTCCCCAATTGCCCTGATGTCGCGGGCGGTCTAGGGGCTGGCGGGCGCTCTGCCTCCCCCTTGAGGGGGGAGGACGGCGCGCCATGAGTTAGAACGCGCTTCGCAAGTGTCGCCTGAACACGAATGCGCGTGCTAACTCATCCTTTGCGCGCCAGGTGGGGGTGAAGGATCAAACACAGGGCCCACCACCCCCACCTGATGCGTCCAGCGGCTTAGCCGGGCGTAGCGAATTGTTGGGTGGTCCTGTGATCGCCCGCCTAAACCGCGGACGCATCTTCCTCCCCCTTCAAGGGGGAGGCAAACACTGAAGCGACAGCATAAATGGAGACCAAGTTGAAGATTGCCGCCCTCATCGTTGCCGCGGGACGAGGCAGCCGCGCCGGCGGCGAGGTGCCGAAGCAGTATGCAAGGGTGGGCGGGATGCCGGTGCTGCAGCTTGCGATCCGCACCTTTGCGCGCGCGGACGATGTCGAGGATATCCAGGTCGTCATTCACGTCGAAGACGAAGCGCTTTACCGCCAGTGCCTGCCACCCGGCAGCCATAAGCTGTGGCCGCCGATTTCCGGCGGCGAGACCCGGCAGGCTTCGGTGCTTGCCGGCCTCGAAGGCCTCGCCGCGCTCAATCCGGATTTGGTCTTAATCCACGACGGCGCCCGGCCCTTCGTGATGCCGAGCACCATCCAGCGCGTCATCGCAGCGCTCGCGACGTCGGACGGTGCCATTGTGGCTATTCCGGTCACCGACACTTTGAAGCGGGCGGCTGCCGACTGCTCGATCGAGCACACGATCGAGCGTGGCGGACTTTGGCGGGCACAGACACCGCAGGGGTTTCGCTTCCAGTCTATTCTCAAGGCGCACCGTAATGCCGCGGCAGCGGGCCAACATGACTTCACCGATGACGCCGCGATTGCCGAGTGGGCCGGGCTCAAGGTGGCGCTGGTCGAAGGCAGCGCCGAGAACGTCAAACTGACGACTGCCGACGACATCGCCAATGCCGATTTGAAGATCCGCCACACGGTCGCGATGTTTTCAAACACCCCAATCCAGCATCAGATTTGTACCGGCACCGGCTACGACGTGCACAAGTTCTGCGAAGGCGACCACGTCTGGCTCGGCGGTGTGAAGATTGCGCACACCCACGGCCTCGAAGGCCATTCGGACGCCGACGTGGTGCTGCACGCGCTGACGGATGCCATTCTCGGAGCCATTGGGGAAGCCGACATCGGCCAGCATTTTCCGCCCTCCGACCCCAAGTGGAAAGGCGCGCCCTCGCGCATCTTCCTCGAACACGCGGCGAAGCTCGTCGCAGGCCAGGGCGGCACGATCAGCAACGTCGATGTCACGGTACTGGCTGAAGCCCCGAAGATCGGCCCGCACCGCGAGGCGATGAAGAACGTCATCGCGGAAGCGCTGAATATTTCTCCCTCGCGCGTCGGCATCAAAGCCACGACGATGGAAGGCCTCGGCTTCATCGGCCGGCGCGAAGGGATCGCGGCGCAGGCGGTGGCGACGGTGATGTTGCCGCTCAAAGGGTAGCGCGGTTGACCAGATTTCCTGACGTCATGCCGGCCCCGGCCTTCGCCGGGATAAACTCCGGCCGGCACCCACGGCGAGGTTCAAGCTGCATTATGTCGAGAGTGTGCGATCGGCTGCATCGACGCGTTTGGTGAAGCTTGCCGTGGGTGGCCGCCTGTCGCCTCTTCGAGGCGATCGCGTACCGCGACGCGGCCATGACGTTGGGGATGGGGCGATTGCGTCGGTGCATATTGCACTCAAGGCGCAACGCGGCTGACGTTGGACGGACCCAACCGCTTGCATTCCCGGGCGAAGCGATAAGCGGAGCGCCATCGCGAGATCCGGGACCGCTTCGGCGAGAAGTGGCAACCCGGCGCCACTTGCGTGTTCCCGTCTCGGACGTGATCCCGGCTCTGCGGTCGGCCGCTCTCGCGGCGACCTTCGGCCGGGAACGCACGCGGAGAGAGTTGCGCACCGCCTGCTTCCCACGGCATGATCCGCATGGACCACGACATCAAATGATGTCCGCGAAATCCCGGCCTGCGATGCCTCCGGCATCGTGGCTGCGCGACGCCGGGACGACGAAGAAAAAACGGTTGTCATCCCGGGCGAGCCCACTTGCGAGACCCGGGACCCAGGGGCTGACGCAACGGACGTGTGCTGGGTCCCGGCTCTTCGAATTCGGCTTCGCGCGATTTCTTCGGCCGGGATGACAGAGGGAGACAAATTCGCTGCGACTCACTTGCTGCGTGTTGCCGCTTGCCGTTGCGCAATAACAACGCTTCCCGCGTTGACCCATCCGCCAGAATCGGAGCATCACTCATGGTCAGTGGTTGTATTGCCACGACCAACGTGGGAGCCGACATGAATATTATGCCACACAATCTTGACCGCAGGCCGTCCGACACCGCCATCAGCGCCATTGCTGAAGCTACCTCGGATACGTGTCTTGCCACCCGCGTGCGTCAACTTTCGCGTATCATCACGCGCGTCTACGACGATGCCCTGCGCCCACTCGGCATCACCGCGAGCCAGTACACTCTGCTCGCGCAGTTGGCGGCTCGTGATGCGATTACGGCTGTCGAAATCGGACACGATCTCGATATCGAAAAGTCGACACTGTCGCGCAACCTGAAGCGCCTCCTGGCGCTTGGCCATATCATCATGGATCCGCCCGCCGGAAGGCGTGGCCGCGGCCTTCACCTGACGCCCAAGGGTCAGGCCGTGTTGAAGGATGCCTATCCGATCTGGCAGGATGCGCAGAAGAAGACCGTCGGGGTGATGGGCTCCGGCAGTCGCGACGTCCTCGACGGCCTGTTGAACCAGGCCGAGAGGCTTGCTGCCGCCTGATCAGCCGGGCGGACTAGAGCCACACACAGTCTCTCTCAACACTGCCGGGGAGCGCTTCGCCCAAGCGCTCCCCGAAGTGTTTCGTGGTACTGAAACGGCGCATATCCGGCCATTTCTGGCGCACTCCACCGGAAACGGGCAATTCTGCGTTGTGTTCCACTGGCATCGTTCTACCATTTGCTCGCTTCGGTTTGATCCTCGCGGGAGGTGCAAATGCTTTCTAGAAATTCATTCGCGGCTTCTTTCAAGACGACATGTATCGCGGCCGGTATTGCCGCCATTGGCCTTACGTCCGGCGGCTGCGGAACTGACGCTCAAGGCGTCCAGGACCTGACCAACGCCGTTAATCTGGCGACCGGGGCGCTCAACGTCGCAAACGCAGTCTCTGGGCGTGGTGCGCCACCACCTCCTGCGGCGGCGGCAGCCGCAGCGGCCGCTACGGCTGGTGGGTATCGCAACGCCTATGCGCAAGGTCAGCTGCCAACAGCCGGCACCAACGCCATCGGCGCCGGAACGGCCAACGGCTACAGCCAGCGTCAGGCCTTCGAGGACTGCGAGATAGTCTATCAGCAAGCGAACAGGCCCGAACTTGCAGCCCAATGCGCGACGCGCGCCACGAACATGAATTCGCTGACGCCCATGATCATGCCCAAGCCCTGAAGCCGGACGCGCGCCGCGAGAGGCGCGTCGACTTGCGAATGCGGAGATGACCGATGACACTGCAGCGGCTCTTTTGCGCGGTGCTGCCGGTCATTCTCTTGGCATGGCCTTGCAATTCCGTTCACGCACAAGACAACGACTGGATACTTCGACACCTTCGTGCAGAAGTGCCGCGAGGCCGGCGGCACGGTGCACAGCACCATCGCCGATTATCGGGCGGGCCGGCCCTTCAAGTGCGATACGGCGGGATCAGGCCGCTCCGCCGCCGCTCCGGCCAACAGCGTCTGCAAGACCGAGGGTAAAATCAACGTCGATTGGGTCTTCACCGACAAAGGTGCGAGCCAGCGTTATGCCCAGCTCCGCCATCAGGGAAATTCACCGTTCGAGGCCGTCGTCGGCGCGCAGGCCCATAATCCGAAGGCGCAGAAGGTGCTACGTGACTGTGCATCTTGGGTCGTGGCTTATCTGGCGAGCAAGGGGGAAGGACATTCAGGGCAAGCGGGTCCGCCCGCGCGCCGCCTTTCGACGGCAGACTGTAAATGCATCAGCGTCATTCCAACCGGTGAGAGCGACTTCAACGGCCGGACGGAATACCGCGTGACGAACTCCTGCGACGAAATGAATGTTCGCGTGCTCTTTACCGGCGATATCCTCAAAGGGCTAGGTGTCCGCAGCGATGCCTTTTCGTCATGGGCGGACGCCGGGCCGATACTGGCGGGCTTAGAGCGGGTAGTGCGGGCGCCCGCGTGGAAGATCGTATCGATTGCGGCGGTGACCCTCACCAACCCGTCGTCCACCTTCACGTGCCGCTTCTAGGGTCGCCCGCGGCGCACGCAGCCCGCTTGCAAGCAGAAGCGCACTCGCTAGACTTTTCGCAATCCGAAACGCAAGGCGATACGCCGTGTTCCCGATCAAAGTGCTTCATTCTGCTGAACGTCTGCTCGACGCCATGCGCGCGAAGGGGCTGAAGCTCGTCACCGCGGAGAGCTGCACGGGCGGCTTGATCGCGGCGCTGCTGACGGAAATTCCAGGATCGTCGGATGTGTTGGAGCGCGGCTTCGTCACCTATTCGAACGAAGCCAAGATCGAGGCGATCGGAGTTCCGGCCGACGTCATCAAGCGTCACGGCGCGGTCTCGGCGGCGGTGGCGCTGGCTATGGCCGAAGGCGCGCTCAAGCATTCGCACGCCGACATCGCCGTTGCGGTGACGGGCATTGCAGGCCCCGGTGGCGGCACGGACGCCAAGCCCGTCGGCCTCGTCTACATCGCGGTCGAGACGAAGGGCGCGGAGGCGCAGGTCCAGCGCTTCAACTTCGGCGACATCGGGCGAAGCGGCATCCGGATGGCAAGCGTGCGTGAGGCGCTCGGCATGATCCGTGCGGCGATTGGCTGATCGAAGGCCCCTCACCCGCTTTTCCTCCCCCACCCATCTTTCGCCCCCTCACCCTCGCTTGTTCTGCCGCCTCCGCGGCGGGCCCTCTCCCCAACGCGAGAGGGAACAACGCGAATTTCGCCCGCCCGTTAACGCTGCTGATTTCTAACGCCCTGAACTTGCTCCTCGAAAAAAGTTATCCCCGCCCCCTCGTGCGGGCCGCATACTGGGGCTCGTAACACGCGAGGTTTCGACATGGTTTGGTTAAAGGCACTACGCGAGATGGGATTGCGGGCGGCGCTGACGGCGGCGTTGGCGCTTGGCGCGTCTGGGCTCGCTCGCGCTGCCGACTTCACCGCACGCGATTTGACCCAGCAGCTCTATGCGGCCGAGAAAGGCGCGACGCCCGATCTTGCGGCTAAGGATTTGTCCGGCCTCGATCTCGCCGGCGTCGATTTCAAGAAAGCGAACCTTGCCGGCGCGCAGCTTTTCGGCGCCGATCTGATGCGCGCCAACCTTTCAGGCGTCAATCTCGCCGGCGCCAATCTCGATCGCGCGACGATCATCGGTGCGACATTCGAGGGCGCGGATTTGCATGGCGCCTCGCTGTTGCGGCCGACGGCGTTCACCGGCTTTGACGCCGCCGCCAAGGATGCGCCGAACTTCCGTGGCGCCAACCTGAAACATGCGCGCATTTTCGCCCGCCTTTCGCGTGCCGATTTTTCCGGCGCCGATCTCTCGGACGCCTATTGCGCGCCGTTCGGCAAGACGGGATTTCATCGAGGTCATCTGGCGGACCGAGTTGAACGGCGCAGTGCTCGAAGGCGCCAATCTCGCCCGCGCCGATCTGACCCATGCGCTGTTCAACTTCGCCAACCTGAAGAACGCCGATCTTGCGGGCGCGATCCTGGTC
The DNA here is from genome assembly GCA_963732525.1 of uncultured Alphaproteobacteria bacterium. Lineage (GTDB taxonomy): Bacteria > Pseudomonadota > Alphaproteobacteria > Rhizobiales > Hyphomicrobiaceae > Hyphomicrobium_B. The sequence continues at coordinate 18,205 of CAVSZX010000006.1, forward strand.
AACGCCGATCTCTCTGGCGCCGATCTGAGCGGGGCCAACGTCGCGGGCGCGAATTTCTCCAGCGCCGATCTCGACGGTACGATTTTGCGCGGCGCGCATGGGCTCGAAACGGCAATTGGACTGACAAGCGCGCGCAATGCGGAGCGGGCGGTGAGGTAGAGAGGCGATCGGCATTCGGCAAGCGGCATTCGGAGTGGGGCTGAGCGCGTGGCGAATAGCGAATTGCGAATGGTGAGTGCGTTGGTCGGAGCGGGACCACTCGCCATGCGTCACCGCGCCGAAATCGCGCGACGCTCTCTCCTCTCGCGTTATCCCGGAATCACGGAACGTCCACCGCTCTCTTCTCTCGCGTCATTCCCGCGCCGGAATCGCGCGACGCGTGATTTCGGGACTAGGCGGGAACCCAGGCAAGCCTCCACGCAAAGACTTCGAGCACGTGGGCAAAAGCGTTCCTGCGGGCGGGCTTTCGCACACGTGTCAGATGCAGCCACAGGCGCGGGGCCTCGCTGTCTACACAATGCGGACGCTTGCTTGGATCCCCGCCTGCGCGGCCGAAGCCGCTTCGGCGCGGCGAAGGCCCGCCGCAGGATCCGCTCGTTTGAAGCGAGTGGCGCGGGGATGACGAGCGTTGCGAGAACGGCGCGGGGACACGTGACGCTGAATGTCTCACTGGAAGAAGGGTTACTTGCACGCTGCCTATTGCCGGGTGCCGACTGCCGCCTGCGGCTCGCCGTAAACGCGGCGCGCGCGCTCCTCGAAGGCCTCGGCGAATTTGCGGAAGGCCTGCTCGAACACGGCGCCGACGATGAGGCCCAGCGCCGCCGACTTGAACTGGTAGGTGATGTAGAAATCGACCTCCGAGCCGCCTTCGGGCAAATCGACGAAGCGCCAGCGGTTGTTCAGATGCGAGAACGGCCCGTCGAGATAGGCGACGTCGACGCGCGGCTCGGCCGGCGTCAGCACGACGCGCGTGGTGAAGGTTTCGGCGATCGCCTTATAGCCGACGCTCATGCTGGCGGTGAGTTCCTCGCCGGCCTCTGCGGCTTCGCGCGCGATGACCTTCAATCCCGTGCACATGGGCAGGAACTCGGGGTAGCGCTCGACATCGGCGACGACGTCGTACATCTGGCGGGCGGAAAATGCGACGCGGCGCTGGGTCGTGAACGTCGGCACGGCGGACTCTAGCGCCCGACGATGCGGGCGATGATCGACGACCAGGATGGCGCCGATGGTCGAGACCAGGATCTGCAGGCCATAGGGGATCATGTTGGCGTAATCGACGACCGCCTGCGGCAAGGGTAAAAGCCCGGCATTGGCGAGAAAGCCGCCGAGGAAGGCGCCGAGGACGCCGACGATGAGGTTGCGGATCAGCCCGCCGCCGCCGAGCAGCAGGCCCGCCAGCCAGCCGGCGACAAGGCCGTTCACGGCCATCACGATGTAGGGCATGTAGGGTTGCAGATCGGCCATGGTCGAGTGTCCTTTCAGGCTGAACGATGAAAGTTGAACGTGAGATTCGACAGCTAATCGAGTGTCGTGCCGGTTCTTCAGGAAGCGAGCCTGCCGCACGTTTCCCATCTCCCTTGCGGGGAGGGGATGCCTGCGGCCGATGCTTCCTTCACAGCGGAAAGAGTTCTTGCCGTGTGACACCGCAAAGGCGGTGACCGATTAAGCGATCATGCCGGCAATCAGGATGACGATGATGGCGCCGATGGTCGAGGTGGCGACCTGCGAGACGAGCGGATTGGAGATGCCGAGATTGATGCCGAGCGCTCGCAGCACATAGCCGCCGACGAAGGCGCCGAGCACGCCCGAGATCAGCCAGCCGAGAAGACTGCCGCTGCCGCCGATCAGGAGCGAGGCGAGGAAGCCGGCGATGATACCGATGACGGCGAACACGATCAGTGCGCGAACATTGTCGTCCATGGCTTGGTGCTCCTGCAGCAGGTGAGAGAGCTTCGCGAGTTGATGCCGCAGTATAAGCCTGCCACGCCGATGGCGTCCATGGTTGCCGGTCCGAACAGCAGCTAACAGGCGGTTCGCCGCCGCCGTTGCTGCTAAATCCAGCCGGAAAAAAATCGCCAGGAGGAGAAGCTCGCCGTGCCTCAGACGTGGCAGCGGGCGCCGAGGTACTGGTTGAGCAGATTGTTGTAAGCATCGGCGTCGGCCTTCTGGGCCGGATTGAGCTTGCCGCCGCCCGATTGTTTTTCGACCAGGGCCGGAACGCCCTTGGAATCGAGACGGTTCAGCTCGCCGCGGATCGACTGGCACGATTGCCCCATGGGCAAGGACTTCGCACCCGGGTCGCCACCGCCGCCCGAAGCGCCGCCGCAACCGCCGAGTGCCGCCGTTAAACCCAAGACCAGGCCCGAGCCAAGACCAATGAGATCCCGCATGCCGCCAGTTTCCGTTTGCTGTTGCGTGACGCGAGCGGCCCCCGAGCCGAAATCCCGCATCCTTTGTTGAACATAGGAGAATTAGGTTCGCAACCCCTCGTGGCGCTGGTGTGGCAACCCTACATCAGCGCAAGAGGCGATATTCGTGCGTAAAGTGGCGTCGCGTGCCCACTTCTGCCCGCGACGCCCTGCCCCCGCTAAGTCTGCCCCGCCACGTACAGCCGCGTTACGGTGTCTTGGCGGCGCTCGTCGCTGCCGAGACCGCGGCCTTTGTCGCGGCCTGCTTGCCCTGCTGCGTCGCGGCCTCGGTTGCAGCGGTCGCCGCGGTCTGGGCCGGAGAAGGTGCCGCTTGTGCCGTGGTTGCCGCCGGAATTTTCGGTCCGCACTTCGCCTGGAAGTCGGCGTTGGCCTTGTTGAGTTCGGCCTGCTTGGCGAGCGCGTCGCGCTTCACCTGAACGGTCTTGCCCTTGCCGCTCGCGGCCTTTTCCAGCCGGTCGACGGTGCCTTCGCCGCGCAGCGTGCTGATCTGAGCGCTGAGCGCGACTGCAGGCAGGATCGGCGGCGGCGGCCGTCTGCGCAGGTTTCGGCGTGATCGCGGCCGTGGTCAGCGTGCCGTCATTGGCACAGCCCGACAGGAGCAGGCCCACTGCGGCCGTTGCGACGGCCATTCCCCTGTAATTCATCTGTACGTCCCCCGAGTGAGCAAAAAATCGCTTTCGAACGCACACGCTTTGGGGGGAATGCTTATCCGGGCGCGCTGGCGCGGCAAGGCCGCCCGGTCACTCATCCACGGTGTGAACAGGGGAATGATTCGAGTTGCTGTGGACATCCTGGCGTTTGAGGCGCTGCCGCCACACTCGTTTCGATGGGATCAACTTGGCGATATGGCCGTTACCGCTTCAGTGCTTGCGGCGGCCGCGGATCTTGCCCTCCGACGTTCGCGTCGGCCTTACCCCGGCCTGGACGAGAGCGGCAGCGGTAAAGGCCTGGCGTATAGCGGCCTCGGCATCGCCCTGGCTCATGTGGCCTTGCAGCGCCGCGGCGCGACCGCAGTGCTCGGCGATCTCGGAAAGAAGCCGGCCCCAGTTGTCGACGCGATCGCCGAAGGCTTCCGCATTGAGCGAAACCATCAGCGCGCCGTCGGCGACCCAGGCGCGCAGCACCTCGACCGCGTCACCCGCCACGGCGGCGCCATCGGGAATGTCGAGTTCGAGAAGGGGCTCTTTGCTCATTGCGCGTCCTATCGAGCGTCGGTCTGTCCAGCGCCTGCCGCCGCCACGACAGGAACGGCCTGCACGGCGGCACCAATCGGCGACAGGTAAGGAGAGAGACGACGAAACACAATGGCCGATTGCGGCACTTAACAAACGTTAATGCGCAGGAGCGCGGCGCACAAGCTATCGCTCAGCAATAAGAATATCCGTAGGGCGAACATAACCGAGCACGTCGCGGGCAATTTCTTCCACGATATCGGGATCGGGCTTGTCGGGCGAAAGCAGCGCCACGTCGCGCTCGAGTTTCGCGCGCACGGCCTCGAGGCTCTTGATCTCGAAGTCCAACAGATTGGACCGTTCGATCAGCTGATTGCGAGCCTCGAGGCCGTGGCGCCCATGAAGGGCATGGTGACCGAAGTAGGCGCCGACAGTCAGGCTGGCAAGCAACACCAGAACCTGCCGGACGCGGGGACGACGCCTTTGACGGTCGACATGCGTGAGGGAACGCAGCACGGCTTCACGGGTATCCTTCGGCTTAGAGGGGCGAACCCACTTGCTTAACCGGGGGGCGATTAAGGCCGAGTAAAACACTGTTCGATTTTTCGCCGCGCTTCGGCGGAACCGATGCAGTACGGGAGGGGAATACGCCTCCAGGCGCCTCGGATAACGGCGCCGTAAACGCCCCACCTTTGCCGCTTTTGGCGCGCTCGTTCGCGCCGCGGGGATAGCATCAATTCATTTGTTTCGGGGGGAGTGCATGTCGTTCAAGCTCACGGGCCGCAAAGGCGCGGACCATCTCGGTCCCGGTAGCATCGTCGAGCATGGCAGCCACGGCGGCTTGCTCGCCACCGTCGTCTCCGCGATCGCGCTCGTCATGTCGGGGCTCTCTTATTACGAGAGCAGCATGAAGACGGCCGAGCTGCAGGTCTACGTTCCCCCGGTGATCAATTACGCCCGCGACGGCCGCGACGTGTTCAACATACCGATGACCATCTCGAACGACGGCGCCCGCACGGGCACCGTTCTCTCCATGGAACTCGAGGTCGAGAACCTGGGGAAAACCCCGACGGCGTGAAGAAGCGGAAATTCTATGCGGCGTTCGTCGGCGAATATCCGAGCGGCAAGGACAACACCAACGCCAGCCTCGGCCGCTCGTTCGCGCCGCTGGCGATCGCCGGCCACAGCAATTTCACCGAGACGATCCGCTTCTACCCGAGCGACGACAGCGAAGCGATCCTGGTCACCGACAAGGGCGACTTCCGCTTCACGCTGACGCTGCTCACCGCCAGGCCCGGCCGCCCCGATCTGGTCGAAAAGGTTTTCCGCACCGACCCGAGACCTGTGACCTTCGTTCTCAATCTGCCGTATCTGGCGATCCAGCACCTGGCGTTTCGCAACGGCACGCAATCGATGTTTTCGAAAGAATGGAAGGCGGCGCAGTCGGAGAGCACGGACAGCGCGGCCTCGGGCGCCGTCAGCCGCAAAGCGCCGGACGTGACGGTCGAGCCGCCGGCCGAGGAGGCCAAGCCAACGGAGCCGGCACCGCCCGCGACGCCACCGCCAGTCGCTCAGCCGCCTGCGGCGAAGCCTGCGCCCGGCCAGCCGCAGAAGAAGTGAGAGCGTAGCCTACAATTCGAAGAAACGTCGGGTGCATTAGGCCCGATTTGCACTCGGGACGTAATGCACCAAGCCGCAGGCGCCGGCACCCGCATCCCTTGGGCGCAATACGGTTCGTGCAAGTGCAGAGCACGAACCTATTGCGCCCTACGCAGCTGTGAGATTTCGCGCGCCGCTCCCTCCACATGCATTCCCGGAAGCCGCGTTGAGCGCAGCGAAACACGACGGCGATCCGGGATCGCGTCGGTCAACGTTCGTGACATTCCGATCGGACGCGATCCCGGCTCTGCCGTGCGCCTCGCGCACCTTCGGCCTGCTGCGCCAGCGCTTGCGCGGCGAGCCGGGAACGCAAGAACAGCGTGGGCAGCTTCATCGCGACAGACGAACGGCTCGGCACCGGGCGCCTAACCCAGCGCCACGGCGAGGAGCGGCGAAGGCCGGATCTGGCCGACGTCGTGGCCCTGGGCGTTCTTCAGGCTCTTCAAGCCGAGCGTGCCGCGCGCCTTCGGCACAAAGGCCTCGATGAGCATCGAGACGACGGCTTCCGCGGCGCGCGTGGCGCCGTCGTCGATCTTCAACGCAAAGCCGAGACCGGCATCGGGAAAAGCGCCGGCGTACGCTCCCTCCGCCCCCGTCTTGATGAAACAGGCGCCGGAAAAGGCCTTCACGACGCGTGTATCGAGACGGCCGGGTCCGGCGAGATAGAGGGGCTCGGCGATCGCCGCGTCCATGATGCGCCGGGCGGCGACTTTGCGAACCGGGGACAAGCCCTGGCCGGTCGCGAAGCGCGCGTAGGCCCGGGCCAGAGATCGCGCCGGCATCGCCCAGTTCGGCACCGAGCAGCCGTCGATGCCGCAGACGTGCGCGCTGATTTCGGCGCCGCTCAAGTCTTCCAGGACTTGCTTCATGCGCTGCTGCACGGGATGCGACGCCAGCTCGTAACCGGCCGCCGGCTCGCTGAGATGGCGCGGCCGTCGCCAGCATCGCCGCGTGCTTGCCGGAACAATTGTGATGCAGTGGCGAGGGTTCGGCGCCGGTGCGCAGCAGGCGGCGTTGCTCGTCGGGGTCGCGGGGGACGTGCGTGCCGCAGTGAAGCGCCGTCTCATCAAGGCCAATCGAAGCCAGCATCTCGCGGGCCGCCGCAACGTGATCGCGGGTGCCCGAATGCGACGCCGCGGCAAGCGCAATGTGACGATCCGCAAAGCCGAAGCGTTCGGCCGCGCCCGGTCTCGATCAGCGGCAGCGCCTGCAGCGGCTTGATCGCCGAGCGCGGATAGACCGGGAAATTCACGTCGCCCAGCTCCAGCGCCAAGGTCCCGTCGGAGGACACCACGGCGAGCACGCCGCGATGGCGGCATTCGACCAGCGGGCCGCGTGTCACCTCGATAAGGACGGGGTTGGCGGGCGTAATTTGAGGGAAGCGTGCATGCCAGGGGCTTACCCTGCCGCCCCGCAAAAATCGAGCGCACATTCGACGCGGGCAAGTCGGTCTCGTAAACTTTCGGCAAAAAAATCCCGCCGGGGCGATGTTCCGGCGGGTTTCAAACTTGCGATCCCGGAGGAGGAAGATGCTGCAAGCCGTGCTCGTGACTTAAAACCACACGGCCGCGATACGCGAGGGCCGGCTCGGTGAGAGGGCAGACGCCGGCCAGGCGGGGGATTGGGGGGATGCCTGGCCGGTCGTCGCGGTTCTGATGGCACGGGGGGAGGTGACATCAGCTTGAGGAAGAGACTAGCGGCCGCAGAGATGAACCCTCGCTGAATGCCGAGAGGCGCCGCAACGCGATGATGAATTCCGCTGCAGGCGCGCGCTTGAGCGCTGAAATACTTGAAACTTTTTTCAAGTGGAAAGCGGTCGCTGAAGGCCCGCGCAAGCGTCAATTCCGGCAAGAATCAGACTAATGTCGGCGCTACATCCTTTGCACTCGAGTTGAGGCTTCACGCAAGCATGCCGGCCGCGCGCTGTCACCAGGACGAAGCCCGTGCGCGATCTGCTCGCGGCTGCGTCGATCGCCCCGGAGCCCATCGCCCCGGAGCCGATCGATGTGGCGCGCAGCCAAGCTCGACGAGGTGTTCGGCTACAAGAGTTTCCGTTTCCACCAGGAAAGCATCATTAAGGCGATCCTCGCCGGCGAGGACTGCCTGGCGCTGATGCCGACGGGCGGCGGCAAGTCGCTCTGCTATCAGATTCCCGTCGCTCGTGCGCCCCGGCACCGGCATCGTCGTCTCGCCGCTGATCGCGCTGATGCAGGATCAGGTCGATGCGCTGAAGGACCTGGGCGTCAATGCCGCGTTTCTCAATTCGACGCTCGACCGCAGCGCACCAGAACGACGTCGAACGCGGCCTTCGCCGCCGGTGCTCTGGACCTTCTCTACGTCGCGCCCGAGCGGCTGGTGCAGGAGCGCACGCTGTCGCTGCTCGAACGCCAGACTATCGCCCTCTTCGCCATCGACGAAGCCCATTGCGTGTCGCAGTGGGGGCACGACTTCCGCCCCGAATATCGTCAGCTCAAGATCCTGGCCGAGCGATTTCCCAACGTGCCGCGCATCGCCCTGACGGCGACGGCGGACGAGCGCACGCGCCAGGAGATCGTCACCGAACTTCAGCCTCGAAGACGCGCACGCCTTCGTCGCCAGCTTCGACCGGCCCAACATCCGCTACACGATCAGCGAAATGGGCTCGATGAGCGCGCGCGAACGGCTGTGGCAATTCATCTCGAGCGAACACCCGAGCGACGCCGGCATCGTCTATTGCCTCTCGCGCAAGTCGGTCGAGGAAACGGCGGCGTGGCTGGCCTCCAAGGGCCGCACGGCGCTACATGCTACCATGCCGGTCTCGAACGCCCACATCCGCGCCGCGCGCGCAGGCCAAGTTCCTCGAACGAGGACGGCGTCATCATCGTCGCGACCATCGCCTTCGGCATGGGCATCGACAAGCCGGACGTGCGCTTCGTCGCGCATCTCAATCTGCCGAAATCGATCGAGGCCTACTACCAGGAAACGGGCCGCGCCGGGCGCGACGGCGAAGCCGGCGAACGCGTGGATGGCCTACGGCATGCAGGACGTCGTGCAGCTGCGCCAGTGGATCGCGCAGTCGGAGGGCGCGGACGCTTTCAAGCAGGTGCAGCGCCAGAAGCTCGACGCCCTGATCGGCCTTGCCGAGATGCCCGGCTGCCGCCGCCAGGCGCTGCTCGCCTATTTCGGCGAGCCGCTCGCCGAGCCCTGCGGCAACTGCGACAACTGCCTCAATCCGCCGGCGACCGAGGACGGCACCGTGCACGCGCAAAAGGCGCTGTCCGCCGTCTACCGCACCGGGCAGCGCTTCGGCGTCGACCTATGTCGTCGACGTGCTGATGGGCAAGGAAGACGAGCGCATCGTCCGCAACGGCCACGACCGACTGACGCGTGTTCGGCATCGGCAAGGATACGGCCGCCGACAGTGGAAGGGCCTGTTCCGCCAGCTCATCGCTGCGGGCTATCTCGACCGGCGACGACGAAGGCCACGGCACGCTGACGCTGACGGAGAGCGCGCGGCCGATGCTGCGCGGGCGAGGCAGAAATTCCTGATGCGCGATCACGCGCGCCGCCGGCGAAGAAAACGAAGCGCGAAGGCAAGCACCGGCAGCCAAGGTGGCGGCCCGAGCAACGAGGCGCTGTTCGCAGGCGCTGAAGGCTCTTGCGCCTGAAGCTGGCCGGCGCTGCGAAGCTGCCGCCCTACGTCGTCGTGCCAGGACACGCACGCTGATCGAACTGGCGGAGAAGCGGCCCGCAACGGAAGCGGCGCTGCACGACATCACCGGCCTCGGCGACAGCAAGATCGAGCGCTACGGCAAGGCGTTCCTGGAAATCATCGCCGGTTTCAAGGCGCACCCGCTGCTCGACAAACCGCCTGTCTGCGACGGTCAACCAGACGCTGGCGGTGCACCTGCGCGGGCTCGACGCCGAGCAGATCGCCGACGAGCGCGAGACTCGACGCTCGCGACCGTCTACGGGCATTTCGCCGAAGCGATCGAGGCGGGGCTGGTCGAAGCGCGCGCCGTGCTGGCCTCGACGACGCCGAGATGGACGAGATTCTCGCGGCGTTCGAACGCTGCCACACGCTCGAGACCGGCAAGCTCGGCCCCGCGCACGCGGCGCTCGAAGGCCGCTACGATTACGGCATGCTGAAGTGCGTGCTGGCGGAATTGGGATAGGCAGCGGGCCTGACAAATTACGCTTCCCGCCACCCATAAAAAAAACGCCGGGCTTGCGACCCGACGTTTTTATTGTCCCGATCCAAAAAGGAAAAGTAATTACTCGTCCTTCTTCTTGCGCGGCACCGTCGGCACGGCGCCAGACGGCTTGGACTTTTCGCCCTTTTCCTTGGGGCCGGGCAGCGCCTTCTTCGGCGTCGCATCGACGAGCACGGGCTGCGGCCCGTCGTCCTCGTCGTCCTCGGGATTTCGCCTCTTGGACGGATCGCCGGGGATGTAGTCGAAGGCCAGCGTGCGCTCCTCGCCCTTGCCCGCGACCAGCACCTTCACCGTGCCGCCATGCTCGAGCTTGCCGAACAGCAGCTCCTCGGCGAGCGGCTTCTTGATGTACTCCTGGATGACGCGCGCCAGCGGCCGGGCGCCGAACTTTTCGTCATAGCCCTTTTCGGCGATCCAGCGCGTCGCCTCGTCCGACAAGCTCGATCGAGACGCCGCGGTCGGCGAGCTGCGCTTCGAGCTGGAAGACGAACTTCTCGACGACCTTGGCGATGATCTCCGGCGGCAGGCCGGAGAACGCCACGACCGCATCGAGGCGGTTGCGGAACTCGGGCGTGAACATCTTGTTCACGGCCTCGGTGTCCTCGCCCTCGCGCTTCGCCCGGTTGAAGCCCATCGGCGGCTTCGCCATGTCGGAGGCGCCCGCGTTCGTCGTCATGATCAGGACGACGTTGCGGAAATCGATCGCCTTGCCGTTGTGGTCGGTCAGCTTGCCGTGGTCCATCACCTGCAGCAGGATGTTGAACAGATCCGGGTGCGCCTTCTCGATTTCGTCGAGCAGCAGCACGCAATGCGGGTGCTGGTCGACGCCATCGGTCAGCAGCCCGCCCTGGTCGAAGCCGACGTAGCCCGGAGGCGCGCCGATCAGACGCGAGACGGTGTGCTTCTCCATGTATTCCGACATGTCGAAGCGCAGCAGCTCGACGCCCATCAGGTTGGCGAGCTGCTTGGCGACTTCGGTCTTGCCGACGCCGGTCGGGCCGGAGAACAGGTAGCAGCCGATCGGCTTTTCCGGCTCGCGCAGACCCGGCGCGCGACAGCTTGATGGCGCTGGTCAAGCGCATCGATCGCCTTGTCCTGGCCGAACACCAGGCGCTTCAGGTCGCGCTCGAGATTGCCGAGCACTTCGGCGTCGCACTTGGTGACGGTCTTCGGCGGGATGCGCGCCATGGTGGCGACGGTCGCCTCGATCTCCTTGACCGTGATCTTCTTCTTGCGCTTGCCTTCGGGCACCAGCATCTGCGACGCGCCCGTCTCGTCGATGACGTCGATCGCCTTGTCGGGCAGCTTGCGGTCGTGGATGTACTTGGCCGAAAGCTCGACCGCCGCCTTGATGGCCTCGTTGGTGTACTTCAGCTGGTGGTAGTCCTCGAAGACGGACTTCAGGCCCTTCAGGATCTCGATCGTGTCCTCGACCGTCGGCTCCTTGACGTCGATCTTCTGGAAGCGGCGGACCAGCGCGCGGTCCTTCTCGAAGTGCTGGCGGTATTCCTTGTAGGTCGTCGAGCCGATGCAGCGCAGCGTGCCCGACTGCAGCGCCGGCTTCAGCAGGTTGGACGCGTCCATGGCGCCGCCCGAGGTCGCGCCGGCGCCGATCACGGTATGGATCTCGTCGATGAACAGGATGCGCGCCGTCGTAGTTCTCGATCTCCTTCATCACGGCCTTCAGGCGCTCCTCGAAGTCGCCGCGATAGCGCGTGCCGGCGAGCAGCGCACCCATGTCGAGGGCGAAGATGGTCGAGCCCTTCAAGACCTCGGGCACTTCGCCCTTGATGATCTTGCGCGCGAGGCCTTCGGCGATCGCCGTCTTGCCGACGCCGGGATCGCCGACGAACAGCGGATTGTTCTTCTGCCGGCGGCAGAGCACCTGGATGGTGCGCAGCACTTCCTGCTCGCGGCCGATCAGCGGATCGATCTTGCCGTCGCGGGCCTTCTTGTTGAGGTTGACGCAATAGGTGGAGAGCGCGTCGCCGGGCTTCTTGGCGTCGTCGCCCTCGCGTCGCGGCTCTCCTCGTCGGCCCCGCGCACCGGGCGCGGCTCCGACATGCCGGGGCGCTTGGCGATGCCGTGGGCGATGTACTGGACGGCGTCGAAGCGCGTCATGTCCTGCTCGTGCAGGAAGTAGGCGGCATGGCTCTCGCGCTCGGAGAAAATGCCGACCAGCACGTTGGCGCCGGTCACTTCCTCGCGGCCGGAGGTCTGCACGTGCACGATGGCGCGCTGCACGACCCGCTGGAACGAGTTCGTCGGCTGGGCGTCGCGGGCACTCTTGGAGACGATGGGCGAAAGTTCGTTGTCGAGGTATTCGATCAAGGCGATTGCGGAGCTGGTCGATATCGACGTTGCTGGCGCGCAGGACGGCGGCCGCGTCGCGATCATCGACGAGGGCGAGCAGCAGGTGCTCCAGCGTCGCGAATTCGTGCCGGCGCGCATTCGCGTATTCCAGCGCGCGGTGAAGCGTGGCTTCGAGATTTTTCGAGAGCGACGTCAATTCGATCCTACTCTTTCTCCATGGTGCACTGGAGGGGATGGCCATGCTGGCGGAAAAATCCATGACCAGTGTCACCTTGGTTTCTGCGACTTCGTACGTGTATACCCCGCAAATCCCGACGCCTTTGTGATGGACGTGGAGCATGATGCGAGTTGCGTCCTCCTGTCCCTTGCCGAAAAACCTCTGTAGCACGAGAACCACGAACTCCATGGGAGTATAGTCGTCATTCAACAGTAGGACCTTATAGAGGCTCGGTTTCTTTGTTTTCGGTTTCGTCTTGGTGACGATGCCGGTGCGGCCGTCCTCGTCTCCGTCGTTACCGCGCCGCGGGCCGTCTTTACCGGCCATGCTCAGGGTGTGAGGCCAAGCGGCCCTAAAGACCTGCCAACTCGCACGTCCTGCGCCTCGTCACGTGTCATTCCGCGGCTCATGCCGTTCTTTTGTCCTGCTTCATTAAACCCGACAATCGAGACCACGTTCCGGCCGGCCCCGAAAGGTCTTAGCACTCGGCCTTGGAAGGCACGCGAGTTTGCCGCCCTTCGGCCCGTAGATCAACGAACTCGGAGCCCTCGCGTTGCCGTTGCATTGATGCCAGTCACCAGCGCCCCATAACGTCGAGTATTCCGGTATTCTACTCCCAATTCACGGCATCGCCGAGGCCGTAAGCCGCCGCCCGAATGGCGCCGGCCGCCGCACATCGGCCTTCGCGTGCCGACGCCGCGCATGCGTACCCTCCCCACACCTTCGCAGGCCGACCGCTGGCGGGAAAGTGTATATAGGAATGACTTCAGGCAAAAAAATAGGCACACGAAGAGGGCCGGGAGACGGACTCCCGGGCGCTCGAATTCTGTGCGCGTGCTGGTAGCGTGGAAGACCCTAGCGGCCGAAACCGGACTGGGTCATGCGCTCCATCGGCTTCATGGCGTCCTTCGCCAGGCTGGCGTAGATGCCGCCGATTTTGTTCATTTCCTGGAGGTACTGCTCATAGGCGCGCCGCGCATAGCTGGACTGGATCTCGTAGGCCTGATCGATCGACTTGGCCCCCATCAGCTTCTGGAACGCTGCCGCCCCGTCCTCGAAGGACTTCTTCTGATATTCGCCCATTTCCGCGGCCAGAGCCTGGAAATTGCGGCTCCAGTCGCCCCACACCTTCATGGCGCTATCGACATTGGTCTGGCTGAGTTTCTGCACGTCTTCAAACGCATTGATCATAACGTGTACCCCTTCTTTGCTTTTCTCTTGGACGTGTTGGCCCTCCGTCTAGTCGCGGGCGGAGAGTGCGCGCGTTAACCAAACATTGCAACTGCACCCGTGAAACGCCGGTCTCGTGAGGCGGGAGTAGCGCCAAGAGACATGAAGTTCCAATCGGTTAACCATGCAGCTTAACCCTAATTCAGGCCTCCTCCGCTAGTCTTGATCTGCGGGCACCCTTGAGGGTCGAGGCCGGCGAATTGCCGTCCAGCGCCAAAAAGGTGCCCTAAAACAATGCTTCCTGGCCCTGACGGGCGAGGGGCCGGGCGCGGTGAATCGAGATGGGTCGCCGCGCACCAGACCAAAGAGAGAACGTCATTCGGACGGGGGGTGCCCCTGTCCGCTTGACGCAAGAGGGAACGGCGTCTTGTTGCAGCGCTTTGCTGAACGTATTGCCATTACCGTGGCGGTCGCCGCCGGCGTTTTGAACGCTGGCGCGGCGCTGGCCCGCGAGCCGCGCCATGCGGCCATGGTCATCGACGCCAACACCGGCGCCATCCTGCACAACGACGACGGCGACGAGCAGCGCCATCCCGCCTCCCTCACCAAGATGATGACGCTTTATCTCACCTTCGAGACCATCGAGCAGGGCCGCATGTCGATGTCGACACCGGTTCCGATCTCGGAGGCCGCCACCAACGTGGCGCCTTCCAAGCTTGATCTCGATGCCGGCGACGAGATCACCGCAGGCGACGCCATTCGCGCCCTGATCACCAAATCCGCCAACGACGTCGCCGTGGCTCTGGCCGAAAAGATCGGCGGCAGCCAGGCGAATTTCGTGCGCCTGATGAATGCCAAGGCCAAGGCGCTCGGCATGTCGAAAACGAATTTCGAGAACGCCTCCGGCCTCCCCGACAGCCGCCAGGTGACGACGGCGCGCGACATGATCACGCTCGGGCTTCGCCTGCAGGACGATTTTCCCCAGCACTACCGGTTGTTCGCGACGCGCGAGTTCACCTACCACCGCCACTCGTTCCGCAATCACAACACCTTGATGAACACTTTTGCCGGCATCGACGGCATCAAGACCGGCTATACGCAGGCTTCCGGTTTCAATCTCGTGTCCTCCGTGCACCGCAACGGCCGTCATCTCGTCGCCGCCGTATTCGGCGGCCGTAGTGCCGCGACGCGCAACGGCGAAATGCGCAACCTGCTGACCCGGACCCTCACCCGCGCCTCCACGATCAAGTCGCGAAAGCCCGCGCCGGCCCTGATCGCCAAGCTGAAGGCCGAGCCCAAACTCGCCGAGCGCCCGGCAAAGAAGGCGAAAAGCGAAGTCGAAGTCGCCGCGGCGGCACCGGTGGCGAGCCCCAGACTTCGAGCCGAAGCAAGCCCCGAGGCGCGAGCCGAAGACCGTCGCAGCCAGCGCGCCGAAGACTGCCGTTGCCGCGGCGCCTTCACCGGTCAAGACCGAATTATCCCCGCCGCAGGCGATCGAAACGCCTCCTGCCGTCGAAACTCAGCCTGCCGTCGATGCGCCCGCCGTCGGCGAAACGACCGAGAATTCGGAGGCTACGACCGAGGCTCCTGCCCCCGTCGCAACCTCGTCTCCCGTGGCGGCGCCCGTGGTCGCCGAGGCTGCTGCCCCTGCCCCGCAGCCGACGCCGATCGCCGTTGCCAAGGTTCACCGCGTCATCGTCGCCCCGCGCCAGGGTCCGAAGCCTCCGGCCGCCAGGCCGTCCGAGACGACCGATATGTCGAGCGCCGAAGAGCCATTCCCCGACCCCCGCGTCTCGGAGACGATCGTGCCCAAGACATTCGGAGTCGCGTCCGAGCCGGCGCCCGAACGCGTCGCCGCGCTCAACTCCGCCAAGGCTTCGATGCTGGGTGCAAGCGACGTCGTCCCGGCGGCAGCGCCGACCCAGTCCGAAGCCAACCTACCGCCAAGCCCCGCGACGCAAGCGGTCGTGGCTCCTGTCGCCGCGGCAGCCCCCGTTGCAGCGGCGGACCCGGTGGCGAAGAACATCAAAAACGCGTTCAGCTGAGCTGGCGAAAAAGCCGGCGCCGCGTCCCATTCCTGTTGCGTCCAAGCCTACCCAAGCCAAGCCGCTGGCGACCGCGACGGTGAAGCGCGGCATGTCACCCTCCTCGTTCGAGGCGCAGGCGGCAAGCCTGAATGGCGGCGCCGGCGCCGGCCGTGAGCCGCGTTGCAGCACTTGCGCCGCAAGGCGCCGGAACCTCCGCTGCACGCTTCGAAGTTCAAATCGGTGCCTACGCCAGCGTCAACGAGGCCCAGAAGGCGCTGGCCGAGGTGCAGGCGAAGACCGGGGCATTGCTTGCGAACTACCCGTCCGTGACGCAGCCGGCAAACAAGGCCGGCCGGCCGATCTTCCGCGCCCGTTTCCGTGGCTTCGACGCGAATTCCGCCGCCGCAACCTGCCAAAAGCTGCGACAGCAGGCTTTCGGCTGCTTCGTCATGAGCGTCGAGTAGCCGGCCTAGGTCACGAGTTATTAAATCGCATCCAGATACGAAGCGCCGCATGTTTCACCGAGGCTAGGGAGTTGGCATCGTGCTTGTCGAAGCGGGTTGCGATAGCGCGATGAGTGCTTGAGTTTGTTGAAGAACCTTTCGACGAGGTTGCGGCGTTTATAGGCGCGCGGGCTGAACTTGGGCGGATCGGTGCGATGGTCGAGGGGGCGAATGTTGGCGATTGCACCTTGGGCCGCGATTTCGGCGCGCAAGGCGTCGCTGTCGTAGCCGCGATCGGCAAGCACGACGCCTTTGCGCCGCAGGGCGTCGAAGCATGTCTTTCGGTGTCAGCTTTACGTCGGCATCGCTTGCAACCGTGAAGCGATCGCCGCGCTTTTCCGTCAGCTCTGAGAGGCCGCACGGCAGACGGGCCTGAAGCGGGCGTTCTGTTTTTGCCGGGTCACGAACACCGCACGGCCGAAGTGCAGCTTTTCCCACCATTTATAGGAACAATAGCCTTTGTCGAAGACGTAGGTTGCGCCCGCTTCGATCGTCACCTCTTTGCCCATTTCGATGTCGTTGATGTTGGCTCGCTGTCACGTTCATTTCGCACGGCCGGTCTGATCCAGGCGCATAGACCATGTGCAGCTTCAGGCCTTTGATGCGGCCGTTCCAGGCCCGGCAGGAGATTGTGTCTCGCAGCGGGACTGGAGACGAATTGATGATGCGGACCATCTCCGCACCTTCCTGGCGCAGCTTGCGGTCCGGCTTGCGCCGACAGTTTCGCGAACACGTCGGCAAAGACGTCTGTCGGGAGGCGCCTATTGGCGTCTGCGAGCCTCGAGGGGGAGGAAGATGCGTCCGCGGTTTAGACGGGCGCTCTCGGAACGGTCCGCAAATTCAATACGCCCGGCTAAGCCGCTGGACGCATCAGGTGGGGGTGAGCATGCCACGCCTTCCGCAATGACACCCCCACCCGGTGCGCCAAGGATGAGTTAGCCCGCGCTGCGAATTCGTTGGGGCACATGTGCTGCGCGTCCTAACTCATGGCGCACCGCCCTCCCCCCTCAAGGTGGAGGAGAAGGTGACGATGCCGCGCGAATTCCATCTAATGCGGGAAGAACTCTCGCCGGCGGCCGCTACGTCCGACGCCTCATTTTTCCTGAATCGATCGCAGATACTCGACCAGCGCCGCGATCATTGCGCGGGCCCGCTTGTCGACGTCCGTGGGCTTGTCTTGCGGGTCGTCGCTGCGTGCGATAGCGCGAACCCCACACCGGCATCTCACGCGCACCGTGCGCAATGACGGCTGAACGCCCGTCGATCATCTCGGTCACCGTCTTCACCGGGAAGACGCCGCCGTTGGCCTTGGCTATTTTTGTCAGGTCGGCGGGCGGGCGGGCCAGCGACTTGGCCATCGGGCCATCGCCGTGGCCGTCGATGCCGTGACAGGGCATGCAGGCGATCTCGTATTCGGTGAGCCCCATATGATCGTCCTCGGCGTCCTCTCCCATGGCGCTTTGGCCGGCCGCAAACGTCAGCGCAATGAGAACCAGCACGGCCAGCAAGGGTCCAGCGCCGAAGCTTCGATTTGGCACGCGTTGCATCGGCCTCAGGTTCCAAAGTGTTGCCGTGCCGGCCGGACTGGACGCTGGCCGCGTTCCAATTGTGCACGAGGAAATGCGGCATTCCTTGACGTTCATCATGTCTCTTAACCGCGCTCTCAACCCCGCCGGTGGCCGCCGAAGTCCGCTGGTACGCCGATTGCATCTCACCTCTCGCAGACATGTGCCGGCGCCCGGATGAGACGGCGGACACAAGCATCGGAAAGGCGAGGCAAGCGATGTTCAACAAGAAATCGGACAATCTTCAGGGGACTATTTCCGTGATCGGACATGAAAAAACTTCCGGCACGTCGGCGGCGCTCGCGCCCTCGGCCTATGCCAACACGGCGGAATCCAACTACTCCATCATCAACGAGTTCCTGGTCATGAAGGGCGATCTCGAGAGCGAGGCCGACATCCTGGTCAAGGGCAAGGTGCACGGCAACATCAAGTGCAAGATGCTGATCATCGACGCCGGCGCGCTTGTCGAAGGTGGCGTCGAAGCCGAAGAAGTCGTCGTGCGCGGCGCCGCCAAGGGCGTGTTGCGGGCGAAGCGCGTCCGCTTCGAAAAGACAGCCGACGTCGACAGCGAAATCTATCACCAGAGCTTCGCGGCCGAAGAAGGCGCCAAGATCCGCGGCGCGCTCCACTTACCAGCGAACTGTCGAAGCCAGTCGTCGCGGCCGTCAAGGCCAAGGTCGAAAACGGCGCCGCCGCGACGCACTGAGAATTCACTAGTTTGCGACGCGGATATGTTACCGAGCGGATCAGACCCCATTTTGAGTTGAGAAACAAGAGCACGTTCCGTCGCGCGGCGGGCCGTGTTTTTTGTCTTAGGAAATCACTCCTGCCCCGAAAGCAGCGTGTAGTTGCCGCCCGTCGCGGTGATGTCGGTCGACCTCACGCGCTCCGTCGCAAAGCGCAGCAGATAATTCGGTCCGCCGGCTTTCGGTCCCGTTCCCGACAAGCCCTCGCCGCCGAAGGGCTGCACGCCAACGACAGCGCCGATCTGGTTGCGGTTGACGTAGAGATTGCCGACGCGGGCGTGTTTCGCGACGTAATCGGCGACGCTCTCGATGCGCGAATGCAGCCCGAGCGTCAGCCCGAAGCCCGTGGCGTTCAGCGCCGTCGACGACCTTGTCGAGGTGGCCTTTTTCGAAGCGGATCAGATGCAGCACCGGCCCGAACACTTCGCGTTCCAATCGCGAAATGCGGTCGAGTTCGTACAAGGCCGGCGTCACGTAAGTTCCGGCGCGGCACAACTCCGGGATCGGCAGATCGATGATCTCGCGGCCCTCGCGCTCCATCAGCACCTTGTGGCTTTCGAGCGCGTCCTGCGCCGCCTCGTCGATCACCGGGCCGATGTCGGTCGCGTAGTCGAGCGGATCGCCGATATCGAGCGCCTCGATGGCGCCGGACAGATAGCGATTTTATGCGCGGCGCCGCATCGTCCTGGACGAAAAGAATGCGTGCCGCCGAGCAGCGCTGTCCGGCGCTGTCGAACGCCGAGCGCACGGCATCGCGCACCACTTGCTCGGAAAGCGCCGAGCTGTCGGCGATCATGGCATTGAGGCCGCCGGTCTCGGCAATGAAGGGCACGATGGCCCGCGCCGTGCCGCGAGCGTCTTCTGGATCGCCCAGGCGGTATCGTTGGAACCCGTAAAGGCGACACCGGCGATGCGCACGTCCTTGACCAGCGCTTCGCCGAGTTTGCCGGCGCCCGTAACAAGATGCAGCACGTCCTTCGGCACGCCGGCTTCATGCAACAGCTTGACCGCCAGAAAGGCCGTGACCGGCGTCTGCTCGGCAGGCTTGGCGACGACGGGATTTCCCGCGGCGAGCGCCGCCGAGAGCTGGCCGGTAAAGATCGCCAGCGGGAAATTCCACGGGCTGATGCAGGCGAAGACGCCGCGCGCCCTCAGCGTCAGTTCGTTCTCTTCGCCCGTCACGCCCTTCAAGCGCACGGGGCGCGGAAAAAAGCCGTCGCGCCTCGTGGCCGTAGTAGCGCAGATAATCGCAGGCCTCGCGCAACTCCGCTTGCGCCGCCTCGAGCGTCTTGCCGGCCTCGCGCACCATCGCGGACAATGAGCGGCACGCGTTCACGCTCATAGAGATCGGCCGCCAACTCCAAAATGCGCGCGCGTTCAGTGGCCGGCGTCGTATCCCAGCGCTGCACCGCGCTTTGAGCCGAGGCGATCGCCTCGTCGAGTTGTGCCGGGGTCGCGAGACGGATGGTTCCGACCCGCTCGCGGCGGTCGTGCGGCGACAGCATCAGTCCCGCCGTCTCGCCACCTGCCGTCGCCGTGCCGTTGACGATGGGACCGGCGGCGAAGGGCGTTTTCAGCACGCCGGCCATTTGGGCCAGCAGTGGCGCGCGAACGCTTTCCTCCGTCAGGGCCAGCGCCACGCTGCCCTTGCGTTCGGGAAGAAAGATGTCGCGCGGGCGCACCAGCAAGGCTTTGCGCTGGCCCTCGACGCGCTCGCGCTCGGCGATCTCCACCGGATCGGCAATGATGTCGGAGACCGGTGTCTCTTCATCCGCCAGTCGGTTCACGAACGAGGTGTTGGCGCCGTTCTCGAGCAGCCGGCGCACGAGATAGCCGAGCAGATCTTCATGTCCGCCGACAGGGGCGTAGATGCGGCAGGGACGCGCCGTGCGCTCGTCCGCCAGAACCTCGTCGTAGAGAGCCTCGCCCATGCCGTGCAGGCGTTGGAATTCGTACTGAACCGCTGCGCCTGCGACCCGCGCACTGGCGATGGAATGGGCGTTGTGGGTCGCAAACTGCGGATAGAATGCGGCCGGGTCCGCGATCAGGAAGCGCATGGCCGCGAGATACGAGACGTCGGTGTGCAGCTTGCGCGAGAACACCGGATAGTCGGCGAGACCGCGCTCCTGCGCCCACTTAATCTCGCTGTCCCAGTAGGCGCCCTTGACGAGACGCACTGGAATGCGGCGCCCGCTCTGTCCGGCGAGACGGCGCAACCATCGAAGCAGCGGAATGGCGCGCTTGCCGTAGGCCTGGACGGCGATGCCAAATCCGTTCCAGCCTTCAAGCTCGGTCTTGAGGAACGTTTCGCCGAAAATCTGCGCCGTAATATCGAGGCGGTCCTGCTCTTCGGCATCGACGACGAGGCCGAGGCCCTTGTCGCGGGCGGCGCGGGCGAGCGTCAACAGCCTGGGTGCGAGTTCTCTTGCGAGACGCGCTTCCTTGCCGGGCTCGAAACGGGGATGCAGCGCCGACAGCTTCACCGAAATCGACGGCCGCGCGAAAACGGCGTCGAGGCCGCCGTCCTTCAGCGGGCCCGCGGCCGCGCCGACGGCTTCGACGGCGTCCATGTAGCGCTGGAAATAGCGTTCCGCATCGCGTTCGGAGCGCGCCGCTTCTCCCAGCATGTCGAAGGAAAAGCGCAAGCCCCTGGCTTCCAGCGCCTTGGCGCGCAGCAAGGCCGACTGGATGGTCTGCCCGAGCACGAACTGGTCGCCCAGCAGTTTCACCGCCTGGCGCACCGCTTGGCGGATCACCGGCTCACCCGAGCGGGCCAGCAGCCGCTTCAAGGATTGAAACGGGTTCGCGCCCTGGGCTTCGCGCAGCTTGACGATGCGCCCGGTGAGCATCAGCCCCCAGGTCGAGGCGTTGACGAACAGGCTGTCGGAAGCCCCAAGGTGCTTTTCCCAGGAGCCGCCTGAAATCTTGTCGGCGATAAAGTCGTCGATCGTGTCGCTGTCGGGAATGCGCAGCAGCGCTTCCGCGAGGCACATCAGCAGCACGCCCTCTTCGGTCGCCAGGCCGTACTCGTGCATGAAGGCATCGACGCTCGCGTGCTTGCCTTTGTTGCTCCGTGCGGCGTGAACGAGGTGGCGGGCGATGTCGGTCGAACGGCGGCGCTCGTCTTCGGTGAAGACGGCGCGCTCGATCAGCCCGCCGACGAGGCGGTTCTCGTCCATCAGATGATGGGCGGCGATCTCGTCGCGGGGCGGGAGGCTCCGCGCGAGCGGGGCCGTTTCGCGCTTCAGGGCGGCTACCATGCTGTCTCCGGATCGGGAGAGGCGACAACGCACACGATTCGAATATCGGCGCAATGTTAGCAGATTAAAGACCGCGGCACAGGCTGGCGCTGCGTCCCTGATTCGGCCAACGCCGATGCGCACGGCCGCGCCTGCCCCTTGACGGCGGCAGCGCCCGGCCGCACTTCATGTCTCGGCAATGCGATGACTCTGGAAAATGCAGGGGATCGTGCCGGCAGCAGACTTGAGCGGCGAAGGTGCGGACCGTTGAGCGAAAAAATCAAAATCGTGCGCACCTTGAAGGCCCTGCGCAAGGCCATCGCGGCGTGGCGCAAGAGTGACAGCAGCGTCGCCCTCGTCCCGACCATGGGCGCGCTGCACGAGGGCCACATGTCGCTAGTAAAACTGGCGCGGAAGAAAGCCGACCGCGTCGTCGTCTCGATTTTCGTCAATCCAACTCAGTTTGCACCGAACGAAGACCTGGCCCGCTATCCGCGCGACGAAGCCGGCGACGTCGGCAAGCTGCAAGCCGCGGGCGCCGACCTCGTGTGGGCTCCGGGCGTAACCGAGATGTACCCCGAAGGTTTTTCCACCAGCGTCAAGCCGGGGAACGCGGCGCTTCCCCTCGAAGGCGAATTCCGCCCGCACCACTTCGCCGGCGTCGCGACGGTGTGCTGCAAGCTGTTCTCGCAAGTGACGCCCGATATCGCCGTCTTCGGTGAAAAGGATTTCCAGCAACTCGCGGTTCTGCGCCAGATGGTCCGCGATCTCGATCTGCCGTTGAGCCTCGTCGGCGCGCCGACGAAACGCGAGAAGGACGGCCTCGCCCTATCCTCGCGCAATGCCTATCTCTCGGCGGACGAGCGCAAAATCGCGCCCGAACTCAACAAGGCCCTTCTCGCGCTGGCGGCAAAGGTGCGAAGCGGAGCCGATCCGGAGAAGGCCGCGGCAGCCGCCGCCAGGTCGCTGCTAACAGCCGGCTTCACCAGGGTCGACTACATCACTGTCCGCGACGCCGAAACGCTTTTTGCCGTCAAACCCGGCTCGCAACGTCCGCTGCGTGCGCTCGCCGCGGCGTGGCTCGGCAAGACGCGGCTGATCGACAACGTTGCCGTTTGACAGAACGGCTTGGATCAACGCCGCGCCGCCTCGGCTTCCATGGGCGTGATGGGGTAGACGCCGCGCATCAGCGAGCCCTTCGACAGTGACGGGTCCGTCGCGTCGTACGGCGGCATCTCGGACGCCGGCGTGAACAACGAAGCAGGTGATCCCGGTTCCGGCAGTGGCGGGGCAGCAGGCACGACTGGCATAGGCTTCGGCGGCATCACCACGACTTGCTTCGGCAACGGCCGCGGCAGACGGTGGCGGCGCAAGCCGGCGTGCCGGCGCAAGCCACCGCGCCGGACATGAGGGCGGGACGGTGGCTCGATCTTCGCGTCTACACCCGCCTCGGGGAGTGCCGCGGTTTGCGCGCCGCCCTCGCTGACGGCCGGCGGCGTCTTGGGTTTCGCGGCACCGGCAAGCGCGCCTGTCGCCAGGGCGGAGAGGAACCGGCGCGGCACGCCCTTCGGGACGAAGGCAATCTCGAGTTCCGTGACGGGCGCAAACGGGGCCTTGTCCTCGTGCCGGCGAAAGGTACCCGGAGGATAAGCAGCCTCTATCCGCGCCGCGAAGTCGAGCCGGCTTTCGACATCGGTGCCGTCGTCGCCGGTGAACGCAACGACCGGCGAGGTGAGGACCGCCTCCATGTCCGACAGCCGGCTGTTGCTGCGGGGGGCCGGTATCGTCACCTTGATCAGGATCGCAACGGCGAGCACGACGACGGACACGAGCACGGCGTCGGCGTAGTGCGAATTCACCTTTCTCGTATAGCGAATTTCGTCGATGACGTCGCGCAGCGTCGCCGTCGGATCGCGCATGGGAAGAGCCGGGCGCGGCTGCGGCGCCGGGGCGACACTGAGCAGGGCCGGGCTCGACATGCCCGTCAGCTGGTCGCACGCCAGGAGATCGAAGGACGCCAGAATGCGATCGACGTCGCGGCTGCTAGCGCTTGGTGGACGCAGGCTCGATCCGCCCCGCTGGTCAACGCCGCCGGCGCCGGCCGAGACCTGCTGCCGCCACCAGCGAAGCGCGGTGCGCAGAACCTCTTTGGCGGCGCGCACCGCATCGTTCAGCCGATCGCCCACCATGCGCATTCCTCCAGACCACGAGACAAACGTCACCGCGTCTGGACGAGGCCGCGCCTCGCCCAAACTGAATTTTGGACCCGCTCAATTTTTGCTGCGCCCCGCGTGGCTCTCGAAATCCCGCGATGATCGAAATAAATTTAACGCCACGGCTGCGCAAAAATGATCATAGTTCTGAACGCCGCATTAACCCAGATGCGGCGTGCGAAGATGGTTGATGCGGCGTTAATTCAATCGCTGAAAGTTGCAGCCGGGCGCGAGGCTCGCGGGCTCTGGTCGTGGCAATTCTGTCGCGTCCAGCACCGGGCAAATTTGGGCCGTGCCGGCTTTTGCTGTGAATTGCCCAATGATTTCCCGTGGCCGCCCAGCCACAGCGGCGTGCAGGGCCATGGCTGTCGCCAACCGGATCAGTCTATAAGGGTTGACGAAGATTCGCCAGCTCGCGGCCCTCCACGGCCCCGTTGTGCGTGCCGTGCCCGCCCGTGCGCTCCTCTCCACGAGGCGGTAACGCGTGGGGTGCTGCATCCTCAATTCCGGAGCCGACCGCATGGCCAGACCGCAAAACGACCTGTTCTCCGAATTCGAGAGTGAAATGAGCGAAAAGTCCTCGCGCACCAAAAAGTCCTCCGAGTCCGCCGGCTATTCCGAGAGCCATATCGAGGTGCTCGAAGGTCTCGAACCCGTACGCCGCCGCCCCGGCATGTACATCGGCGGCACCGACGAAAAGGCCATGCACCACCTTTTCGCCGAGGTCATCGACAACTCCATGGACGAGGCCGTCGCCGGCCACGCCAGCTGGATCGAGGTCGAGCTTGCAACGGACGGATTTCTCTCCGTCACCGACAATGGCCGCGGCATTCCCGTCGGCCCGCATCCCAAGTTCAAGAACAAGAGCGCGCTGGAAGTGGTCATGACCATCCTGCACGCCGGCGGCAAGTTCGACAGCAAGGCCTACAATACCTCCGGCGGCCTGCACGGCGTCGGCGTCTCGGTCGTCAACGCGCTTTCCGAAACGCTTGAAGTGCAGGTGGCGCGCGACCAGCAGCTCTACCGCATGGTGTTCTCCAGAGGCGAGCCGCAGACCAAGCTCGAAAAGCTTGGGAGCATCATGAACCGGCGCGGCACGAAAGTGCGCTTCAAGCCGGACGAGAAAATCTTCGGCAAGGGCTGCGCCTTCAAGCCGGCGCGCTTGATGAAAATGGCGCGCTCGAAGGCCTATCTCTATGGCGGCGTCGAGATCCGTTGGAAGTGCGACGCCGCCCTGATCAAGGACGAGACGCCGGCGGAAGCCGTGTTCCATTTTCCGGGCGGTCTTTCGGACTACCTCAACGAAACGATCGAAGGCCAGACCAAGGTCACCAAGGATATCTTTGCCGGCAGGCAGGAAAAGGAAAAAGGCCACGGTTCGGTCGAATGGGCGACCGCCTGGATCTCGGACGAAGACGGCTTCTCCTCCTCCTATTGCAACACCATTCCGACGGCCGAGGGCGGCACGCACGAGAACGGCTTGCGCCAGGCGCTCTACAAGGGTTTGCGCGCCTACGGCGAACTGACCAACAACAAGAAGGCGCAACAGATCACGAGTGAAGACGTGATGGGAACAGCGGCCTCCATGCTCTCGGTCTTCATCCGCGAACCGGAATTCCAGGGCCAGACCAAGGACAAGCTGGCGACGCAGGAAGCGACGAAGATCGTCGAGACGGCGGTGCGCGACGCCTTCGATCATTGGCTCGCGGATAGCCCCCAGCAGGCGACACGGCTGCTCGAATGGTGCGTCGAGCAATCGGAAGACCGTCTGAAGCGGCGGCGCGAGAAGGAAGTCGGCCGCCAGTCGGCAACGCGCAAACTGCGCCTCCCCGGCAAGCTTGCGGACTGCTCCATCCAGCAGGCGGCGGGCACGGAAATCTTCATCGTCGAAGGCGATTCGGCCGGCGGTTCGGCCAAGAGTGCGCGCAACCGTGAGACCCAGGCGATCCTTCCGCTGCGCGGCAAGATCCTCAACGTTGCAAACGCCACCGCCGCGAAGCTATCGCAGAACCAGCTGATCTCCGACCTGATCCAGGCCTTGGGCGCCGCCACCGGAAGCAAGTACCGCGACGAAGACCTGCGCTACGAGCGCGTGATCATCATGACCGACGCCGACGTCGACGGCGCGCATATTGCGTCCCTCCTCATCACCTTCTTTTATCAGGAGATGCCGGAGCTGATCGAGCAGGGCCACCTCTATCTGGCGGTGCCGCCACTGTACAAGATCACCCAGGGGCCGAAGTCGCTGTACGCGCGCGACGAAAAACATCGCGACCAGCTCATCGCCAAGGAGTTCAAGGCCAATCCGCCGGTGAAAATCGGGCGCTTCAAGGGTCTCGGCGAAATGAACGCCAGCGAACTCAAAGAGACGACGATGGACCCGAAGAAGCGCCTGCTTCTCCGCGTCGAAATCGGCGAGGGCGAGCGCTCGGCGCTCTCCGAGACGGTCAACGCGCTGATGGGTTCCAAACCCGAGGCCCGCTTCCGATTCATCCAGGACAAAGCCGCCTTCGCCAAGGATCTGGATATTTAGCTTTAGCTGCCTAGCCGGAAGATATCGGTATGGACTTGCAAAAAGTAGCAGATGTCTTAGGCGCGAGTTATATCTTTCTTGCCTATCTCGCTTTCGCATTTTTTGTGGTTTGCATGGCCTTCCGCAGCCTAGGTTCGGCGCTATACAGGTTGAAGAACCGTTTCCCGAATTTCTGGCCAAACAGCGGAAACCCCAACGATCAACACCGGCAAGACTTCGCCACTGCCTTTCTGATAGGCGGCGCTGTCGCCGAGTCCATACGAGCAGTATTGGCCACATACTTTTAGGCGATCTTTCGGTAGAGCCCGTCGCCCGGAAGGCCGCTTCATTTGTAAGGCGGATTAGCGACGCACATCTTACTCGTGCCGTGCGACGCCCCTGCGGGCCTTCGCCGCGCCGCTTCCTCAGCTTCGTCATCCCCGCCTGATCCCGAAATCGCGCGTGCACGATTTCGGAACCAGGCGGGAACCCGTCCAAGCTTCAACACGCGTGAAGCTTCGGCCCGTGCGGACGAGCGCCAGGCTTTGCTTCCCCCTTTCGAGGGGGGAAGAAGAAACGCCTTGGACTTGGACGGGCCCGTTGAGGCGCAGCAGCGCGCGCGAGGCCCGGCCAAGTCCTTAGGCGTTTCAGATGGGGGTGGTTTGCAACGTGCGCCGCCGGTCACCCCCACCCCGGATCGCTTCTCGTCACAGTGTGACGAGGTCCGGGGCAGGCTCTGATGCGTCCAACGGCTTAGCCGGGCGTATCGAATTCGATCGATCGTTCCGTGAGCGCCCGTCTAAACCGCGGATGCATCTTCCTCCCCCCTCAAGTGGGAGGGGTTCGCGACTTGCCGAACGCCGGTTGCCGATTGCCGGCTGCCCGCTACCGCCTTTAACCATCCCTCAAAAATTCTCGAAAAAAAAGTTATCCCCGCCCCCTGCACACGCCCCGATACTCCACGCATCCGCTTCATGAAGCGCTCGTGCCGGGACGCCACACGAGCGGAAGCGGAGGCAACGGACTGCACGCCCGCAACGTACGCAGCGTGCTTAAAGCAACCGCCGTCCGCGAGGGGTGCGACGCCCTCGTGGAGAGCAGCCTCCTTTCAAAGTGGCGGCGCAGAGACTTGACACTTCGTTGCCGCGGACCGGTTTCTAGGGACGCAGTTTTTTTTAAAAGAGCTCTTTCGCGGCCCTCGCGGCCGGTCCGCTCTTTATTGCTTTGCTCACGGCGACTCCGACTTCGCGGAGCCGGCCGCCGTTCGCGTTGGCCCGTCGCTTGCGGCCGGCTCCCGCCTGCGCGGCCGAAGCCGCTTCGGCGTGGCGAAGGCCCGGAACGAGAGTCGCAAGCGACAAGCAAAGAGTCGGTTGGCGCGTGGGCATTTCACTGGTTGTCATCCCGGCCGAAGGAATTGCGCGTGCGCAATTTCGGAGTGCCGGGACCCAGGAGACTTATCGCGCGAGAGTTCTGGGTCCCGGGTCTCGCAAGTGGGCTCGCCCGGGATGACAATCCTCCGGTCGCGCTGCATCATCTGCGCGTTCCGGCCGGCTCCGCGAAGCAAACGCGCGTGGGGTTGGTGGGGCGGCCACGCGCAAGAAAGAGAGTGTCGGAACGCGCCAACAAAAGAGCGCCGGCCGCCGTTCGCGTTGGTCCGTCGCTTGCGGCCGGCTCGAGGAACGAGAGTCGCAAGCGCCAAGCAAAGAGTCGGTTGGCGCGTGCGCGTTCCATCGTTTGTCATCCCGGCCGGAGAAATTGCGCGTGCGCAATTTTGGAGAGCCGGGACCCAGGAGACTTATCGCGCGAGAGTTCTGGGTCCCGGGTCTCGCAAGTGGGCTCGCCCGGGATGACAATCCTCCGGTCGCGCTGCATCATTCGCGCGTTCCGGCCTCCCCGCGAAGGCGGGGATCGAGGAACGAGAGTCGGAACGCGCCAACAAAAGAGAGAGTCGCCACGCACAAGCAAAGAGCGTGGCGGTCACGCAGCAACAAAATACGCGCTAGTTGGCCAGCTCTTCCTTCACCTTGGCGGCGAGTTGCGGCAGCGAGAAAGGCTTCGGCAGGAAGGCGAAATCATCCGTGCCCAGGCTCTCGCGGAAGGCTTCGTTGGGGTAGCCGGAAACGAAGATCACCTTCATCGACGGATTGGTCTTGCGCAATTCCTTGAACAGCGTCGGCCCGTCCATCTCCGGCATGACGACGTCGGAGACGACGATGTCGACCTTGCCCTCGTTCGCCCGCATGATGTCGAGCGCCTCGAGACCGTCGGAGGCTTCGAGCACGTTGTAGCCCTGGCCGCGCAGTGCGCGCACCGCGAACTGGCGCACATCGACTTCGTCCTCGACCAGCAGCACGCAGCCCGTGCCGGTCAGGTCGATGCCCTTGCCTTCGGTGCGCGAGGCTTGCTTTGCGGCAGGGGAAGCGGCTTCGATTTCGGCGTCGTCCTCCGGCATGTAGCGCGGCAGGTAGACCTTGAACGTCGTGCCCTTGCCGACTTCGCTTTCCGGCAGCACGAAACCGCCCGACTGCTTGACGATGCCGTAGACGGAGGCGAGGCCGAGGCCGGTGCCTTTGCCAACGCCCTTGGTGGTGAAGAACGGCTCGAAGATCTTGGCCATGACTTCTGCTGTCATGCCGGTGCCGGTGTCCTGCACTTCGATCAGCACGTATTCGCCGGGCGTAAAGCCGGAGCGGGCCATCTTCTGGGCTTCGCGTTCGGGAACGTTGCGGGTGCGAATGGTCAACGTGCCGCCCGACGGCATGGCGTCGCGGGCGTTGACCGTGAGGTTGATGATGACGTTGTCGATCTGGGTCTTGTCGGCCTTGACGTACCACAGGTCGCGCTCGGAGCGGATCTTCAATTCGATCTTCTCGCCGACGCTGGTTTTCAGGATCGGGTTCAGATCGGTCATGACCTCGCCGAGACTGAGCAGCGCCACCTGCTGCGTCTGCTTGCGCGAGAAGCCCAAAAGGTTGGCGACGAGGCCCGCGGCGCGCAAGGCGGCCGAGCGGATGTTCATCACGTCCTTGTAGGCGGGATCGACCGGGCGGTTGGTTTTCAACAGCAGGTCGGAATAGCCGATGATGGCGGTCAAGACGTTGTTGAAGTCGTGCGCGATGCCGCCCGCGAGCTTGCCGACCGCTTCCATCTTCTGAGCTTGCACGATGCGGGCTTCGAGTTCCTTCTGTTCCGTCGTGTCGATGAGGTAGAGGGCGCCGGCCTCTTCCGCCGCGGCATCGGCGAGCGGGCTCATGTAGACGCGGCGGAAGGCGTTCTTCTTATCTCCAATGCTGGCAGCGGCATTGCCATCGCTGAGGGTGATGTCGATCGGCGCGACGTTGCCGCGGCCCGAGAGAATTGCGGCAAGGCCTTCGGCGAGCTTGGCGCGCTGCTCGGGTTCGGCACTGCTGCCGAGAACGTCGGAGGCGAGCGCATGCGCCGGCGCCTTGCCGTCGAGGATCATGCGCATGAAGGCGGTATTGGCCGACGCGATGCGGCCGGCGCGGTCGAGCGTCGCGATGCCGAACGGCGCCGACTGGAAGAAGTGCGAGAAGCGGATTTCGTTGTTGCCGGTGCGGTCGGCAAGGCCGCGCAGCGCCCGGTTGAGGGCCGTCAGGGTGAAGCCCGTGCCCGCCGGCTCGGCGTAAAGAGTGAGCGGAACGATGCGGCCATCTTCGCGCGAGAGGTCGAGGTCGATGGCGCGGCGCGTCGCATCCGGTTCGCGTGCGAGTTCTGCAAGCAGGCGGGCCCCGTCCTCGCCGGCGATGTCGGCGATCGAGGCGCCGCGCGCCCTGACGTCACCACGGCGGAAGCCGAGCCAGCCTTCGAAGGTGGCGTTGACGTGGCTGATGCTGCCGTCGCTGGCGACAGAGAGGAAGCCCATCGGCATGCTGTCGAAGCCTGCGAGCGCCGCTTCGAGGCCGCCGACCTTTTGCGCTTCACGCGTGCGTTCATCCGTGATGTCGGCCATCTGCCAGAGCACCAGGATTTCACGTTCGACGTTGACGCCGCCCGAACGCACGGGCGACGGGAAGGGTCTGACCGAAACGCGCAGCCAGGTCGGACGGCGCGGCGTTTGCGGCGTCACCTTGAGGCGGATTTCCTCGCGGCGGATTTCGCCCCGCTCGGCGGCCCGGCTCAGGCGGAAAAAGGCCTGCGAGGCTTCCGGGTCGCCGCTGAACACGGCTTCGAGCGCGGCAAGGGGTCCGCTCTCGGAAGTGCCGAACATGGCGTCGTGCGCCCCGTTCCAGTAATGCACGTAGCCGCCGGGGCTGGCGACCAGCGCCGGTTCGTCGCTGACGTCGAGGGCGGCCTTGAGCACGTCGCCCGCCGGCATGCGCGAGCCGATGCGGACGTGGCCGGCGGCGATGCCGAACAGCATGAACATGCCGAGCATGGCGAGCACGCCGAGGATGGTAAGGAGCAACGGTTCGCCCGAACCGGCCGCAAGCAGCCCGAACACCACGGCACCCACCGCGGCGACGACAAATATCGTGGAGAGATAGCCGCCGAACCCGTCCGCTGCGGTGAGCGGATCGAGGGCTGCCGCCTCGATCTTCAACGCCTCGCGCTCGCTCATGGACGCGGACGTTACCTGATTCTCGTGGGCAGCGAATTCGGAGGCGAATGACATGGGGTGTATAAACTCGGACGCAACTGATGCTGTACCGCTTCGGGGCGGCAATTTTTTCTCCTGCAAGACTTCAATCATTACGGTTAAAATGCCATGAACTTACAGGGGCTGAAGCGGGAGATTTGTGCCGCAAGCGAACAGCGGCAGGGCCCAACTCTTTGTTGGCGTTAAATTGTTTGAACTTTTCCGGTCGCCTGGCGGAGGCGCGGAGGGTTCGAAAAGCCCAAAGCAATTCGCAGTCTGCGGGTCGCTGGGCCGGCTTTATGAAGATTTGGGCGGTCCGATACGGGCCGGGGAGGCACCGGAATGGCGACGATGCTCTATTGGATCGTCATGATGTCGATTATTGCCGGGTTGGCCGTGGCGACCGTCTTTGCCGTCAGAGCCTACATGAGCGGCCAGTCTCCGGCTGAACTGTTCTTTCGCCCGCGCGCGGAACCCAGACTAGGCGTCATCGAGTACGCAAACATGGACGGCAAGCGCAAACTGGTGCTGATCCGCCGCGATGATGTCGAGCACCTGATCATGACCGGCGGCCCGGTGGACGTGGTGGTCGAGACGGGGATCGGGGAGAAAAAGCGGCCGGCCAGATTTTCGGAAGCCACCGAACCGGCACCGGCCGCGACCGTGTTCACGCGCCCGCCACGCACGTTTGGCCAAGCGTCGGGCGGGGGAGAGGCGTCGTAAATCGAGCCACAGCTGTAAGCATGGAGCGGGGGCCCGTGACGGCGGTGTCTCAGAGTTATTGCGCCGCAGAGGTTTCGAGGTCGCCGAAATCGGCGACTTGCAGGGTGACGAGATCCAGCGCCCGCGTCTCGACGACCACGCTGCCACGCGTATCGCGCATAGCCGCGGATTTGCCTCCGGCGTCGCCTTGCGTTGCGCGCTGCGCGGTCTGCCGCGGCGTTACAGCCTGACCCTCGCGACTGATGCC
Organism: uncultured Alphaproteobacteria bacterium; assembly: GCA_963732525.1. GTDB lineage: Bacteria > Pseudomonadota > Alphaproteobacteria > Rhizobiales > Hyphomicrobiaceae > Hyphomicrobium_B. The sequence goes on from CAVSZX010000006.1 coordinate 49,733, forward strand.
GGCTGTTGGGCCGGCAACCGCAACGGCGACAAAGGCGCTGACGAGTGAATTCAAACACCACTTGCAACGGGACACTGGACCCAATCCTCGATTTCGAGATCGCTGCACTTCACACCAGGGCCAATATGCAACGCCAGCGGTTAAGGCCGCGTGAAACGGCGCGTCGATCCGGCACAACGCAGGGCTGAAAAGGACAAGCGAAGGTTGGGATGGGGTGCCCGACGTAAGGCGCAGCCCCTATTCTTCCCTGTAGACGCGCTCGCGGCGTTCGTGACGCTCTTGGGCTTCGACCGAAAGCGTGGCAATGGGCCGGGCGTCGAGGCGCTTCAATCCAATCGGCTCGCCCGTTTCCTCGCAATAGCCGTAGCTGCCGTCTTCGATCCGCCCCAGAGCCGCATCGATCTTGGCGATCAGCTTGCGCTGACGGTCGCGGGTGCGCAATTCTGTCGCCCGGTCCGTTTCAGAGGTGGCGCGATCGGCAAGATCGGCATGCTGGGTCGAATCCTCGTGCAGAATGGCTAGCGTCTCGCGCGTCTGGCGGAGGATTTCGTCTTTCCATTCGATCAGCCGCTTGCGGAAATACGCGCGGTGCATCTCGTTCATGAACGGCTCGCTCTCGGAGGGAACGTAGCCTGGCGGCAGGACGATATCCGAGACTTTGGCACGCGCCGCCATCTTCTTTGCTCCCCCTAGCGATTTCTTCTGAGGCTCACTCTTGGCCGCGGGCATGGCGCGCGCAGGCGGCACTGCGACAACCGGCGGCGCCTTCGCGGCTGGCAATTTCGATACCACGGCCGCCTTTTTAGCAGCGGGCTTTGGCGCTGTGGCCTTCGCCGGCGCGGACTTGACAGGTACCGCCTTCTTCACTGGCTTTGCCATGGATTTCTTGCCAGCGGCAGCCGATGCGGCAGACTTGGCGGAGCCCTTGCCGGAGGGAGATTTAGCGGCCTTCTTCTTCTTGTTCATCGATCGCCTCCTGTGAGGCTAAGCTTTGCTGGCCGGCTCGGCCCTTGTCCTTGTCGCGGCCCCGCAATTCCGACTACAACTCGCACCCTCCCGCACGGCGGAGCCCCGTATTTAGGGGGGCAGCGCTGCCTGTCAAGCACATGGCGAGGCCCCGAGCCCCAATTCGTGCCTCGAAGTCAAAAATATCAGTGACTTAAACAGGTTCGGCAGAACCAAATTCCCGCCCCGTAGCCACTCGCCGCCCGGCCGCATCACACGTCGCGCAGCGTTAATCGTCCTTTCACCAAATTACTGCAACCTTAGATTGTTGCTGGTTTCGCGTTTCCTTCGTGGTGGTGGTGGACGGTCGCTCGCATAGCCGTTCATCACGCTCCCTTCCCGCAAGAGGGACATCCATCGGATCGGGACTGAAGCCTCCAATGGCACGAGGGCGCTGAGTTCTACCCACCATGATCGTCTAGGATTAGGCAGAAGCGTTTTCGTTTTTTCCACATGCCCCGTCCTTGCGATCATCTCAGGCCCTCAAACGGCGCGCCCGCAAAAAAGGCCGCCCCTGCCGCTCCCCCATCCCCACCCGGGGGAGCGGCCTCTTTCTCTCAATGCTTGCATCTGCAGGGCGATCGCAATCCGAAACGCCAGCGATGTCGCTCTGCCGCCTTGCCCCTTCGCTCGTCCCACCTAGGCTTTGTGTGGACATGACATTGGGCGAGGCTCGTAGAGGCGGCATGCAATTCGAAGGCACAAAGACGTACGTCGCGACGGATGACCTCAAGGTTGCCGTGAACGCGGCCATCACGCTGCAGCGCCCCCTACTCATCAAGGGCGAACCCGGGACCGGAAAGAGCGTGCTCGCGGCGGAGGTGGCACGCGCCCTGGGCGTGCCTCTGATCGAGTGGCACATCAAGTCGACCACCAAAGCCCAGCAGGGTCTGTATGAATACGACGCCGTCTCGCGCCTCCGCGACGGTCAGCTCGGCGATGCCCGCGTCAAGGACATCGCCAACTACATCAAGCGCGGCAAGCTCTGGGACGCCTTCGCCGGCGAGCACCGACCCGTTCTCCTCATCGACGAGATCGATAAAGCCGATATCGAATTTCCGAACGATCTGCTTCAGGAACTCGATCGCATGGAATTCTTCGTCTACGAGACCGGCGAGACGATTAATGCCAAGAACCGCCCGATCGTTATGATCACGTCGAACAACGAGAAGGAACTCCCCGACGCCTTCCTGCGCCGCTGTTTCTTCCACTTCATCAAGTTCCCGGACGCCGAGACGATGCGCAAAATCGTCGAAGTACATTTCCCCGGGCTGAAGGGCCGTCTCGTCAGCGAGGCGCTGCGCGTTTTCTACGAACTGCGTGACGTGCCGGGGTTGAAGAAAAAGCCTTCGACTTCGGAATTGCTCGACTGGCTGAAATTGCTGTTGAACGAGGACATCGATCCGGCACTTCTGCGGGAGACCGACCCGAGGAAACTCGTGCCGCCGCTCGCCGGCGCGCTGATCAAGAACGAGCAGGACGCGCACCTGCTCGAGCGCCTCGCCTTCATGTCGCGCCGGCGCGGCGAATAAGGGGCGCCCCCATGCCAAGCAATCCGGACGGATTTCCAGCGCTCGTGGAATTTTCAAGCGCAAGGCTCGAGGCCTCGACGTACCGCCCCGAGCGCGACCGCATTCTTGGCGGCGACCCGGTGCAGACGGCAAGCAATCTCTTCTCGAGCGGCGATGAAGCTTTCCATTGCGGCATATGGACGTGCGAACCCGGCAAGTGGCGCGTCGTCTTCACCGAGACCGAGTTCTGCCAGCTGACCGAGGGCGTGCTGATCGTGACCGGCGACGACGGTACGGTTCGCACCTTTCGCGCCGGTGATGCCTTCGTCACGAACGAAGGCTTTACCGGCACCTGGGAAGTGGTCGAGCGCGCCAAAAAGGTCTACGCCATTTACGAGCCCTAGGCCGTTCCGCGGGCTAAGCGGCCGCGTCCCAGCCCCTGCCCACGCCCCTCCCCGGCCCTTGCACCTTGCGCGATTTCGCTTATAAGGGCCCCTTCACCCGCTCCGGTTGGAGGCTGAACGGGGGCCGGGCGTTTGGGCGCAAGCCGTAATGCCTGGAGGGATTTTAATGATCCCGACCCTCAGTGTCTTCTCCTCACGAGTACCAAAAGGGCCTTTCATGGGCTCGATCAGGGCTTTGCGCCGGAGGGATGAACGCGCGAGGGCAATTTGCCCCGCGTCGCAACGCGAACCGAAAGGCCAATCCGTATGCCGCTTTACGAGCATACCTTCCTGGCGCGCCAGGATATCACGCAGCCCCAAGCCGAAGCCCTGATGAAGGAGTTTTCCGCCTGCATCGAGGAAGGCAAGGGCAAGGTCACCAAGCAGGAATACTGGGGCGTCAAGGGTCTCGCCTTCAAGATCAAGAAAAACCGCAAGGCCCATTACGCCTTCTTCAATATCGATGCCCCTCCCGCTGCCGTCACCGAAATGGAACGGCGCATGGGCATCAACAGCGACGTCATTCGTTTCATGACCGTGCGCGTCGAGGCCCTGGAGACGGAGCCTTCCGTAATGATGCGCAAGCAGGATCGCGAAGAACGCGGTGATCGTGGTGATCGCGGCGGCTTCGGCGGCGGCGGCCGTGGTGGCTTCGGCGGCGGTGGCGGCCGTTCGTTCGGCGATCGTCCCCCCCGTGGCGAAGGCGGCCGCGAAGGCGGTTCGACATTCCGTTCCCGACCCCCGCGTGAAGGCGGTGGCGGCTTCGGCGACCGTCCGCCCCGTGAAGGCGGTGGCGGCTTCGGTGATCGTCCCCCGCGTGAAGGCGGAGACCGTGGTCCCCGTCCGCCGCGTGAAGGCGACGCGCCGCGGGCGCCGCGTCCGCCCCGCGACAGCAATCCTGGTTCAACATCGGGCTCGGAGGGCTAAGCCATGAGCGAGATTCAAACCCCTGGTGCCGGCGCAGCCCGCCGTCCCTTCCATCGCCGCCGCAAGACCTGCCCGTTCTCCGGCGATCAGGCGCCAAAGATCGACTACAAGGACGTGCGCCTTTTGGGCCGTTACGTCTCCGAGCGCGGCAAGATCGTGCCGAGCCGCATCACGGCCGTATCGGCGAAGAAGCAGCGCGAACTGGCCCAGGCCATCAAGCGCGCCCGTTTCCTCGGCCTGCTGCCGTACGTGATCAAATAAGTGCTCCGCGCCAACCGGCAGGCTCTGCGGAGCAACGGAAGGCGCATTCAATCTTCGCGCCTTCCGGCAGGCTCTGCGGAGCAGAGTCGGAAGGCGCAACCAAAATGAGTTGGGCGGGGACGCCTCTCGCCAACGAGAGACGGATCCCGTTCTAACCGCGCAACTCCCGCGGGACAGCAAGCGAAGATGACACCGCAATCCATTCTCCTAGGCATCGCCGCCGGCCTGATCTCGGCCGTCGTGTTTGCGTCCGCGACCACCGGTCCGGCGCTGAGCCGTGTGCTGTTTTTCCTGTTGACCCCGTTTCCGCTGTATCTCGCCGGCCTCGGGCTCGGCCTCGTTCCGGCCATTGCCGCCGCCGCGACGGCGACGCTGGCGCTGCTCGCCGTCTCGAGCCCGCTCGGCGCCACCATGTTCGCAGCCGAGGCCGCAGCGCCAGCCGTCATCCTGACACGACTTGCCATGCTGAACCGCGCCCATGGCGAAGACAGGGTCTGGTATCCGATGGGCCGCGTCGTTGCGGTGGCCGCAATCCTCGCCGCCGCTGCGACGGCAGCACTGCTTCTCGCTGCCGGCGCCGACGCCGCGACACTGGCCGCGAAGTTGAAGCCCATGATCGTCGAATTCATCAAATCGCAGGTGCCGAGCGGCCCCGCCGCGCCGCTCTCCGACGAGCAGATCGCCAGTGTGGCCGACGGGCTGGTGCCGCTGCTCCCGGGATTCCTCGGCATGCTGCTGATGCTGATGTCGCTGTTGAGCCTTTGGCTCGCCGGCCGCGTGACGCTGGCTTCGGGCCGCCTCGTCCGGCCTTGGCCCGCCTTGAGCGAATTGGAACTGCCGCCGGGAAGCGCGCTGATGCTGCTGGCCTCGACCGCGCTCTCGTTCGCCGGCGGCATCATGGGCCCGGTCGCGACCGGCTTCGCCGGTGCGTTCCAATTGGCATTCGCGCTGCAGGGACTGGCGGTCGCTCATTTCATGACGAAGGGCTCGCCGTGGCGCGGCTTCATCCTTGCCACCATCTACGCCGCCCTCGTCACCGCAACGCCCTATGCCGTGCTGCTATTGGCCATCGCCGGCCTCGCCGAAACCGTCTTTCACTATCGCCACCCGCGCGAACACCCCCCGCCGGGACCCGCCTGAAATTCAGTTGAAGCTTCAGACAACCATTGAAACAGCCACCAACACACGCAAGGGAGATCCAACCATGCAAGTCATTCTGCTTCAGCGCATCGGCCGTCTCGGCCAGATGGGCGACATCGTCAACGTCAAGGACGGCTATGCCCGCAACTTTCTTCTGCCGCAGAAGAAGGCGCTACGCGCCACCGACGACAACAAGAAGGTGTTCGAATCGAAGCGCGCCCAGCTCGAAGCCACCAACCTCGAACAGAAGAAGGAGGCCGAGGCCGTCTCCGCCAAGCTCGACAAGAAGAGCTTTGTCGTCATCCGTTCGGCCGGCGATACCGGCCAGCTCTATGGCTCGGTCTCGACGCGCGACATCGCCGACGCGATCACGGCCGGCGGCTTCACTGTCGACCGCAACCAGGTGATCCTCGACAAGCCGATCAAGAACCTCGGCGTGCACGAGTGCCGCGTCCAGCTGCACCCCGAAGTCGTGTGCGGCGTCAGCCTGAACATCGCCCGGTCGCAGGATGAGGCCGACAAGCAGGCCCGCGGCGAGGACGTGACGATGGTGAAGGAAGAGAAACTCGAACTCGAGACCTTCAATCCCGACGGCGTGTTCGAGGGTGGCGCGGCCCGCGACGGCGACGACGCCTGATTTCAGGCCGTGACTTGACGAGACCTCGGCGCCGGGAACCAGAAGGATCCCGGCGCCGTTTGATTTTTGCAGCATCTTGCGACGGGTCAATACCTTGGACGGGGGCACCGGCAATACTACATGCGCTGGTAGATGGGAGGATTGGCCGCCGGATTACAGTCTCTGCGGGGGATTGGAGAAGCCTCATGTTCGCCCCGCTCAAACTTTTGCTCGACCGGATCATTCAAGACGGTAACCTGACGTTCGTCGATTGCCGCGGACAATCGTTGGTGTTCGGAAACGGCGAGGGTCCGCCGGTCGTCGTCGCACTGAAAGACAGGCGCACCGAGTGGCGGCTCGCGCGCGATCCCGAACTCGCCGCCGGCGAGGCCTATGTCGAGGGCCGACTCGTGATGCGGCGGGGTTCGGTCTATGACTTCATTGAACTCGCCATGCGTAATATCGCCCGTCATCCCTTGCCGGAGTGGGCGCAGGCCTTCGCCAAGTTGCGCAACCTGAAGCGCCGCCGCGACGAAAATAACGAAGCCCACCGCGCCCGCCAGAACGTCCAACATCACTATGACATTGATCCCCGCATCTACGATCTGTTCCTCGATTCTGACCGGCAATACTCCTGCGCCTATTTCGCCCCGGGTATCGCGAACCTCGACGATGCCCAGCGCGCCAAGCAGCGCCACATCGCCGCCAAGCTCGACTTGAAGAGCGGGCTCGACGTTCTCGACATCGGCTGCGGCTGGGGCGGCTTCGCGCGCTACCTCGCCGATGCCGGCGATGTTCGCGTCAAGGGCATCACGCTGAGTTCGGCTCAGCTCGCTCGCGCCCGCGCCATCAAGCCCGCCGCCCGGCAGCGCGGCAGGGTCGAATTCGAACTCCAGGATTACCGGGCCGACGCCGGCCGCTACGACCGCATCGTTTCGGTCGGCATGTTCGAGCACGTCGGGCTCGCGCACTATGCCACCTTTTTCCGCGCCGTGAGCCGCCTGCTCAAGGACGACGGCGTGGCGCTTGTCCACGCCATCGGCCGCCTCGACGGTCCCGCGCCCACCAACCCGTTCGTCGCCAAGTACATCTTCCCCGGCGGCTCCCTCGCCTCGCTTTCTGAAGTCACGCAGGCGATCGAGGGCAGCGGGCTCCTCGTCACCGACATCGAAATCTTGCGCTTGCACTATGCCGAGACCTTGCGTCAGTGGCGCCGCCGCTTCCTGGCGCGACGGGCGGAGGCTGTCGCAATCGCGGGCGAAAATTTCGCGCGGCTCTGGGAATTCTATCTCGCAGGTTGCGAAGCCGCCTTCCGGCATCAATTTCTGATGGTATTCCAGGTCCAGCTCGCGAAACGGATCGAGTCGCTCCCCTTGACCCGCGACTATATGGCGGAAGCTGAACGTCGCCTTGCCGAGCGCGAGCGGAGGGCCGGCACCGAAGGGCTCGAAGCCGCCGAGTGACGGCGTCGAGTGATTCGGGCACCGGGCAAGCACTTTTGTGTTTGGACCCCGCGAGCATGTGCAAACCGGGGACACACGGGGGACGCCGGGCCGTTCGTTCGGGCGGCGGCCGCGGAATCGGCTAGGCATGGGGCATGGCAAACCCCGCTGTCCTCCTCACCGAGAAGCTTCGCGAAGCCGCCTCGGCCACAGAACCGCTGACCTACCGTCAGGCTCCCCACAACCTTGAAGCCGAGCAGGCGCTTCTGGGCGCGATCCTGGTCAACAACGAGGCCCTCGACCGCGTCTCGGGCTTTCTGTTGCCCGGGCACTTCTACGAGCCCTTGCACGCACGCATCTACGAGACGCTCGCGACCCTCATTCACGCCGGCAAGGTGGCGACGCCGATCACGGTGAAGTCGTTCTTCGAGAACGTCGAACCGATCGATTCGCACACCACCATTCCGCAATACTTGGGGCGTCTCGCCGCCAACGCCACGACCATCATCAACGCCGCCGAGTACGGCCGCACCGTCTACGACCTGGCGACGCGCCGCGCCTTGATCGTCATCGGCGAGGACATGGTCAATGGCGCTTACGACGCGACCGTCGATCAGCCGCCGAAATCGCAGATCGAGGAAGCGGAAGGCCGCCTCTACTCGCTCGCCGAGCAGAACAAATACGGCCAGGGCTTCGAGAGCTTCCAGTCGGCGCTGACGACCGCGATCACGATGGCGAACAGCGCCTTCCAGCGCGCCGGCCATCTTTCGGGAGCCTCCACCGGGCTCTCCGATCTCGACCACAAGCTCGGCGGTCTGCAGCGCTCGGACTTGATCATCCTTGCGGGCCGGCCGTCGATGGGTAAGACGGCGCTCGCAACGAACATCGCCTACAACGTCGCCAAAGCCTACCGAAGCGAGGCCGCGGCCGATGGCACCGAGACCGTCGTCGACGGCGGCATCGTCGGCTTCTTCTCGCTCGAAATGTCATCGGAGCAGCTGGCAACTCGAATACTCGCAGAGCAGGCGGAGATTTCGTCGGAAAAAATCCGCCGCGGCATGATCGATGACAACGAGTTCCGCCGTCTCGCCGAGAAGGCGGCGGAGATGTCGCGCATTCCCTTGTTCATCGACCAGACCGGCGGCATCACCATTGCCCAGCTCTCGGCCCGCGCCCGCAAGTTGAAACGCCAGCACGGTCTCGATCTGCTCGTCGTCGATTACTTGCAGCTGCTCGCGGGCTCGAAGCGGGGCGAGTCCAACCGCGTCCAGGAGATCACCGAGATCACCACGGGTTTGAAAGCGCTGGCGAAGGAACTTGTGGTTCCGATCATCGCCCTCTCCCAGCTCTCGCGACAGGTCGAGAACCGCGAAGACAAGCGCCCGCAACTTTCGGACTTGCGTGAATCGGGCTCGATCGAGCAGGACGCCGACGTCGTCATGTTCGTCTTCCGCGAGGAGTACTACGTCGAGCGCACGAAGCCGACCGAAGGCACGCCTGAATTTTCCGAGTGGATGACCAAGATGAGCCAGGTCTCCGGCAAGGCCGAAGTCATCATCGGCAAGCAGCGACACGGTCCTGTTGGCACTGTCGAACTATCGTTCGAAGGCCAATTCACGCGCTTTGGCAATTTGGCCAAGGACTATATGCTGCCCGAAAGGTGATCACATACTCCCTCTCCCCGTTCTTGACGGGGAGAGGGTTGGGGTGAGGGGCAGCTTCTGGCATTCGTGCCCGCGGCCGCCCCTCACCCTGACCCTCTCCCCATTCCAAGCGAAGGGGAATGGGGAGAGGGAATTCTTACCGATGTCCGACGCTTCGAAACGACTGAGACCTGAGCCGGTGGCGCGCGCCCAGCCGAAAGCCGGCGCGACGGGGCATGTCGTGATCAACCTTTCGGCCGTCGCCGCCAACTGGCGAAACCTGGCTGGCATTATCGCGCCCGCCGAATGCGGTGCCGTCGTCAAGGCGGATGCCTACGGCCTCGGCGCCGGCCGCGTCATCCGCGCCCTCGTTGACGCCGGCTGCAAGACTTTTTTCATCGCGACACCCGACGAGGCAGAAGAGGCGCGCCGCCTCGCGCCGAACGCAAGGCTGTTTGCGCTCGACGGACTGCTGCCGGGTTCGGCGGAAACGTTCGCACGTCTTGGCGTGCTGCCGGCACTATCGACGCTCGCCGACGTCACCGCCTGGGCGATCCAGAGCGAAAAGCGCGGCACGAAACTCCCCGCAGCCTTGCATATCGACAGCGGCCTCAATCGCCTCGGGCTGACGTCGCGGGATGCGCGGCGGCTGGCGAGCGACACGGCGGTGATGTCGCGCATCGATCTGAAACTGCTGATGAGCCACCTCGCCTCCGCCGACAATCCATCCGATCGCAAGAACCGTGACCAGCTTCTCGCCTTTGAAACGCTGTCCGCGCTTTTTCCCGGCGTGCCGCGTTCGCTTGCGGCTTCCGACGGACTGATGCTCGGCAAGGCCTATCATTTCGATCTCGTGCGCCCCGGCTATGCGCTCCATGGCGGACAGGCGAGCGCGCACGATCCGGCGCCCGTCAGCCCCGTTGTGCAGGTGACGGCGCGCATTCTCGCCGTCAACGACGTGCCACCCGGCGAGACGGTCGGCTACGCGGCATCGTGGCGAGCGACGCGCTCGAGCCGCATAGCGACCATTGCAGCGGGATATGCCGACGGCGTGCCGCGCTCGGCCAGTTCTTCGAGCGAAGGCGCCAACGGACACGTGCTGATCGCGGGGCGCAAGGTTCCGATCGTCGGCCGCGTCTCGATGGATTTGATTACTGTGGATGTGACCGATATTGCCGCAGAGGCCGTCGGCGCGGGCGATGAAGCGACGCTTCTCGGCCCCGGCCTCTCAATCGAGGACGCAGGCTTTGCGGCGGGCACGATCGGATACGAAATCCTGACACGCTTGGGGCGCAGATTCGAGCGGGTGTATGTGGAGGACGGCAGAGCGCGGGAGAGGTTCGGCGCGCATTTGCGCGAACTGTATCCCGCCGCAATGGGCGAGAGGTGTAGGCATAGCTTCGGGATCGGCGGAACTGCGACTGCTGAACGCGTCGCTGCCGCCCTAAGATCCTGTAGTCCCGGCTCTCGAAGGGCTCGACCGGGATGACAATTTTCGAAGGGCGCGGACAATGTTAGCGGGTATTGGAGGACCGCAACTGTCCCTCTCCCCTTCTTCACGGGAAGAGAGGGCCCCACCCTTCTCCCCTCCCTCCTCCCACAGGAATGGGGAGAGGGAATTCATGGCCAAGCCACAACGAAACGCCTACGTCTGCCAGGCCTGCGGAGCGACAGCGCAGCGGTGGGCAGGAAAGTGCGCCGCCTGCGGCGAGTGGAACACGCTCGTCGAGGAGACCGACGCCGGACCGCCGCCGGGCTCCGGCATTTCGGCCCGCGCCAAGGGTCGCATCGTCAAACTTGAAAGCCTGAAGGGTTCGACGGAAGAAGCACCCCGCTTCTCGACCGGCATCGACGAGTTGAACCGCGTGACAGGCGGCGGCATCGTGCCGGGCTCGGCCATACTCATCGGCGGCGAACCCGGCATCGGCAAATCTACGCTGCTGCTGCAGCTCACCGCCAATCTCGCCCGCGCGGGGAGACGCGCGCTCTACTTTTCCGGTGAAGAGGCGATCGCACAGGTACGGCTCCGCGCTGAGCGCTTAGGGCTCGCGGATGCTCCCGTCGGCCTCGCCTCCGAAACGAACCTCTCGAATATTCTGGCAACTCTCGCGGAGGGAAAGCCGCCGGACCTCGTCGTCATCGACAGCATCCAGACGCTCTGGGCCGACACGCTCGACGCCGCGCCCGGCACTGTCAGCCAAGTGCGCGCCGCGGCGCAGTCACTGATCCGTTACGCCAAGATGGCAGGCAGCGCCGTGCTTCTCGTCGGCCACGTCACCAAGGACGGCCAGATCGCGGGCCCCAAGGTCATCGAGCACATGGTCGATACGGTGCTCTATTTCGAGGGCGACCGCGGCCATGCCTATCGCATCCTGCGGGCGGTGAAGAACCGCTTCGGACCTTCCGACGAGATCGGCGTCTTTGAAATGGTGTCGGGGGGCCTGCGCGAAGTTGCAAATCCGTCAGAATTGTTCCTCGGCGATCGCGACGCGATCTCGCCAGGAGCGGCAGTCTTTGCCGGCGTCGAGGGAACGCGTCCGCTTTTGGTCGAGATCCAGGCGCTTGTTGCACCTTCGGGCCTCGGCACGCCGCGCCGCGCCGTCGTCGGCTGGGACGCCAACAGGTTGTCGATGCTTCTCGCCGTGCTCGAGACCCGGGCCGGCATGTCGTTCTCGGGCCACGACGTTTATCTGAATGTGGCGGGCGGCCTCAAAATCACCGAACCGGCGGCGGATTTGGCTGCGGCCGCCGCCCTGCTCTCGTCAATATCCGGTGTTGCGCTGCCGCGTGACGCCGTCTACTTCGGCGAGGTTTCATTGTCAGGCGCGGTTCGTGCCGCGGCGATGATGCCGTCGCGGTTGAAGGAGGCCTCGAAGCTCGGTTTCACGCAGGCCGTCGTGCCGGAATCGGGTGACGCCGAGACCTCCGGCGCCAAGCTCAAGCTCTGCCGCATCGCACACGTGAAGTCCCTTGCGGAGCGGGCCCTGACGTGCGAGTGAGCATGCGAGTTCAGGCTAGTGTGATGATCGAGAAGTTCGCAGTCGAGCGCTCGGATGAATGAAGCGAACTTCGCGATCACGGCACTAGCTTTTCCTACCATTTGCGCCACGGCTGGGCGCGGGCCTTTCGGGGGCGAACGGTTCAACAGAGGGATCAACGGCCATGATCGGCCCGCTCACCTACCTCGACGCCGCGCTGCTCGCGGTGTGTTTCATCTCCGGACTGCTTGCCATGTATCGCGGCTTTGCCCGCGAGCTGCTGTCGATCGTGTCGTGGATTGCCGCCGCCGGTGTCGGCGCCTGGATCTTCCTCACCAAGAAGGAACTCTCCGCCGACGTCGCCGCGCAGACAGGTCTGCCGCCGCAGATCGCCATGGCGGTCGTGGCGATCGTCGTCGCCCTCATCGTCCTGATCGTCGTGCACCTGATTACGGCGCGCATCTCGGACGCTATCCTCGATAGCCGCGTCGGCATGATCGACCGGGTGCTCGGTTTCGCCTTTGGCGTCGCCCGCGGCTTCATCCTGCTGGTCATTCCCTACATGTTCTACGAATCGTTCCAGCCGGACGAAAAGGCGCACTTCCCCTGGGTCCGCGATGCCCAGTCGCTCCCCTATATCAAGAGCGCCGGCAACACCATCCGCTCCATCCTGGTGCAATACGCGCCGTCCTCGCTCACCAACCCGCAAGCCACGCCGCCGGCTGGAGACCAGCAGGGCTTTCTTAACGATCCCAGACCGTTGATGGCGCTGGTCTTGGACGGGAAGCAGTACTATATGCGGCACGACAGCCGGGCCTGACGCGACTGCCCTGTGCACCGCGCCAATCCGGCGCCTTGCCCGAGCGGCCGCTTCGGTCGTAGAAGGCGTCAGCACAGCGCGGGAGGCCGACTCATGACGACCGAGACAGAGACGTCCGGAACGTGCCCTGGCGCATCCGCGACGATCGAGATCGACGGGCTCACCTTTACCCGCTACGGCGACGACCGGCTGCGCGAGGAATGCGGCGTCTTCGGTATCTTCAACCATCCCGACGCCGCGGCCATAACGGCGCTTGGACTGCACGCCCTCCAGCATCGCGGCCAGGAAGCCTCCGGCATCGTCACCTATGACGGCCGGCAGTTTCATTCCGAGCGCCGCATGGGCCTCGTCGGCGACAACTTTTCCAAGGCCGCCGTTCTCAACCGCTTGAAGGGCCGCATGGCCGTCGGCCACAACCGCTATTCGACGACCGGCGACGCGCTGATCCGCAACGTGCAGCCGCTGTTCGCCGACATCGACACCGGCGGCTTCGCCGTCGCCCACAACGGCAACCTGACCAACGCGCTGACGGTACGCAAGGAACTGATTTCGTCGGGAGCGATCTGCCAGTCGACCTCGGACACCGAGGTCATCCTGCATCTCCTGTCACGCTCGAAAAAGCGCGGCGTGGTCGAGCGCCTCGTCGATGCCATCCGCCAGATCGAGGGCTCCTACGCCCTCGTCTGCCTCACCAACGACATGATGATCGCGGCGCGTGATCCGGTCGGCATCCGTCCGCTCGTCATCGGCCGCCTCGGCGTCTCGTATGTCGTCGCCTCGGAAACCTGCGCCCTCGACATGGTGGGCGCTGAGTTCGTGCGCGAGGTCGAGAATGGCGAGGTCGTCGTCATCACCGATCAGGGGATCGAAAATCACCGGCCGTTTCCGAAGCGCCCGGCGCGGCCGTGCATCTTCGAATACATCTACTTCGCGCGCCCCGACAGCGTCGTCAGCGGCCGCACAGTCTATGACATCAGGAAGCAGATGGGCGTGCAGCTGGCGCGCGAAACCCCGACCAAGGCCGACGTCATCGTGCCCATTCCGGATTCGGGCGTGCCCGCGGCCATCGGCTTCAGCCAGGAAAGCGGCATTCCCTTCGAACTCGGCATCATCCGCAATCACTATGTCGGGCGCACCTTCATCGAACCGGAGCAGCGCATCCGCCAGCTCGGCGTCAAACTCAAGCACTCCGCGAACTCCAGCGTCATTCGCGGAAACTCGATCGTCCTCGTCGACGACAGCGTCGTGCGCGGCACCACCTCGAAAAAGATCGTGCAGATGATGTACGAGGCGGGCGCCCGCGAGGTGCACATGCGCATTTCTTCCCCGCCGATCACGCACCCGGACTTTTACGGCATCGACACGCCGCGCAAGCAGGATTTGCTGGCGGCCAATCTCGACCTCGAGGGCATGCGGCAGTTCATGGGCGCCGACAGCCTGGCATTCCTTTCGGTCGACGGCATCTACCGCGCCGTCGGCGTCGGCGGCCGCGACGAGCGAAGCCCGCAATTCACCGACCATTGTTTCACCGGCGATTATCCGACCGAATTGACCGATCAGGCCGGCGAGTCGCTTCCCCGACAGCTCTCGCTGCTGGCCGAGGTGGGGTAGATCTGGTCTCCCTCTCCCCATGGCGCCTTCTGGGGTGCCATGGGGAGAGGGCTGGGGTGAGGGGCAGCGGCTGGCACTGGCGCTCGTGGCCGCCCCTCACCCTAACCCTCTCCCCGTGTAGGACGGGGAGAGGGGATAGTAGGATATCATCACGCCATGTCTTCTCCCTCACTCAACGGCCGCCTTGCCCTCGTCACCGGAGCCTCGCGCGGGATCGGCCGCGCCGTTGCTCTCGGCCTCGCTCACGCCGGCGCCCACGTCATCATCGCCGCGCGCTCACTCCCGGCGCTCGAAAGCCTCGACGACGAGATCCAGAACTCGGGCGGCTCGGCAACGCTGCTGCAGCTCGATCTGAAGAAGAACGACAAGATCGACCAGCTCGGCCCGACACTCTATCAGCGCTGGCAGAAGCTCGACATCCTGGTTGCCAATGCCGGCATTCTCGGGCCGCTCTCGCCGCTCGCGCACGTGACCGAGGACGGCTGGAATTCGACCATCGACATCAATCTCAATGCCAACTGGCGACTGATCCGCACCCTCGATCCGCTGCTGCAGCGCTCGGACGCCGGCCGCGCCGTGTTTCTCACCTCCGGGGCCGCGAGCGGCAAGTACGCCTATTGGGGACCTTACGCCGCCGCCAAGGCCGGGCTCGAGGCGATGGTCAAGACCTGGTCGCACGAGATCGCAACGACGCACGTCAAGGCCAATCTCATCAACCCCGGCGCGACGCGGACGAGCATGCGGGCCAAGGCGTTCCCCGGCGAAGACCCGGCGTCGCTGCCGGCTCCGGAAGAACTGCTGCCGCTGTTCATGGAACTCGTCTCGCCCGACTGCAGCAAGAACGGCGAAGTGGTCGACTTCCGCGCCTGGCGCGGCACGCATCCCGGCACGTCGGTGAAGAACGCCGATATCTGAGCCCCGCGGCATCATATCGTGGCTGACAATTTGTCCGCGGCTTTTGCGGTTGTTCGCCGCATGGAGCGATCTGTGCAGCAATTTTTCCCAGCCTGAACGAACATTCAGCAAGGCGCCCCATTGGCGCCCCGAAGCCTTACGATCTACAAGACCGACGGGACGGCCCTCGCTTCACCTCAACCGGGCCTCTCGAACCGAGGAGACGATCTCATGAAGAATTTTGCAGTCGCCGCCGGCGCACTGTCCCTGATGGCCATGATGGCGTCTGGCGCTTCCGCAGCGCCGGGCACTGGCATCGGCGCGGCCGTTAGCAACGACGGTGCCGGCATCGTCAAGGTGCACGGCATTCATCGCGCCTGCGTCGAAGGCCGTTATGGCTGGCATCGTTCGCCGTTCTGGGGCGTTCGCAAGCCGTGCGATCCGCGCTGGCGCCGTGACCACGACGACGATCATCGCGAGCACCACGACCGCCGCCGCGATCGCGACCACGATCGTCATTGATCTGGCGCAATTTTTGAAGATCGAGCCGGGCCGGACACATCGTTCGGCCCGGTTTTTCTTTTGGCTTGGCCAGGCTGAGCTTTTTGCGGCGGTGCAATGACAATTCCAATTGCAACTCGCTGCATCGTTCTTTTGATTTCACCAATAGACAGTCGGGCGAAACCGGCTAGTCTTGCATCTGCGTGAAGACAATCGCGCAACGGACGGATGTTGATGGGAGTTTGAGAGTGATGCGCAAATCATTGGTGTTGGCGGCGGGGCTATTGATGGCCAGTGCTGCGAGTGCGGCGGCCGGTTCGCTACCTGCCGGTTATTTGAAGGCAGCGGCTGCACCCGGCCAAAGCGGAGTGGTGCAGGTCCACACCGGTCACCACGCCTGCCATCTGGTGCGCGGCAAATGGTGGCGCGATAGCCGTCCGAGGAGCAAGCGCTGCTGGGCGAGCCGGCGCTACTGGCATCATGGCCATATGTGGTACCACTGAGGTCCGGCAGGCTCGTTTCGTGATCGCGGTCTTTTTTGCGCCGCGCGCTCCAAACGGTTTTCAATTCGCAAATTCTGGCGCACGGCCTCACGCGGGGCCGTGCGTTGCCATTTCTGGACACGACCAGCAACGCTGCCCCATGTGGTTCGCAGCGGACGGCGGCCAAGGCCTTAAGCAGCTTGCCGCACGTTGACCGCGAGCTTCTTCCACTGCTTGTAGTCGGACGTCACCGCCTTCGCCGCCTGCTCCGCCGCCGCGAGCAGCCATTTGCGCCGGCGCTTTTCGAGGTCGGCGAGAATGACATCGGCTGCGACGCCGGTGCCGAGGTGGATGTTGGCAAGCTCTTGCCCCATGGCGGCATGCATCTCGGAGGTCAACAGGAAGCCGGGGCGCTTTTCGACCTCGACCTTGCGGTTGTTGGGAGAGAGACGCCTGACGACAATCGTTCCCGTCACGTCGTACCAGGGGTCCGGCGCACGATACTTCCCGAGCGCGATGTCGCGCGCCAGGATTGCTGCGTCGCCATGTCCCTTGGCGAGCTGCCAGCCCGAGGGCAACAGCCGCTTCGCCTCGCGCACGATCTGGCCGCCTCGCCAGTCCGCAACGCCGATCCAGCGCGGACGCCCGAGGCTTCCCGTTCCGGCAACACGCCGCGCGGTAACAAACGTCTCGACGCCGCGGGGCATGGCCGCCGCGAGCGCGGAGCGCACTTCGGCCGGCGCCTCTTCCTCTTCGCGCGCATCGAGGCGCTTCCAGAACTTGTAGCGCCTGTCTTCCGGCACCACGACCGCTTCGCGCAGCCACTCCCAATCCCGCTCAAGAAGGATCGGGCCGGGCGCCGCCAGTCCTGCCTGATAGCCTTTGAGCAAGGCGGCGCACGCGGTCTCCATGCGACCCTTGCGCGTGTCCTCGGCCAGCGCCATGCTGGTCGCCAGGCGGACGAGGTCGACGGTATAAGGCATTTCCGCCGCCTCGTCGAAATCGTTGACGCCCCAGACGAGACGCCCGTCCACGTCGCGCCAGGTGCCGAAATTCTCGAGATGAATGTCGCCGACGGCCAGCACTTCGGGCGCATCCGCGATCTCGGGACAGATGTCGAGAATGCTCTCCGCCCAACGCCAGTAGGAGCCCCGAAGGAAAACGAAGGCGCTGTCGCAGAGAAGCGCGTTCTTCTCTTCGAGATCGCCGGCAACGAGTTCGTCGCCGAGTTTCTGTGCGAACCACTGTTCGAAGCGCGACTTCGATTCAGACATCGTCAGTGGCGCGGGTGCGACTTCGATATCGGGCATATGTTCCAGGCCTTTCCGGCGGCATTCGGCGAGCTGAAAATGTTCTCAAGCGTCGTGCCGCACTCTTGAGTGTTTTGGCGTTGAGGTGTTGTCGTCCAGCGATCATGTTAGCGCGCTCAAGCTCGCAAGACCAATGCAATCGCTGCGTCCGCGCCGGGCGCGGTTGGCGTTCAGCCGGCGTCGCGCAACACTTTGAGCCTGCGCACGAAAGGAATGCCGACGCCAATCGCGATGACCGGGATCAGGGCGCCGCGCAGATAAATTTCGTTCTCGCCCATGGCATCGAGCACCGGCTGACTGCCAACAATGATTGCAAACACGGCGGCACCCGCGATCGCGAACAAGCGGTACAATCCCCTCGATTGCGGAATGTGGGCGTAGGCATCGCGCAACCGCCTGTAGTTCGTCTTGATGGCGAGAAAAATGATCAGCGGCGTGACGATGCCGCCGGCCGCGGCGCCGATCGCCGCGTATTTTGCAATTGTCCCGGGCGGTACGGCCGCAATGGCTTCGAGGAACGTTTGCATGTGGCGTGCCCTTCCGTTTGTTGGCGTCTGAGCGCAGCCCTCAGCCGGCGACTGTGATCATATCAATGCCGAGTATAATTCCCAGACCGCAATCGATCGTGCTGTTCGCAGAACGAGCATTAGTCTTCGATCTCGGATTATCTTTTTTCGGCCATCCAAATCAGCGCGATTAGGCTCATTGCGGTGCCCATTTTCACGCGCAGGGAGACCTTGATGACCGTGCTATCCGAGAACGTCGAAGACCTGTTGAAGCGCCTCGAAGGCAATTCGAAATCGGAATTGAATCTGATCCGTGCCCTCGCCGACGCCGTCCGCCAGGTCGACGACCAGACAATGCGCGAATTGCGCAATCTCTCTCTGCATCACGAACTCCGGCGCGAGACCATCCTCGGCGAACTGCATCTGCTGGCGGCGCGCATGTGCCAGCTGCCGCCGCGTCCGGCCTCCTCCATCCGCGCGGCCCTCGATCAGTCTTCACTCGTTTCCAAGCGGACGACGATCGAACCAGCCGAGAGTTTGAATACCGAGGCTCCGCGCAACGGCGCCGACTGGCGGCAGGCGGCGCAGAACATCCAGGACGACCTCGACGACACCTTCGGGACGGCGGCGCCGCGGCATTGAGGCGGCGGAATTCTGCAAGGCCCTGATGTTAACGCTTTTGGCCTCTGGAGCGTGACGCTGGTTCGTGCTATTCTTTGTAGACTGCCCCGAATGGCAGCTTTGGCGCCGGCTCGACATTCGAGCCGGCGTTTTTGTTTGGGAGGTGCGCGGGTGACCGATAGGCTGCACGCCGGCCCTGAAGCCCTGCCCATTGCTCTGCGAGGAACACATGCGCGCTCACCTCATCGCCGCCACGGCCGCAGCCCTTCTCTTCGCCGCACCGCTGCGGGCGGAGACCGACGAGGAAACATCGATCGACTGCACCAGCCCCATGGCGACCTTTGAGATCAACGCCTGCGCCGACCGCGAATTCCAGGCGGCGGACACGGCGCTCAACGCAGCGTACGCCAAGGCTTTAAAAGCGGTTCCCGGGCTCGCCTCCGATCCGCCTTACGACGCCAAGAGCTGGGAGGAGGCGCTGAGGAGGAGCCAGCGGGCCTGGGTGGCCTTTCGCGACGCCGAGTGCAAGGACCACGTCGCCATGTTCTGGAGCGGCGGCTCCGGCGCCTCCGCCGAGATCATCGGCTGCATGACGACGAAGACGAAGGAGCGGACGAAGGAATTGGGCGAGAGCTACGCCGGGAAGTGAGAGGGGCGCTCGCGCTTACGAGGCAGCGGGCCTTTTGGGCGCGGCTGAAAGGAAGCGCCGGGCGTCGGCTTCGGCCGGCACATAACAGGCCTGGCGCGCGCCGAACCAGCCGATGCGATTGCGCTGGACCCAATCGTAGATCCAATCGCCGATACCGTTCGGCACCAGACGACCCAGAGTGCCGAGCCAGCACCACGGCAGGGGCAATGTGCGCATCGCCGCGAGCACACCTTGCCACTTGAGGTGGGAAACGCCGTCCGCGAGCACCATGAACGTGTCGAAGCGATCGGCGTCGAGACCGTAGTGCGCATAGAGCGCGCCAGGTACCGGCTCCTGGATCGCGGCAAAGCGCGTGGTTCCGTTTGGGTCTCGCTTGATCATCGATTGCACGCCCGTCGAGCACAGCACGCACAGCCCATCGAAAATGATGAGCGGAGCGGTGTCGTCGAACTTCGGCACGGCGGGGTCGGCGCGGTAGCTGTAGGGGGCGGGGGACATGGTGCGGAGTCTGCGGCGGGAGCCAAGAGTTTTCAATCGGGCGCTTTGTCATCCTACGCAGCCGATCCGGGCCTTAGCGCCTTAGGGCAGAAGACAGATCGTCGCTAGATCTTCGGGCGCAGGACGGCATCGATCTCGATATCGATATCGTCGGCGACCACCAACTGCCAGTCCGTCATGTTGAAGTCACTGCGCTGAATGCGCGTCGTGGCGATGAATTTCCGCGCTCCTGCATTTGCCTTGAGGACAAAATCGCCGTGTGGCTTCAGACGGACCTTGAGGCTCACGGGCCGGGTGATGCCGTTGAGGGTAATGTCGCCGGCAACTTCGGCGACGCCGTCGTCCAGTGAATTGACTGCGCGGCTCTTGAAGGCGATGACGGGCGAGACATTGACGTTGAAAAATGCGGCGCTCTTCAACTCCTTGTCGATGACGGGCATGCCGGTAGTCAGGCTGGCTGCGGCAATGGCGGCGCTGACCTGTATTTTCTCAGGCCGCGCGTCATCGTAGCTCAGCGTACCGCTGACGCGCGTGAAGTGCCCGCGATGGGTGACGAACGCCATCGTGTAGGCGAAGCGGACCACCGTGCGAGAAGGATCGAATTCGAAGCCTGCTGCGTGCGCGGCAAGCGGGGCGATAAGCTGCAACGCGAGCAGAACGGCAACGCCTGCGCAGGCGCGACGGGTGAGATGAGACAGCATGGCGAATACTTTCCCTCGATGCGTATCGACCCGCCGAGGCGTGGCCTCATCGATGCGCACGTGCCCTTGCATCATGCCGCCCGGTGTGCGGCCAAGTCATGGCAATGCGGCGCCAAGACCCGTTTCGGGATGGGCTCAGATTGCGACGAGCCGGCGCTTCTGTCGGGCTCGTGAAATTGCTCAGTTGGCGGCTTGCGGCAGAAGCTTCTTCCAATGCACGCTGACCTCGTCCGTGGCCCGCTTGCGGTGAAGCTCCAGTTCGTCGCGCGACATCTCGCGGCGCACATACTTCTTCAGCGCTTCGGTGTAGGTATGGACGTTGCCCGAAATCGGCTCCGTATTCGAGCTGCCTGAAAATATGCCGCGGAAGGTGCCCTCGCGCAGCGAGGCGTAGACATCGTGGGTCAGCATGAAGACGTCATTTTCCGATGTCATCAGGTCCGGCGTCGTGCTCGAGAAAAGCCTTGAGAGCACCGGCAGTGTCGTTGCGAGAAAATCCCAGTCGACTTTTTGCCGGGCGAGCCGGCGCTCGTGTGCGAGGCTTTGCCGGTGCAGGATGAAGCTCGCGATTGCGGTCACGATCGAGCCCGTTGCCGCCCCTGCGACCGCAGACAGAACGTCGGTCGATATTTCCACGGGCTGCGCCTCCGGCGTGTCTCAGATTCCGAGTTCGGGCCGACACTGCGAGAAATGTGGCGTCGTTACAAGTCCGGCGATGGCGGCGCGGGGATGGGAGGCGGGTCGGACGCAAGCGCGCCCAAACCTTCCAAGGGTCGCCGGCCTGAGTGCTCACGAATGCGCTGGCGGCCGGCTCTCGGAACGAGAGTCGCAAGGCGCCATCCGAGAGCATTACGCAGAACCGGGATCGCGCCGTGAAGTTCAATCGCTTCGCCTCGCCGCGCAAGCGCTGGCGCAGCGGCCCGGGAATGCAGCGGGAGAGAGACGAGGCGCTACGGCCCAGCCGTTTGCCTCAGGTGTACGAGGAAAACGCGAGAATGGCGGGGGCTCTTGCCGCCCAACTTCGAATGCGTTGCAGGTTGGGTCCTAGCTCTTCGGCGCAAAATCGCATGGATCTCGATATCAAGTCGTCGGCGACCACGAGCTGGTAGTCGGTCATCTTAAAGGCGCTGCGCTGGATGCGCGTCGTTGCGACGAATCCCGGGCGGCCGCATTTGCCTTCAGCGCCGGGTACGTCTGGCCCCGCACGTTGACCTTGAGGCTAACGGGCCTTGGTGATGCCGTTGATGGTCATGTCGCCTGAGACTTCGGCGGCGCCTTCGCCGGACGGCTTGACCAAGCGGCTTTTGAAGGCGATCACTGGCGAGTCCTTGGCGTTGAAGAACGAGGCGCCCTTCAACTCGTTGTCGAAAATGGGTACGCCGGTCGTGAGGCTTGCCGTGGCGATCGTGGCAATGACCTGTATTTCTCCGGCCTCGCATCATCATAGTCCAGCGTGCCGGTGACGCTGGTGAAGCGCCCGCGCTGGGTGACGAACGCCAGGTGTAGACAAAGCGGACCTCCGTGCGAGAGGATCGAATTCGAAGCGAGCCGCGTGCGCAGGAAGAGCTGCCATAAGCTGCAGTGCGAGCAGAACGGCAACGCCTGCGCAGGCGCGACGGGTGAGATGAGGTAGCATTGCGAAGATTCTCCCTCGATGCGTACCGACCCGCCGAGGCGTTGCCTCATCGATGCGCAAGTGCCCTTGCATCATGCCGCCTGGTGTGCGGCCAAGTCATGGCATCGAGGAGCGAAGTACCGTTTCGGGATGGGCTCAAGTTGCGACGAAGCGATGACTCGCGATAGCGCTCAGCGGCAATCGCGTTCGCTGCGCAGGCACTTGCGTCGCGAGCCGGGAAAGCAAGTGGGAATGAGACGGCGCAAAGAGCGCGAATTGTAGCAACCATTAAGCGGAAGTGATGTTCTCGACCCAGCGTTTGTCTCTTTGGATGACGGTGTTTGCATAGATGAGCAGCTTTCTGGCGCAGGCGACGAGGGCGGTCTTGTGGGCTTTGCCTTTGGCAGTGAGACGCTTGTAGAGAGCGACAAGAGCCGTGTTCCATCTGAAGGCCGCGGGCAAGGCGGCGGCGAAGAGCGATCGGCGAACGCGGGCGCGCCCTCCGGCGATCCTGCGCAAGCCGCGGCGGGTTCCGCTGTCGTCGTCGAAGGGTGCGAGGCCGGCGAGGCTGGCGGCTTCTTCGCGGCTCACGCGGCCGAGTTCGGGCATGCGCACGATGAGTGCGAGAGCGGTGCGCTCGCCGATGCCGGGGACGCTCAGAACAAGATCGAGGCGGCGGGCGAGATCGGCATGGCCGTTGATCGCGGTTGTGATGCGTTTGAGCTCGGCGGCGCGGCGAAGCTTCAGCCTGGCGATATCGGCGGCGACGATGCGGACGAGGCGCTTGTCGTGGATATGTTCGAGACGGGTCTTGAAGCGGACGATATCATCCTCGATCTGCTCGACGAAGGTGAGCTGGTGGGCGAGGTCTTGCAGGCGTTCGTCGGGTTTCGGACGCGGTTCGGCGATGTCGTGTGCACACCGTGCGATGAGGGCCGCATCGAGCCGGTCGTTCTTGGCTCTGCGCAGGCGTGCGCACGCGTAGGCCTTGACCTGGACCGGCTGCAGCACGAGGACGTCGAACCCCCGCCGTCTGAGGTGGCGGGTGACGCCCTGTTCGTATCCGCCGGTGGCTTCGATGCCGACGCGCGTGACATGGGCTTCGGCGAGCAGTCCGGCGAGCTTGCACCAGCCGTCTTGGGAGTTCTCGACCTGCCAGCAAAGGTCGCTGCCGTTGACGGCGATGTCGAGTTTGGGCTTCGATGTATCTATTCCGGCCGTCGTGCTAATATTGGGCATCTTCGTCGTCCCTGCCTTGTTAGCGAACCTGAAAGTTCGTGCAACCATCCGGGTCTGATGAAGAGCTGGCGCGATCCCGCTACAGGGCAGCCCACCTCAAACGGGTATGAGGCGGCTCAGGTCGGGCACGATCAGATCGCCAGCCGCTCTGCCGCGGATGGCCGTCTGCGGCAGAGCGTTCCTCGCGGAACGCGGCGAAGATAGCAGAGATCGCTATAACAAGGTTGGGCTGGGCCCCCTTGCGAAGCCCGACGCGGCACTCGCCGAAGCATGTCGGGCTTCGCCATCTCACTTGCGCGCCTTCGGCGCGAGAGAGGGCTCAGCACCGACCTGCGAAAAGTCCTCTCGCCGGGCGCCTAACCGGCATTAGCGCGCCCTTCGAGGCCACGTCCCGTTACCGAACTCTTAACGCCTATGTCCTATTACTCCTCCCGTACAGGTGGCTTTTTTGGCGTTGGAGTACGTGGCGTGGCCAATACAGTGCGCAATGGCGCGAACAGCTCGCTTGGAACGTCGCTCACCGACGCCGCAGACGACGCAACCCTTCTCGTCACATCCGACGGATTTTTCTCGACATCCTCGAATGCTGTGCAACTGACAGGCCTGAATTCGAAGGCGACGATTGGCGGACTGGTCGAGAGCACCGGCGCGGGGTTCGCGTTCACCGGCGGACCTGGCTGCTATCTCACTGTCCTCTCTACGGGTACGATTAGCGGCGCGACAGCCGTGAAGCTGAGCGGTAACGGCAACATCGCCAACCACGGTCACATCCTTGGGGCCATAGGTTTCCGACTGCGTCCTTTTCCCACTCTTGAAAATTCCGGGATGATCAGTGGCGCCATCACGGGCGGCAGGTGGAACTCCAATTGGCCAATTCGGGTCAAATCCTGGCCGCCGTTACCGCCCTGGGTGGCACCAACTCCATTTCCAATACGGGCACCATGGGTGGCTTCACTGCCAACTATAACAGGCAGTCACGGGGACACGGGTTTCGCCAATGAGGGTACCGTCAGAGGCGACATCAAATTTCCGGGCGCCGGTCACGACGGTCTCAATAACAACTTCGACGGCATAATTCGCGGAAGCGTGACCGGCGGATCGGGATTTGAGAACGTGGCCAACGCCGGCACCATTACCGGCAATGTGAACTTGGGCCTCTACAGGTTCCCTTGACAATTCGGGGCTGGATCCGAGGATCCCGTGTCCATCAAGGTGGACGGCGCTAACGCCGGCGATGTCATAAATTCGGGCAGGATCAACAGCAGCGTCGAGTTCAGTGGCAGCACCAGCGGCAACGCTGGCGGCATCCTCCTGAACGATGGCACCGTCGCGGGCAATGTCGTCGGCAGCGCCGGCAACGACGAGGTTCGCAACACCGGCACCATCCGCGGCCAGACCTATCTCAATAACGGCGACGACACTTATTTTGGCGGCGACGGCAGAGCACCAAGTCCTGGGCGGCAATGGCAACGATACGCTCTCCGGCGGCGCGGGCGACGACACGCTGACGGGCAACCCGGGCGTGGATAGGCTCTTCGGCGACCTCGGCCGTGACATCCTGAACGGCGGCGCCGACGCCGACAGGTTCGTCTATGCGTCCATTGACGACAGCACGGTCGATCCGTCGGGCCGCGACACGATCCTCGGCTTCCAGCACACGA
>CAVSZX010000007.1:0-29473 GCA_963732525.1 uncultured Alphaproteobacteria bacterium
TAAAGCCCGAGGACAAGCACCACAGCGACCGCTGCCACGGCCAGGGTCGAAGCGTAATAGAGGAGACTTTGCGTTCTGCAAATAAAATCCTCGTTTTTCAGGAAAGGTTGATAGGCCTTCGCCGTCTGGGCCTGCAATGCCCTTGCTGGCCGGAGACCAGGCCCGAGGCGGGGTGCAAGCAAAAAATCCGCCCGCATTACCTAAATGAAATTTGCGTCGCGCGATAAAAGAGCCGTAATTCTAAAGCGTTGAATTGCGCGGTTGGCCCGTTTGCTCAGAATAGCAGCCGGGATCGCAATCGGGCGCGGCGACCTAAGAGGCCTAGGATCACTTGGCAGGCAAGACCGTCAGACACAAGGCAGCTCCTTCTGGAACCCGCCGGCCTCTGGCATTTGGCCCCGCTGCGCCGGGGCGCGCCCGCGCTGGCCATACTTGCCGCTCTCGCCTTCGTGGTGCCCACCGCCGCCGAGCCCTGCGCGCCCTGCTGACGCCAAGGAAGCCGAGCGGGTGCTGCAGACGAAAAAATTGGAGTCTGATGCCGCCGAGACCAGGGCCAAGGCACTGCAGAGCGACCTTGCAGGCCTCGATGCCGAACGAGAGAAACTAAACGCTCAGCTCGTTGAAACGGCGGCGCTGATTCAGAGAAGCGAAGGTCAGCTTACCTCCATCGAAGGCCGCCTCAGCAACTCGAGTCCCAGGAAAAGCTGGTGCGCGGCTCTCTGCTCCAGCAGCCACGGCCAGATTTCCCAGCACTCCTCGGCAGCGCTGCAGCGCATGGGGCGCAATCCGCCGCCGGTGCTCGCGACCGGCGTGAAGACGCCCTGAAAAATGGTGCGCAGCGCCATGTTGCTTCGTCGGCATTTCCGGAACTCAAGGATCAGGCGGTGGCGCTTCGGAGCGGCTCGAGGACCTGGTGCGCGTCATGAGCGACATCCGCCCTGAAGGCGACCGGCTGCGGTCCGAGACGGCCGGCTCAACGGAGGCCCGCGCGCGGCTCTCGGGCCTGATGGAAGCCAAGAAGCTGGCGCTGGCCGACCGCCGTCGGAACTGGCGTCCGTGCGCGTCGCGACGGCGGAAATCTCAAAGAAACGTCGCGGATCTTGCCGATCTGATCGGCAAGCTCGACAGACGGTTACCGAGAAGACCGGGCTCGGCAGCTACGAAGCCACGATGAAGAAGCCGCGAGCCGCCGGCGCCGCAAACGACCTTTACGATCGCCGCAGCCACCGGCCGCTGAACCGGCGCCGCCGAGCCGCTGGTCGCCGGCCGGCAGAAGAGACGCAAGTTGCGGCACTCGTACCGCCGCCGCGCTTAAGCCCCAAATTATCGAGATCGCGCCCTCGAAACCGCCTCTTCCCGGCCAGCCCGGGCCGCATCAAGCCAGCCATTCCATTCGCCACGGCACGCGCCAAACTGCCTTTGCCCGCCCAAGGCCGGCGGGTGCTGGCGTTTGGTGAACGGACGCAATTTGGTGCCAATCGAAGGGTATCGTGGTCGAGACCGCTCTGCCGCCCAGGTACATCGCCGTGCGATGGCTGGGTTGTCTACGCCGGAGAATTCCGCAGCTACGGGCAACTCTTGATCATCAACGCCGGCGACGGCTATCATGTGCTCCTCGCGGGCTTGTCGCAGATCGATGTCCAGCCGGGACAGTTTGTCCTGACCGCGGAGCCGGTCGGCACAATGAGTGGTGGCCAAAAGAATTCGTCGATCCGCGGCGCAAGCGAAGCGGACCCGTTTTATATGTTGAATTTCGTAAAGATGGGCGGCCCATCGATCCCGACCCCTGGTGGGCCCAGGTCAGCAGAAGGTACAAGGATAATGCGCAAGACAGACTACGCGTTCTGGACATTCCTGCTGATGACGGGCTTGGCCGGCGCGACCACGCTCCTCAACGTCACGCAGACGTATTCGGCGACGCTCGTCGCAGAACTCCGAGCTCTATAAGCAGCTCGATCTTTTCGGCGACGTGCTCGAGCGCGTCCGCTCCGACTACGTCGAGAAACCCGACGACACGCAGCTCATCGAAAGCGCCATCAACGGCATGCTGTCGTCGCTCGATCCGCACTCCTCCTACATGAGCCCGAAAAACTTCCGGGACATGCAGGTCCAGACCCGCGGCGAGTTCGGCGGCCTCGGCATCGAGGTGACGATGGAGAACGGCGTCATCAAGGTCGTCTCGCCCATCGACGACACGCCCGCCGCCAAGGCCGGCCTGATGGCGAACGATCTCATCACGCATCTCGACAACGAGCAGATCTCGGGCCTGACGCTCGAGCAGGCGGTCGAGAAGATGCGCGGCCCGGTCAATACGCCGATCACGCTGACCGTCGTGCGCAAGGGCAAGGACGAGCCGTTCGACGTCAAGGTCATGCGCGACGTAATCCGCATCAACGCCGTCAAGTCGCATGTCGAAGGCGACGTCGGCTACGTCAAGGTCACGACCTTCAACGAGCAGACGCACGCCAACATGGTCAAGGCGCGTCGAAACGCATGAACAAGCAGATCGGCCCGAAGCTCAAGGGCTACATCATCGATCTGCGCAACAATCCGGGCGGCCTGCTCGATCAGGCGATCGCCGTTTCCGACGACTTCCTGGAGCAGGGCGCCATCGTTCTGACCAAGGGCCGCAACAACGAAGAGACGCAGCGCGCCAACGCCCGTCCCGGCGACATCACCGACGGCAAGAAGATCGTCGTGCTGATCAACGGCGGCTCGGCGTCGGCGTCCGAGATCGTCGCTGGTGCCTTGCAGGACCACAAGCGCGCGACCATCATCGGCACGCGCTCGTTCGGCAAGGGCTCGGTGCAGACGATCATTCCGCTCGGCGCCAATGGCGCGATCCGCCTGACCACGGCGCGCTACTACACGCCGTCGAACCGCTCGATCCAGGCCAAGGGCATCGAGCCCGACATCGCTGATCGAGGAGGACGTGCCGGATGATCTCAAGGACAAGATGGCCGCCGAGAAGCCGCGCGGCGAAGCAAGCCTGCGCGGCCATCTGAAGAACCCGGACGGCACCGACAAGGAAAAGGATAGACGACAAGGCGAAGGACGGCAAGAAGCCAAGGAAAAGGAAGAAGTGTCCGGCTCGTCGTCGTACGTCGCCAAGGAACCCGAGAAGGACACGCAGCTCCAGTACGCGCTGTACTTCCTGCGCGGCACGGCCAAGGGGCCGGCAGCGGCCAACAGCGCTCGCGCCCCGTCGACGACACCCGCTCCCGCGCCGCGGCGAAGCCGACAGCACAAGGTGCCGGTGCCTGCCGGCCGACGACAAGAAGCCGACGCCGAACTGATGCGGCGCCGTCACAGCACGTTGATTCTAGAAGGGCGCCCAGATCGGCGCCCTTTTCTTTTGGAGCTCCGGCATCATCAACGGCCTCAGGCCGGAGCGCAAATGGCATGAGACCTCACAAGCACCAGGCAGTCGATCCCGAGCAACGCTCGCGCTACCGGCCCTGTGTCGGCCAGATGGTGATCAACGCGCACGGGCTCGTGTGGGTCGGCCGCCGAGCCGATACCGAAAAACGAAGCCGAAGGACGCGGAACCTGGTGGCAGATGCCGCAGGGCGGCATCGATCCCGGCGAAGACCCGCGCGCAGGCGGCCCTGCGCGAACTCTTTGAAGAAACCGGCATTCGCTCGGTCGGATCGATCGCCGAGCATCCGGAATGGCTGACCTACGACCTGCCGCCAGAGCTCATCGGCCGGGCCTGGGGTGGCCGCTATCGCGGCCAGAAGCAGAAATGGTTCGCCTATCGCTTCACTGGCGCAGGACAGCGAAGTCAACATCACGCCCGCCGCAGGCCATGAAGCCCGAGTTCGTCGAGTGGCGATGGACGCCGCGTCGATGATCTTCTCGACCTGATCGTGCCGTTCAAGCGCGACGTCTATCGAGGTCGTTCTCGCCGAATTCGCGCCGCTCGCGACGCCGTCTCTACGGCCTGAGCCCTCGCTTTCGGACATCGTGTCAAAAAAGCGGCGTGACAGCCATACCGGTCACATGATGACAGTCCTAATGTCATAAGAACTGCTATGTTATTTCTGTACGATTGACGAATCCGTAGCGCATACTTTCCACAACGTTATCCACAGGCTGACCTATGGACATTTGCTGCACGACCATCTGCCTTTCACACGGCAGTCCTGCCGTTCCGGACGTGCGTCGGCATCATGCTGCTCAATCGGGAGGGCAAGGTCTGGGTCGGCCGCCGCAAGCCCAAGTGGGCCGGTGACCACACCGCCACAGATCTGGCAGATGCCCCAGGGCGGCATCGAGAAGTTCGAGCCGCCGCGCATCGCAGCCTTCCGCGAACTGCGCGAGGAGACGGGCGTCATCGAGCGTCGAGTCCTCGCCGAGCATCCCGCAATGGCTGACCTACGAACTTCCCGACAGCCTGCTCGGGGATCGCCCTCAAGGGCCGTTATCGCGGCCAGCGGCAGAAATGGTTCGCCATGCGGTTCCTGGGCGACGATCGCGAAATCGATATCTCGCCGAAGGAAGGCCTCAAGGCCGAGTTCGAGGACTGGCGGTGGGCCCCGATCGAAGCCGTGCCGAAGCTGATCGTGCCGTTCAAGCGCGGCGTCTACGAGCGCGTGACGGGCGAGTTCGGGCATTTGGCGACGACGTAAAAGAGGCACGCGCAGACCTTTTCGCCGGGCTCGTGTTACTCAGCACGGCGATCGGAATATTGGCCGCCGCACTGCCAGAATTACTGCATGCCGACGAATTGACACGCAACGTCATCATCGGGCCGTGGGCCCTTGCCGCGTATTTTGGCGTCACTATCATCGTGCAATCCCTGAAGGATCTCAGGCGCGCGGCTGCCGGTGCCGACAAGACCGCACCCAAGCCCGGCGTGTCGCTCTAAGGCGCTGATTTAAATCGAGTAAAAAACTTATCCCCGCACCCCGCCGCTGGCCCCACACTGCTCCGCGTAACTAAACGTCCGAGCATGAGGCTTAGCGATGTGGGCATTAACTCTATTGGGACTGTTGCTCGTCTGGCGGGCCGCAAATAGCGAAAGGCCGGACGTGCGTCCGGCCTTTGCGAATGCGTTCGAGGACGATTGCAAGTTCGGCTTACGCCGCCTTGGAGGAGAGGCGCTTCAGCTCGGAAACGAGCGTGTCGGCCATCATCTTGGCGTCGTCGGTATCGGCGCTCGCGAGTTCGGCTTCCGCGTTTCTGAGTTCCTCCGCGATCAGGCTCGGGCTCATGTCGTCGACGTCGTAAGCCTTCTGAGCCAGCACCGTGAGGCGCGCCGGATCGACTTCGGCAAAGCCCGACTTGACGAACAGCCGCTTCCTGGTGGCGCCGGCCGTGACGTCGAGCACGCCCGGGCGCAGCGTGGCGATCACGGGTGCATGTCCCGCAAGCACGGCGAAGTCGCCGTCGGCGCCGGGAACGACCACCTGGTCGGCGTCGATCGCGAGCAGGATGCGCTCGGGAGAGACGAGTTCGAACTTGAAAGTACCTGCCATCGCTCAAACCTTCTCGATCCAGCTTTGATCAACCCAAACCGAATGGGACTGGTTGGTCGATCTCACAAACATCAGCTCGGCATGACCATATTCGTCAAAGCCGAGCATTTCCGTTTCGCGCCCAACGCACGACTTCAAGAACGCCACGTCATCCGTGGAGATATCCTTGAAGAACCAGTCTTCCAGTCTCAGCAATCTAACTCGATCGCCAGCCCGGAAGCCTATCATATCTCAAACCGCTTCTTCCTCGTCGCCTTCATCGCCGGTCTTGGCGCGGACCTCTTCCGGAGTCTGCAACTTCGAGCCGCAGAACGGGCAGAAGAACAGCGGGTGATCGACGAGGCCCGGCTCGTCCTCCTCGAGGTCGACAAGCCCGACGGTCATGTAAATGACCTGGTCGGGACCAACGGTGATCAGCGGCTCGAAGTCTCCGCCTTGAAGAGCTTCTTTCAGCTCTTCGCAGCAGCTGCCGAAAGTCGTTCCGCCACTCGCCATATTCCCGTCTCCTCGCGGCCGCGACTTCGCCCGGCCTTCAACCTCAGGCAGCTTCCGCCAGCTTTTCGGCCTTGGCAATCGCCTCCTCGATCGTGCCCACCATGTAGAAGGCGGGTTCGGGAAGGTGATCGTAGTCGCCGTCGCAAAGGCCCTTGAAGGCCTTGATGGTGTCGGCGAGCGGGACCTGCTTGCCGGGCGAACCGGTGAACACTTCGGCGACCGAGAACGGCTGCGACATGAAACGCTCGATCTTGCGAGCCCGCGCAACGGTCATCTTGTCGTCTTCGGAAAGTTCGTCCATGCCGAGAATGGCGATGATGTCCTGCAGCGACTTGTATTTCTGCAGGATCGACTGCACGCGGCGGGCAACGGCGTAGTGCTCCTCGCCGACGACGCGCGGATCGAGCATGCGCGAGGTCGAATTCGAGCGGATCGACGGCCGGGTAGATGCCTTTTTCGGCAATACCGCGCGACAGCACCGTCGTGGCGTCCAAGTGG
This sequence comes from uncultured Alphaproteobacteria bacterium, assembly GCA_963732525.1. Classification (GTDB taxonomy): domain Bacteria; phylum Pseudomonadota; class Alphaproteobacteria; order Rhizobiales; family Hyphomicrobiaceae; genus Hyphomicrobium_B. The sequence goes on from CAVSZX010000007.1 coordinate 6,474, forward strand.
GCGAACGAGGCGGCGGGCGCCGGGTCGGTCAAGTCGTCGGCGGGCACGTAAATGGCCTGCACCGAAGTGATCGAGCCCTTCTGCGTCGTCGTGATGCGCTCCTGAAGGGCGCCCATGTCGGTCGCGAGCGTCGGCTGATAACCGACGGCGGAAGGAATGCGGCCCAACAGCGCCGACACTTCGGAGCCTGCCTGCGTGAAGCGGAAAATGTTGTCGATGAAGAACAGCACGTCCTGGCCCTGGTCGCGGAAGTGCTCGGCGACGGTGAGGCCCGAGAGCGCGACGCGGGCGCGGGCGCCCGGCGGCTCGTTCATCTGCCCGTAGACAAGCGCGCACTTGGAACCGGCGGCCGAGCCGTTGTTCTTCTTCGGGTCCTTGTTGACGTTGGATTCGATCATCTCGTGATAGAGGTCGTTGCCTTCGCGCGTGCGCTCGCCGACGCCGGCGAACACCGAATACCCCGAGTGCATCTTGGCGATGTTGTTGATGAGTTCCATGATGAGAACAGTCTTGCCGACGCCGGCGCCGCCGAACAGGCCGATCTTGCCGCCCTTGGCGTAAGGCGCGAGCAGGTCGACGACCTTGATGCCGGTGATCAGGATCTGCGCTTCGGTCGCCTGATCGGCGAACGACGGCGAGGGCTGATGGATGGCGCGCGTTCCCTTGCTCTTGATGGGGCCGGCTTCATCCACCGGCTCACCGATGACGTTCATGATGCGGCCGAGCGTTTCGTCGCCGACGGGCACCGAGATGGGTGCGCCGGTATCGGTCACGTCCTGACCGCGGACCAGGCCTTCGGTCGAGTCCATGGCGATGGTGCGAACCGTGTGTTCGCCCAAATGCTGCGCAACCTCGAGAACCAGGCGATTGCCGCCGTTCTTGGTCTCGAGCGAATTCAGAATTTCCGGCAGATGGCCGTCGAACTGCACGTCGACGACGGCGCCGGTCACCTGACGAATCTTACCAACCTTGCTAGCCATTGCTTCGTTTCCTCGTTCGTTCGGTTCGGTTTAGAGCGCTTCGGCGCCCGAAATGATTTCGATGAGTTCTTTCGTGATCTGGGCCTGGCGCTGACGGTTGTACTTGATCGTCAGCTTGTTGATCATGTCGCCGGCGTTGCGCGTGGCGTTGTCCATGGCCGACATGCGCGAGCCTTGTTCGGAGGCCGCGTTTTCGAGAAGGCCGCGGAAAATCTGGGTCGAAATGTTGCGCTTCAAGAGATAGCCCAAAACTTCCTCTTCGCCCGGTTCGTATTCGTGAATGGCGCTGGCACCCTTGGCCACGTCGCCCTTTGCTTCGGGAATCTTGGCCGGGATCAGCTGCAACGCCGTCGGCTTCTGCGAAATCACCGACTTGAACTCGGAGAAGTAGAGCGTCGCGACGTCGAACTCGCCGGCTTGGAACATCGACATGACCTTGTTGGCGACGCCCTCGGCGTGATCGAAGTTCAGCTGCTTGACGCCCTGGAAGTCGGTGCGCTGGACCATGTTCCTGGTGAGGTCGCGCTTCAGGTTGTCGGCGCCCTTACGGCCGACGGTGTAGATCTTGACCGTCTTGCCCTGGGCGCAGAAGCTTCTGCGCATCCCCTCGTGCGAGCTTGGCGATGTTGGAATTGAAGCCGCCGCAAAGGCCGCGCTCGGCCGTCATGACGATCAGGAGATGCACCTGGTCCTTGCCGGTGCCGACGAGAAGCGGAGACGCGCCCTGCTTATCGGCGACCTTGGAGGCGAGGCTCGCCAGGATCGAATCCATGCGCTCGGCATAGGGCCGCGCAGCGGTCGCCGCGTCCTGCGCCCGGCGCAGCTTGGCGGCGGCGACCATCTGCATCGCCTTGGTGATTTTCCGCGTCGCCTTGACCGAGGCGATGCGGTTTCGCATGTCTTTTAAGCTGGCCATCGTGGCTGCTCTTTTCTCTTAAATTCGCTTCTGTCATCCCGGCCGGAGCGCTCTTGGAGCACGGAGGGCCGGGACCCAGAGCCTTCGTATGAATTGCGCAGTCTGGGTCCCGGGCCTCGCAAGCGGGCTCGCCCGGGATGACAAACTGTTAGAGGAACGTTTTCTGGACCTGCTCGACGACGGCCTTCAGCTTGGCAGCGGTGGCGTCAGTCAGGTCCTTCGTGGCGCGGATGTCTTCGAGGATCGCCGCGTTCTGGCTGCGCAGCGTGCTCAGCAGCGCATCCTCGAACGGCTTCACCTTGTCGAGCGGCATCTGATCGAGATAGCCGTTGGTGCCGGCCCAGATGACGGAGACCTGCTCTTCCATCTTGAGCGGCGAGAACTGCGCCTGCTTCAGCAGTTCGGTGAGACGGGCGCCGCGGTTTAGGAGGCGTTGCGTCGCGGCGTCGAGGTCGGAACCGAACTGGGCGAAGGCGGCCATTTCACGATACTGGGCCAACTCGCCCTTGATCTTGCCGGCGACCTTCTTCATCGCCTTGGTCTGTGCGGAGGAGCCGACGCGCGACACCGAGAGGCCGACGTTCACGGCCGGACGGATGCCCTGATAGAAGAGGTCGGTTTCAAGGAAGATCTGGCCGTCGGTGATCGAAATGACGTTGGTCGGAATGTAGGCCGAGACGTCGTTGGCCTGCGTTTCGATGACGGGGAGCGCGGTGAGCGATCCTTTGCCGGCGGCGTCGCCCAACTTTGCGGCGCGCTCGAGCAAGCGAGAGTGGAGATAGAACACGTCGCCGGGATAGGCTTCACGGCCCGGCGGGCGGCGGAGCAGCAGCGACATCTGGCGGTAGGCGACGGCCTGCTTGGAAAGATCGTCATAGGCGATCACGGCGTGCATACCGTTATCGCGGAAGTATTCGCCCATCGTGCAGCCGGTAAAGGGCGCGAGGTACTGCAAGGGGGCCGGGTCAGACGCGGTGGCGGCGACGATGATCGAATATTCGAGTGCGCCGCGCTCTTCCAAAACCTTGACGAACTGGGCAACCGTCGAGCGCTTCTGGCCGATGGCGACGTAGACGCAGTAGAGCTTCTGGCTTTCGTCGGTGCCGGCGTTCAAGGATTTCTGATTGAGGATGGTGTCGAGAATGACGGCGGTTTTGCCGGTCTGGCGATCGCCGATGACGAGTTCGCGCTGACCGCGGCCGATGGGGATGAGCGAGTCGATGGCCTTGAGGCCGGTCGCCATCGGCTCGTGCACCGATTTGCGCGGCAGGATGCCCGGCGCCTTGACGTCGACGCGCATCTTCTTGTCCGACTTGATCGGGCCCTTGCCGTCGATCGGGTTGCCGAGGCCATCGACAACACGGCCTAGCAGGCCCTTGCCGACCGGAACTTCGACGATGGCGCCGGTGCGCTTGACGGTGTCGCCTTCCTTGATAGTGCGGTCGTCGCCGAAGATCACGACGCCGACGTTGTCGGTCTCGAGGTTCAGCGCCATGCCGCGGATGCCGCCCGGGAACTCGACCATTTCGCCGGCCTGGACGTTATCGAGGCCGTAAACGCGGGCGATGCCGTCACCCACCGAAAGCACCTGCCCGATTTCCGAGACCTGAGCTTCCTTGCCGAAATTCTTGATCTGGTCCTTGAGGATCGAGGAGATCTCTGCGGCGCGAATGTCCATGTGACTTGTGACCCTTCTCTTGGCCGTTGCCGGTAGAGCCCGTCATGCGCGGGCCCGATTTGAAAGTCTTGTTCGTTGCGTCCATTGGCGAAACGCCGCCGGTCGTTGCCAGCGGCAAATCGAATTCTTAATCCGTCAGGCGCCCTGACCGCCGAGCACCACCTTGAGGTTCTGCAGCTTGGTCTTGAGCGAGCTATCGATCATGCGGCTGCCGACCTTGACCACGAGCCCGCCCAACAGGCTCGGATCGATGCGGGTGTTGAGCGCCACGTCCTTGCCGACCGATTTTTTCAGCGATTTCTTGAGTTCCGCGACCTGGGCATCGTTGAGTGCCACCGCGCTCGTGACTTCGGCCGACATCTCGCCGCGATCCTTGGCGGCTAGCGCCCGAAAGCCCTTGATCATGTCGCCGGCCGAAAAAAGTCGGCGGTTCGAGGTGATGAGATTGAAAAAGTTGGCGGCAAGGCCGCCGATGCCGGCCTTGGACATGATCGCGCCCATGGCGCGGGACTGATCCTCGGTCGAGATCACGGGCGAACGCACCATGCGGCGCAAATCTTCGCTCTCGTCGAGCAGCTTCTGGAACTTCGTGAGGTCGGCTTCGACCTCCTTGGCTTTCGACGCCTCCTTGGCGAGGTCGAAAAGGGCGGAGGCATACCGGCCCGCCATGCCTTCTACGATTGTGCCGTCCGTTGCCACGTGTCGCTCGCGCGCGCCAAAAGGCGCATTGGGGGCGGGGCCCGTGTGGCCCAAACGTCGCCCGCTGAAAGGGAAAGTCTTTCGGCAAAAGGGAGTTGAGAGGGGCCCTGACCCGCCAGCCACCCCCTTTTGAAAGCCGGGCTGTCCTTAACATGGGCACATCTGTGCTTCAACCGGTGCCAAGTGGGCGCGATGCCGCATTATAACAAAGCCCAATTTCACCGTTGTTGATGCCTACAGCACCCTCAACCGACGCCAAAGCGGCACCTCGGAAGCACCGGCACCGAGAGGGCAAGTCGTGAAACGCCGTTCGATGCATCACCTTACGGGTAAATACCAGCAGAAATCCCAGGCTTATTTCGAAGGCGCCCGCCGCGACTTTGTTGCACTCCTGCCCGACCACCCCTCGGCATCCATCCTGGAAGTGGGTTGCAGCAACGGCAATACCGGCGCTTTGGCGCTGAGCAGCGGCAAGTGCAGGGAATATGTGGGAATTGAGCTTATGCCCGGTCCCGCCGAAAAGGCCAGGACACGGCTGACCGAAGTGATTTGCGGCGATATCGAAGAGATGCAGCTCACCCTCGAAAATAGACACTTCGATGCCCTTATTTTGTCCGAAGTTCTCGAACATTTTGTCGATCCCTGGCAGGTGCTGACGTCGCTCGGCAGATACCTGCGGCCGGGGGCACTGGTTCTCTCTAGCTCGCCGAATGTCGCGCACTGGAAAATCATCCGTCAGTTGTGGAATGGCCGCTTTGATCTCGAAGACAAAGGCATCATGGACCGGACGCACCTGCGATGGTTTACGCCCGCGACATATGCCGAACTCTTCCGCGACAACGGCTATGCCGTCGATCGCGTCTGGCCAATTGCAGATTTACCATCCGGCAAGCGATTGCTTGCCCTTATGCTCGGCGGCCGTGAGCATCTCTATTACAAGCAGATCTGTCTTTCTGCACACTACCAACCCTAAGTCTTTGCGCCTCCGGCGAATGAGCGAGCGATGACCGCCTACACGATCGCCACCCTTGTTACCGACGCCGAACTCTACGCTGGAATGCGCGCCTCGTTCGCTACGAAGGGCTTTACGGCAGACGATTGCGACTTCATCGAAATCGACAACAAACCCGGCAACGGCCATGTCCAGACCGACGCCTACCGTGGCTTGAACGGCGTTTTGAACAAGGCGCGCAGCGAACACGTCATCCTTTGTCATCAAGACGTCGTGCTGACCCACGATGGCCGTGCCGAACTCGACGCCCGGCTCGCCGAACTGCAATCGCAGGACCCGTTATGGGCCGTCGCCGGTAACGCAGGCGCCACACGACCGGGCGTTATCGCGCGGCACATAACGGACAAACACGGCAGAAACCAATGCGTCGGGGCATTTCCGGCGCGCGTCATGAGCCTGGACGAGAACTTCATCATCGTGCGCAAGAGCAGCCGCATCGGCTTTTCGCCGACCCTCAGCGGTTTCCACCTCTATGGAACCGACATCTGCCTCGCGGCGGACGTGATGGGCTACTCCGCCTACGTCATCGACTTCCACCTGACGCACCTTGGACGCGGCAAGAAAGGCCCGGATTTCGCAGCTTGCGAGAAGGCTTTTCTCGAGAAATGGTCGCGGGCGTTGCGCGAACGCAAATTGCAGACGCCCAGCACCTATATTCTCCTCAACGGCGGCTCGCCCGACAGCCCGTGGCGCTGGTTCAGGCAGAAGGGGCACATGCGCATGCGGCGGCTAAAATCTTCTATTTTGAAGAGGTTGCCGCGCAACCGTGCGAAACGATTCGTATCGACCCACCCGAACCCGCAGCGATGAACGGATGAACGGCGGCTGCTAGACCCGTTCAAACTGCATTCAAGTCGCCCGCCTTAGAACATGCCTCACAGCGACGGAATGATCCGGTGCTGGCGATGGGCCGCGGGGCCTCATCTTGAAGGTTCTGGTCTCAAGGGTCTGGGAGCACTGTCATGCCGTTCAAAAAGATCGTTCACGCCGTGGTCATTTCTGCCTTTGCCGCTGGTAGCCTGGCGCCTCTCTCGAGCGCGGCCAATGCGGGCGAATGGCACAATCGCGGCGTGCGTTCGGGTCACGCAAAACAGTGGAACGGCAGCAACAACGCCTGGAACAACAATTATGCCTATCGCCGCCACCGCGATCACACGGGCCGCAATATCGCCATCGGTGCTTTCGCGACCGTGCTCGGGTTAGCGCTCGCCGCTGAAGCTTCCAAAGTCCATCGCGACTATTACGACAGCGACTACGACAACGGCTTCTAAGTCCGATTGGCGGCGCGCAGCAGCGGGTTTTGCGCGCGGCCGATATGAGCGGGAAGGAACCGGAGTGGACGCACGTCCCTCCGGTTTTTTGTTATTTGGCGCAGGACGGAATGTGCTCGGAAAGCGCCGCGTCGCCAATCTCTTTGCGCAAGTCGATGTCCTCGAGCAGCGGCATGTAACCGCCTGCGCTATCGAGCTTGAGAAAGGTGCTGGAAAGCAGCGCGCCGTTCGGTATGCCGCCCAAATGACAGGCGTCAATCGAAACGCCGAAACTGCCGCTGCGATTTTCCGACGTCTTGCGGGAATAGAGAATTTCGGACTGCAGCCGGCGCACCGTCTCGATATCGGCGCCCGAGAGCTTGAACGCGGTGACACGGGACCCGGTCCGGCCGAGCCTGTCGAGCTCTTTGATTTCAGCCGGGTCCTTGAGCACTTCGAGGACAAAGGCCATCACCTTCGGCGCATTGCCGGCTCGATCCTTAGAGGTGACGGTGAGCTTGGCGCCGCCCGGCCGCGGGGAAAGCGCCGCCGGGAAGCGGATGGCGGCGCGGATGGCGCTGGCATCGGCAGTCGCCACATCAAACGACCAAAGCTTGTACATGGTGCCGACGGGAACGTGGCCGCAGCCACCGGCTGCAAACGTGACGGCGAGCGTCAGAAGGAGCAAGGCTGGAGATCGAAGCATGTTGGGAAAACTCTCGCTTGACTGATATTAATTATCGTAATACAATAATTTTATATCGCGTCAATAGGAGGTACCATGACCGCCCAAGCCCTGGAACAGCCCCTCGAACGCCAAAACGCTTTGCGACAGCGGGTATCACTCCTCAGTCACCTGATCCGCTGGACCGCGGTTCTCTGGCTCGGCTGGGGAACGTGGCGGCTGATGTCGATCTGGATGTTTCCTGAGGAAGTGACACGCATCTACAGCCATGCCTCCGGCGTAGATCTGACGGGGCTCGCACGTTCGAGCTACGTTGCCGGCTTCACCATCGTCGCCATCGACTGGGCCATCACGGCGTTGGTTGTCGTCTGCGTCTGGCGCCTGTTCGGACTTTACCTCAAAGGCAGCATCTTCAGCGCCGACGCAGTCGACGCGCTCCGCAATCTCGGTTGGGCCGGCGTGATCGCGACTGCCGCCGATGTCGTGGCGCGGCCGATGCTGACCTTGGCGCTCACCATGCACGTTTCACCGACCGCGCCGCAAGCGCGGCTGTGGGCGGATCCCAATGACCTGCTGCACCTGCTGATGGCGATGTTCGTCGTCGTGCTCGCGCACATCTTCAAAGCCGGCGTCGAGATCGCCGACGACAACCGCCAAATCGTCTAAGGGTTCGCTCCCGAGTTCGTTTGAACAACAGTTTGAGGACTTCGCGTCATGGAATCCTACTCCGCGACTATTGCTCCTAAAGCTACGGCCTGGGGAACGTCGCGCCTCGCCCGGCTCGCAGCCTGCATGTGCTTCTTCGTCGCCATAGGCGGGGCGCTGGCCGAGCTGACCCTCGCCTGGGTGTGGCTGTCGCCCGACCTCGTACAATCGCTGATCGTCCCGCGGATCGGCCTTGGAACGGCGGCGGCCACGCTCGACGGCGGCACGCGGCTCCTCGGCTTCGCCATGTCGATGGTCCCACTCGGCGTGCTATTCTACGCGCTGCATCAAGCCTACGGGCTGTTCGATGCTTATAGGCAAGAAAACATCTTCAACGCTCAGGCGCCACTGCAGACTCCGGCGCATTGGTCTCGCCATGATCGTGCTCGCGGCGCTGAGGCCCATCACCGGCGCGGCTCTGAGCGTCGTGCTGACGTTCGCCAATCCGCCGGGGCAAAAAATGCTCGTCCTCGGCATCAGCCTCGACGATTACATGATCGCGTTATTCGGCGGCCTGATCCTGGCCATCGGCCATGTCATGGTCGAGGCGACACGCATTTCCGACGAACACCGTCAGATCGTCTGAGGCAAGTCATGGCTATCATCGTCAACCTCGATGTCATGCTGGCGAAGCGCAAGATGCGCTCCAAGGAACTCGCCGAAAGCATCGGCATCACCGAACAGAACGTCTCGCTGCTGAAATCCGGCAAGGTGAAGGGCGTGCGCTTCGAAACTCTGGAGAAAATCTGCGACGTGCTGCAATGCCAGCCGGGCGACATACTCGAGTACAGACCCGAGGACGGCGCGATCAAGGAAGCGGGTTAGGGGCGCGCAGTGATATGCATGCCATCGTTCCAGAAATGACGAAGGCGGCCAATGCTTTGTGGCCGCCTTCATGCTTTTGTCGATAGCAATTGACGCTAGCAACCGTCGAGAGCTGACTGTGACTGCACGCAAGAGATCGCTATCCGGGAAAAGCGATCGAAGATCCGGCGGCGTCTCAGCCCTTCAGCTTCTTGTTGCACTCGGAGTAGTAGCCGCCGCCCTTCTGAATCCACTTGAGGCCGCCGTTGCCGTTACTGGCCTTGTTGGCGTGATACTGGTCGCGGCAGGTGTGCATGCGGGCTTTGCCGGCGCTTTCCTTGGCGTACTTGGTGTTCAGGCCAGACGGGAAGACGGCGGCGCCGGTCGCAGCGGCGGCCGCCGGCTTGGCGTCGGCAGGCTTCGCGTCCGCGGGCTTGGTTTCCGTTGCTGCGGCGGCATCGGCGCATTCCGCAGCCCTGAACTGATTCCAGGTCTTTCCGGCGAGCGTATTGGCAGCCTTTGCAGCCTTGTACTTGGTGCTGCATTCCGCAACGGTCATCGCGCTGGCGCTGGTCGCCGCAAACGACAGGGCGCCCGCAACTGCCAGCACGGGAAGTGCGAAAAATTTAAGTCTCGAAGTCATAGTCAGCCTCCATGGCTCATTCAAAGATTGGATCTATCGAAGATTTTCTCAACCCAAGATAGGCACCGCAAAACCGCCCTCGGACGCAGGGACCGGAGCACGGCTGGGATCGATTTGATCCTTGCCGGGACAATAGGACCGTCTCGCGGCAGCAACAATAACGAAGTGTAAGAACAGAGTTTTTTTCGCCAGCGCGAAAGCATGCCACGTCACAGCCCATCGCGCAGGTAGATCGGCAGCCGCCACGGGGTCACAAAAACGGTATCGAAACCGATGTCGAGACTCTGGTGGCGTGGGTTTCGGGCGAGCCAGAGATCGGCGGCGCGGCGAACGCGGCGGCGCGTCTCGGCCGTGACCGCTGCTTCGCACAAGGCCCGCGTAGGCCGCTGCTTCACCTCAACGAAGGCGATGCGGCTGCCTCTACGGGCGACGATGTCAATTTCTCCGACGGGGGTCTTGTAGCGCCGCGCCAGGATGACATGGGCGCGGCAAATCAGAGCCGCGACCGCCGCCAATTCGCTGGCCCGGCCTCTCTGATTGGCGCGCTTGCGTTTGCCATCGGCAGCCATACCTGAGCCTCGATCAATCGCGCCTGGCCGCGTCCTTCATGCGAATGCCGAGATCATAGACCCGGCCCTTGGATACGCCCAGAGTTTCAGCGACGGCGGCGGCGGCGTCCTTCAGCCTCAGCGTTTCGAGCGCAACGGCGAGGCGCGCCTCGATGGCGGCATCGCTGACGGAGGTTTCGAGCGGCGGTCCGGCGATGATCACCACCTCGCCCTTGAGATCGCGCGACCCCATGTCGGCCGCCAAGCGCGAAAGCGGGCCGCGGGCCAGTTCCTCGTGCAGCTTGGTCAGCTCGCGCGCCACGACGCCAGGCCTGTCGCCGAGCACCTCCGCCATATCGCCAAGCGACTCGGCCGTCCGTTGTGGCGCTTCGAAGACGATGAGGGTACCCGGCACATCGCGAAGCTCCGCAAGCCGCGCCCGCCGCGCCGCCTGCTTTGGCGGCAGAAAACCGGCAAAAAAGAATGCATCCGTCGGCAGGCCGCTGGAGGCGAGCGCGGTCAGCACGGCGGAAGGTCCGGGAATGCTGAAGACTGGATGGCCCTCGGCAACGGCGGCGCGCACCAGCTTGAAGCCCGGATCGGAAACGAGCGGCGTTCCGGCGTCCGAAATGAGCGCCACGCGCCGGCCCGCAGCCAGTGCTTTCAGGACGCTCGTGCGCTCGGCATCTTCGTTGTGCTCGTGAAAGGGCCGCACGGGACCGGAAATAGCGTAGTGGTGGAGCAATTTGGCGGAGTGACGTGTATCCTCGCAATAGACGACGTCGGCGCGGCAGAGGACGCTCAAGGCGCGCAGCGTAATGTCGGCCAGATTGCCGATGGGGGTCGCAACCAGATAGAGCCCGCTTTCGAGCGGTTCGGCGAGACTGCGGCTCAATTCCTCGCTGGCCCGGCGCGGTAAAGGCAGCGCTTCCGGCACTTCAGGCGCCGGTCGTTGTTCGTCTCTGCTTCGCGACACGTCGTAATCCTTCGCCTCCACGCCAAGCCGACCCTAATCGACCACCAGCATAGGCGTTAGGGGGCGCTCGCCAAGCATGAACCCGAGGACCCGGCGAAAAGCGTGTGAAAATGCGGCGGAATTTCTGGAAACCGGGTGCCGTTCAGGCGGCGAGTGCGGATTGCACCGGTAGGCGCAGGGCCGGTTCGAGATGGTGAACGTCGGCGCGGACCCGGCCGAGCGGCGCCTGCATGACGAGGGCCAACTCGTCAACCAGGTTGTAGAGCGCATAGCTCGCCAGATCGAGTTGCTGGGCGGCGCGTGTCTGCAGCGATCCCGCCCGCTCGGCATCGCCGATGGACTTGCCCAGCACGGTCGAGATCCGGCGCCACTGCTCGGCCGCGGTAAGGCGACGCCTGTCGGGCGTGCGCGTTACAGCCGAACGGGTCTGGCGCGGACGCGCGAACCCGCCCGTCAAGACGGCGCGCAAATATGCAAAGACCGGAAATTCGACGGCATTCGCCACAACAATAGACCCCGCAACTCTATTTTGAGAGTGATTCACAGTGCTCTTATTCGCAGTATTGCACAAGCCGCGGACGCGAAAATCGGACTGTAGTCTGAATTCGGACGCCACCATTGACCTGCCGCAACTCAATTCGCATCCAATTCCTTGCGAAAGCGTGAATATCGGCCGGGCCCCTCGGAGCGAAATTCGGCCGCTGGCTCCGCAGCGCATTAAACCGCTGATTCTAGTTAATTATTTCACACTCCGCACGGGACCTCACCGGGGCTCGCGGTGGCAGCGTCCAATGCCGGCGAAACGGCGATATCGAACGCCATTCAATCGCTATTACCGCGGAATCGGAAATACAGTTTGTTTCGAGTGCAGCCGGGGAGGGTAATAGCGTTAACGGCGCGTATGAGCCTTCAGCCGACGAATCCGCGATTTCAAGTCGGTGACGCGCGCGACGCTGCGATGCTCCGATTTGGCGGCGGCGACCGGCACTCCGCTGGCAACTGTGGTCTCGGCGGAAGCGGACTTTACCCGCAGGCGGACGGCGGGTGGGAGCGGATCGGTGCGGCCCCGGTAGCGGTAGTGCCCGGTCATTCGATCGACGAACAGCGCGTCCTCGAGCTGCGGACCCCAGCCGCGATTGTGGACGATCATCGGCCGGCCGGAGGGGGCGATGACGTCGGTGACAATGGCTATGTGATCGCGCGAGCCGTGGTTTTGCGGCCGGTCGTAGGTGACGACGTCTCCGGGCAGGTAATCCTCGACGAAGTCGGTGATCGCCACGCTGGCGCCGCGGGAGGCGAAATAGCGCCGCAATGTAAAGGTGCGCCGATGTGCGATGCTGCGATCGCCGGCGCCGATATGGGCGGCATGGATGTTGGCCTGCAGGTCGATGCCGACGGCGCGATAGGCCCGGATGATGACGTCGGTGCAGACGCCGAACATGGCCGGCACGTCGCCCATGGGGAACGACATGTGGCGGTATTTGTCGGTGTAGACGACGAAGTCGCCGGTTTGACGTAGGGCTGCGGCGGCGAGAGCGCGGCCGAAATCCGCCTCCGGCGCCAACCGCTGGGCCAATTGCAGCGGCTGTGAGGTTCCGTCGGCCTCGCACAGCCGGTCGCGCTGACCTAGGCTTTCGTAGTCGCGCTCGCGGGCTGTAATGGCGCCGTCGAGGGGAGCGAGCGTGAGCGGCGGCAGCTGCGTTTCGCCGATGATCGAATTCTCCGAACGCGTCCCCGCGGCAACGCCCGCAATGGATGATGGTGCGGAAGAGACCGCGTCGGCCCGTGCGCCCGCCATCGAACTTGGGCGCTTTTCAGTGGCCGTGGCGGAAGGCTCGCGCCGCGGCGGCTCGCTCGATCTGAGAATAGAGAGGTCGCCGACGAGCGGAAGCGTGCCGCCGCCACGGGCTTCGGCGACATCGAGATCCCGGGCCGCGATTTCGGCAGGCGCAGGGGCAGGGCGGGCGACGCCTTGGGTCGTCAGCGCCAGCAAAAACGGGTGGGTCCAACGGCTGGGCGCATGCACCAGCGCCACGGCGATCGCAACAAACGTCGCGGCAATAATTCCGAGCGCCTTTGCCGACACCCCATCGCGCGGTTTCCCGGACACTGCCTGCCCTTGCGCAATCTGCGGCATGACGCCGGTACGGAGCGCAATGGGCGCAGTCGTCCGTCTTGGCGTCGGAAACGGCATGTTCGGCGCGTTGGCCCGCGCCGCAATCGCTTGTCGGCGGCGGTCGGCATGGCTGACGCGCGCTGCCCGCCGGCGGCGCTCTAGTCTGCCGTTCCTGATCTGATGCCCTGGCACTTTCCCACTCCGACGCCGGCCCCGTTCGGCTCCGCGAAACTATGGTCCGAGATCTGCGGACAAATTGTGGTGGCAAGCATAGCGCGTAATCCCTTACGGCGGCAGCCCAAATGGCTGCAGCATGCCGGCGCGGCCGTTACGACTGCGGGACGAGGCCAACCATGCAGCGAATGTCGTCGGGAGAGGCGCCGGACGAGCGCAAGGCTGCAAGGCCGGTGTCGTTGGCGCTCTTGGAGAGCTTGCGGCCGTTCTCATCGAGTATAAGGCGATGATGATGGTAAAGCAGCTCGGGCAGGTCGAGGAGAACCTGAAGCAGACGTTGGGCGTCGGTCGCGGCGAAGAGGTCGGTACCCCGCGTAACGTGCGTCACACCTTGGCGGGCATCGTCGATGACGACAGCGATGAGATAGCTCGCGGGTACTTCCTTGCGCAGGATGACAATGTCGCCCCAGCGCTCCGGATCGGCAACAACCGTGCGCGGCCGGCCGCCCGTATCGTAATCCATGAAGGTCAGCGGCTTGCCGCCGAGTTTGTCGCTCGCCAGGCGGAGCGCGCGGGCCATGTCGAGGCGCAGCGCGTAAGGCAGGTCGCGACCCCGCGCGGCATCGATGTCCGCGAGCGAACGGCCGCGCCAAAGCCCCGGATAGATGAGACCGCCTTCAGGATCGAGCTTGCCGTGATCTGCGGCGGCGAGGATCTCGCCGCGGCTCGCAAAGCAGGGATAGAGGAGGCCGAGATCAGCGAGTTTCTGGGCCGCACGCGCGTACTCGGGGAAGTGTTCCGACTGGCACAAAACCGGCTCTTCCCAGCTGATGCCGAGCCAATGCAGGTCATCGTAGATCGCCTCGATATATTCGGGCCGGCTCCGCGTCTGGTCGATGTCTTCGATGCGCAGCAGAAAACGACCGCCGAGCCGCCGCGCCATTTCAAATCCCGTCAGCGCCGAAAGCGCGTGCCCGAGATGCAATCCGCCATTCGGCGACGGCGCAAAGCGGAAAACGGGACGGCTCATTTCGACTGACAATGGCTCGATCAAACTTCAATCACAAGAACCGGTACGCCCGGCACCTGGGGTATACGTCCTGGCGATCGCCTCGACAACGCGGTCGTATGACTTACGCTCGGCTGCGGGATAAAGCATGGCCCAGCTGTTGATGAGTTTGCCGCCGCAGGTGAAGCTGACGCGCTGGTAAAAGATTTCTTCGCCCTGAAGGCCGGAAAGCACGAACCAGCGCTGGCGAACCGGCGCATAATCGATCGCCGCGCCCTTGTATTGCTCGTTGAGGAGAAACTGCCGGTATTCCTCGAGCGTGTTGTTCTCTGAATTGTCGAAAGCGCCGACGAGCAGTTTGGCCTTGCCGTCCTTCGACAGGAGCACGCGGCCTTCGTCGGAATTCGGCGCCGTCTTCTGCTCGAAGACATTGATCGGATAGGCGATGGCGAAGCCGTGACGCTCGTTCTTCAGCGTCGCCCAGTCGTCGAGGCGCGGGCCTGCAGCGGCCGGTCCGGCCGCGATGGCAGAAAGGGTGAAAGCCAACCCAAAACCCGTGATTTTACCCATTGCCTGGACCCCAAAGCATCATCGGGCACAGCCGCCCGGAAGCGATTGCATTTTACCCAAGATACAAGCGGCATTAAAGTGGCTGGCGGAGAAACAGTATGGCGGCAGAGATCTATCCGTGTCTGACGAGCGAGCGCGAGCTGGAGCTGGCGATCGCGTCCCTCGCCGGTCAGTGCCGGCATATGCGTGCCGTCGTAAAACGCACGGGACAGCCGCCGCTGCGCGACTTTCCGGCGACTTTCGAGGGCCTCGCCAAGATCGTTGTCGGTCAACAACTCTCGGCGGCGAGCGCTGCCGCCATCTGGGGACGCGTCACGAGCGCGATCCGCCCGTTCAAAGCGGAGGTCGTGCTCGGACGTAGCGACGATGAGTTGAAGGGGCTCGGCCTGTCCAACGGCAAGATCCGTACCTTGAGGGCGGTGGCGGAGGCGGTCGCTGGAAAGCAGGTCCAATTTGCCCGGATCAACCGCCTGCCGGACGCGGCGATCCACGAAACGCTGACGCGGCTGCACGGCGTCGGCCCTTGGACAGCCGATATCTACCTGTTGTTCGCGCTCCGTCGCGCCGATGCCTTTCCGACCGGGGACCTGGCCCTCCAGATCGCGGTGCAACAATTGTTCGAACTGGCACAAAAGCCGACCCCGGCCGAGTTGCTGGAGCTTGCCGAGCGCTGGCGGCCCTGGCGCAGTGCGGCGGCTCGGCTGCTATGGGCGGACTACGCCCTGTTACGAAAAGGCAAAGCCGTGGCGAAACCGGTCTCGGGCACCCCCGCTTCGTCTAAAACAATTCGCGCAAAGACCTGATTTAGCGCCGTTTTTGCGGTTATCGGGGGCGAAAATCTCTAGCGCTTCACATCCGTGACATGCGCCGCTAGTATCCGCGCGTCTGGTGGGACCTAACACGCGATTCGCAACAGAAAACCTGCGAGGAAGCGCGACTGTGAATGTTCACGTAAAGTTGCCTGACAACTGTCCGGCCCTGGTGTTGAACGCCGATTTCCGGCCCCTGAGCTACTACCCGTTGTCGCTCTGGAGCTGGCAGGAAACGGTGAAGGCCGTCTTTTTGGATCGCGTCAACATCGTCTCGGAGTATGACCGTTTCGTGCGCTCGCCAACGTTGGAGATGCGCCTGCCCAGCGTCGTCTCGCTGAAGACCTATGTTCGTCCGGCGCTTTACCCGGCATTCACCCGCTTCAACGTCTTCCTGCGCGACCGCTTCACCTGCCAATATTGCGGCGACAGAAACGATCTGACGTTCGACCACCTGATCCCGCGCTCGCGCGGCGGGCAGACGCGGTGGGACAACGTCGTGGCGGCCTGCGCGCCGTGCAATTTGCGCAAGGGAGGGTTGATGCCGAAGGCGGCGGGCATGCATCCGCGCCAGGAACCCTACCGGCCGACGGTGTTCGAGTTGCACCGCAACGGACGGCTGTTCCCACCCAACTACCTGCACGACAGCTGGCTCGACTATCTCTACTGGGATACCGAACTCGAGCCGTAGGGCCATTGCGCCAATACGTTGGTCGCGGTCCACTTCTTGTCCCACCTGTAATCGGTATAGCATGATGCCAAGCGGCGCCGTGCGGTGGTCTCGCGAGCCTTTTTTGGCCCAATGTCGAGTGGCCGGCATCAAGTGGTAAGAAAAATGACTCCTCGAACACGCGCGGTAACGGCGCTGATCTCATGTTGCGCAGCGCTGATGGTGAGCCTCAGCTTCGCGACCTCCGTCCGCGCCGACGACGCGGTCGATTGGCTCTTTCCCGACAACAAGGCCAAAGACGCCAACGCGCTGCCGCCCGACGACGGAAAAATCCGCACTGTTCCGGACAGCAAAGTTCAGCTCTCCATCCCCCAGATCCGAGATTTCTTCGCGCCCCCTGATTGGTTTCCCGACGAACACCCCGCGACGCCGCCGCTGGTTGCCAAGGGCGTCAAGCCCAATGTCTTCGCGTGCGGGTATTGCCATCTGCCGAGCGGCAACGGGCGGCCCGAGAATGCCAACATTGCCGGCTTGCCTGCCGCCTACATCATCAAGCAAGTCGAGGACATGAAGAGCGGCGCCCGCTCGTCGTCGGTGCCGGAACATTTCCCGCAGAAGCTGATGCTCAAGCTTGCGGCGGAAGCCGTGTCCGATCCCGGTCTCGCCGAAGCCGCCGCTTATTTTGCGGCAATTAAGCCAAGAGCGGTCGTCAAGGTCGTCGAGACCGAGACGATCCCCAAAGTCGAGATTTATCGCTGGGTGTTCAAACCCGCGGACGCCGGCGGAACCGAACCGCTCGGCAATCGCCTCGTCGAATTGGCCGACGATTTCGAGCGCTTTGAAAAGCGCGATGGACACGTCACCTACACCACCTACGTGCCCAAGGGCAGCATCGCCAAGGGCGAAACATTGGTCAAAACCGGCGGCGAGGGCAGAACAATCGCCTGCGCCATCTGCCACGGCGCCGACCTCAAGGGTCTCGGCATCGTGCCGGCGATCGCCGGGCGCTCGCCGAGCTACATTTCACGCCAGCTTTTCGATCTGCGCGGCGGTGCGCGCGGTGGCGAAAGCGCGGCCTTGATGAAGGCCGTGGTCGAGAAGCTCAGCAACGACGACATCATAGCGATTACGGCTTACGTCTCCTCGCAACAGCCGTAGTTCGCGGGGTCGCAAGCCCGGCAACGTCGCGCCTGCCGCGACGAGGCGAAGTAACACCGCCAATCGCCTCACGGCCGCCGAATTATCTGGGCACTGTGCTTGCCGTCATGCAACGACGCGAGCGGCTCGTTAACTCCCGATTAACCACGCGGGAATAGTTTGTTAACGCCGTTCCCGTGCAGCACATTGGCTTTCCGGCCAAGGGGTTCATTCGGGCGGGTTTGTACATGAGTAGCGTAAGCGTATGCGTAAACAGAACCTGCTGAAGATCGCCGCGTCGGCGTTGGCCGCGGCGACGTGCCTACATGCCTCCGCCGATGCCGACCCAACGAGCGCGCTTGCGCCCGCGCCCGGCTCACATTCCCAATCGCTGAAACGAACTGCCGCCAAATCGCTGCATCAAACTCCGGCCGGCTTCCTGCCGCCGAACCGCGTGCCGTGCGACCCGGCACGGATCGATCTCGATTCCGGCGGATCGGATTTCAGCCTGTCCAACCTCGGCGCCTACAACGTCACCGGGCAATTGCGCGATGACGCGGTGATGCCGCCATTCGTCGAAATCCTCGAAAACCCGGGCAAAGTCACAGATCAGCTGCAGCGCCTCTATGACAGCGGTCAGCGCAAGATCTCGACCGTGCTCTGGCACGCGCCACTCGGCGGAACCACCGCCGCCGCGAGCCGAAGCGGCTATCTCGTCAATTCGAACGGCGGTCTCAAAGCCGAGATCCGCGCCGGCCTCGAGGCCTATTACCTTGCGGTGAAAAAAATTGGATTTACCGACGTCGTTTTCCGCGCCGGACTTCAAGGTTGCGCGCGACCGTCGAACTGGGCCGCGGGGAACTCGAGCGGATGCCCCACCGGCTACAGTCAAGATATCGAGAACGACAACTTCGCGGTGATTGCCGCGGCTCACGACATTCTCGACCGCGTCTTCTCAGAGACGAAGGTCCGGCGTTGGTACGATCTTGCGGTTGAAGCCTCGGGCTGGCCGAAACCGCATCCGGAATATAATGCGCGTCTGTGGAAGCGTTACGTCCAGCGCTACGGCAGCGACGACAGTTATGGCTTTTCCATCGCCTTCCAGCCCGGCAGGCTGACCGAATTCGTACAAAGCCTACGATGCCGCCGGTGCCAGGCCCAAGATGATCGCCGTCGACATGTACGACCGCTACGAGGGCGGGCCCTCGATGGAAATCATGTTTGCAAAGCTCGCGAAGGAAATGCGTGTCCTCGGGCTAGCCGATACGTCGGTCGTGGTGCAGGAGACGTATTACAACCACAAGCCGTCGTATCACGCGATCGTCGCCGCCTCCGAGCAGCACGGATTGAATATCTACGCGATCTATCAATGGACGATGGACACCGCCAACCTCTGGCACGACACGCCGGCACGGTTCGAGGCCTACTGCCCGGCGCTGATCGAGAAGGTGGCAACCTCCGAACAAACGGCATCGGCCAAGTAGCGCGCCAGACGAACCGCGCAAAAGCGGAGTCACTCGGTGCAAGAAAAAGAGCCCCGTTCGCGCGGAACGGGGCTCGAAGTTTTTTAGACAGTAGGACACTTCAGGGGGACACCCGGTTCTGGGGAGAACCGAATTAGGATAATGGCGGTCGCGATCCGCTCAGGCGGCTGTGGCCATCGGATGGGCGCAGAGTTCTTCTGCGATATGATCGACGGCTTTCTCCCAGCTCACCTCTTCGCCGGCGGCGGCCTTGAGGCCGAACGCGGCCAGCGCATCGCGGGCCGAGCCGCCGTCGCGAAAAACGCGCGCGCAGGTCTGGCGGCTGACGCTCTGCGCCTGATGCCACTGGATCGGATTGATGTGGTCGGGGGTCGAGTGAGACGTTGAATGCGACATGGCCTCGCTCCTCAAATTTCAAATACGGGGGCTACTGATGGGAACTGGTCTTGGGGGACGCGACGCAACGCAACTCACTAAAGCAACGAGATCATTACGCGGTACTCGACTTTCAAGTCTGCGCCCGAGATGGGCGGCAGACACACAGAACGCTTTGTGACATCACTACGCGAGACCGTGCCACGTGATGTCTCTTGAGGGCTAACTCGCTGACGCTCCGTGTGTCTGCCAACTCGCTGGGAACGGATCGTTCCCTGAATTCGGCTGAACTTTTACGCCTAGTGACGCAAGATCTTCTCTACGGCCTTGACGGGGACCTCGGCCGCAGACGGAGCGGTACGGACGCTACGCAACACACGCGTGACAACACTGTGCAACGAACGCCACTCGACGGAACGCGACGGCATAGGACCCTCACTCGAACTGAACGCGGATTGAAACGCTCCGAGAGTGTGGGCGAGCCGCCCGGACATGACGCTGAACTTAACAGTCGAAGCGGCTCGCCTTGTTTTGGTGAACGTGCCCAAAAGCACGTTTTTCGGAGTTGATGAGGACTCATACGCACGTGGACGCAACAAAACGCTACAAGACGCTACAGGTACGCTACGCTTACAAAAACCATTGGGCGGGGCACTGAGGCCGAGGACGGCCCGAACAGGAACGGCATGACGATGACGGCTGCCGGATACGCGGCGAACTAGAAGAAACTCAAACGCAAGACTCTGACGCGGTGTACGCACCCGACTGAACACTGGAACACCCCTACACTGACGCTGTACTCACCTACTCGTCACCGGCTGACCGGTGTGTGTCCCGCGAACGAAGAGAGAATAACCGTTACATTCGGGCAACGAAAAGGCGCGATTAGGTCGCCGCAGTGGTTTTTAGATTGACAGCAGACAACAAGCCCGGAATCCGGCCTTTGCCGGCAACGGATTTCATGTGGAAAAATAATTTAAGCCGATGTGACGACACCGTTTTTCAGCGCGGCTCGGCGGCTGCAAAGGCGGCGCGTAAGGAAGTTGTGAATATCAGTATCGACGCCACGACGTTCCAGCCGGCGAGAGACAACCCGAGAATGCGGATTGCCGCTTCGTCGCAACGCACGACTTTGATCGTCTCGAGGTTCTGCACGAGACCGCCGGCCGTGGCCGAGATGCCCTGATCCGTGCCGCAAGTGTCGGGGCCGGGCCAGAATTTCCACTCGGCGCCGGCGTGATAGACGCCGAGACCGGCATTGACGAGAAACGCCAGCGCGACCAGCGCAAACAGCCATTTGGCAGCGTTCCTGTTGCCGCCCGACAGTAGCGACAACGCCAGAAACAGGGCGGGAAGCGAGAAGTAGTAGGCGTAGCGCTCCTGCAGACAGAGCGGGCAGGGGGCGAGATGGCCAATATATTCAAAGCCCAGCGCGCCGACGATCGCCGCCGCCGCCAGGAACAGCGACAGTCCGCCTGCCTGATAGGCCGGCCCGCGCTCAGCAGATACTTCAAGCACCATCGTGCACCTCGCCTACGCTAGAACAGATACTTGACGGCAACGAAGCCGCCGATCAGCAGCACGGCACTGATTGACGTCACGAACATGAGCCTGCGCTCGATGAAATCGCGGATCGGCTCGCCGAAATAGTACAGCAAGCCTGCTACCAGATAGAAACGCATGGAACGCGCTACAATACTGGCGAGCGTGAACGACAGCAGATTCATGTGGCCCACACCGGCGGCGATAGTGACGACCTTGTAGGGAATGGGCGTCATGCCCTTGATGATGACGGCTGGGACGCCGTACTGCTGGACGAAGGCCATGAAGCCCTCGACGGAGCCTTCCTTGCCGTAGAATTTCAGGATCGACAGGCCGACGCTGTCGAACAGATAGTAGCCGATGGCATATCCGAGCATGCCGCCGAGAACCGACGTCACCGTCGCAATCGTGGCGTACCAGAAGGCCTTTTCCCGTCGCGCCAGGATCATCGGGATCAGCATCACGTCCGGGGGAATGGGAAAGAACGAGCTTTCGACGAAGGATATGACGCCAAGGGCTTCGGGTGCCTTGTCGCTTGCGGCTTTGCGCATCATCCAGTCGTAGAGGCGTCGCATCATGGTTGCGGTGATTAGTTCGGCCCGGGGCAAATGTCCATGGCCGGCGTCGCCGCAATGGGTTCGAAGCTTCGTGACAATTCGGCGACGACGGCGTTCAGCACGAACCGGCCGCTGGGTGTGGCGCGGATGCGGGCAGGGAATATCACCTGGTGCTCCGATGCGCGGCGCCGGGCGAAACCCGGGACCGGTACACATCGGTATTTCCGAGAGTTCATTCGTACGCCAGTTTTCCGTTCCCGTGGCAGGCGGGGACGAACTGGATGAAGCCGAGGTCGCGCAGTTCTGGCCAACGTCCCCGGCGACTGGCGAACGCCACCAATAGCAGCAAGCCGGTCGAGATCGACGCCTTCGCTGAGGCGCAGCCCCATCAGCAGCATCTCGTCGGCTTGTTGGGATGGCGTGAGCGGCGATTGTTCGACGAAGCCATGACCAATCTCCTCGACGCGCGCGCCCACTGTTCCGGATTGCGCTCCGCGACCGTGGCGAGGCGTAAAGCACCTCTCCTCCCCCCTTGTCCGGGAGCCATGAAATGGGGAGAGCGGCGTCAGGGAACATGAGAGGCCCGCAACACCCGATGTGCAGGGCGGCCGCCCCCACCCTTATCCTCTCCCCACGAGGGGGAGGGGACTCAGGCCCCCCGCAAGGGGGGAGGAGGAGACGTCAGCAGTCGCCCATGCGCGCCGGGGCCGACGCCGGCGTATTCGCCGTAGCGCCAATAGAGCAGGTTGTGGCGGCTCTCGGCGCCGGGTTTGGCGTGGTTGGAAATCTCGTAAGCCGCGAGGCCGCGCGCCGCTGTCATCTCCTGCGTGATTTCATAGAGCGCGGCCGCGGCATCGGCATCGGGCACGACGAGCTTTCCCGCCGCATGCAGTGCCGCGTAGGGCGTGTCGGGCTCGATGGTCAGCTGATAGAGCGAAATGTGATCGCCGGCGAGGTCGAGAGCTTCAGCGAGTTCGTCTCGCCACTCGCCTGGCGTCTGCTTTGGCCGGGCGTAAATGAGGTCGAAGGAAAAGCGCTCGAACGTGCGCGCGCGATATCGAGCGCTGCCTTGGCTTCGCCGACGGAGTGAATGCGGCCGAGCTTTTTCAGCTCCTCGTCGCGCAGCGATTGCAGGCCCATCGAGACGCGATTGACGCCGGCGGCGCGATAGCCGTGAAAGCGCGCGGCCTCGACGCTGCCGGGATTGGCTTCGAGCGTGATCTCGGCGTTGGCGTCGATGCTCCAGAGCCTGGCGATGTGGTCGAGGATGGCGGCGACGGTTCCGGCTTCATCAGCGACGGCGTGCCGCCGCCGAAGAAGATGGAGGCGACGGTGCGCGGTCCCGTCGCTTGGCGCAACCATTGGCGCACTGTGCCCCCTCCCCTCCCTTGACGGGAGGGGCAGGGGGTGGGGTGAACCGGACTGAGACGTCACTGCCTCCCCCCACCTCTGGCCCCTCCCCACGAGGGGGAGGAGAAGCCCGAGCCAGAACGTTCAATCCATCGCCAACGGCAACAGAGCGAGCGACGTAATCCAGTTCGCGCTTGTATGCCGCAAGGAAGCGCTCTTCGTCCCAGCCCTGATGCCGGACGTGGCTGTTGAAGTCGCAATAGGGGCATTTTTGCGCGCAGAACGGCCAGTGGATGTAGACGCCGAAACCC
>CAVSZX010000008.1:0-36755 GCA_963732525.1 uncultured Alphaproteobacteria bacterium
GCTACGGCAGGGACGACAGTTATGGCTTTTCCATCGCCTTCCAGCCCGGCAGGCTGACCAAATCCTACAAGGCCTACGATGCTGCGGGCTGCCAGGCCCAAGATGATCGCCGTCGACATGTACGACCGCATCGAAGGCGGGCCATCGATGGAAATCATGTTTGCAAAGCTCGCCAAGGAAATGCGCGTCCTCGGCCTCGCCGAGACGCCCATCGTGGTGCAGGAGACGTATTACAATCACAAGCCGTCGTATCACGCGATCGTCGCCGCCTCCGAACAGCACGGATGGATATCTACGCGATCTATCAATGGACGATGGACACCGCCAACCTCTGGCACGACACGCCGGCCCGGTTCGAGGCGTACTGCCCGGCGCTGATCGAGAAGGTGGCAACCGCCGAACAAACGGCGTCGGCCAAGTAGCGCGCCAGACGAACCGCGCAAAAGCAAATCACCGGTTGCAAAAAAAGAGCCCCGTTCGCGCGGAACGGGGCTCGAAGTTTTTTAGACAGTAGGACACTTCAGGGGGACACCCGGTTCTGGGGAGAACCGAATTAGGATAATGGCGGTCGCGATCCGCTCAAGCGGCGGTGGCCATCGGATGGGCGCAGAGTTCTTCTGCGATGTGATCGACGGCTTTCTCCCAGCTCACCTCGTCGCCGGCGGCGGCCTTGAGGCCGAACGCGGCCAGCGCATCGCGGGCCGACCCGCCGTCGCGGAAGACGCGCGCGCAGGTCTGGCGGCTGACGCTCTGCGCCTGATGCCACTGGATCGGATTGATGTGGTCGGGGGTCGAGTGAGAGGTTGAATGCGACATGGCCTCGCTCCTCAAATTTCAAATACGGGGGCTAGATGGGAACTGGTCTTGGGGGACGCGACGCAACGCAACTCACGAAAGCAACGAGATCGGTACGCGGTACTCGACTTTCAAGTCGGCGCCCGAGGTGGGCGGCAGACACACAGAACGCTTTGTGACATCACTACGCGAGACCGTGCCACGTGATGTCTCTTGAGGGCTAACTCGCTGACGCTCCGTGTGTCTGCCAACTCGTTGGGAACGGATCGTTCCCTGAATTCGGCTGAACTTTTACGCCTAGTGACGCAAGATCTTCTCAACGGCCTTGACGGGGACCTCGGCCGCAGACGGAGCGGTACGGACGCTACGCAACACACGCGTGACAACACTGTGCAACGGACGCCACTCGACGGAACGCGACGGCATAGGACCCTCACTCGAACTGAACGCGGATTGAAACGCTCCGAGAGTGTGGGCGAGCCGCCCGGACATGACGCTGAACTTAACAGTCGAAGCGGCTCGCCTTGTTTTGGTGAACGTGCCCAAAAGCACGTTTTTCGGAGTCGATGAGGACTCGTACGCACATGGACGCAACAAAACGCTACAAGACGCTACAGGTACGCTACGCTTACAAAAATCATTTGGCGGGGTACTGAGGCCGAGGACGGCCCGAACAGGAACGGCATTGACGATGACGGTTGCCGGATACGCGGCGAACTAGAAGAAACTCAAACACAAAACTCTGACGCGGTGTACGCACCCGACTGAACACTGGAACACCTCTACGCTGACGCTTTACTCACCTACTCGTCACCGGCTCACCGGTATGTGTCCCGCGAACGAAGAGAGAATAACCGTTACATTCGGGCAACGAAAAGGCGCGATTAGGTCGCCGCAGTGGTTTTTAGATTGACAGCAGACAACAAGCCCGGAATCCGGCCTTTGCCGGCATCGGATTTCATGTGGAAAAGCAGTTTAAGCCGATGTGACGACAACGATTTTCAGCGCGGCTCGGCGGCTGCGAAGGCGGCCCGCAAAGATAGTGTGAATATCAGCATCGACGCGACGACGTTCCAGCCGGCGAGAGACAACCCGAGAATGCGGATCGCCGCTTCGTCGCAACGCACGACTTTGATCGTCTCGAGGTTCTGCAGCAGACCGCCAGCCGTGGCCGCGATGCCCTGATCCGTGCCGCAAGTGTCGGGGCCGGGCCAGAATTTCCACTCGGCGCCGGCGTGATAGACGCCGAGGCCGGCATTGACGAGAAACGCCAGCGCGACCAGCGCAAAAAGCCATTTGGCGGCGTTCCTGTTGCCGCCCGACAGCAGCGACAACGCCAGAAACAGTGCGGGAAGCGAGAAGTAGTAGGCGTAGCGCTCCTGCAGACAGAGCGGGCAGGGGGCGAGATGGCCAATATACTCAAAGCCCAGCGCGCCGAGGATCGCCGCCGCCGCCAGGAACAGCGACAGTCCGCCTGCCTGATAGGCCGGGCCGCGCTCGGCAGAAACTTCAAGCACCATGGTGCACCTCGGGTACGCTAGAACAGATATTTGACGGCAACGAAGCCGCCGATCAGCAGCACGGCACCGATCGTCGTCACGAGCATGAGCCTGCGCTCGATGAAATCGCGGATCGGTTCGCCGAAATAGTACAGCAAGCCTGCTACCAGATAGAAACGCATGGAACGCGCCACAATACTGGCGAGCGTGAACGACAGCAAATTCATATGGCCCACACCGGCGGCGATAGTGACGACCTTGTAGGGAATGGGCGTCATGCCTTTGATGATGACGGCCGGGACGCCATACTGCTGGACGAAGGCCATGAAGCCCTCGACGGAGCCTTCCTTGCCGTAGAATTTCAGGATCGGCAGGCCGACGCTGTCGAACAGATAGTAGCCGATGGCATAGCCGAGCATGCCGCCGAGGACCGACGTCACCGTCGCAATCGTGGCGTACCAGAAGGCCTTTTCCCGTCGCGCCATGATCATCGGGATCAGCATCACGTCCGGGGGAATGGGAAAGAACGAGCTTTCGACAAAGGATATGACGCCAAGGGCTTCGGGTGCCTTGTCGCTTGCGGCTTTGCGCATCATCCAGTCGTAGAGGCGTCGCATCATGGGTGCGGTGATTAGTTCGGCCCGGGGCAAATGTCCATGGCCGGCGTTGACGCGACGGGTTCGAAGCTCATCGACAGCTTGGCGACGACGGCATTCAGCACGAACCGGCCGCGCGGCGTGGCGCGGATGCGGGCAGGTTCACCTTCGAGGTTCCAAGGCGCGTGACCGGCGTCGGGCAAGAGGCCGGGGCCGGCACACATGGGGATTTCGGAGAGTTCGTTCGCGCGCCAGTTTTCCGTCGCAGCCCGTGGCGGCGGCGACAACTGGATAAGCCGAGGTCGAGGAGTTCCTGCAACGACCGCGCGCGAGGGCCGGACGCCGCCAATCGCAGCGAGGCGCGCGAGATCGACGCCTTCGCTGCAGTCGCAGCCCCATGAGCAGCATTTCGTCGGCTTGTTGGGAGGCGCCAGCGGCGTCTGCTCGATGAAGCCATGACCAAACTCCTCGACGCGCGCGGCCCACTGTTCCGGATTGCGCTCCGCGACCGTGGCGAGGCGGCGAAGAGCAGCCCCCCTCTCCCCATTTCCCCGCACTTGAAATGGGGAGAGGGTCCGAGGGTGCGGGGAACAGCGACACGCAGCACTGGGATTGCCCAACCGCACGTCCGGGATTCCCCCCACCCCTAGCCCCTCCCCACGAGGGGGAGGGGGACGTGAAGCCCCCCAAGGGGGGAGGAGAAGAGTCAGCAGCCGCCCATGCGCGCCGGGGCCGATGCCGGCGTATTCGCCGTAACGCCAATAGAGCAGGTTATGGCGGCTCTCGGCGCCAGGCGTGGCGTGATTGGAAATCTCATAAGCCGCGAGGCCCCGTGCCGCGGTCATCTCTTGCGTGATTTCATAAAGCGCGGCCGCGGCGTCGGGATCGGGCACGACGAGCTTTCCCGCCGCATGCAGCGCCGCGTAGGGCGTGTCGGGCTCGATGGTGAGCTGATAGAGCGAGATGTGATCGCCGGCGAGTTCGAGAGCTTCGGCCAGTTCTTCGCGCCAGGCGTCGGGCGTTTGCTTTGGTCGGGCGTAAATGAGATCGAAGGAAAAGCGTTCGAACGTTGTTGCGCGCGATATCGAGCGCCGCCTTGGCCTCGGCGACGGTATGAATGCGGCCGAGCTTTTTCAGCTCCTCGTCGCGCAGCGATTGCAGGCCCATCGAGACGCGATTGACGCCGGCGGCGCGATAGCCGCGAAAGCGCGTGGCTTCGACGCTGCCGGGATTGGCTTCGAGCGTGATCTCGGCGTTGGCGTCGATGCTCCAGAGCTTGGCGACGTGGTCGAGAATGGCGGCGACGGTCTCGGGCTTCATCAGCGACGGCGTGCCGCCGCCGAAGAAGATGGAGGCGACGGTGCGAGCCTTCCCGACGCTTGGCGCAACCATTGGCGCACGTGCGCGCTCCCCTCCCCCTTGTGGGGAGGGGCTGGGGGTGGGGTGGAGATCCCGGACCGCACGTCTCGGACTCCCCCCACTCCTAGCCCCTCCCCGCGAGGGGGAGGGGAATTCGCGGCCAGCCCATTCAGTCCGTCGCCAACGGCAACAGAGCGAGCGACGTAATCCAGTTCGCGCTTGTAAGCCGCAAGGAAGCGCTCTTCGTCCCAGCCCTGATGGCGGACGTGGCTGTTGAAGTCGCAATAGGGGCACTTTTGCGCGCAGAACGGCCAGTGGATGTAGACGCCGAAACCCGGGTCTGTGAGGCGATGCGACGGTATTGATCGAACGGAATCATTTGGTCTCGCGGAGGCTCGCTGCCAGAAGCAGCTTGGCGAAAGTGCGCCACTTGGGTTCGTCGTTGGATATGGGGCCGGCAAGGGCCTTCTGCATGGCTTCGAGATAACGCGCGAGTGCCGCGCTGTCCGGGCCCGGTTTCTGCAAATCGAGATCGGCGCGCAGCCGGGCTGATAAATTGGATCAGCTCTTCTCGCGTCGACAGCGAGGCGGCCGCGGCACGAAGCGCGGCGGCATCGAGGCCGCCCGCCGCCTTTCCCGCCGTCGCCAAATCCTCGTCGATGTGCTCCAGGCACTCGGCCTTGAATTTGGCAAAGGCGCGCGTGCGGTGGGAAATCGCGTACTTCTGTTTCGGTTGCATTTCGCCGAAGGTCAGCGTCTCGCCCTCGGCAACGAACATCGGATCGTAGCCGAAGCCGTTGCCGCCGCGCGGCGGGAAGACGAGATGGCCGAACACCTTGCCCTCGAAGAAGCGCGTTTCGCCATCCGGCCAAGCGAGGCAAAGTACGGAAATGAAATTGGCACGCGGACCAATGCCGTAGAGGCCGGGTGCCGGCCAGGCGTTGCGCGCGGCGATTTCGTCGGCGACGTTCTGCATGGCGTGACCAAAGTCTTTTCCCGGTCCCGCCCAGCGCGCCGAATAGATACCAGGAGCGCCACCCAAGCACTCGACTTCGAGACCGGAATCGTCCGCAAGCGCGACAAGCCCCGAGCCTTTCGCCGCCGCGACGGCCTTGAGCGCGGCATTGCCGGCGAAGGTCGACTCGGTTTCCTCGGGTTCTGCCAGTCCAAGGTCGCCGGCCGAGACGGCGTCGAGGCCATAGGGCGCGATGAGCTGGTTGATCTCCCACACCTTGCCGGGATTGTGGCTGGCGACGACGATGCGATCGCCCTTGTGCAACTGCTTCGTCACGTCACAGTCCCCAGATGCGCGGCTCGGCGAACTCGATGGCATTGCCGGCGGGATCGCGGATGTAAAGCGAGCGGCCGCCTTGCGGCCATTCGAAATCGGCTTCGATGGCCACGCCTTTGGCTTCGAACTTCGCGCGCCAGGATTGGATTTCGTCGGCACTCGCCGCAAAGCAAACATGACCCTCGCCTGTTGCGCCGTGCGGCGGTACGGGGAGCTTTGGATCTTTGGGCGGCAGCACGGTCACGGCCGGATTGAAGATCAGCAGCATCTGAGTGCCGACACGATAAAAGACCTGCCGGCCCGGCGCTTTCGACACCGGCTCAAGGCCGAGGACGTCGCGATAGAACGTTTCGATCGCTTCGAGGTCGGCGGCATAAAGCACCGTTTCGAGGATCGCATGCGGGACAGGTGGCGATATCACGACAATGCCAAGATGTAAGCCAAAGTTGCGAGCGCGCCGAGCCCGGTGCGAACGGCGTGGAGCCTCCCCCACGTCTCGATCAGCGCCCGCGACGCGGGTCCCGCCTCACCGGCCGGAGTTGCTTCGAGTTTCTTGTTCACCGGCATGATGACGAATAGCGTATAGGGCCAGTTGGCGATCATCAGAATCGCGCCGACAATCCAGAGCAGCCCGCCGGACTGCCAGTATGCAATCATGCCGAGAATGAACCCGATGACGGCGAGCGACGCCTGCAACATGAATCCGCGCCGGTACGCGGGCTTCCACTCGGCGAGCAACGCCCGGTCGTCGAGCTCGAGACGCGCGGGCTGCTCGGCGAAATTGATGTAAAACGCAGCGCCGGTGAAAAGGGCCGCGACCGTCAGCGCCAAATTTCCGATCATGTCGAGATCCTCATTGCGGAATCTCCCTCTCCCCGTTTTCATCAACGGGGGAGGGGATTTCATTCACGAAACCGTCAATTTCTGCAGCTGCACCAATTCCGCGATGCCCTTCTTGGCCAGCACCATGAGCTGGTCGAACTTCTCCTGCGTGAACGGCACCGTTTCCGCCGTGCCTTGCACCTCGACGATGCCGCCGCCGCCGGTCATGACGAAGTTGGCGTCGGCATCGGCGTTGCTGTCCTCGGCATAGTCGAGATCGAGCACCGCCTCGCCCTTGTAGAGCCCGCATGAGACGGCGGCGACGTGATCGCGGAGCACGCCGTCCTTCACCATGTCGCGCAGCCTCATCCACTGGATGCAATCGTTGAGTGCTACCCAGGCGCCGGTGATGGCCGCGGTGCGCGTACCGCCGTCGGCCTGGATGACGTCGCAGTCGATCGAAATCTGGCGTTCGCCGAGCTTCGGCAGATCGACGACGGCGCGCATGGCCCGGCCGATCAGCCGCTGGATTTCCTGAGTGCGGCCCGAGGGGTGGCCCGTCGTCACTTCGCGGCGCGTTCTCTCGGCAGTGGCGCGCGGCAGCATCGAATATTCCGCCGTCACCCAGCCGCGGCCCTTGTCCCTTGAGCCAGGGCGGCAGGCGCTCTTCGAGGCTGGCGGTGCACAGGACATGCGTATCGCCGAATTTGATCAGGCAGGACCCTTCCGCGTGCTTGGACACCGCGCGTTCGATGGAAACACGGCGCAATTCGTCGGGCTGTCGCTTGGAGGGTCGCATGGGGCTCCTGGAGGGTCGGGGCTCTGATTGACGGCGAACCTAAAGAACGAAGGCACCGCATTCAACCTTAAAGCCGGGTGCAAACGGCAATCGTTTGACGTGATAAGGTCCTCGTCACTAGATTTCGCCAACTGAAGCAGAAAACAGCGGCCCTTAATCGTCCCATGTCCGAAACCGGAAGCGAACTCGCCAATCTCAACGAACGCTCGCGCACCATCCTGCGGCGCATCGTCGAAAGCTATCTCACGACCGGCGAACCCGTCGGCTCGCGCAATCTTGCGCGCGCGTTGCCCATGGCGCTCTCTCCGGCCTCGATCCGCAACGTCATGTCGGATCTCGAGCACCTGGGGCTGATCATATCGCCGCATACTTCGGCCGGACGCATGCCTACGCAACTCGGGTTGCGCCTCTTCGTCGATGGCCTGCTCGAAGTCGGCGACATCTCCCAAGACGAGCGCCGGGCCATCGAGGCGCAGATCGGCTTTCAAAAGCAGAAGTCGGTCGACCAGTTGCTGACCGAAGCCGGCGAAATGATTTCCGGCCTCTCCCATTGCGCCGGCGTCGTGCTGGCGGAAAAGCAGGTCGCTCGCCTTAAACACATCGAGTTCGTTCAGCTCGAACCCGGCAAGGGGCTCGTCGTGCTCGTCGGCGAGGATCAGAACGTCGAGAACAGAATTATCAATCTCCCCGCCGGCATTCCGCCCTCAGCCCTGCAGGAAGCCTCGAACTATCTCAATACGCACGTGCGCGGCCTGACGTTTGCGGAGGCGCGCGCGGAAATCGAGAAGTCGTTGAAGGACGCCAAGGCCGAGCTCGACACCCTGACGCAGAAGGTCATCAAGGCGGGATTGGCCGAGTGGTCGGGCGCCGCCGACGACAGGAAGAGCCTGATCGTGCGCGGCCAGGCCAATTTGCTCAAGGATTTGACCGCGGTCGAAGATCTCGAACGCATCCGCCAGCTGTTCGGCGATCTCGAGGAAAAGCATGAAATCGTCCAGCTTCTCGGCGCTTCCGAAAACGCCGAGGGCGTGCGCATCTTCATCGGCTCCGAGAACAAGCTGTTTTCGCTGTCGGGTTCGTCGCTGGTGGTGGCGCCGTTCCACGACGAGACGCGCCGCGTTGTCGGCGTTCTGGGCGTCATCGGCCCGACGCGCCTCAACTACGCGCGTATCATTCCGATGGTCGATTACACTGCTAAACTGATCGGGCGGCTGATCCGATGACGATCCTCACATAATGGAGTGTGGCGGCAGGGCCTTCGCCTCTGCGCCCTATTGACCGCCAACCCTTGATTTTTGCTGGATTCGGGTCGATATCGGGCCCGCAACACGACTGCTGCCGGAGACATGATGAGCGACGACAAGAAACCCGCCGTTGAGCCGCCCGCAGATCCGGCATCTGCAACGCCCGAGGCCGCGACGCCGCCACCGCTCGAGGGCGTCGATGACCTGATCGGTCCCGAGCAATTCAAGGCAATGATCCAGGCGCTTCAAGGGGAACTCGATAAGAAGAGCGCGGAAGCGGCGCAGAAGCACGACGCTCATTTGCGCGCCGCGGCGGAAATGGAAAACGTCCGCCGCCGGCTTGAAAAGGAGAAGGAAGAAACGGCGCGCTACGCCATCTCGAAATTCGCCAAGGACATTCTTTCCGTCGGCGACAACTTCCAGCGCGCCATCGCCGCCGTGCCGAAAGAGGCCGTCGCCTCCGACCCGGCGTTGAAAACGCTGCTTGACGGCGTGGTTCTGGCTGAAAAGGACTTCATCAGCGCGCTCGAGCGCCACGGCGTCAAGGCCATCGACCCGGCCGGCCAGCCCTTCAACCCGCATCATCATCAGGCGGTGATGGAGCGCGAGGACGCCAGCGTGCCAGCCGGCACCGTGCTGCAGGTCTTCCAGAGCGGCTATCTCATCGATGACCGCTGCCTGCGCCCGGCCATGGTGGTCGTCTCGCGCGGCGGCCCGAAGGTGCAAAAGGCGGCGGACACCCCGTCCGAAGGTACTAACGGACAACAGCCGCCGCCGGAGACTGCAGCAGGCTGAGAAGGATTCGGCTTAGAATTCGGCGTCGGGCCAAACGGGATGCTCATAGCATGGCACCCAGGTCCACTTTGCCACACACGGCGGGAGGCGAGCATGCGCACCGCCCTTGCCTGCCTCCAAGCGTTTTGGCTTACCTTCTGAAATGGCTCGAAAACTGCATCTAAGGTGGTGCGATACAGAGCAACAAGCCGTCGCCAAAGTTGTTGCCGGACTGGGCAATTGGACCGTTGCATGGAAAAAATCGCGCCCTATATAAGCTGCGGTTATGCAATCGAAATCCTGGGGACCGGTGCTGCTTCACTTGAGAACGGCACGTAGGATGCCTTTATGCTAAGGGTCCACCCGGTTCGCCGCGAAAGAAGAAGGATCGACACTCATGGGTAAGGTTATTGGCATCGACCTCGGAACGACGAACTCTTGCGTCGCCGTTATGGAAGGCGGCAAGCCGAAGGTTCTGGAAAACGCCGAGGGTGCGAATACAACTCCATCCATCGTCGCTTTCGCGTCGGATGACGAACGACTCATCGGCCTGCCGGCGAAGCGCCAGGGGGTCACCAATCCGACCAACACGTTCTTCGCCATCAAGCGCCTGATCGGCCGCCGCTTCGACGATCCGGAAGTTGAGAAGGACAAGAAGCTCGTACCCTTCAAGATTGTCAGAGGCCCGACAGGCGACGCCTGGGTCGAGAGCCACGGCAAATCCTATTCTCCGCAGCAGATCTCCGCCTTCATCCTGCAGAAGATGAAGGAAACGGCCGAAGCCAAGCTTGGCGAGAAGGTCGATCAGGCGGTCATCACGGTGCCTGCCTATTTCAACGACGCCCAGCGCCAGGCGACCAAAGATGCCGGCAAGATCGCCGGGCTGGAAGTGCTGCGCATTATCAACGAGCCGACAGCCGCAGCCCTCGCCTACGGCCTCGACAAGAAGAAAGACGCCAAGACCATTGCCGTCTACGATTTGGGCGGCGGCACGTTCGACGTTTCGATCCTCGAAATCGGCGACGGCGTCTTCGAAGTGAAGTCGACGAACGGCGACACGCACTTGGGTGGCGAAGACTTCGATATGAAGCTGGTCGCCTACCTTGCGGACGAATTCAAGAAAGAGCAGGGCATCGATCTGAAGAACGACAAGCTGGCTCTGCAGCGCCTCAAGGAAGCGGCCGAAAAGGCCAAAATCGAACTTTCGAGCGCCCAGCAGACCGAGATCAACCTGCCGTTCATCACCGCCGACCAGACGGGCCCGAAGCATCTCACCATGAAGCTGACCCGCGCCAAGCTCGAAAGCCTGGTCGACGATCTCATCTCACGCACCAAGGCTCCCTGCGAAAAGGCGCTGAAGGATGCCGGCCTCAAGGCCGCGGAGATCGATGAAGTCGTGCTCGTCGGCGGCATGACGCGCATGCCCAAGGTGCAGCAGGTCGTCAAGGAACTGTTCGGCAAGGAGCCGCACAAGGGCGTCAACCCGGACGAAGTCGTCGCCGTCGGCGCCGCCATCCAGGGCGGCGTTCTGAAGGGCGAAGTGAAGGACGTTCTGCTGCTCGACGTGACGCCGCTTTCGCTCGGCATCGAGACGCTCGGCGGCGTGTTCACGCGCCTCATCGACCGCAACACCACGATCCCGACCAAGAAGAGCCAGGTGTTCTCGACCGCCGAGGACGGCCAGGGCGCGGTCACCATTCGCGTCAGCCAGGGCGAGCGTGAAATGGCCGCCGACAACAAGCTCTTGGGCCAGTTTGACCTTGTCGGCATTCCGCCGGCGCCGCGGGGCGTGCCGCAGATCGAGGTCACGTTCGACATCGACGCCAACGGCATCGTCCACGTCTCGGCGAAGGACAAGGCTACAGCCAAGGAGCAGTCGGTCCGGATCCAGGCGTCGGGCGGTCTTTCCGATGCCGACATCGACAAAATGGTGAAGGACGCCGAAGCCCACGCCGCGGAAGACAAGAAGATGCGCGAACTGGTCGAGGCCCGCAACCAGGCGGAAGCCTTGGCGCACGGCACCGAGAAGTCGCTCGGCGAGAACGCGTCGATCCCGGCCGTCTCTGCAATCAAGGGCGACGTCGAAGCTGCTATCGCCGCGGTAAAGACCGCCATAGCGGGAGAGGATATCGAAGCCATCCGCTCGGCAACCAACGCGCTGACCCAGATCGCCATGAAGATCGGCGAGGCCGTTTATACGGCCAAGGGCGGCGCTGCCGGAATGGAAGGCGGCGAAGGCGAAGCGGCGAAGCCGGAGGGCGGCGACGATGTCGTCGATGCCGACTTCGAGGAAGTAAAGGACGACAAAAAGAAGTCCGCGTAAGGGGCATATATGCGCGCTCTTGCCGACCTCTCGCTCATCTTTGGCGCCGCGGTCCTTGGGGTCGCGGCGCTCTGGCATTTCTATTGGTTGACCGGCGGCCGCGCCGGACTGGATGTTGCCGTACCTTCGCGTGCAAGCGGCGAACCGACGTTCAAGCCGTCAAATGCCGCGACCCTTGGGGCGGCAGCGCTGATCTCGCTCCTGGCGGCGCTTTACGCCTATGAAGGCGCCCAAGGGATGTCGGGCATGGCGAGCGGTGCCACTTGGGAAATCGTTGCCCTGGGGCTCGCCGGCCTCGGTTTCCTGCTCCGCGCCATTGGTGACTTCAACTACGTCGGCTTCTTCAAGAAAATGACCGGCACCCCTTTCGCGACCGCCGATAGCCGTTACTACTCACCGCTCTGCTTGTTTCTCGCCGCTTCCGGCCTCCTGGCCGCCTCATCCCGTACCTTTTGATCGGCTGACCCCATGGCCAAGCGCGACTACTACGAAATCCTGGGCGTCGCTCGGAATGCCAGCGAGCAGGACATGAAGTCCGCCTATCGCCGTCTCGCCAAGGAATGCCATCCCGATCGTAACGCCGGCGACAAGGATGCCGAACGTAAGTTCAAGGAAATCAACGAGGCTTACGAGGCCTTGAAGGATCCGCAGAAACGCGCCGCCTACGACCAGTTCGGACATGCGGCCTTCGAAGGCGGCATGGGCGGCCGCGGCGGCCCACATGGGTTCGGGCCCGATTTCGCCTCGTCGATGTCGGATATCTTCGACAATCTCTTCGGCGACATGCTTCACGGCGCGCGCGCAGGCCAAGGTGGACAGCGCCGCGGTACCGGACGTGAGCGCGGCGCCGATCTGCGCTACAACCTCGATATCACGCTCGCCGATGCCTACGGCGGCAAGACGGCGGAGATCATCGTTCCGGCGTCCGTATCCTGCGAAACGTGCTCCGGCAGTGGCGCCAAGCCCGGCACCAAGCCGAAGACGTGTGCCACCTGCGGCGGCGCCGGCAAGGTGCGCGCCAGCCAGGGCTTCTTCACCATCGAGCGCACGTGCCCGGGATGCCAGGGCCGCGGCGAAATGATCGACGACCCCTGCGCCACCTGCCACGGCTCGGGCCGCGTGACCAAGGAGAGGAAGCTCTCCGTCAACATTCCCCAGGGCGTCGAAGACGGCACGCGCATCCGCCTTGCCGGCGAAGGCGAGGCAGGCCTGCGCGGTGGCCCGGCGGGCGACCTCTACATTTTCCTTTCGATCAAGCCGCACGCCTTCTTCCAGCGCGATGGGGCGGATGTGTTCTGCAAGGTGCCCATCGCCATGACCACGGCGGCACTCGGCGGCCAGATCGAGGTGCCGACACTCGAGGGAACGACGACACGCGTCAAGGTTCCGGAAGGGACCGAGAGCGGCAAACAGTTCCGCCTGAAAGGCAAGGGCATGCCGGTGCTGCGCTCGAAAGTGACGGGCGACATGTACATCCAGGTCGACGTCGAGACGCCGAAGAACCTGACGCGCCGCCAGCGCGACCTGCTGGAAGAGTTCGAGAAGGAAAGCCACCGCGAGACCTCGCCCGAAAGCGCCGGCTTTTTCTCGCGCGTGAAGGACTTCTTCGACGGCAAGGGCGGCTAGTTTTTTCAGATTGCGCGCGTCTCAGCGCTGTTTGCGCAAGTGAACATAAAGCGCGCCGTCGCCCCCATGCGCAATGGCTGCCGTCGTGTAGCTGACGACGAGCGGGCGCAAATCCGGTTCTTCGAGCCAGCGCGGCACGTTGAGTTTCAGGACGCCGCGACTGCGATTACGCGTCATATCGAAGGGTTCGTCGCGATCGTCCGGCCCCATCTTGCCCTTGCCCGTAATGACGAGCACCAGTCGCAATTGCCGGTCCTGGGCGCGCTTTAGAAAAGCCCGGAGCGCCACGTGCGCCTCGTCCTGACGCATACCGTGCAGATCGATCCGCGCCTCGATCTCGAGCCGGCCGCTGCGCAATTTGCGCGCTTTGCGGGAATCGAATTCGGCAATCGGCGGCGGCGCTTTTTTGGCCGGTGCGGCAGGGACGGGAGGAGCCTTGGGATGCTCGCGTTCGACGGCACGCGCCGTTTCGCGCATCGCCTTCGGCTGCTTTGAAATAACGTCGAGCGCTTCGGCGTGAAGGACGATGCCCTTTGCCTTCCTCAGCGGCTTGATGGAGCGGGCGGTGCGATGCCATAGCTCGGCTTCGTCGTCTTCGAGGTGACCCTTCTTGTGGTCCTTCCCGCTCCGCTTCTTCACGGCGCCGTCCCCGCGACAGCCTCCGTGGCGGCAGCAGCCGCGCGCGGCGCCAGGACATAGAAGTGTCCGGGATGCTTGGTGACACCGGCGATACGCCCCGCCTTGTCGCCAGACCCGAAGAAGATGTCGCCGCGCTCCGGGCCCTTGATGGCCGATCCGACATCTTGCGCGATCATCAGGCGGTTGAAGCCTTCGTTCTTGGCGTTCGCATGCGTGATCGCGGGCGCCGAGACATAAATGGGCGTGCCGAGCGCGTGGTAGGCGGTGTCGATGGCGAGGCTGCGGCCCGGCGTCAGCCCGGTACCGAGCGCGCCCAGCGCCGCTTCGCCTTCTTCCGCACCGAGTTCGCGGAAGAAAACGTAGGACTCGTTCTTCCACATGACCGGAGCGGCGCGGGCACGGTCGGCTTTCAGCCAGTTGGCGAGTGCCTTCAGCGACATGTTATCGGGCGTGAAGGTGCCGGCCTGGATCAGCTCGCGGCCGATCGAAGTATAAGGATAGCCGTTCTTGCCATCATAGGTGATGCGGATCTTGTCGCCGTTCGGCAGCTCGATGCGCCCTGACCCTTGCACTTGCAGGAAATACACATCCACGGGATCGCGGAAGTAGAGAAGTTCGAGGCCTTTGCCCTCGAGCCCGCCTTGCTCGATCTCGGCGCGCGTCAGATACGGCTTCAGCCCTCCTGCAGTCTGACGCATGTGCGTGAACTGCGCACTCTTGGCCCCGCGCTCGCTTTCGGCGACGACATTCACGAGATCGCCGGGACGCCTGTAGACGGGCGTCGTGTAGTCGGTGGTCCTGGTGCGCGAGGCTTTGATTAGCGGCTCGTAGTAGCCCGTCAGCAAACCGGGCGCGATCGCCTGCTCGATGCGCTGCGCAGAGAAATTCATCTCGAAGAAGGTCTTGGCCTTGGCGCCGGTCATCTTGCCGCCGCCGTTGGCCAGCGCCAGCGCATCGCGGCAGACGCGCACCAGCTCCGCGGATGACGACTTCGGTGACTTCTTGGAGCCGGCGAGGCTCAGCACGGCCGGGCAGGATATTACGAACGTCTTCCACGCAGAGAGGTGGTCGTCCGCCTCCCACCCAGGCAGCTCGGCAAACGCTAAGGCTTTCGTGGACAGCTGTGGTGTGGTCATGATTTTTGCCGGAACGCCGATAGTGACGACGACTTTTGCGGTTTCTCCCGCTTCAGCCTTGGGCGCTAATATACCCGACAGGAGTGCGAAAACGAGCGCAGCCGCAGCCATACTGGCTGCGGGGCCAAAGGCGCCCCGGCCGTGCAAAAATGACGTGCTCACCCCGTGCTATCCCCCGATGCCCGTGGCCCCCTCGCCCCCGAAAGGTCCCGCGGGTTTTTGCTTGATCCCCCGGTCAAACGCTTTGTGCCCAGACATTTTGCGCTAATTCGGCGGTTGTGTCTCCTCCAATTTCCAGTTGGGATTTTCAATTGCCCGCCGGTCGGAAACGTCGCGGCTGAAGGTCCAAACGTCGGTCACGTCGCTGACGCGTTGGGGATCGCCGCTGATCACATCGCCATCATGCCCGCGCAGCGCCGTAATGAGTTCGCTGACGAAACGGACTGTCACCAAAGCCGTGCCGTTTTGGACTTCGGCACCGGCGATGTCGGATTTCTTGATGCCGACGAAGGTTTGCTCGACCTTTTCGCCGCGGCCGTCGCGTTCGCCGATTGCGGTGACGAAGCCGTCGAAGACGTCGCGGCTCAAGAGATCCTTGAGCGTCTTGCGGTCACCCTGGGCAAAGGCCGTGACGATCATCTCGTAGGCCCGCCCGGCACCCGTCAAAAAGGCTTCGGGATCGAAATTGCGATCGACCTTGGCAATCGCGAGCAGGCCATCGATAGCCGCCGGATTTGCGGCGCTGAAGGCTCGGATGCGGCTCTCGCTGCCCTCCGAAATCGCTTCCGGCGCGGCGTTCGCGGGTTCGCTGCGCTCCCGGCGCGGCATATTGATCACGTCGCCGGAACTGCCGGCAGCGGCGGCCTCCTGCTCGCGGGTTTTCAGGCGCTGAACGCGCGCATCGTCCTCGTCGCTGCGCTGGCCTAGTACGCTGCGCAGCTTGAAGATGGCGGCAGCCGCGACGATCAGAGCAATCAAAGTTAACAGGTCCAACTGTGCAATCATCCGCTGTTTGCTTTCCTCGGTGCGGCCGCAGGCCCATATTCGGTGCCTCTGGGTACATCGGCCGCCCATGCCCCTCAATGTAGGCGTGCTTTGTCCCGGCGCCAACTCGTTATCGCAATTGGCCTTGCCGTTTGCCGGCGCTAGAGTGCCCAGGAACGAAGGCCGCCACGAATGCCATTTCCGCTAAAATTCGCCACATCGCTCATACTTCTGGCCTTTCCGCTGCTCGAGATCGCCCTCTTGATCAAGGCTGGGGCCATTATCGGCTTCTGGCCGCTTTTGCTCGTCGTGGTGCTCACGGCTTTTGCCGGCGCCAGCATCATTCGCGCCCATGGCCTGGCCGTCTTTTCCCGAATGATGAGAAATATGGAACAAGGCGGCGGCGGTTTCGAGCCCATGGCCGACACATTCCTTGCTGTCACGGGCGGCGTTCTGCTCATTTTTCCTGGGCTTATGGGCGATGTCCTCGGTGCGCTGCTGGCTATCCG
Source organism: uncultured Alphaproteobacteria bacterium (assembly GCA_963732525.1). GTDB lineage: Bacteria > Pseudomonadota > Alphaproteobacteria > Rhizobiales > Hyphomicrobiaceae > Hyphomicrobium_B. The sequence continues at coordinate 16,397 of CAVSZX010000008.1, forward strand.
GCCCGTGCGCGCCTTTCTGATCCACGCCGGTGCGACCGGCATGTTCTCCGGCGGCTCGCATCGGACCGAAAATTACGAAGAGCGTGTCTCGACCCGGGCCAAGCGCGGTTCCGGAGCAACCGATGGCTCCGGCGCGGTGATCATCGAGGGCGAGTACGAGCGCATCGACGACAAGCCGCCGCGAGAGCGCGGGCCCGAAGCGCGGTCCTGATCAATCAGGACCATGATGCGAAGGGACAAGGCCAGAACACGCAACGGCGCGATTGCGCCTTCAGGGTTAGCGTGATAGCGAGCGCCTAACATTGATTTTTCGAGGCGAGGGACGGCTCAAATGGCAGATAAAAGCAGCTCGAAAAACGGCGGCGGCGCTTCCAGTCGAGAGCGCGGCAATCCCGATCCAAGCCAAGGTCCTGAACCAGTACATCAAGGACCTGTCCTTCGAGAACCCGAACATTCGCAAGCTGATGGCGGGCCCGGGCGATCCGCCGAACCTCAAAGTCGAGGTCAACGTCAACGCCGAACGTCTCGACGCCAACGTCTATGAAAGCGCCATCGAGTTGAAAGCGACCGCCGAGAACAACATCGGCACCGTTTACGTGCTCGAAACCGTTTACGCCGGACTTTTCAAAATCGAGAACGTGCCGGATCAGGCGCTGGAGCCGTTCCTGCTCATTTCCGCGCCGATGACGCTGTTTCCGTTCCTGCGCCGGCTCGTCGCCGATGTGACGCGTGAGGGCGGATATCCGCCGCTGCTGCTCGATCCTATCGATTTCGCTGGGCTCTATTTCCGCCGCCAGCAGGAGATCGCCAGCGCCCAGGGTGCCAAGCTCAACGCCTAAGTCACGTTTTGTCGCTCTGCCAGTACATGAGCCAGACGGCCTTGCCGCCGAGCTGTTCGATGTAGACGCGGTGCTGCGCGATGCCGGCGGCATCGATGCGAGATTGAAGGGGATGCGGCCGCTTTTGCGCCGGCGATTTTCCCCCGCGCGCGGCCTGCCCCATTGCGGCAGCGGCCTTGCTCTGCAAGCCCAATGCCGCCTGCCGTTCACCCAAAAGTTCGACGTAGACTTCGGCGAGCAGCAGGCAGTCGATCAGGGCGCCGTGCTTGGTGCGCTTGGAATTGTCGATGCCATAGCGCTTGCACAGCGCGTCGAGATTGTTCGGGCCGGCGGGGTGTTTGCGCCTGGCGAGTGCGAGCGTATCAACGACGCGGTCCATGGCGATCGCACTTTTGCCGAGCCGGGCCAATTCCGCATTCAGAAACGAGACGTCGAAGTTGGCGTTATGGATGACGAGAGTGTCCTCGGCAATGAAGTCGAGAAACGCGTCGGCGACCTTGGCGAAAAGCGGCTTGTCCTTGAGAAAGTTGCTAGAAAGACCGTGAATGGCCTCGGCTTCCGCTGGAACCTCGCGTTCCGGATTTATGAAGCAGTGATACTCGCGGCCCGTCGGGATGCGGTTGAAGAGTTCGATGCAGCCGATTTCGATCAGCCGGTCGCCCTTGCGCGGATCTAGACCGGTCGTTTCGGTGTCGAGAATGATTTCGCGCACGGGGCATCCCTGCAAGAGCGTTGAATTCAGAGCCAGTGGTTGTAGTACGCCGATCCCTGACGTTGCTTCAGTTGCTCGAGAATAGCATCGATCTGTTCGTTGCAGGCGTCGACCGTCCCACTCGTGTCCACAACGAAATCGGCCCTCCGCCGCTTTTCTTCATCATCAAGCTGTCGTGCGAGAAGGCTCGCGAGCTTTGCCTCCGACATGCCCGGCCGCGCCAGCACCCGTGCACGCTGAACATCTTTTGCCGCACTCACAACGATGACGACATCGACGGTTTCCGCCGAGCCGGCTTCGAATAACAGCGGGATTTCCAGCACCGCAATTCTGGCACCACGCCTTGAGGCTTCGGTCAAAAAAACACGCTCGGCGGCGCGCACCTTGGGATGCACGATCGCTTCGAGCTGTTTGATTTTTGCAGGCTCTTTCAGTAGCGCCGCCAGAGAGCTTGGCGCGGTCCACGACGCCGCCTGCAGTCGTTCCCGGGAAGATCGCTTCGATCTCGCCGGCAAATGGACCGGCATAGAGCTTATGGACGTATGCATCTGCGTCGAAAACAGCGATCCCATGATGCTTGAATCGCGCGGCGGCGGTCGATTTCCCCATGCCGATCGAGCCTGTGAGACCGACGATAAGCATCACGCGGCCCTCGATGTCGGCTGCGAGGAGCGCGCGCAGCTCCGGCGTCACCTCGGGCCGGATGCCGAACCATTTTTCAAAGCCCGGCACGGCTTGATGCAGGAGCATGCCAAGACCGTCGACGCCCTTGAGACCGTGGTCGCGCGCGGATTTGAGGAACGCAGTTTCAAGCGGCACGTAGACGATATCGACGGCAATCGCATCCGATGGCGCCAGGCCGAAATCGATGCCGGGATCGCCGGCGCCTTTCATCCCAAGCGTCGTGGCGTTGACGATCAATCCAGCGTCGCGAACAAAGGTATTGCGCGCCTCCCAACCGTGAGAGTGCACTTTTCGCCCCAAATCGTGCGCCAATCGATCGGACCGCGCTCGCGAGCGATTGACCACATGGATCTCTCCCGCACCCGCTTCGATCAGTCCATGGACGATGCCACGTGCGGCGCCACCGGCTCCGAGAACCAGAATGGGCCGATCGCGCTTATTCCATTCCGGCGCCGAAAGTTCGAGATGACGCATGAAGCCGTAGGTATCGGTGTTGGCACAGGCGATTTTTCCGCCCTCTAGCCAGATCGTATTGCAGGCAGCGACGGCCAATGCGGAAGGATCCTTGAATTCTGCAACCGCGAAGGCCGCTTCCTTGTGCGGCACGGTTACATTGCAGCCCGCAAAGCCGTTGGCAGCGAGCGAACCAATAAAAGCCTCGAGATCCTCCGGTTTCACGGCCTCTTTGGTATAGCTGCCCGTCAATGCCGTATTTCTTCAGCCAATAGCCGTGAATGAGCGGCGAGCGGGAATGCTCGATCGGCCAGCCGATGACGCAGGCGCGCTTCATGACAGGAGGAACTCCGCGGCGGCGCAATGCTGCGAGCAGCGGCACGAGCGGAAGACCGAGCACCGTGAAATAATCGCCCTCGACCTTCTCGAACAGCTGGATGCCGAGGCCTTCAAGCTCGTAGCAGCCGACGCAATCGAGGATCACGGCACCTGCACGACGCAGAATAATCATCGAGAAAGTCGTCGGAAAAATCGCGCATCGTCAGTTGGGCCGACGTTTCGGTCTGCCACAAGAGTTCGCCATTGCTGGCCAGAGCCGCCGCCGAAACGAGCTCGTGCCGGTTACCACGCAAGGCGCGCAGCACACCCCGCGCCTCCGCGACATTCGAGACCTTGGAATGGATTTCGTCGCCGCACGAGAGCACCTGATCGGCGCCAATGACGAGGGCCTCCGGGTGCTGCACGGAAACCTGCCGGGCTTTTTCCGCGGCCAGCGTTCCTGCAATCGCATGCGCGGAAATCGCCAGGTTCGAGGTGCGGCACGTGTTCTTGATCGCATCTTCATCGATGTTCGCGGGCATGACATCGAAAGCGAGCCCGGCATTGCTGAGCAACGCGCGCCGAGCCGAACTGGCGGACGCCAATATGAGATGATGCGCTTCAGCCATGCCGGGGTTCGCCGTCCGGTTCGGGCTTAGCGCCGGCCTTGCGATCATGCAGGAGCTTCAAGATCATCGACGCTGATTCCTCGATCGACCGCCGCGTCACGTCGATGATCGGCCAGCCATGCTTGGCAGCGATCTTACGCGTGTAGGCGACCTCGCCGGCGATCGCATCGCGATCCACATAAGCTTCGAGATCGCGGTCGGCCATGAGCACGGCGCGGTTTCGTCGCACTTCTGCCAGTCGTTCGGCATTGGCGATGAGGCAGACGACAAACGCCGTATGCGGTTCGTTGAGTGATAAGGGCAACGCCACTTGCGGCACCAGCGGCAGGTTCGCCGTCTTGTAGCCCCGCTGCGCCAGATAGATGCTCGTCGGCGTCTTGGAGGTGCGCGAAATTCCGAGCACGATGATGTCGGCATCGCTCAGGTTCTCAGGGAGACGGCCGTCATCGTGGGCCATGGTGAAGTTCATGGCATCGATTCGCCGGAAGTATTCGGCATCGAGCACGTGCTGGCCCGCGACTTTCGGCGTCTGCGGGGCGCCAAGGTAGCTCTCGAAAATCTGCATGATCGGCAGCAGCACGGCATGGCAGGGGATCTTGAGAGCCCGGCAATGCTGCTCCAATTCCTCGCCCAGCGACTTGTTGACCACCGTATAGAGGACGATGCCCGGCTCCTTCTCGATCTCGGAGAGGACACGCTTCAGTTGCCGCTGCGTGCGCACGAGCGGATGCATGTGCTCAATGGCGCGCACATTGGGATACTGGACGGCCGCCGCCTTGGCGATCGCCGACAGCGTTTCACCGGTCGCATCAGAGACGAGATGCATATGAAAGAGGCTGATCGAACCGCTCACCATGGGCGCGTCCAAAGGCTGGGATAGACTGTAGACAAGTGCTGTATCGCTTTCGGGTCCTCGAGGCCGCGGCCCGGGTTGAGACAACAACCGGCCCTTTATCAAAAGTGATACCCACATTTGGCCGAATGCGAACCACTTTTTACAGGTCCGGGCCCTATTCGCCGATCCCTGCCACGCTCTGACGCTATCCCCAGATGGTCCACAGGCGGGCTGCGACCGTGGGCTAGGCAACCTATTCTTAAACGCCTGGAACAAAAGAGCTTCTAGACGATATTGCATTTGATGGGCAACAGCGACTAGACCTCGTGTCAACGCAACACCGCTTGCGGTTGCTGTGCACAAACTAGGGATAGGATCGAAATTCCCGCAACCCACAGCACTAAGAGTAAAAACTAAAACACTAGTAAGAGTCTGATTTAGATTTGAAGGCAGGGAAGGAAAAGTTCGCGATGCAGACCTTGAGCCGCTCCGGCCCTCAACGCCGCTTCCTCGAGCCGTTCAAGGGACGGGCGTTATCGCCGCCGCCGGTTTGGCTGATGCGGCAAGCCGGGCGCTACCTGCCGGAGTACCGCGAGACGCGCACCAAGGCCGGCGGATTTTTGAACCTGTGCTACACGCCGGAACTCGCCGCCGAAGTGACGCTGCAGCCGATCCGGCGCTATGGCTTCGACGCGGCAATTCTGTTTTCGGATATTCTCGTCGTGCCCGATGCGCTCGGGCAGAAAGTTTCGTTCCTCGAAGGCGAGGGACCGAAGCTCGAACCAATTCGGGATGTCAACGGCTTGAAGCGACTCGAATCCTCCGCTACGAGAAACAAATTCGCGATCGTGTGGGAAACGGTGGCGCGGCTGAGGCAGGACCTGCCGAAGGAGACGGCACTGATCGGTTTTTGCGGCGCGCCGTGGACGGTCGCGACGTACATGGTCCAGGGGGAAGGATCGCCAGATCAGGCGGAAGCACGGTTGTGGGCCTATCGCGACAGGAGCGGATTTTCAAAACTTATCGATTTGCTTGTAGAAACGTCGATTTCGTACCTCGATGGGCAGGTCAAGGCCGGTGCCGATTGCCTGCAGATTTTCGATACCTGGGCCGGGTCGCTACCCGATGACGAATTCGATCGCTGGGTCGTCGGACCCACACGCCGCATCCGCGAATCACTGCGCGAGATGCACCCGGATATTCCGGTGATCGGTTTTCCGCGCGGCGCCGGGCCCGCTGCCGTCTGGTACGTCGCCGAGACGGGCGTCGACGGCATCGGCTGCGATACGGCGACGCCGCCCTACGTGATGAAGGAAGCCTTCGAAGACGAAGACGTGGTGGTGCAAGGTAACCTCGATCCCCTCCTCCTTGTCACCGGCGGCACGCTCATGGACGAACGCGTCGATGAGATCTTGAGCCTCATGCGTGGCCAGCGGTTCGTCTTCAATCTCGGCCACGGGATCGTGCCGCAAACGCCGCCCGAAAACGTTGCACGTCTGGTCGAGCGCGTGCGCAAGGGAGCGTAAAAATGGCCGGCGACGCTTACGTTCCGGCAGGCTCACCCGCACGGCGCGCAGCGGCGGCCCTCGCCATTACACTGGTCGGGGTTGCAGCCGTTGTCGGCGTGCTGGGCGAGGGTGCGTATCTCTGGGTCAAGGCGGTGCATGTCATTGCCGTCATCTCGTGGATGGCGGGCATGCTCTACCTGCCTAGGCTTTTCATCTATCACTGCGACGCGGAACCCGGTTCCAAGCAGTCTGAAACGTTCAAGGTGATGGAACAGCGGCTGCTCCGCATCATCATCAACCCGGCCATGATCATCACCTGGGTTCTCGGGCTCTGGCTCGGCTGGGTTGGCGGGCATTTTACGGCCCCGTGGCTCCACGCCAAACTTCTGCTCGTTGTCGCCCTTTCGGCGGTGCACGGCTACTTCTCGTTGGCGGTACGGCGTTTTAGCGACGACCGGAACACCAAGCCGGCGCGACATTGGCGGATTGTGAACGAGGTGCCGACGGTTTTGATGATCGCCATCGTTATTCTAGTGATCGTGAAACCGTTCTGAAGGCCTTTGCCTGCGGCCGCGGATCTGTTATAAGCCTAGCGTCTCAATCAACGGATCGTCGCCATTTTCGGCTTTCGAGCCGTCGGCGGGTTGTTTGGCCTTCGGGCTGACTGGCCGTCCTGCAGGGCGCCCTGCCTTGCTCCAGCGAACCCCCTAATCGTCAATCACCCAATTCGATCTTATGTGCCCGGCCAATTCACCTGATCCCACCTCCTCCCTTGCCGAGGCCCGCCCGGAGTTTTTCTCATGAAGGAAATGAAGCTCGAAGACCTGAAGCAGAAGTCACCTGCTGAAATGGTCTCGTTCGCCGAAGAGGTGGGCGTCGAGAACGCATCGACCTTGCGCAAGCAGGAGTTGATGTTCGCGACTTTGAAACAACTGGCAACGCAGGAAACAGAGATCATCGCCACGGGCGTGGTCGAAGTCCTCCTGGACGGTTTTGGCTTCATGCGCTCGCCCGACGCCAACTATCTGCCTGGTCCCGACGACATCTACGTCTCACCTTCGCAGATCCGTCGCTTCGCGCTGCGCACCGGCGATACGGTCGAAGGCCAGATCCGCGGTCCGAAAGAGGGCGAACGGTATTTCGCGCTGCTGAAGGTCAATAAGATCAACTTCGAAGACCCGGAAGCGACCAAACACAAGATCAATTTCGACAACTTGACGCCGCTTTATCCCACCAAGTGGCTGAAGATGGAGACCGAGGATCCGACCATCAAGGATCTTTCCCCCCGCGTCATCGACGTGGTTGTGCCGCTCGGCAAGGGTCAACGCGCGCTGATCGTGGCGCCGCCGCGCACGGGCAAGACGGTGCTGCTGCAGAACATCGCCCACTCGATTACCGCCAATCATCCCGAGTGCTACCTGATCGTCCTGCTGATCGACGAACGTCCGGAAGAAGTCACCGACATGCAGCGCTCGGTGAAGGGCGAGGTCATTTCCTCGACCTTCGACGAACCGCCGTCACGGCACGTGCAGGTGTCCGAAATGGTCATCGAAAAGGCGAAACGCCTGGTCGAGCACAAGCGCGACGTCGTGATCCTGCTCGATTCGATCACGCGCTTGGGCCGGGCTTACAACACCGTCGTACCGTCTTCCGGCAAGGTGCTGACCGGCGGCGTCGATTCCAACGCTTTGCAACGGCCGAAGCGCTTTTTCGGTGCCGCGCGCAACATCGAAGAGGGCGGCTCGCTGACCATCATTGCAACGGCGCTGGTCGATACCGGCTCGCGCATGGACGAAGTCATTTTCGAAGAATTCAAGGGCACCGGTAACTCGGAAATCATCCTCGACCGCAAGGTCTCCGACAAGCGCGTCTTCCCGGCGATCGACGTGGCGCGTTCCGGCACGCGCAAGGAAGACCTGCTGGTGCCGAAGGATCAGCTGAAGAAGGTCTACGTGCTCCGCCGCATCCTGAACCCGATGGGGACGATGGACGCCATCGAGTTCCTGATCGACAAGCTGAGATCGACCAAGACCAACGGCGAATTCTTCCAGAGCATGAATACGTAGCCTAAGATCGGTCCCGGGAGGGACTGATTCGTGCTCGTTTTTATTGATGAAAGTGGCGACCCAGGATTTAAATTGGCGAAGGGGTCTTCTCAGCTTTTCGCTGCTGCAATGGTCGTATTTCCAGATCGCGAGGAGGCTGCCCGCACCCAAACGGAAATTAGGGCTATGCTTGGCACTTTGCATCGCCGACCCGAATTCAAGTTCAATAAATGCAGAGATGAGGTGCGGGACAAGTTTTTTCAAACGCTTTCTAAGAGGCAGTTTCTGGTCCGCGCTATTGTTGTTCGCAAAGCCTTAATTTGGTCAGAGCGGCTACGGACCGATGATGAGACGTTTTACAACTTTTTCGTCAAGACGATGGTCAAGTTTGACAATCAGAAACTGCAAGGCGCCACTGTAATTGTGGATGGATCAGGAGATCGCGGATTTCGCCAAAGTCTGTCGCGCTACCTTAAGCATCACGCCACACTGGGAAGGATAGCCGAAGTGAAGATTCGTGATTCGACAAGCGAGCCGCTTCTGCAGCTTGCCGACATGTGCGTCGGAGCAATCGCGCGGTCGTATAGGACAGATCGGCCAAACGCAGATCGCTGGCGCAGGATGATTGCCAGCAAATTGGATGATGTTTGGGAGTTCAAATGATGCGCCCCGCTCCCTATCCGTCCGAACGGACGGCACGCCACCAAAGGGTGACAGTTCGGGATAACGGGGCGACTTTGCGAGAACAAATATAGGACAGTTTGTCCAACAAATCAAGATTCACCTTGACTCCACGGATTCTATCCACAACCCGACCAAATCGGTTGTATGCGCCATCTACTCCGCCGGGTGCAGGCCGCCGTCGCGATCGACGGTTTCGGCGCGCTTCTTGCGCTGGCGTCTTGGTCTGGCGATAGCGCTCGGGTTCGCCGGCACCCGGCTTGTAGTAGAACGGCAGCAGCAGCTGCTCCCAATAGGATTTCGGGAAATTCGGCAGCTCATCAACGCCCAGATCGCGATGCGTGATCTCGCGCGATGGCTTGGCATTGTAGGTGCCGAACAGCCGATCCCAGAACGAGAAGAACAGGCCGAAATTGCAATCGCCTTCCGTGCCCCAGTTGACGTGATGCAGGTGATGGACGCGGCCGATGGCAAGGTAGCCCTCGAGCGGCCCCAGTTTCTGATCGACGTTGGAGTGCTGCACGATCAGCGTCGCGGTGATGAGGAAGCCGAGCACCAGCGCCACGTCCTGCGTCATGCCCATGATGACGAGTGGCGCCTGGCCGATGATCATATCGATGGATTGATGCAGAGGGTGGCGGATGACGCCGTTGAAACCGTAGAGCCGGCCGACGCCGTGATGCACGGAATGCAGGCGCCACAACAGCGGAAAGCGGTGGCTGGCGTAGTGGATGAACATGAACGCAAAGTCGGCGATCAGGAACGCCAGCAGCACCTGGCCCCAGAGCGGCCACCACGTCGGCCAGATCCCCTGGAAGGGGAACAGCCACTGGATCACCGGGATCATGAGCACGCCATTCATGGCGGACATTTCGTAGATCGCCGTGTGCCAGATGTTGGCGCTCGTGTCGCCGTGGTCGTGGTGTTCGTTCCACTCCGGATAAAACGGCGCAATCCTTTCAGCAGCGAATGCCGACAGATATGCGAAGCCGATGAGGGGGAGCAGCCAGAAGTAGTCGATGGTCGCATGCGCGTTGACGACGATCCAATAGGCGACACTGGTCAATCCCAGCATCAGGAAGGGCGCATAGGCCCAGCGGACGATCGTACGCAGCAATGACATCAACCCGGGTCTCCACAAGCCTAAGCTATTGAACCACAACAGGCGCTCGGGTCACAGGTGTTAGAGGGCGGACCTTTCGGCGCAGTAAATTTTGTTCATTTCAGAGCGCCCTGCCGGGCATGGAGCAGTCGCTCGCGAAGCTTGCCCGGTTCGAACACTGGGGCGCCGCAGACCGGTCCAATGCACACATAAGCCGTTGCAGTAACAGCCACTTCCAGCTTTGTCCCGATCGCCGCCGGGAGTTTCTGCGCCGTATTCAACCGCGCCACGAACTCAAGGGCTCCCGGTATCGACGTACAGGCGAGCACTCTACGCAGCGCCGCGCCCGGAGGATCGTCGTTGGCCGCCAAGACGACCTGGATCAGGGACTCGAGATCGAGGCTCGCCGCGAGCAGGCCGCAGTGGCCGACGGGACCGCGGGCTATTTCGCCCTGGAAAGCGTTGTAGAGGTCGCTGGCGCGCTGCGCAAATTCGTTGTCACCCATGAACGCCGCAAGCGCCAATAGGTTCGACAGCTGCATCGTATTGGCGCTGGGGACGGCGTCGTCGTGGGCGGATTTCAAGCGCACGATGACGTCGCCGGTGTCGTCTGCGGCCGTGTAGTAACCGCCCGGGCCTTGGTCCCAATAGTGCTGGTCGAGCACGTTGGTCCATTGCAGCGCCCGTTCCAGCGCTTCCGCATCGCCTGTGCATTGATAGAGGCGCAGCGCTGCGAAGATCATATTGGCGTAGTCCGATGCCGTCGCCGGCGCCGAGGTCCGGCCATCGCGCGTCGAATGCCAGAGCCGCCCATCGCCGGCGGTCATGTCAGTCAGCACGAAGGCGAAGGCGCTGTCCGCGACGCGGATCCAATCGGGTCGATCGAAGACGGCGCCGGCACGGGCGAGTGCGCCGATCATCAGCCCGTTCCAGTCGGCGAGCACCTTGTCGTCGAAGCCGGGGCGAACGCGGCCTGCGCGGTGCTGCAGCAGCCTCGCGCGCATGTGCTCGAGACGCGCCTCCTCGGAAACACTCAACAGGTGCAAGTCGCCGAGGCGGTTGAGGATGGTGTGACCCTCGAAGTTGCCGCCGGCACTGACGCCATAGACGCGATTGAAACTGGCGGCATCGTCGGCGCCGAGCACGCGCACGATTTCGTCGGCGGTCCAGACATAGAACTTGCCTTCCTCGCCTTCGCTGTCGGCGTCGAGGGAGGCGGCAAAGGCCCCGCCTTCGACGATCATTTCGCGTTGCAGCCAATCGACGGTCTCGGCAACGCGGGTGGCGAACAATGGCTCCTGCGTCTCGCGCCACACCTCGGTCAGGAGATCGACGAGCAGCGCGTTGTCGTAGAGCATCTTCTCGAAGTGCGGGACGAGCCATTCCTCGTCGACCGAGTAACGGGCAAACCCACCGCCCAGGTGATCGTAGATGCCGCCCTGGCAAAGATGCACGAGCGTGTTCAGCACGGCCGCCTTGGCGGCTTCGTCGTCGAAGCGCATGGCACCGCGCCACAACAACCACAGCAGATTCCATTGCGGAAACTTCGGCGCCCCCGTGAGGCCGCCGTGCTCGGCGTCGAACGCCCCCGACAAGCGCGCGACGATATCGCGGATCAGCGTCTCCCCGGCGTGGAAGCCTTCAACGCCGGGCGCCCGCGTCTTGAGCGCAGCCATCAATCCTTCGACGTTGTGGTGCACGCGCTCGGGCTCGTTCTGGTAAGTCTCGGCAAGCTGCAGCAGCACGGTGACGAAGGCCGGCCGGCCATATTGGGCCTGTTTGGGAAAGTACGTTCCGCCGTAGAACGGCCGCGCCTCGCTGTCGAGGAACATGGTCAGCGGCCAGCCGCCCTGCTCACCTAGCGCTATGGAGCGCGCTCATGTAGATCGCGTCGATGTCGGGGCGTTCCTCGCGGTCGACCTTGATATTCACGAAGAAGGCGTTCATCACTTCCGCCGTCGCCTCGTCTTCGAAGCTCTCGTGCGCCATGACGTGGCACCAGTGGCAAGCAGCATAGCCGATGGAAAGCAGGATCGGCTTGCCGGTGCGGCGGGCTTCGGCGAGCGCTTCCGGCCCCCAGGCCCACCAGTGCACAGGGTTGCCCTGGTGCTGGAGCAGGTAGGGGCTCGTCTCGTGCCTCAAGTGGTTCTCGCCCATCAAGCGTCCGATCAGTCAGTGGTTGCGGCGTCACTGCACTAGCGCTACGCGACAACGATGGCGACCGACAACACCATCTTTGCATTATCGAGCGCTCCAGGCCGGGCGGGGGTGGCGGTGATCCGTGTCTCGGGGCCTGCGGTACCGGCGGTCTTGGGCCTGATGGCGGCACCTGCCGTAAACGACCGACAAGCCGCGTTCCGCAGGGTCGTGCATCCGCAGTCCGGCGCCCTGCTGGACCGGGCGGTGGTCCTGTTCTTTGCCGCGCCCAAAAGCGAAACCGGCGAGGACGTCGCCGAGTTCCAGGTCCACGGCGGCCGCGCCGTCATCGCTGCGGTCCTGGAGGCGCTGGCACTGGTGCCCGGATGCCGGATGGCGGAAGCCGGCGAATTTGCGCGCCGCGCCTTCGAGAACGGCAAAATCGACCTCGTCGAAGTCGAGGGTCTCGCCGACCTTGTCGATGCCGAAACAGAGGCGCAGCGTCGGCAGGCTCTGGCGCAGGCGGGCGGCGTGCTTTCGCACCTGTACGAGGGCTGGCGTACGGCACTGATCCAGATCTCGGCCCTGATCGAGGCAGCAATCGACTTCTCCGACGAAGCCGACGTTGCGGCCTCGTCTCTCGGTCTCGCCCGCTCGCGCGCGGCGACGCTGCTGGATGAAATCAATCGCCATCTTGCGGATAACAATCGCGGTGAAATCCTGCGTGAGGGGTTCCGCGTTGCGCTGCTTGGGGCGCCGAACGCCGGCAAGTCGAGCCTGCTGAATGCGCTGGCCCGGCGCCAGGCGGCGATCGTTTCAGAGGAGGCCGGCACGACGCGCGACGTCATTGAGGTGCGGCTCGACCTCGGCGGCTATCCGGTGATCGTGTCGGACACGGCGGGTATTCGCGAGGCGGTGGGCGGGATCGAACAGGAAGGCATCCGTCGCAGCATCGGGGCCGCGCGCGAAGCCGATCTGGTGCTGTGGCTGACCGAGTTGGGCGCTGATTTTCCTCCCAATTCGATTTCACGTGAAACGCGAATTGAGGCGCTCTGGCTCATTCGAACCAAAAGCGATTTGGCTCGCAGCTTCCCCTCTCCCCGTCCTTTACGGGGAGAGGGTCAGGGTGAGGGGCAGCAGCCGGAATCACAGCAAGTGGCCGCCCCTCACCCCAACCCTCTCCCCATGCCGAGTGCAGGGGCATGGGGAGAGGGAGCAACGTCGAACGTGCCCTTCGCTATCTCGGTGAAGACGGGCCAGGGAATCGAGGCTCTGATCGGCGAGATTGCTACCGTGGTGGCAAATAGGATCGGCGATGCGACATCGCCCGTGCTGACCCAGGCACGGCATCGCCAGACTTTGGGAGCTGCCGCCGCCGGACTGGTGGCATTCCTCGAGGGCGACTTTTCGGCCCCCGAACTCCGTGCCGAGGATGTGCGCCAGGCCGTTCATGCGCTGGGCCGCATCACCGGCCGCGTCGATGTCGAGGACGTGCTGGGCGAGATCTTCGGCCGTTTTTGCATCGGGAAGTAAGGGGAGGGCTCGCGCTAGGGGCGCTGCAGTTTCGTTGTCATCCCGGGCGGAGGTGCGCGTGGGCGCACCGCAGACCCGGGACCCAGGACTTTCAGATGCGCCAACTGGGTCCCGGCACTCGCAAGGGGGCTCGGCCGGGATGACAAGTCGCGCGTGCCGGCGCCGCGATTGATGGACGTGCCGGGCCATGCGATAGCTGAGGCGGGGAACTTCTTTCATCCAGCGTCATCGAGGCTAGCATGAAGCGTCTCGTCTGCTGCTTTGACGGCACCTGGAACGACGACAGCCGCGATACGGCACTGACCAACGTCGTCAGGCTGAGGCGCGTCATTCCCGCCCAAGATGCCAAGGGTGTGCGCCAGCTCGTCCGCTACGTGGTCGGCATCGGCACCGGATATCAGGGCAATCTCGGGTTCCTGGTCGGGGCCTCGGGGATCGAGGTCGGCGACCGGATCAAGGCCGGATACCGCTTCCTGGTCGATAACTGGGAACCGGGCGACGAGATCTATCTGTTCGGGTTTTCCCGCGGTGCCTTCGAGGCCCGCTCGCTCGCCGGTTTCATTGCGCTCATCGGCATGGCAGTGCGGTGTTCAACGTTTTCGCTCGATGATGCCTGGCGCGTCTATCGCGACCCGACCAGCACCAAAAGCCAGTTGCTTCTGGCATCCCTGGAAAGGGTCACGACCCGGCCCGTGCCGATCAAGTGCGTCGGCGTCTGGGATACCGTCGGCAATATCGGCAATCCGTTCGATTCCGGCGGCTTCATCGGCCGCTACGTGTCGTTTCACGATACGCGGCTTTCGCCCCCGGTCGAACTGGGACTGCACGCGCTGTCGATCGACGAGCTGCGCGGGCCCTTCCGGCCGACCTTTTGGACGATGCCTAAGGGCGGCGCCCTACCGGCGGGGCAGACGGTGGAGCAGGTGTGGTTCGCGGGCTGCCATGCCGATGTCGGCGGCGGTTACGCTGAGACCTGCCTGTCGGATATCAGCCTGAACTGGATGGCCGAACGCGTTGCAGCCCTGACCGGCCTCGGCATCGATTTCGAGCTGCTCAGATCGACCACCCGCCCCGATCCGCTCGGGCCCCAGCACTCGTCCACGACGTCGGGCATTTTCAAGCTGAGCAACGCCATACCTTGCATCCGGCTGATCCGGCAGCGGCTTGCCGCAGTGCCGCCCCTGCGTCGCGCCCTCGTCGGAAGCTGGCGCACAAGCCGGACCGCAGGCGGGGAAATTCCTATCAACGAAGCGATCCATGGCAGCGTCGTGGCGCGTTTCGGCCAGGAGGTGGTCGAGGATGTCGCCGGCGCCAAGCGTGCGTTCGTCTACCGGCCGCGCAATCTGGCCGCGGCACTCAAGACCTGAAAGGACCGGCGGGAGCGGCCCTAGAGCCAACCAGAAGCCGCCCCGGGACGGCGTTCCGGCACCCCGGCTTCGGCTTTTCACGTGAAACGGCTTTTGCCCGGCGTCGGGATCGAGTAATTCCTGGCCCATGAAGAACAGCACGACTTTCGACGTCATCGTTGTCGGCGGCGGCCACGCCGGGTGCGAGGCAGCGAGCGCCGCGGCCCGCATGGGCGCGCGCACGGCGCTTGTCACCCACCGCTTCGACACCATCGGCGAGATGTCCTGCAATCCGGCCATAGGCGGCCTCGGCAAGGGGCATCTGGTGCGTGAGATCGATGCCCTCGACGGCCTCATGGGCCGGGTCGCGGACGAGGCTGGCATTCAGTTCCGCCTGCTCAATCGTTCCAAGGGGCCGGCGGTCCACGGCCCCCGCACCCAGGCCGACCGTAAGCTCTACCGCCTCGCCATGCAGCGGGAGATCCGCGAGACCGCGAACCTGACCGTGATCGAGGGCGGGGTGGAGGATGTGATCGTCATTCCCCCTCTCCCCGTTCTTACGGGGAGAGGGTTGGGGTGAGGGGCAGCGGCCCCGCCGAACAAGCTGCTGCCCCTCACCCTGACCCCCTCCCCATTCCGAGGTGCAGGGGAATGGGGAGAGGGGGACAGCGTCTGCGGCGTCGTCCTCGCCGATGGGCGGCGGCTTCTGGCGGGCGCCGTGGTGCTGACCACGGGCACGTTCCTCAATGGCCTCATCCATCGCGGCGAAGAGAAAATCCCGGCCGGGCGCGCGGGCGAGGCACCGGCTCTGAAGCTGTCGGAACGGCTCTATGCGCTGGGCCTGCAGATGGGCCGCTTGAAGACCGGCACGCCGGCGCGGCTCGACGGCAGAGCATCGATTGGTCGGGCCTCGAAATGCAGGAAGCGGATGCCGATCCGGTGCCGTTCTCGTTCCTGACCGACAAGATCACGACGCCGCAGATCGCCTGCGGCATTACCCACACGACGCCGGCGACGCACGACATCATCCGCGCCAACCTCGCGCGTTCGGCCATGTATTCCGGGCAGATCTCGAGCGTCGGCCCGCGCTATTGCCCCTCGATCGAGGACAAGGTGGTGCGCTT
Source organism: uncultured Alphaproteobacteria bacterium (assembly GCA_963732525.1). Classification (GTDB taxonomy): domain Bacteria; phylum Pseudomonadota; class Alphaproteobacteria; order Rhizobiales; family Hyphomicrobiaceae; genus Hyphomicrobium_B. The sequence continues at coordinate 32,342 of CAVSZX010000008.1, forward strand.
CGCCGACCGCGTCGTCGCACCAGATCTTCCTCGAGCCCGAAGGCCTCGACGACGACACGATCTACCCGAACGGCGTCTCGACCTCGCTGCCGGCCGAAGTGCAGGACGCATTCCTGCGCACGATGCCGGGGCTCGAAAACGTCGTGGTTCTGCGGCCGGGCTATGCCATCGAATACGACTACGTCGATCCGCGCGAACTCAGCGCCACGCTGGAAGTGAAGCGCTTGCCCGGGCTGTTCCTCGCCGGCCAGATCAACGGCACGACGGGCTACGAGGAAGCCGGCGCCCAGGGCATCGCGGCGGGCATCAACGCGGCGCTCAAGGCGGCGGGCGGCGCGCGGTCGTTCGTCGTTTCGCGCACCGAGGGCTATCTCGGCGTCATGATCGACGATCTGGTGACGCGCGGCGTGTCCGAGCCCTATCGCATGTTCACCTCGCGCGCCGAATTCCGCCTGAAGCTGCGCGCCGACAACGCCGACCAGCGCCTGACGCCGCTCGGCCTCGATGTCGGCTGCGTGGGGCCGCGCCGTGGCGCCGCCTACACGGCCAAGGCGGCGGCGCTGGCCGAGGGCTTGGCGCTGCTGTCCGCCCGCAGCCTGACGCCCACCGAAGCCGCCCGGCACGGCCTGCAGGTGAACCGGGATGGGCGGCGGCGGACGGCATTCGAACTGCTGGCGTTCCCGGGGGTCGATTTGGCCCGGCTTGCGGCCGTCTGGCCGGAACTTCAGGCCTCGAGCCTCGGATCGCGGCCCAGCTCGAGGTCGATGCCCGCTACCGGTCCTACGTCGAGCGCCAGGAGGAGGACGTGGCGGCGCTGAGAAGGGACGAAGGCGTCGGAATTCCGGTTAATTTCGACTATGGCGCGATGCCGAGCCTGTCGTCGGAAGTGCGCCAGCGCCTGACCCGGGCCAGACCCTCCACAATCGCCCAGGCGAGCCGCCTGGAGGGCATGACGCCGGCGGCGCTGCTCATCCTGCTGGCCCACCTGAAGGCCGCCAGCGGGGCCCGTAGGGCCGTCTGATGGCATCCGATAAAATTAACCCCATCGACACCCCGGAAGCGTTCGCGAGCTGCGTTTACCGTTTCACGTGAAACGCTCGGGAGATTAAATACTTACGAGACGATGTTCAAGCGATGGCAGAAGACCATCAATCTGGTCGCGCCAAGCACGATTAACCAAATCTGGCACCGGCATTTTGCCGACTCGGCGCAGCTCTGGACGTACCGGTGTGGCACTCCCTCTCCCGCGTTTTTTCAACGCGGGGAGAGGGCCGGGGTGAGGGGCAGCAGCCATGCAGGTGCAAGCGGCCGCCCCTCACCCTGCCTCCCCATTCCAGGGGCAGGGGAATGGGGAGAGGGAAGGTTCGTGCACTGGCTCGATCTTGGCTCTGGGGCCGGGTTTCCGGGGCTGGTGATCGCCATTCTGGCGGCGGAAAAGGGCGGAACGAGCCACACGCTGATCGAAAGCGACAGCCGAAAAGCCGCATTCCTCCGGGAAGTCGCCCGCGAGACCGGAGTTGCTGTGGACATCCTGTGCGCGCGAATCGAAATCTCCGAGACTCGCGCTACAGTAGGGGAGGTAAACTGCGTCACGGCCCGCGCGCTGGCTCCCTTGCCACGCCTGGTCGAATTGGCACTGCCGTATTTTGGGGCTACGACAATCGGGATTTTCTCGAAGGGCCGTGAGGTTACCGCCGAGATCGACGAAGCGGCTCGAAGTTTTGACTTTAGCTGCGAGCTGTTCCCGAGTGTCACCGATGCGCAAGGCCGCGTGCTGTTGCTCAAGTCGATTTCTCGCAAGCGTTGAAGTTCAGGACGGAGGGCTAGACCCGTGGCCGGCTATGTTTCAGGCGTGAGCGGAGGCTTTATGGGCCCGCGCGTCATCGCGATCGCAAATCAGAAGGGTGGCGTCGGCAAAACGACGACGGCCATCAACCTCGGAACGGCGCTCGCCGCCGTCGGCGAAAAGGTCATGGTCATCGACCTTGATCCCCAGGGCAATGCCTCAACGGGCCTCGGCATCGCGCCGGAAGAGCGCGCGCGGACGACCTACGACGTGCTGATCGGCGCCACTTCGATCCTCGACGCCAGCCAGCAGACGGCGGTGCCGGGGCTGCATGTCGTACCGGCCAACAGCGATCTCGTCGGCATCGAAGGCGAACTCGGCAACGATCAGACGCGCCCCTTCAAGCTGCGTGACGCGATCACCGCACTCGTCGGCCAGCTGCGCGCCCGGCCGCAGGAAACGCCATTCTCTTACGTGCTCATCGATTGCCCGCCGTCGCTCAACGTGCTGACGCTCAACGCCATGTCGGCGGCGCACGCGGTATTGGTGCCGGTGCAGTGCGAGTTCTTCGCGCTCGAAGGCATTTCGCAATTGAAGGACACGATCGATCAGATCCGCGCCACGCTCAATCCGCATCTCGAAATCCAGGGCGTGGTGCTGACCATGCACGATGCCCGCACGACGCTGTCGCGCGAAGTCGCCGAGAACGTCCGCCAGTTCTTCGGGCCGAAAGTCTACGAGACGATCATCCCGAGGAATACGCGCATTGCGGAGGCGCCGTCGCACGGCAAACCGATCCTGCTCTACGATTACGACTGCGCCGGCAGTCAGGCCTACATTCGCCTGGCGACCGAGATCATCGAGCGCGAACGGCATTTCAAGGCGGCGTGAGCGCGGTAACGGTGCGTTGTGGGGCGTGTCGCGTAGCGGGCAAGACAATCGACTTCAGGGGAATGCAAGGACAATGAATTCAGCACTGCCGAAAAGCCGTCTTGGGCGCGGTCTTGCTTCGCTGATCGGAGAGCGGGAGCAGCCGGGACAAGGCTCGCGACTGCCGCCGGAAGGCGAACAGCGCATGGTCGCCATCGCGCAGGTGAAATCGTCTCCGCTGAACCCGCGCAAGGACTTCCGCGAGGACGAGCTTGCAGAGCTTGCGGAATCGATCCGCACCAAGGGCCTGGTGCAGCCGATCATCGTGCGCCCCGATCCCAATTCGGCCGGCGACTTCGAGATCGTCGCCGGCGAACGTCGCTGGCGCGCGGCGCAGAAGGCGGGCATTCACACGATCCCCGTCATCGTCCGCGATTTGAGCGACAAGGAAGTCCTCGAACTCGCCATCATTGAGAACGTGCAGCGCCAGGACCTGAACGCCATCGAAGAGGCGACGGGTTATCGCGATCTGATCGAGCGCTTCCAATACAATCAGGAGCAGCTGTCCGAGATCATCGGCAAGAGCCGGAGCCACGTCGCCAACACGTTGCGCCTGTTGAAGCTGCCGGTCGGCGTGCAGGCGCTGGTGCAGCAGGGAAGCCTGTCGGCGGGACATGCGCGCGCGCTTATCGGACGTGAAGATGCCGAGGCCTGGCCCGGCGCATCGTCGAGGAACAGCTCAACGTGCGCGAGATCGAGGCGCATCGTCCAGGGCCGCGAGGAAGGTACGGGTTCGAGCGGCATCCGCAAGACCCGCGACAAGGACGCCGACACCAAGGCCTTCGAAAAGGAACTCGCCGATCTGCTCGGACTGAAAGTCGAGATCAAGCGCGGCTCGGGCGAGAGCGGACACCTGATCATCAAGTTCGGAAATTTCGACCAGCTCGACTACATCCGCCAGCGCATCGCCGGCTGAGACTTGCGGTCGCCGCCATTGAGACTATTTGAAAGGCCTGCTTGACGGCGGGCCTTTCTATTTGCTGCTTAGGCATTCCTGCCGGGCGTGGCGGGTCAAAGGACACCACCCGATGAATTCCACGAAGACGGGCAATACAACTCTTGAGCGGCTGGCCGCGACGATCAAAACCCGGCGGGCCGGGAGCGCGGACAAATCCTATACCCGCCAGCTGCTCGATGCTGGCGCGCAGAAGTGCGCGAAGAAATTCGGCGAGGAGGCGATCGAGACCGTCATTGCCGCCTGTGCCGAGGACGCGAGCGCACTGTCCAACGAGGCGGCCGATACGCTCTATCATCTGCTGGTGCTGCTCGAGAGCCGGGGCGTGGACCTCGCCGATGTCCTCGACGTGCTGGAAATGCGCATGGCGAAATCCGGCCTTGAAGAAAGGGCGGCGCGGGGGAGCGTAAAGCCGTGAAGCCCCGCAGTGGTCCACGCAAGGCGCCGCTGAAAATCCAACGCAAGAAGTTGGCGCTGCCGCCCGTGCTGCCGCGAGTGGCGAGCGCCGATCCGAACGTGCCTTTTTCGCCTTATCGCACCTTCACGCGAGACGAATGGGCGCGGCTGCGTGCCGACACGCCGATGACGCTGAAGCCCAGCGAGCTCGAGGAGCTGTCGGGCGTCATCGAGGAGCTGTCGGTCGAGGAGGTGGAAGAGGTCTACCTGCCGCTGTCGCGCCTGCTCAATCTCTACGTGGCCGCCTCGCAGAAACTGCACTCCGTGTCGTCGCAGTTTCTCGGCTA
>CAVSZX010000009.1:0-163588 GCA_963732525.1 uncultured Alphaproteobacteria bacterium
ACTTATCACGCCGTGTCACATTAGAGAGCGTGCACGGCGACAACTACTTTCAGCTCAAGGGCCTGGCGCCTGATGCCCTCGACTTCGCTGGCCGTTGCCGACCGTCGTGCGTCCAATTTCTTGCTCCGGCGCAATATGTCGGTTGACAACTGTAGACCCGAGCAATTGCCGTTGCGGGCGCAGTCGTGAACCGATGCTACGTTCAGCTTTTTTCGAAAGCAGACTTGCGGAGATCGCCGCGATTTCGAACGGAGTTGGCCCGGTTTGGGTCATGAACGACGTTTCCGGAACAGTGCGACGTAGTCCGCTCAAACTTCAGAAATCGGTAGCGTCTGAACACCGATGTCCGCTCGTCAATTGACAACGGCTAAAGTCGTTTTTCGGCGTCGGGCAGGGAGTGACCGTGACCAGATCACTGCGGCTCTACTTGAACCTGGTCGGTTGTCAGATACGATAGCGGACAGTTGGATAGAGGGTGAATGGCTTTGGACGACCGTCGTTGCTCGAATTATGGAGCTGACAGCTGAGGCATGCCCGTACACCTCCGGCGGGCACGCTCGGGTCGGTCCTTGAAGCCGCCCGTGAACCAACATTCGACATGGACCACTCGATGGGGGCTGGTTAGAATGGAGGAAGTCGGTGCCGCTAGTAGACGAAATCCAGAAGTTGCCACAGATGCGGGAAGAGTGCGATGTTCACGCATTGACAAGTTACCTCTCGGCCAAGGCAAACCGGTTGCTCTCGTTGCAAGACGTTGAGGATGCGCTGCGATGGCTGGAGGTGAGGGATTTGGTCTCGAGAGACGGAGACAAAGTTTGGTTGAGCGAACCCGACCGGCGGGAACTCGAGCTCTACGGAGCACTTGAAGGGCTTTTAAAGTCGAGTTTGCTGCTCGAGCGAATTGGGGTCTCCGGCAACGAGTATGTATTCCAGAAGACGGCCTTAGGCGGCGTCCGTGGCGATGGCCCTCTCACGAGGCCTGACTTCACGGTCGCGGCCATCCGGTCGTGGAGATTCGATCCACAACGGACGCTCGAAGTGTTCAGTTTCGAGGTGAAGAACCGCGCGGGGGCATCAATTCCCGCGGTGTACGAGGCGGTCGCGCACGGACGCTTTGCGCACTACCCCTACCTGGTCTGTCCTCGCTCGCGATTGAATGACGCGACGAATGAGGCAATGGTGACAGCCTGTGTGCGAGAGGGAATCGGGTTAGTCTTCTTCGACATAGTGGTACCCGGCGACGGCGGCTTCGTCATTGAGTGCCTCGAGGTCGTGCAAGAAGCAGAGCGACGCGCGCCCGATCCCGTCCTCGTGCAGCGACACCTCGAAAGCCGATTGTCGAGAGAGAATTGTATGAGTTTGGAAGCATACGCGACGAGGGCAGGCGGGTGAGCGGTAAGGTCATCAGTATCATCAACCGGAAGGGCGGTGTTGGGAAGACGACGCTCACGCTTGGCCTCGCTGATACGTTCGTCGGCGAAATCGAGCAGCCGTATGATCCCGCACGGCCTGTCGTGGTGGCGGTCGATCTGGATCCGCAGGGCAGCCTAACGCGAGCACTCCTTTATGACGCGACGGGTCCTACTCTTGGTGCACGGTTGCGGAGTGCGATCGATGAAGGGAGAACGCTCGCTCGCGCGCTCGAGGATCGATTGAATGGAGCGTCGCGTCGGGCGGAAGAGTACCTTACGCACGGAGTGGGCCCGACCGGCTTTACATACTCGCTCCTCGCCGACGACTCGCACGGGTGGGATGTGGAGCGGCGCGGAACTCAAGAAGCCGGGGGAAGCGAAGCTCAAGGCGGCGGCGCAACAACTGATCGGTGACCTGGCGAGCACGTATCACTACGTGTTGATTGACTCGCCGCCGGGACAGACGGTGCTCGCCGAAGCTGCTATCGAACGGTCTGATCTCCTGCTCTGCCCAATCGCGCCCGACTACCTTTCGTACTGGGGGCTCGAGTCGTTCGACCAGTACCTACGGGAGTTGTTTGGCGAGATCCTGAGCGTGCGGCCGCCAGCGCGATTTGTGTTCACAAAGTTCAAGTCGAAGCCGCCAAAGTACGATCCGCAGAATAAGATATTTGAGTTGGTGAGTACGTTCGCGGCACCTCAGCGATACGTGACACTCCTCAAGGAAGCTGGTGCATCGTCGATCATCGGAGGCCAGCCAATCTCGCTGCCCTTTGATCCGCGATTGGTATCGCGACTGGAAGGCCCGCCGAAGCCGGGGCGGCGCTGGTTCTGGGAGCGGATCTATACGAAGGGCACGCAAGCTGAGTTGCGGCGGCTGGCGCTTGCAGTGAAGAAGGAACTCGAGGGTGGTGGATCGAACATCGTTGATCAAGGCGCTCGAGCCGTGCGTTAAGCCGACAGGCACGCAGGCCGAGGCGATACGGAAGGCGCTTGATAAGGCGCTGACGGAAACCGTGATGTCGCTGCCACTTGCCGCGGCGACTGGCCTCAGTCCGGCCGTGCGAGCAGATCTCGAAGTCGTGCTCAATTCGCTGGATCAAAAACTCGCGGAGAAGCTGGCGGCCTTGTGGGAACCAAAGCGAAAACTTGATGCAGATTTGAAGCGCTCTGTGAAGAGAGAGCTAATCGATCTCATGCGCATGAAGCGAGCGGCCTATGTGCCGATCACCACTTCGCTCGAAGATGCTCGCGCAGGAAATACGTTAGCATTGCGGGCGGTGATTGAACACGTGGCACCAGTGAAGGAATTGAAGTCTTTGCTCGCGAAGTGGGACAAGAATTTCAAACCGGCACCAACGACGCGCAGTGGATTAGTCGCGCGACTTAGCGAACTGCTCGATGGCGCCGTCCCTGTGCAGAAGGCGGGGAAAAAATAGACATCAGAGGAGACGTGCCGGATTGAACCCAAGATGCGTTAGAGTGGTTGTCGGGCGTCCGGGCCGGTCGTTCTGTTTGCACTGCGGACTTCTTTGGCTGGCTCACTCCATGTGTCAGAGAGGACCACTTCGGGTCATTTTCCCCCGTTGTCGCTTCGTCAGCGACATGGAAGGACTAACCCTGAAAGCTGACGCAATACCCAATTGCGTTGGGGATATGCTTGCATGTCTACTTGACCCCATGCCGACTTGTATGTGATGACATGACTACATGTTGGCGGTATGGGAGATCGGGATGCCATCGGTTGGAGTTCTTGAAATGCCAAAGCCCGGATACGTCGCCCCGTCGCGAGAGGGGAAAGTCCCCGTGACGGTCTACGTTGATACAGATACGCGCCAAGCGCTCAAAATTGCCGCCGCTATACACGCAACTACTATCGACGCCATGATGCAGGAGGCCATCGCGATCACGCTCAAAAAGTACCCCGCCAAATTGAAGGGCTGAGCCATGCAGAGTTTGACCGTCATACAGTCTCGCACAAACACTCCGGCGCTTACCGGTGATGCCGGGGCCCGCCTATATGCAGCGTTCCTCGCTGGCCGGTCCGAGCACACGCTACGCGCTTACGCAACTGACCTGGACTGCTTCGCGCGTTCCTTTTGCAGCCTTCGCCCGCAGACGGCGCTTGCCCTACTGCTCGGTTCCGAACCGGGCGAAGCGAATGCGATATTGCTGGCTTACCGCTGCCGGATGGCAGATGCGGGCCTGACACCGGCAACAATCAACCGCCGCCTAGCCGCCGTTCGTTCAGCCGTGAAGCTCGGCCGCACGCTGGGGCTCACAAGCTGGACGCCGGAGATCGATAGTCTTAAATCCCAAGCCTATCGCGATACGCGAGGGCCGGGCCTAGACGGCACGCGCGCTATGTTGGCTAAGGCCCGCGAACAAAATCCGGTCAAAGCGTCGCGCGATTCATGCCCTCATCCGCCTAATGTTCGATCTCGGGCTTCGTCGCGGCGAAATCTGCGGCCTGGATCTTGAGGACCTGGACGCTCCCAATCATCGGCTGTGGATCAAGGGCAAGGGCCGCACGCAAAAGGAAGCCCGCACGCTCCCGGCGGCGACACTCGCCTCACTCAATCAGCTGGCTCGAAATGCGTGACCGGGTTGCCGATCCCAACGAGACGGCCGTCTTTGTTGGATTGGCTGGCCGGGCACACGGGCAGCGCATCACCGGACGTGGCCTCTATCACGTCATTGCGCGAGCTTGGCGCGGAAGTCGGAATCAAGACCCGCCCGCACGGTCTGCGCCATGCCAGCATTACGGCCGCGCTTGATCGTCAATAACGGTGACGTGCGGGCTGCCCAACTTCACGCACGCCACGCCAACCCGCAAACCACGATGCGCTATGACGACAACCGGCGCGACCTCGCCGGCCAAGTTGCTCAAAGCCTTGCCGACGTTCTTTGAGGACCCCGATGGCAGTGAGAAAGCGGAAGGCACCGGCTAACCCCTACGAGTTGACGGTTGATGATCGAGCAGCAGCGAAAGTGTTCCTCGACCGGCGCAACAAGCGGGCGGCCTTCCCCAAGACCAAGGTTGAGCAGTCGGAGAACGCTGCCGTAATCGGCTGGAGATCACCCTGAGCCCAACGTCGCCGATATTCACTTGGCCAACATGCTCGCGACCGATGATGTGGCGTTCTCCCGTGGGCTGCACCTCGCAATTGGCTCGGACTGTCAGCAGCAAGAAAGGGCTCGCATCCCAAGACGTCGACTTTGCACTGTCGGTCGTGCGGGCCGTCGGTCCCCGTGACAGCACAGAGGCATTGCTGGCCGCCCAAATGGCGGCAGTCCACAATGCGACAATGCACGCGGCCCACTACCTTGCGAGCGTTGAAACCGTCCCCCAGCAAGAATTCCGCCTCGAACATGCTGAACAAGCTGGCGCGCACGTTCGCCGCTCAGCTCGAGGCACTCAAGAAATACCGGTCCACCGGAGAGCAAAGCATTCGCGTACAGCACGTTACCGTCAACGAAGGCGGCCAAGCCATCGTCGGGAACGTGCGGACGGGGGGCGGGGGTACACATGAAACCGGAGGGCAACCCCATGAACCTTGTGGATCTGATGAATGCGGCCCCGCGATGCTCGGCCACATCGAAGCGGTCAGGATGCCCTTGCCGGGCGCCGGCAGTGAAGGGCTGGACCGTGTGCCGGTTCCACGGAGCCCGCGGCGGAGCACCTGAAGGAAGTGCCAACGGGGGCTGGAAGCATGGCCACTATACCAACGAGGCAATCGCCCAGCGCCGCACGGTTTCTGCGATGCTCGCTGGGGCAAGGGCCGCGCTTTCACGTTTCCCGTGACCCGCGGCTCGCGTCCATTACCGGCAGTGGCTTCACTGTAACAACTGTGAGAGAACAGGAACGAACTTCCCAAAAGTGGCATTATCGGCAATTGTAGTCATGTTTCGGTTTTGGAGTCCAAAAAAGGTGGGGGCGCGTATGATGACCAGAAAACTTCTCAGCTTTACGATCATTGTTCTTTCATCGTTGATCTCGGCTCAGACCGCTGTTGCGGTTTGCCCATACGACCCAAACTGTTTGAACAACCCTTATGGCGCAGGCAGTCCGTACAAAGCGGACGGGCTGATGAACCCCTATAGCCAATACGGCAGCCCCTACAGCAACAAGTCTGGACCAATCCCTATGCGACCGACGCGCCGGCAATCGTGGGGCAAGATGGAAGCTATCATGGCAAGCTGAGTACCAACCCATACGACCCGGACTCTGTATCCAATCCATATGGTCGATACGGCAGTCAATACTCTCCTGATAGCCTGAATAATCCGTATGGAGCGGGCAACCCGTACTCCAACAAGAAATACTACGTTGTGCCGGAGGAATAGCTTCGTTCATTTTGCCGGTTCGTTTTATGACCGTCTTCGCCGGGAGCATGCGCCCAGAGCTGTCCGCAGCGCTTAGACGTTGGATGCAAATGGCCTTGGACAACTCGTCCGAAATAGTTAGCTTATCTTCCGCGCGGCTAGGCTGATCACCGAAACGCCGGAACTCCACCGGCTTGCCGCGCTTCCAATTTGGAGACGCTGGGAGAAGCGCGCATGACGAGCATGGCACGCAAGCGGCCGGCAGACGAACTGCCAAATCGCGAATTCATCACCCTAACTGAATTCATGACCTGGAAGCTGGACGGCGTCACGCGTTCCGACGATGAAATTACAGCACTCCGGAAGTCCGCACTAGATCATGATCACAAGAATTGGTGGGACCTTTACGGCCCGGCTTGGCTAAGGCCATTTCTGGAACTGATCCGCGTCGGCAAGAGCTTGCCGCTGTGCGAAAGCGGCAATGTCGAAATAGACGAGAGAAACCGGCGAGCCCTCGCCAAGGCCAAGCAATGGCTGGAAAAGAGCGGGTTGACCGTCGAAGCCGCTATATCCGATGTCGAAGAAGACCTAGTGCGGCGCGTTACAAACCAAGACGTTTTTGCGGCGCTGGAAGATTTCATATGGTCCGAGGCTGCCGCCGGACGCGTGACACTGTGGGGCCGCCGTTGGAATGAGAACTCCCGCAAGCCCGATCCCGAGTACATCACGATTCCAAAATCGTTCTTCTTGCGTCGCGCCAAATACAGTTGCGGCAACGGCTATCATGGCAAAGGCGAGCTTTCGCGATGGCCGGACGACAACTCAGAACAGGGCTTGGCGGACTCGATATTCAACAAGTCCGACCCCCAGTCACCTACACTGAAATTAAGATTTCGCGAACAGATGCACTGAACCTTCACAATCTATATTTGAGCAAGAATGTTCCCGCTACTGCTCGCGGGCAATCGAAAATCTGCGACGAAACCGCATGTGCCGCCTGGCTATCGGATCTGATGCAGTCGGACGAACATAACGAAGGCAAAAAGACCAACGCCGCACTCCTGTCGGAAGCAACCACGAAGTTCCCTGGCCTCAGCAAGAACGCGTTCGATAGGGCAAAAGGGGCGGCTATCGCGAAGACGGGTGCGGTCAGTTGGAGAAAAGCAGGCGCTAAGCCAAAGAATTCGCCCCGGCCCTAATCGCCCCACTAAAATAATCACGGCGGCTATTTTAGATAACGTCAATTTATCAATCTAGGCTGCAACTCAACCACTGGAGATGCAGCTAGATGACTGAAGATTTCCGCAAATTCCTTAGGCGAGACGAGGCCGCAGCTCATGTCCGCAACCGCTGGGGCTTGCCGTGCTCGCGTGGATTGCTCGCCAAGCTCGCCGTGGCTGGCACCGGACCACTCTTCCGAACTGCCGGCCGCTTCCCGCTTTATTCCGAAAAAGACTTAGACGCCTGGGCGGAAAACCGCCTTAGCGAGCCCAGACGCATGTCCTCGGAACCTCGAGCAGCCTAACCCCACAGCATCCGTGAACGCGGCCAAAAGAAAGCGGCCGCCCGGTTGGCGCCGGTACGGCCACAAATTTCAATTCACCTACAGCTGAATTATATCGCGTTCGCTGTGGCCAAAGCAAGGTCACGCACACATGCAAACAGCATTTCAGACCACCTCGCCCGCAGCTATTGCCGCAACCTCAGGAACGGCCACGCCTCCGGCCAACATGGCCGTTGCACTTGCTCTCGCGGATACTCGAATTCCCGTCTATCCATGCGCCCCGAACAAGCGGCCGTTGATTGCCGGGGGCTACAAAGCCGCGACGACTGACGCCGCGACCATTACGGCTTGGTTTAACCGCTGGCCGTTAGCCCTTGTGGCAATCCCAACCGGCCCCGCTTCGGGCTTATGGGTTCTGGACGTTGATGGCCCTGCAGGCCGCCAATCGTTGAGAGTGTTGTTGGTCAAGCTCGGACTGGAGCAGATCGCAGACTTATCGCACGTCATTGTTCGCACCCCGTCCCGCGGGTTACATATCTATTTCTCATTGCGGCCCGGCGAGGCGCCGCGAAGCCGCGCAAGCGATATTCGGCTCGGACTCGACACACGCGGCATAGGCGGCGGCATCATCGCCCCCGGTAACGTGCTGCCAGACGGTCGGTCCTATCGATTGATTGACGCGTCTGACCTCTCCGAGTTGGATTTCTCACCGGCTGCGCTTTTCGATGCTCCGATTGCTCCGCGCGGCTTGCTCTACCTTGCGACATTCAACGACCGCGACCGGGGTTTGATTTCATGTACCCCAGCTCTCCGCGAGGCTATCCGCTATTCCGAACCCGGAGATTGGCCTGCCATTGTTCAAAGCCGGCGCGAAACCGAGGCAGCAAAGATCTCCGAACGAATTGGTCCTTGCGAAGACGCTGAAGGCTACCGGGCACAGGCTCGCAGTGATTTGACCCACACGGCTGCCGAGTTTTCAGCGCTGACAGACGGCCGCCGGACTGGATTGTTTCGGACCGCCTGCCGTATAGGCAAATACGTGGCGCACGGGCATCTGACAAATGGCGAATTCCGATCCGCATTCTTGGAAGCCGCCCGCACTAACGGCGCACTGCAAAAGCACGGCCCACAATGGGCCGCGACGGCACTTCGCAGCGCCATCGAAAAATCGCAACCTGACGGGCTGCCTCCCCTCGCCCGAGAATTCCGCAAAAACAAGGGGGACCGGTCATGAAATCGAAAGGTTCAACCCCAGCGCTGACCGTGCGCAACATCGCAGACATCGAAATGCGGGCCATAAATTGGCTATGGAAGCCACGCATGGCGCTCGGCAAACTCAATATGCTGGCCGGGCAGCCCGGTCTTGGAAAATCGCAGATCACGTGCCACCTTGCAGCGCTTGTTACAACTGGCGGCATGTTCCCCGACGGCGCAAGATCACCAACCGGCAACGTTATCTTTCTGACATGCGAAGACGATCCAGAAGACACAATCCGGCCGCGACTTGAGGCAGCTGGCGCAAAGACGGATAAGATTTTTCTGATCGATGCGGTTGCCGACGTAGTAGACGGGAAGGCACTCGTGCGCGGTCTTGATCTCAGCCGCGACGTTTCCTTGCTTCGTGATGAAGCGAAGAAAGTTGACAACGTCCGGCTGATTGTCATTGACCCCATTTCGGCATTTCTTGGCAGGGCAGACGCCCACAAGGCGCACGAGGTTCGAGGCTTGCTCGCGCCTCTAGCTAGTCTTGCCGCCGAACTCGGCGCGGCAATTCTTATGCTGTCTCACCTCAACAAAGGGAGCGGCGACAGCAACGCCATGTCACGCGTTACCGGGTCCGGCGCGTTCATTGCAGCGGCCAGATCGGGCTGGCTTGTAGAAAAAGACCCAGATGACGAAGACGAACGCCGCCGCTTGTTGGTGCCTCTCAAAAACAATCTCGGAGACGATTCAACTGGCTTTTCATACTCGCTCGAAACCGTCCAGCTGACGCCCGACATTGAGACCTCCCGGGTTCGCTTCGGAGGAACGGTCCAAATGAAAGCCGCAGAGTTGCTGCAACGCCAGTCCTCTGACTGCGAACAACGCTCGCTCACGGATGACGCCACCGAATTCCTCGAAACCTATTTGGAAGCGGGAGCCCAGCCCTCGAAAGACGCGATGCGGGCTGCAGAAGCTGAGGGACATACCCCGAAGTCAATCCGCCGGGCGCGCGAAAAGCTCAGAGTTGTGGTTCGGCGCGCCGGATCAGGCAAGCAGCACACCAGCACGTGGGAACTCCCGTCGAACGCCTTGGATGGCGAAATTGACCCACTCGTGCCCACTCCCGCCCATACGGTCTGGAGGGCGGGAGTGCCTAGTAAGGGCACGAGTGGAAAGCTAAATGGTCACAGCGGCGACGATGTTGAGCTATTCTGATGCAGGCCTGTCAGATGCTCCAAAGACTTCGCGCCGACGGCCTGCAATTCGGCATCCAGGATGGCCAGTTGGCCGTGCGACCCCGCGAGCGCATTACCAATGAAATCCGAAACACGATCAAATTGTGCCGGGACGAATTGGTGCGGCTCATCGAGGCCGAGGGCGGCGCGCCCTGCCGTCATGACGTTTTAGAGCGGGCGGCAATCCTTGAATTCGACGGCGGATATTGCCGCGAAGAAGCGGACGCACTCGCGCATGCCGCGTTTGGCTTCGGCTCTTGGGAGGCTCTGGCCTTGGCTCAAAACTCGGCCCGGAGTGACCGGCCATGACGCAGCAAACAAACACGCCGGGCACCACTTGGCCAGCCTTGATGCGGGCAAAGACCGCCGCCGCTTATGTGGACGAGGCCTCAGTTGAGGCCTTCCGCAGACGCGTCGGTTCGCTCTATCCTAAACCGGTCAACATTTCTGGCCGAGGCGAAGTATGGTTGCGAGACGATCTCGACAAGGCCATCGATCAAATGTCAAATCGCCCAGACAAAATCAGGGACGCAGCCGACGTGCTATGAAACCTGCAAACTGGCCACGCTACATGCTCGCCAAGCGGCTCCAAGATGGCCGCACCGGCTACTATTGGAGCCCTCACAAACGCGATCTCAAGGCAGGATGTGCACTTTGCCGTGAGGCACTGGGTTTCGACTATGGCATTGCGATTGCAAAAGCCGAATTACTCAACAAGCATCTGGATGCGTGGCGCGAGGGCCGTGGCGCTCCAAAGGAACTCGACCTTCAACCGGATTTTGGCTCTCTAAGATGGCTCGTTGAGCGATACAAGCGCAGCCGCGCCTGGGAGAAAGTCTCGCCACGGTCACGCGGCGACTATGAGCGTGCCTTTCGACTCGTGCTTGAATGCACCCACCAAAACCGGCAGCGAGCTAGGCCGCCTGCCCGCTGCATCGGTGACTGCCCGCGCCGCTGACAAGCTCTACGTGGCCTTGCAAAAAAGTAGTCGCGTCGCACGTCGCTTGCGAACAGCCAATCTGGCCATGATTTGCATGGCGCGCGCCTGGGACGTCGTACAGCGGCTCTATCCGCAGATCGTTCCACAACAAAACCCATTTCGCGGAATCGAAATGGACTACGGAAAAGGCGCAACTCGGGCCGCAACTCGCGAGGAAGCATACGCACTCCACGCGGCTCTTGTGGCCGCCGGCGAGCTTCACTTGGCAGCTGTGCCCCTAATTTGCTTTGAGTGGCACCAACGCCCAGAGAACGTGCTTGCGGGCCATATCGCTTGGACCGACTACCGCCCGACCGATAGGCCCGAGACTGTTCGCATTCAGCATCACAAAACAGGTGAATTAGTTTCGTTGCCGTTGTCAGACAGCGAGGGGCAACTGTTTCCTGAACTTACGGCCTACCTCGACGGCTTGGAGCGCCTTGGCGTGCCAATCGTCTTGCTGAAACCCAAAGGCAAGAAACCGCAGCCCGCGAGACCGTTCAAGATCAGAGACGCCCGAGCACGCGTACGAGAGGCGGCGACCAACGCCAAGTTACAAAACGATCTGACCCTCGCGTCGTGTCGGCATGGCGGATTGACCGAATTGGGGAATGCCGAACTGACCGAGCAAGGGGTGATGGCGCTGAGCGGTCACAAGACGCCACAAGCCGCGCGGCTCTATGTGAAGCGCACCGAAACCCAGCGCGTTACGGCAGCACGCCGACGCCGGGCTTGGATCGAAAGCGATCGAAACAGAGAAGCGCAGTCGGCCGAAAGTCAGAATGAAACCGCCTGCGGCGAAGTCAGAATGAGAAGCGCCGGTAGCGTTAACTCATTGAAATAGAATGGTGAGCCCGGTCGGGATCGAACCGACGACCCTCTGATTAAAAGTCAGATGCTCTACCGCTGAGCTACGGGCCCCCAGGGGCCAGCGCTTACCCCCCTTTTCGAACCCACGCAAGCGCCGAGCATCGAGGCCCCGTCGCGCAAAAGGTCACAACGCGATTAATCTGCAAAATCCGCGTCTTAAATGGCGCTCGCAGCCCCAAGTACGAGCCTAGCCGCGGTGGATAAGGCAGCGGCCCCGTCGCTACGTGCGTCCTTCGAGGCTGCGGCTCGGCCGTTGCGCCACACGCAACGATCATCGGGAACGAGCCCATGCAGCGCGCGAATGCCAGCCCGGCGCCGGCTCCAAAGCATTGGCGGCGCGCATAGCGTCGATTTGCGTTATGAGACGGGCTCGCCGGCACGCCGGGCTCACCTTTCTCCGTCCCAGGTTGCATGACCTTCGAACCGCCGACCGTCAGCACGCGCGCGCTTTCCGATCGCATGAAGGCCATCGCGTTCATGGCGGCGGCGGTGACGCTGTTTTCCTGCCTCGACACCACGGCGAAGTATCTCGTCTCGCATTCCGAGTTGAAGACGGCGCAGGTCGTTTGGCTCCGCTTCATGGGCCAGATCGCGCTGATGCTGGCGATCCTGGGACCCAACGCGCTGCCCGGTCTGCTGACGACGCAGAAGCCCGGCCTGCAAACCCTCCGCTCGTTCCTGATGGCGGCGACGACGACGTGCAATTTCATCGCCGTCAAATACCTCCGCCTCGATCAGACGGTCGCCATCGCCTTTCTCGCTCCCCTCGTCGTCGCAGCGCTCGCGGGGCCCTTGCTCGGCGAATGGGTCGGCTGGCGGCGCATGGTCGCGATCCTCGTCGGGTTCTTGGGCATTCTTGTCGTCGTCCGACCCGGATTTGCCGAAGTGCATTGGGCCTTCGGCGTCTCGCTCTTGGCCATGCTCGCGTATGCGCTGTTCATGTTGGTGACGCGCAAGCTCGCGCCCTACGACCCGCCGCTCACCACGCTCTTTCTCGCCATGCTCGCCGGCGGCATCCTCGGCGCGCCGTTCGCGCTTTCCGAGTGGGTCTGGCCGGCTGGCGCGCTCGAATGGCTCAAGCTCTTGAGCCTCGGCGCCTTCGGTGGGCTCGGGCACTACATGCTGATCCACGCCTATCGCCTGGCGCCGGCCTCCAGCGTCTCGCCGTTTCTGTATTTCCAGATCTTGAGCATGGTCTCGCTCGGCTATCTGGTATTCGGCGATCTTCCCGATCGCTGGTCGCTGCTCGGTTCGGGCATCGTCATCGCCGCCGGCGTCTACCTCGTGCACCGCGAGCGCGTCACGGCTCACGCCAAGGATTAACCCCGCGCTGCTATCCGCGCCTTGGTCTCCGCCGCCCAGTCGGCGAAGCGGTCATCCGCAATGGCCGTGCGCATGGCGCTCATGAGGTCCTGATAGAAAACCGTGTTGATCCACGACAGGATCATGGCGCCGAGATACTCGCCCGACTTGATCAGGTGATGCACATAAGCGCGGGAATACTCGCGCGCCGCCGGACACGTGCTTTGCGCGTCGATCGGGCTCATGTCGTCGGCGTGGCGAGCGTTCTTCATGTTGAGCACGCCTTCCCAGGTGAACGCGTAACCGTGGCGGCCGTTTCGTGTCGGCATGACGCAATCGAACATGTCGATGCCGCGTGCCGCGCTCTCGATCAGATCCAGCGGCGTGCCGACGCCCATCAGATAACGCGGCTTCGTCTCAGGAAGGAAGGGCAGCGTCGCCTCCAGCGTCTGCAGCATGACCTCGTGACCCTCGCCGACCGCGAGACCACCGACGGCGTAGCCGGGAAAATTCATGGCCACCAGCGCCTCCGCCGAGCGGCGTCTCAGATCATGTTCTATGCCACCCTGCACGATGGCGAACAGCGCTTGTCCCGACGTGCTCATCTTCTGGAAGGCGCGCTGCGACCGCTCGGCCCAACGCAGCGACAACTCCATCGCCCGCGCGACGTCTTTGCGCTCGGCCGGAAGCTCGATGCATTCGTCGAACTGCATCTGGATGTCGGCACCCAAGAGACACTGGATTTCAATCGAGCGCTCGGGCGTCAGCATGTGCTTGGAGCCGTCGATGTGCGATTGAAATGCCGCGCCCTCTTCCGTGATCTTGCGGATTTTCGATAAGCTCATCACCTGAAAGCCGCCCGAATCCGTCAGGATCGGCTTTTCCCAGCGCATGAACTTGTGCAAGCCGCCGAGCTTGGCGATGCGTTCCGCACCCGGCCGCAGCATCAGGTGGTAGGTGTTGCCGAGCAGGATGTCGGCGCCGGCGTCGCGCACCTGTTCAGGGTAAAGCGCTTTCACCGTTGCGACGGTGCCCACCGGCATGAACGCCGGCGTGCGGATGATGCCCCGCGGCGTCACGATCTCGCCGAGCCTCGCGAGGCCGGATTGTTTGATCAGCGTGAACCCAAACGCCGATGCGGACCTTGCCGACGCTCCACATCCGCCCGCATTCGCTGACCTGTTTTCGCGCGCATCCGCGATCTCAGTTGTAGCGGCTTGCCCGAGGTCTCCCCTCCCCCTCGCGGGGAGGGGTTGGGGGTGGGGGGATAATCCAGGCGGATTGTTGATGTCGTTCGTGCTCATGCCGCCTTGTTGCAGCGAACGTCGACGAGGTCAACGTTTGAGCCTATGATACGGCCATCACGACTTCTCACCCCACCGCTTTTGGCTTCACCCCACCCCTAACCCCTCCCCGTCGAGGGGAGGGGAGGGGATTCTCACAAAATTGCTACGGTCAGGCTATTTGATGCTGAGGCCCATCGCTTTACCAATCCGAAACGTCGGCATGCGCTTTCAATAGTTCACTGTTACAATCGAGCCCATGAAGACATTCGCCTCAGCCACAGAAGTCGTCTGCACGTGCGGGTATCTGGATCGGTGCGCGAATGATCCTGACTCCCCGATCGAGTTCGACGACGTCGTCCACGAATTTCTCTATGTCGTTCGGAAAGACAATGGCGACGTAAAGAGCAAGCTCAGTATCTATCATTGTCCCTGGTGCGGCAGAGAGACGCCACCGTCGAGACGTGACACACTCTTTGCTGCCGTCTCGCACATGGAAGAACAGCGGATTCGCGCGTTGTTCGACGGCTTGAAATCGGCCACCGATGTCATTCAACGCCACGGCCCGCCGCAGCGCGACCTGATGAACAGCTTCGTGTCGCGAACACCAGAGAATGGCGCGACGCCACCGGTCAGCAAAGCGTGCCGGTATCTGGTGTACTCACATCTCTCAGAAACGGTAGATGTTCACGTCCTTGAATATCCTGATCGCCTTGGCCTTTCACTCCATGGCAAGTACACCGGTCCCCGGAGGGATGACAAAGCGCCCATAAAGCTCATGAACGAATAGCTGTGCATTGCAGGTTGGGCTGAGCCCTCTTGCGAAGCCCAACGACGCGCGGGAATGTCGGGCTTCGCAAGAGGGCTCAGCACCGACCTACAAGCACTCGCGAAACAGCAAACACGCATCCCCATAAGAATAGAACCGATAGCCGGTTTCAATCGCGTGGCGGTACGCCGCCTGCATCGTCTCAAGGCCTGCGAAGGCGGAGACCAGCATGAACAGCGTCGAGCGCGGCAGGTGGAAATTGGTCATCAGCACATCCACAGCCTTGAAGCGATAACCGGGCTGAATAAAAATCGCGGTCTCCCCGCAAAAGGGTTGTATCTCGCCCGTCTCGGCGGAAGCGCTTTCGAGCAGCCTGAGCGACGTCGTGCCGACCGCGACGATGCGGCCGCCCTTGGCGCGCACAGCATTCAGTGCAGCCGCCGTCGCAGCCGACACCTCGCCCCACTCGGCATGCATTTTGTGCTCGGAAGTGTCTTCCGCCTTCACCGGCAGGAACGTTCCCGCGCCGACGTGCAGCGTCACGAAATGCTTGGAGACACCGCGCGCCTCGAGCGCCGTGAACAACTCCGGCGTGAAATGCAGGCCCGCCGTCGGCGCGGCGACGGCGCCGTCCTTTTGCGCAAAGATCGTCTGATAGCTCGCGCGGTCTTCCTCGTCCGGTGCCCGCTTCAAGGCAATATAAGGCGGCAGCGGCATGACACCCACGGCCGCGATTGCTTCGTCCAAAACCGCGCCGGACAAATCGAACGCGAGTTCCACCTCGCCCGCCTCGCCCTTTTCCGAAACGAGCGCGTCGAGTGCGCCCGACAAGCAGCTCGTATTCGCGTGTCCGAGCCGCACGCGGTCGCCGGGCTCTAGTCTCTTCGCCGGCCGCGCAAACGCCCGCCAGCGGTTTTCGTCCACCCGCTTGATCAGATTGAACGCGACGTGCGCGCTGAGCGCACCACGAATGCGCACGCCGTCGAGAGCCGCCGGAATGACGCGCGTGTCATTGAACACCAGCGCGTCGCCTGGCCGAAGCAAGCCCGGCAGATCGCGGACGTGGAGGTCGCGCAGGCGGGAAGGTATCCCCTCCCCCCTCGTGGGGGAGGGCAAGGGAGGGGGGGAATCCCGATTGCCAGCGATTGTAATTCCCCTGACGTCTTCTTCACGGAGTTCCCCCCACCGCTCCATCATGGAGTCCCCCCACCCCTAACCCCTCACCACGAGGGGGAGGGGGACCATCATTCCCCACCACCAGCAGCCGCGCCGCGTCGCGCGGTGAGACGGGCCGCAGCGCGATCAGGCCTTCCGGCAAATCGAAGTCGAAGAGTTCGGTGCGCATGGGCCTCAAGTGGCCGAGCTAGGGTCACGCGTCAAGGGTCAGAGCGCTGCGGCGAGCCTGATGTGCGGTTAACGCCCCTTGCGCGTCTCTTCCAGGATTTCAATCTGGAACTGCTGGATTTCCGTCAGTCGCTCCCATTGGCGCGAGAGCAGGTGATCGACCTTCTCGTGCAAGTGCCGGATCTCGATCTCGGCTTTCAGGTTCACCTGATAGTCGTTGAGGGCGCGGAGCCGGTCCTTCGCCTCCTGCCGCTTCTGGCTCATCATGATGATCGGCGCCTGCACCGCGGCAAGGCACGAGAGTATGAGATTGAGCAGGATGAAGGGATAGATGTCGAAGGCACTCGCCTGGCCGAGCCACAGGTTCAAGATGATCCAGAGCGCCAGCACGATGAAGAAGGCGATCAGAAACGTCCAGGAGCCGCCGAAGCTGGCGAGGCCGTCCGACAGGCGCTCGCCGATCGTGCGCTGTCCCGCAAAGCGGCTTTCGACGTTCTCGGCTACGGTCAACTGCCGCTCGAGGCTCTCCGTCACATGGCGTTCGAGATCATTCAGCTCTCCGCGCTCGGCCTCGAGAATTTCATCGACGAAACGGCGGCGATAGTCGGCGACGGCATCGAGGCCGATGTAGGCGTCGTGAGGGATGCCGGGATGATCCTTCAGGATGCGTAGCGCCAGATTGGGCCGCAGCGTATCGAAAAGAACCGCTTCGCGCCGCGGCACTTCGCGTCCGGTCACGGCGCAACGCAGAGCCGGGCCTATCTTGCGATTGTCTTTGCTCATGCTGGGGTCTCATTTCTGGGGGCCGTCCGGCCGAGTTCTAGCGCTAATTGCGTGATCGAGACACACCGATTGGCCCGCACCCCGCCCGCACGCCTCGGCCGCTGAGCCCGAAAAGTCCACAAAAATTCAGCCGGGGGTCTTGCGGGACGCTGTGAACGGTTGCAGCCTAGTGTCCCGATTCCGAAGTTCGCCGGAATTCGCGGCAGGCACACCTCAAAGGAGGCACACATGTCCAAAGGTCAAAGATCGCAGAAGGAAAAGCGCAAGCCGAAGAAGGACCCGAAGAAGAAGTAAGCCTCAAGGCGCGCTGCGCCGGTGCCAGTCGCGTGCCGCAGAAAACGTCACGGCGAGCCAGCTTGCGATGAGCAGGCTGCCGCCGGTTGGCGCGGCATAAGGGAAGAGGTGCGCGCCGGTTAGCGTATGAAGCGTTACGTCGCCGCTGAACAGCGAGACGGCCGTCAGCATGAATGCGCCGGTGCCGATCCAGCTCCTTGTGTTCGTCAGTCTTGCAGCGAGCGCCGCGATCGCGAGAACCGCCGCCGCATGAACCATCAGCATCATTGCGGCCGTGGCGAGCGCCGGGCTCTCGACCTTATGCGCCGCGACAGCTGCGAGCGCCACGCCAGCCGCCCCGGCGAGGCCCGCGGCGGCTATAAGCAAAAGAAGCGCACCGGAGGGCGCGCTTCCTAACTTCGTGTGCGTGCCGTCGGCTGGCGTGGCCATTATACATCCGCCGCGACGCGCACGGTCAGCATCTTGTCGGGCGACTTCGGCGGTTCGCCCCGAGCGAGCTTATCGACGTTCTCCATGCCTTCGATCACCTTGCCCCAGGCCGTATACTGCTTGTCGAGGAAGGTCGCGTCGTCGAAGCAGATGAAGAACTGGCTGTTCGCCGAGTTCGGGTTCGACGACCGCGCCATCGAGCACACGCCGCGCACATGCAACTCCTTGTTGAACTCGGCGGCAAGGTTCGGATGGCTCGACTGCCCCGTGCCGCGCCCCTGCGGGCAGCCCGTCTGCGCCATGAAGCCTTCGATGACGCGGTGGAATGGAATTCCGTCATAGAACTTCTCGCGCGCCAGCAGCTTGATGCGCTCGACGTGCTTCGGCGCCAGGTCGGGGCGCAGTTCGATCACGACCTTGCCTTTGCTCGTCTCGATAACAAGCGTGTTTTCCGGGTCTTTGTACGCGGCCATTTCTCTCGTCTTTCTGTTTTTGAATGTTCTCTGTTCGTCTTCGGGTCGAGTCCCCACTCCACGTCCTTCACGGGGAGAGGGCTAGGGTGAGGGGCAGCGGCCCCAATGGAGCGCGTGGCCGCCCCTCACCCCAACCCTCTCCCCATTGAGTGCAGGAATGGGGAGAGGGAGAATCGCGTTTACTGCACTGTCACTTTCACCATCGCGTCCGGGTCCGCGACCTGGCCAGAGCCGGGCGCGCCACGCTTCAGCTTGTCGACGAGTTCCATGCCGGAGACGACCTGGCCCCAGACCGTGTACTGGCCGGTCAAGCTGGCGCAGCCGTTGTCGGTAAAGCAGATGAAGAACTGGCTGTTCGCCGTGTTCGGGTCGGCCGTACGCGCCGCGCCGACGGTGCCGCGCTTATAGGGTTCTTTCGAAAACTCCGCGGCAACGTCGGGGAGCTTCGAGCCACCCATGCCGGTGCCGGTCGGATCGCCGGTCTGGGCCATGAAGCCCTCGATGACGCGGTGCCATTTGACGCCGTTGTAGAAGCCTTGGGCCGCGAGCGTTTTGATGCGTTCGACGTGCTTGGGCGCCAGATCGGGGCGAAGCTTCACGACCACCTTGCCGCTTTTCAATTCGATGACCAACGTGTCGCCCTTGCCGGCGGGCGCCGCAGCCGGTGCCTCGGCAGGCGCCGCCTTGTCACCGGCCTTCTCCATCTGCTCCTTGGAACCGCCAACGGCAAACGCCGCCGGTACAAAGGCGAGAGTGAAGAGTGCGGCAACCATGCTCAATGTCAATCTCATACGATCCTCATATGTTGTCAGGGGGTGGCCGTTCTGCAAAAGCCGTCGCGCGCCACGGTCACGCGTGGTCCCTGGTCGCGGCGCGAGCGCGCCGGCAGTGTCGCCGCCCTTATGGCGATTTGACGGCCACGCCGCAACCCCTGACCGGCAGATCCAAAAAAGCCCAAAGGCGAAAAGGGCTTGGGCAGTCCCTTGGGTTATGTCCCCGGCCTGTCCTTCATGCCGCGCGACCGCGAAAGTCGAACTGGCGCCGCATCGGGAGCCGCATCCAGGCGCTTCGACGGCGAGTGGATCTCTTCGAGCCTGGCGATAGCGGCGCGGGACATGTCCTGAACAATTCCCGCGGGCGAAACCAAAATTCCTTCACGCACAAGTCGCGCGAACTGTGCTTCCCGCCACGGGCCGCGGCCGATGGCACCACCCTTGGCAACGACGCGATGCCATGGCAGAGCCTGACGCTCGTCCTCGCTCAAGGACTGAAGGATGCTCGTGATCTGTTGAGATGTGATCCCGGCTTCGCCGGCAAGAACGCCGGTTGTCGCGACGCGCCCCGCAGGCACGCGCGCGAGGAGCGAGAGCACCCGTACCCGCGTGGTCGATGTGCCGGGGGCCCGCATCTCACGTCTTCTTCTTGGCGACTTTGGCCTTCAACAGCTTCGCGACTTCCTTCGAGACGAAGGGCGACGGGTCACCTCCCATGCCGGCGATGGCCCGCACGAGATTCGCGGCGATGTGGCGGACGTGAGGCGAGGCCGAGACGTAGACGGTTTGGATCCCCGGCGCCATCTCGCCGTTCATGCCGGCCATCTGCATTTCGTAGTCGAAGTCGGTGCCGTCGCGGAGACCCCGGACGATGATCGTCGCGCCGTGCTTTTTCGCGGCGTCGACGGCGAGACCCGAGAACGTCACGATCTCGATTTTCGTGCCCGTCGCCTTGGCGAGCGGCTTGCACTCGACTTCGAGCATGGCGCCGCGCTCGGCGTCGGAAAACATCGGCGCCTTGCCGGGATTGACACCGATGCCGATGACCAGCTTGTCAACGAGTGCCGAAGCCCGGCGAATGACGTCGGTATGCCCGAGCGTCACGGGGTCGAAGGAGCCTGAATAGAAACCTATTCGCGCCATTTGAGTCTCTCGCCGGTCTCGGGCGCGCCCGGCAACCGGAACCGCGCGCGTCTGAAGGATTGCCGCCTCAACCCATACGCGCTCGCTGGGGATGGGCACAACCCTATGCCGCCAAGAGGCTAAACGAACTCAACAGAAAAGGGCCCGGCATTTCGCCGGGCCCTTGAAAATCGCTCAGCCGATCCGCCCGGTCTCCTACTTCAGAGAGGCCGGAGCCTCGCGCGAGCCGAAAAGGTCCGACAGGTTGAAGCGGTAGCCGAGACCGACCGAGACGATCCAGGGATCAACGTCGACCTTGGCAGTCACGCCATTGCCCCAGTCGGCGTCGGTGTTGAGCCACACCTTCTTGACGTCGGCGTTGAGATACCAGCCGCGACCGACTTCCATGTCGAAACCGGCCTGCAAGGCGAAGCCAAAGGCGCTGTCGAGGTTGATCTTGGGATGGCCGCCGAGATCGCTGCGGCCTTCGCCGAAGAAGGCCATGTATTCCACACCGGCGCCGACGTAAGGCTTGAAGCCGCCCATCGAGTCGAAGTGATACTGCAGCGTCACGATCGGCGGGAAGACCCAGAAGTCGCCGAGGTTGACGCCATCGATCGCGCCGGCGGACCCTTCCGCGTTGAACTTGGCGAAGCAGCAGAACAGTTCCGCGGCGATGTTCTTGTTGAAGAAGTAGGTCAACGTCAGAGTCGGGATGACTTCCGTGCTGACGTCGGCATCGTAGCTCGGAACCAAGACGCCGCCCGAATAGACGTCCGCGCTCGAGTCCGGCGCCACAACCGTGCCCTGCAGGCGCACGAGGAAATTGCCGTCATAGTCACCTGCGGCGGCCGGTGCCACCAATGCCATAGCTCCCAACGCCGCCGCAGCCAACGCGCCTTTGCCCCTGTTCCACATAATCTCATATCTCCTGTTCGCTCGCGTCGCCGGCCGGAACGGCGAGTCGTAATAGGCAAATCTTTTCCAAGAGCCTCGCTCCAGCGCCAGCGGCTAATGGTCGATTCGACTGATAGCGATCAGTTCCGCGTCGCTCCACATCGCAGCAGTTGCGCCGACGGCACACAATTTCTGATGTGGATCAAATTATGAGTGACGGCCTGCCGCACACAGACGTTCACGCGAACCTGATCGGCACTTTTTGCCGGTTAGTGATCGTGATCAACGAGCGCATCGCCTCGCCGTGACATCATTCCTCCTTCGGCGCAGCTGTCGGGACAGATCCCTAAACAATGTCACAAACGAGAAGTCCGCTCGTCGCACGGCGCGCGCCACCCAATCTTGCAGCTTCGCTCGATCCGGATGCGGCCGCGCTCGGGCGCCTAAAAAGCTTGGCCCAGGTGCAGCGCTTCCGCCGTCGTCAACGCTATTCCCTCGGCGGCACAAGCGGCATTCTCGTTGTACGCTCTGGCGTCCTGGCCATCACGTCGGGCGCCAGCCCGGAAAATTCCACGATCGTCGAACTGCTGTATCCCGGCGACATATTGTCGATGGATCTGATGGCGCCGCTGCCAGCTATCGCGCTCTCGGCATCGATTGCGGCGGAATGCTGGAAGTTCACGGCCCAGGCGTTCGCGGCGGAAATCGCCCGCGACGGAGCCTTGGCCAATCATGTCGTCGAATGCCTCCACGCCCAGCGTGCCCGGCTGCAGCTGCACGTCGCGATCCTCGCAACACTCATGAGCGAGCAGCGCGTTGCGGCGCTTCTGATAGAGGCTGTGTGCCGCGTCGGCAATGTCAACGACAGCGACATCACTTTCGATCTGCCCTGGTCGCGCGTCGAAGTCGCGGATTACCTCTCGCTCAATGCCGACACGCTCTCGCGCATCATGTCGCGGCTGTCCCAGGCGGGGATCATCACGCGTCTGAGCCGCTCGCAGCTCGCGCTGCGCAGGTGGAACGAGATCGTCGCGATGTGCCCGCTGGCAGAGTCCGTGCTTGCGCTCCACAAGCCGAATGCAGTCCGGGCCGAGACTTCACGCTGAGCGCACAAGGTTGAGCGCACCGGCGTTTCACACAGCCGAAATCTTGCGCCACCAGCCGTACGAGCCATTTAAGTTTCCTGGTTCTAGCCGGCGTCCCCGCCCGCATCCTCTTCGCCACCCTCTTCTTCCGTGATGCGCTCGACGGAAACGACCTTCTCGGCACCGTCGGTCTTGAAGATGCGCACGCCTTGCGTATTGCGGCCTGCAAGGCGAATGTCGTGCACGGGGCAGCGGATCAGCTGGCCGCCGTCCGTCACCAGCATGATCTGATCGCTCTCGGCGACCGCGAACGAGGCGATAAGGCGGCCGTTGCGATCGTTCACCACCATGGCGACGATGCCTTTGCCACCGCGGCCGGAGGTGCGGAACTCGTAGGACGACGAGCGCTTGCCGAAGCCCTTTTCCGAGATGGTGAGCACGAACTGCTCTTTCGCCTGCATCTGGCCGAATTTTTCCGGACTGAGATCAACGGCGCCTTCGCTGCTCTCTTCCGCGTCGTCGACGGCGGCCACGTCCGCCTCCTCGCCTTCCGCCCGGCGTAGCGCCGCCGCCTGCTTCAGATACGCCGAGCGTTCCGGCGCCGTCGCCTCGACGTGATCGAGGATGGCCATGGAGATCACCGTATCGCCGTCGGCAAGCTTGACGCCGCGCACGCCGGTCGAATCGCGGCCCTTGAAGAGACGCACTTCATCCGAGATCAGGAAGCGGACCGACTGGCCTTCGGCTGTGGTCAGCAGCACGTCCTGATCGGGCCGGGCTATCGCCACCTGCACGATGGTGTCGCCCTCATCGAGCTTCATGGCGATCTTGCCGTTGCGGTTGATGTTCTCGAAGTCCGAGAGCGCGTTGCGGCGGATGCCGCCCGACCTGGTGGCGAACATCAGTTCGAGTTCGCCCCAGGTGGAACTGTCTTCCGGCAGCGGCAGGATCGAGGTGATCGCCTCGCCGTCCGACAAGGGCAACAGGTTGACGAGCGCCTTGCCCGGCGACTGCGGCGCGGCGGCCGGCAGACGCCACACCTTCATGCGGTAGCACATGCCGTGGGACGAGAAGAACAGGACCGGCGTGTGCGTCGAAGTGACGAACAGCTGGGTGACGAAATCTTCGTCCCGCGTCGACATGCCGGAGCGACCCTTGCCGCCGCGGCGTTGCGCCCGGTAGGTCGAAAGCGGCACGCGTTTGATGTAGCCCTTGTGGCTGACGGTGACGACGCAATCCTCGCGCTGGATCAAGTCCTCGTCCTCGACCTCGCCTTCGATATCGACGATTTCCGTTTTGCGCGGGGTGGCGAATTCGCTCCTGATCTGACTGAGCTCGGACTTGATGATGTCGACGACGCGGGCGCGCGACGCCAGGATCGCAAGGTAATCCTTGATCTCGACGGCGATCTTGTTCAACTCCTCCGCGATCTCGTCGCGGCCCAGGGCCGTCAGACGCGCCAGGCGCAATTCGAGAATGGCCTTCGCCTGTTCTTCCGACAGCTTGTAGGTACCGCTTTCCGCAATTCTGTGGCGCGGATCGGCGATGAGTTCGATCAGCGGCGCCATGTCCTTCGCTGGCCAGTCGCGCGCCATCAGCTGCTCTTTGGCGTCGGCGGGAGAAGCCGCGTGGCGGATGAGTTTGATTACCTCGTCGATGTTGGCGACGGCAATGGCGAGACCGACGAGCACGTGGGCGCGATCGCGCGACTTGTTGAGCAGGTGCTTGATGCGCTTGGTCACGACCTCCTGGCGGAAAGCCGTGAAAGCGGAAATCATGTCCTTGAGATTGAGGCTCTCAGGCCGTCCGCCGTTGATCGCCAGCATGTTGGCGCCGAACGTCGTCTGCAGGTCCGAGAACTTGTAGAGATTGTTCAAGACGACATCGGCGACGGCATCGCGCTTCAGCTCGACGACGATACGGATGCCTTCCCGATTGCTCTCGTCCCAGAGGTCCGAGATGCCCTCGATCTTTTTTTCGCGCACCAGATCGGCGATCTTCTCGATCAGGACCTTCTTGTTCACCTGGTAGGGAATTTCGCTGACGATCAGCGCTTCGCGATCCTTGCGAATGTTCTCGGTCGTGACGCGGGCGCGCATGATGATCGAGCCGCGCGACTTGTGATAGGCGGAAAGAATGCCGCCGCGGCCCAGAATGATCCCGGCGGTCGGAAAATCCGGGCCGGTGACGATCTGGCAAAGCTCGTCGATGGTGATATCGGGGTTGTCGAGATCGGCGAGGCAGGCGTCGATGACCTCGCCGAGATTGTGCGGGGGAATGTTCGTCGCCATGCCGACAGCGATGCCGCCCGCGCCGTTGACGAGCAGGTTCGGGAACTTCGCGGGCAGGACGCTCGGCTCCTGAATGGTGCCGTCGTAGTTGTCGCGATAATCGACGGTGTCATTGTCCAGATCGTCGAGCATGAAGCCCGCAACCTTGGCAAGCCGCGTTTCCGTGTAGCGTGCCGCCGCCGGCGGATCGCCGTCGATCGAGCCGAAGTTGCCTTGGCCGTCGACGAGGGGGAGCCGCAGCGAGAAATCCTGCGCCAAGCGCACGAGCGCGTCGTAGATCGCCATGTCGCCGTGCGGGTGATACTTGCCCATCACCTCGCCGACGACGCGCGCCGACTTGACGTACTTCTTGTTCCAGTCGAGGCCAAGCTCGTTCATGGCGAAGAGGATGCGCCGGTGCACCGGCTTCAGGCCGTCGCGGATGTCGGGCAGCGCTCTCGAGACGATCACGCTCATGGCGTAATCGAGGTAGGAGCGCTTCATCTCTTCCGCGATCGAAATAGGCTTGATGTCGTTCGGCTCTTTGCCGCCCGGTTTGTCGTCGTCTCTGTCGGCCAAGGGATGTGTCTTCCAAAAATGATGGGCTCGAGAGGCCTGGAAAGTGCCGCCCCCCGATACCCGGGATCGTTCGGCCCTCAATCTAGCCGATCGGCTGGTCAAAGAGCAACCGCGCGGCGACGTGACACGGGCCGTTGTCCTCAGTTGTTTTTTGTTTAAAATCAATATCTTGAAGTTCGTCCTGCGATGGACGCTCGGCGCCCGATTTCGACTTGCCGCGGTCACAGTCTCTGAGTACATGCGGGAGCGCGGAACACGACGTTCCAGCCGACCCTGCAAGGCACGTCCAAGAGGCACCACCGGGCACCCGGCGCGCTCCCTCGAGACGCGCGTCCCATAAAGGAAATCACGACATGAACAAGGCACTCCTGCTCGCCGCCGCGGCCGCCCTCGGTACATTCGCTGCCGCCGCCCACGCCGAAACGGCGCTGCCCGCCAACACCTTCATCGCCGAGGAAGCCCCCATCCAGTATCTCGCCAAGGACCGCCTCATCGGCACCAAAGTGAAATCGCCCGACGGCAAAATCATCGGCGACGTCGAGGATGTCATTCTGTCGAGCGACCATCAGGTGGTCGGCGTCGTCATGGGAACCGGCGGCTTCTTCGGATTGTTCGAAAAGAAAGTCGGCGTCGAGATCGGCGCCATTCAGTTCGATGTGGTCGATGGCAGGATCGAAGCCTCCCTACCGGCCTATACCAAAGAGGTGCTCGAAGCCGCGCCCGCCTTCACGCGCAACCAGCCGAAGAAATCGCTGTTTGCGCGCGCCGTCGAGAAGGGCCAGGAGATCCGCGACAAGACCGGAGGCTCCGCCAAGGACGCCTACGAAAGCGCCAAGGAAAAAGCGGCACCCGCTATAGAGAAGGCGAAAGATGCCGCCAAGGAGGCGCTCGACAACGCCGGTCCCGCGGTCCAGAAGGCCAAGGACGCTGCCAAGGAAGCCATCGAAAGCGCCAAGGAAAAAGCCAGGGAAGTCGTCGACAAGGCGAAGGACGCCGCCAAGCCCGCCGATCATGCGCCGTCGCCGGATGCGGCACCGGCTCCCGCCGAGACGGCACCGGCTCCTGCCGAGAAGCCAAATCCGTGACGCCGACGACTTGAGCATTTGGGGCGCGGACGCAAGAACTCGACGGCCCGAAAATCCGCCGCTTCACACGAACAGACGAGCATCGAAGGCCCGCCGCGGAACCGAAAACCGGAACCGCAGCGGGCCTTTTGCGTTGTTCTCCCCAAGAACCAGGGAGAGCGCTCATGCTCCGCAATCATTCTATGCGCAATCACTACATGCGCGATGTCTTGGCCGCAGCCTTTTGCGTCGCAGCCGCAATCGCCGCGATGGCCGCAGGCGAGACCGGCGCGGTTAGCGACGGCGAGACGACTTTCAACAACGCCTGCCGCACTTGCCACTCGCTGAAAGCCGGCGACAACCGCTTGGGCCCGCATCTGCACGGCATCATCGGCAAGGCAGCGGCGTCAGCCGAGGGCTTCGCCTACTCGGCGGCCCTCAAGGGCACGAAGATGACCTGGGACGAGGCGACGCTCGATAAGTTCATAGCCAATCCGGAATCTGTCGTCCCCGGCAACAACATGAAACCCTTCACCGGCATTTCCGACAAGGCGCAGCGCGACGCGATCATCGAATTTTTGAAGTCCCGCGGGTAGTAACAAACGTTGCGGCCGCGGGTTAAGCCCCTCCCCCTTGAGGGGGGAGGAAGATGCGTCCGCGGTTTAGACGGGCGATCGCAACGGCTGCCACGAAATCCAATACGCCCGGCTAAGCCGCTGGACGCATCAGGTGGGGGTGTCTGACCGCGTGTCCAATTCGCCGAGGATCATCTCGACCACGCATCCAGCATCCCGCATGACGTCATTCGCCCAGAACCGGACCACGCGATAGCCTTCGCGGTTTAGCCACTCCGTGCGCCGCTGATCACGCAGAATTCTATCGTCCTCACCATGCTGACCGCCATCGACTTCGATGACGAGACGGCGTTCAAGGCAGATAAAATCGACGATGTAGGGCCCGAGCGGATGTTGGCGGCGAAATCGAAAACCCGCGGTACTTCGGTCGCGCAATTCCCGCCAGAGTTTTCGTTCTGGCACGGACACCGCCTCCCGTAATTTTCTGGCACGCTGGTTAGCCATGCGTGGTACTCGTGAAACGCGCCTTCTGTCGATCACCCCCACCCGATCCATCCAGCGGCTTAGCACGGCCTGCTAGGAACCGGCGGGCTGACGGATGGCCGTGCTAAACCGCGGATGGATCGCCCTCCCCCCTCAAGGGGGAGAAGGAAACCTTCTGCGCTGTATTCCGAAGCCCGACCAGCTACACACTCATCCAATCGTAATCCTGTCGGATAACGGTGTTGCCGGAGTTGTCTCGATAATTGCTATCAATGAGATGATGACCGCAATTCTTGCAGTCCCACCATCCTCTGGATGACGACCGGGGCTGAAGTCTAATGCCCTTGCCGCTGCCATCCTTGCACACTTGGCAGTATGGGCCTTCTTCATTGCCGTCTGAGGCAATCTTCCAATAATAGGGACTCTCGAACCTATACGACGCCTCAGTCTCTATGCGCGACTTTAGGTGCTGATTGTCCTCACGTAACTGGAGGCACTCTTCCTTTAAGCGCAGATGCTCCTCGCGGAGCGCCATGATTTTCTCCTGCGCCTCGACGTTTCCGGCTTTCCTGAACAACTCGTAGATATCCTTCGAGTCCGACAGAAATCCCATGCCTAACCTCGTTCAAAACGGAATCTCGTCGTCGAGCGCCTTGTCGAAGCCGCCCTTGGAAGAGCCGCCGTTGCCGCTCTTGGACGCGCCGCCGCGCTTGGCTTCGCCGTAGCCGCCGCCTGACGACCCCGAGCCGCCACCGAAGTTCGATTGCCCACCGCCGTCATAGCCGTAGTCGGCCTGGCCGCCTTCCTGCATCCCCGACGACGCCGAGGAACCGCGGCCGCCGCCGGCGCCGTCAAGCATGGTGAGCGAGCCGTTAAAGCCCTGGAGCACGACCTCGGTCGAATACTTCTCGACGCCGTCCTTGTCGGTCCACTTGCGCGTCTGCAGCGCGCCTTCGATGTAGAGCTTGGCGCCCTTCTTCACGTACTGTTCGACGATCTTGCACAGCGGCTCGCTGAAGATGACAACGCGATGCCACTCGGTCTTTTCCTTTTTCTCGCCCGTCGCCTTGTCGCGCCAGCTCTCGCTCGTCGCCAGGCTGAGGTTGGCGATCGGGCGGCCGTCGTTGGTCCTGCGGATTTCGGGGTCCTTGCCGACGTTGCCGACCAGAATGACCTTGTTGACCGAACCTGCCATATGAACTCTCCTTCGCTTCTGACGCGCCGGCGATGGCGGCACGCTCACCAGATCATGTGCGCCCAATCATATGGGCACCGAAATCGCATTGCGGCCAGCCTAGACCAGAGAGGTCAGGCCGTGGCGGCGCGCGGACCTTGTCCACGCATCTTGTCCACGCATTTCATCCACCCCTTATCAAGGGCGCCTGCACCGGGTTGCCTGCAGCGAGCCCGGCCGCATACGGTTGTTCATGTTATGTTCTAATCGAATTTCGAGGCTGTGGCAAGGGTTTTTTTCTCTCTCTTGTAGCTCCCGCGCGCGAACCAAACCGACGCGGCCGGGCCACGCCCCGTTCACCAACGCCGCAACGGCCAGCAGCGCCCGCTTGACCATTGCCCTCGATCCTTTAAGCCGGGCATTCTTGATGTGTGCCGCGCGCACTCAAGTTCAAAGCCCAAATTGTGCGAAGGACGTGCTGCCGTTCATGGCCCAGTACAACTGCCTCAACTGTCCCGGATACTGCTGCTCGTATCCGCTGATCGCGCTCAACAAGGCGGACGTTCAGCGCCTCGCCAAGCACCACGACTTGGGCTTCGACGCCGCGAAGAAGAAATTCACGCGCCAGGCCTACGGCCACAAGTACGTCATGCGCCGCAAGAAGGACAAACACTTCGGCCGCATCTGCCAGTTCTTCGACACCAAGGAGCGGCGTTGTACGATCTATCACGCGCGCCCGAAGAGCTGCCGCGCGTATCCCGGTGAAAAGCGCCGCTGCGGCTATTATGATTTCCTCATGCACGAGCGCACGGTCCAGAACGACCCGAAATTCGTCGCCATCACCAATCACAAGGATTGACGCGCCGGCGCAGATCTACTGCGTTTGCGCAGCGCGCTAAGAAACGCGACGCATCACTCGGTCCCCCACGCGTCTTCTGACACAATTCGTCAGCAGCATGTCCGTATGACAGGCGTCGATACGCAATGGGAGGCATTTTCGATGATCGTTCTTTACGGCTCCGGCCCCAGCTTCGGACTGCCCGACGCCAGCCCCTTCGTCAGCAAGACCGAAATCCTGCTGAAGATGTCCGGCCTGCCCTATCGCAAAGCCAAGGCCAACTTTTCCAAGGCGCCCAAGGGAAAGATCCCTTACATCGAGACTGACGGTAAACTGCTCGGGGATTCGACGCACATTCGCTTGTACCTCGAGCAGACCCACGGCGCCAATTTCGACGGCGCCTTGATCTCTGAGGAAAAGGCCGTCGCCCACGCCTTCCAGACCATGTGCGAAGAGCATCTCTACTGGGCGATCGTCGATGCGCGCTGGATGGTCAAAACCAACTTCGAAAACGGCCCGAAGAAGTTTTTCACCGATGTTCCGGCGCCCCTGCGCCCGTTCGTCGTCGCCATGATCAGCCGGTCGGTCAAGCGCACGCTTTACGGCCAGGGTCTCGGGCGGCACGCGCGCGCGGACATAGAGGCATTCGCCAAACGCGACCTCGACGCACTGTCGGCATTTTTTGGCAATAAGCCCTTCCTCATGGGAACCGAGCCATGCGGCGCCGATGCGTCCGTCTGGTCGAGCGTCGCCAGTGCGCTCAGCGCCCACTTCACGACACCCATTCGCGATCATGCCGAGACACTCGCCAACCTCGTCGCTTATCGCGACCGCGGCATGCGCCGGTGGTTTCCGGAATTGGGGGCGTAACTTTTGCACACGCGACATTCAAGAAATCTCGACGCACGCGATGGCGGAGGCGCGTTCTACTCGCGCCGAACGCATCGATCACTTTAAACTTCACACGCGTGAGCACAACTGCGGAGCGACAAATTCGCGCAACAAAGCCCACCAAAAAGCGATCACAATGTTCAATTCCGGGCGACGCTGATGCATTGATGCAACTCTCCCCAGGAATCGAATGTACAAGTCGCTTCCCGTGTTGCATCGCAATCTCGCGCGAAGGATGATCCGTGGTCGCCAGGGATCGGAACGGGGAATTCCCTTCGCGGAGGGTTTAAGCCGAATACATCGAATAAGGCTTCTCGGTCCCTGGCGATTTTTGCTTCCCGAAAAATTTGAGACCACAAGCGGCCCTCTGTGCAGGCGTGCTGCGCATGGCGTCTGCGTGCCGCGGTTGTCGCGTGGCCGGCTTTCGATTGTCGGAAAGTGCTCGCAGCGGCTTAAAATGACGGCGCGCGACGGGCGCGCCACCAACTGACTTTGCATTGCCGATATCCCGTCGCGGCGTCACACCTGCGAGAGGCGGCCTGCGACAACCGCCGCCAACCCTGCCAAACGCGATATCACGACTGTCGGAAAGAAAACGTCGGCCGACCGGGGACGGCTAGACCACGGCCAGAAAAGAAAACCGACACCAAAAACGAGCACCAAAAACAAGAAACCCCGCGACGTCCTCGGACGTCCGCGGGGCCCTTTTTGCCGTTGATGGTCTACCCGGACTAAAACCGGGCGCTTATTTCGAGGCTCTGGCGATCCGGACGTGTACCCGTCGGGCTCCCGCCCTCGCTTGAAGTATCCAGATTGTGAGTGCTGAGACCGTGACCAGCGTGGCCATGAATACTAGAGCGCCAATCAAGGTTGGACCTCATGGTTTCCGAGAGGCCCGTGTGAACTACCCGGTGGAGTCATCCTGCCTCCTGTGTTCCGTTGCGCCTGTCGTGAAACGCGACCTCCAAACCCGGGGGGTACTGATGCGCACACAAGACATCCAGCGGCGATATCGCCGGGTTCCGTCTTGCGCTTTTGCGCTCGCAGCGGCGGCTCCACTATTGAAAGTGAATACCTGATCACAAGCGGCGTCAAGGGCGCAATTTGCCCGAAGCTGAAAAGTTGATGGTTATTTCCAATACGAATTGCAGCATGCAGCAGCACGCTGCAGTGCGCTCCCAGCGCTTGATGCGGCGAGGCGGAAGCGCGAACGCCAGCACGTGCTTGGCAAAAAAGATGGGCCGCGCGAACATCGGCTCGCGCGGCCACATGAAAATCGCCCGGTGCAATCGACGCGCTTACTTTGTGGCGGCGCACTGCGTCGTGCAGGGGACTTCCTCGCGCTTTTCGACCGTTCCCTTGAACAGCGACATCGTCTCCCGGAAGCACTTGCCGCCATCCTTTACGATCCGCACCACAACGTCCTTGGTCTTGGTCTGGCAAATGGTCTCGGTTGCCGCCTGCGCCAGAACGATCGGGGCAGAGGATGGTGCGCGTCAGGCGCGGCGCGCTCGTCCGCAAAGGCCTGAGCAATGAAAAGATCGAGGAGCCCCGCCGTCTTGGTCGCGGGCTTCGGCAGCTGGTCGAAGGCGATCCATTCGTAGTTCGTCTGCCCGCCCGCGCCCGTGACACGGATCGAGATGTCGCCAGTCTTGCCACACGAACCGACCTCGACCTTGGAATTTGCAGCCGTCGACAAGGCGCGATAGTCGATCTTGCAGTCGAAATTCTTTTCCCAAAGCTCGGCTTGGCTCAGGCGATGCTCGACCTGATCGAAGGGAACGCCGTTGGCCCAGGCATAATACAGGTTTCGCGCCGTCGGAATGGCCGCCGCCACGGAAACCACGAGCACACCGAGCTGCACCAGCCTCAGGGTGTGGCTGACGGCTTTACCGCCGCTCGCAGCAAGGGCGGACAACTTTGTATTTTGCGGGGTATCGAACATATCTTGAGCCTCTCCGAAATATGCGGACGCGGTTGTCATAGTACCTCATCGCTCAACTATAACTCTGATTGGTGACACGCAATACGAAACCGCGATTGAACGCGCCTTGAAGGCCCGGTTCATCGCCAGTTCAGGAACAAACGAGGGTTTTGGCTGGGCCGGGGCGGCTTCGAGGCGATGCGGCGATCGCCTTCAGATCACATGGAAATCGGCGGCGGTGAGCGCCGGCTTAACGGCCGAGGTCAGGACCGCAATTCTGATTGCCGCGCCGGCGCCCGAGCCATCGGCGTCATAAGCGACGGCGCCGGTCGTCCTGTCGTAGACGATGCGGTCGTCAGCGTCGTGGGCGGAAGCGCCGGTATAGAATTTCCCTGCGGCGAGCGTTCCGGTGGCCGCGCCGAGCGCCAAATAGAGTCCGTTCTCGAGGCGAATGGTGTCGTAGAGCGGCGCGAATTCGAGAATGCGATCGATGCCCGCGCCGCCGATCGCGGTATTGAAAACGAAATTGTCCGACCCGGAACCGCCGTGCAGGAAATCCACGCCGGCGCCGCCATAGAGAAAGTCGTTGCCGGCCCCGCCCTTCAGAGTATCGCCGCCGCCGTTGCCGTAGAGCTGGTCGTTGCCGCCGCCGCCGTCGAGGGTATTGGCCACCGCATTGCCGAGTAACTTGTCGAAGCCCGCGCCGCCGATGGCGTCCTCGATCGTCGCGCCCTTGGCGATGGCGATGTTGTCTTTTAAGCCGCCGACGCTGGAGAATGTCGCTGCGTTGAGATTGATGGTGGCATTGGCCGAATAGCCGGAGAAGTCGAAGGTATCCTTGCCGCCGGCATCCCAGACGGCGAAGACCACGTCCGCCGCGGGGCTATCGATATGGAATTCGCTGCGGTCGGCGTTGGAGTGAAAGCCGTAGACGGTGCTGCCGGTGCGCGTTGACATGTTGGCACCATAGAGCAGCTGCGCCGCCGCGATGTCGTGCAGAAGCGGCGTCGCCGCATAGGTACCGAAGTGCTGGGCCCCGGTTTCCTCGGCGTCGAAATAGCTCATCACCGTATACTGCATGCTGTCTTCGGCGTAGAGCGCGTTCACGGCGTACGTCGGGTTGCCGCCATTGTAGCTGCCCGGATGATCGAGGCCGATGGCGTGGCCGATCTCGTGCACGATCGTCATGAAGTCGTAGCTGCCGCGGGAGAAATTCGTGAACCAGCCGTTGGTCGGGTTGATGAACACATCGCCCGCGAGATCGGTGAAGCCGCGGGACCCCGGATTGTAGCCCCAGGCGTAACCGCCGGCGCTTGTGTCGCTCGAGAATAAAATCGTCGCGCTGTTGGAATAGGCGCCGGTTCCGCTGGTGCCGGTTCCGACCCGCTCGAACTTGATATTGGCGACGTCGGACCAGAGCTTCAGAGCCTCTTCCGCCGCGGCAATCTGCGCTGAATCGAATTTGACGAAGTTCGGATTGCTGGCGTCGCTGGAGCGAAAGCCATAGGTGAGCGGCACGGTTACGGGATTGGTCCAGCCCGTGCCCGCAATTTTGTCGGCGGCCTGTTCGTAGGTAAAGGAAATTTTCGTCATGTACGCCCCGGAACACACAGACGGTCGCAGGGGTCCAACACGCGCCAGCACACGCCCGGACAAAACCTCGAACTCGCTGTGACCGAGACTAGGAATTCGCCATCAAGATTTGGTTTCCGGGACCCAAGATTTTTTAGGCAAATCGGCATTGCCGCCGCTTGAAGTTGCCGGGAACGTCAACAAATTCCAAATATCCGCGCCGGCGCGGGACAGGCCGGGTCTATCCTGAAAAAGCGATCCGGGCGTCCTGCTCAAGCCGGCAGCGGTGCGCGCCCCAACGCCCGGCGCAGGTTCTGGAGCGAGATCTGCCGCTCGCGCCGCGCCGCGAGCGCCGTCGCCATGTCGACCTCGACGAACTGCGCGAGCGTGTGCGGCTGCATCTGGCCTATGCTGTCCATGTCGGCCGAGATGACGGTGCCGAGCATGAAATAGCCGCCGCCCGAGACGGCATCGCGATGCAAGACGATGGGCTCGGTGCCGCCCGGCACCTGGATCGAGCCATAAGGGTAACAGGCATCGACGATGTTGGAAGGATCGGAGCCGGCGCCGAAGGGCTGCTCGCGCGCGCACGAACGACAGCGCGGTGCCGCCGCGGAAACGGTAGCCGATGCGGTCGGCTTCGGGCGCCACCTTCCAAGTGTCGGCGAAGAACCGCTGCCGTGCCGCTTCCGTGACGCGGTGAGCGTAGAGTCCCGGCAGCGTTCGCAGTTCGGCCGGAGTTCCCGTGCGCCGGCGCAGGCTCTCGGGGATCGATTGCCCCTCGCGCGATGCCGAGCTCGCGCCAATCTCCAAGGTATCGCCCTTGTCGATTTTGCGGCCCTTGTAGCCGCCGAGCGCGCCAAGCGTGTAGGTCGAGCGGCTGCCGAGGACGACGGGCACGTCGATGCCGCCCGAAATGGCGATATAGGCCCGCGCCCCGCCTTTCAGAAGATCGAACGACAGCGTCTCTCCGGCGCGCACCTTGAAGGCCGTCCACGTCGGACGCACCGCGCCGCCGATCTTCGGCGCGAGTTCGGCGCCCGTGACCGCGACGATGCGCTCGTCGGTGAATTCGAGTTCCGGCCCCATGAACGTCGCTTCGAGCACGGCCGCGCCCTCGTCGTTGCCAACGAGCATGTTGGCGGCGCGCAGCGCAAAGCGATCCATGCCGCCGGAAATGGGAATGCCGATGTGATAGTAGCCCGGCCGGCCGAGGTCCTGCACCGTCGTCGACAGGCCGCCTTGCAAGACATTAATGGCCATGGAGCACTCCATCGAGCTTGGCGTTATAGGCGTCGATATCGCGGTTGAACTCGGCAAGCGAGAACGTCGACGTCGCGCATCAGGGGTTGAAAGCGCCCCGCCGCCACGTCCGCGACGGTCGCGTCATATTCGTCGCGCGTGATTGCTTTCCATTTGACGATGTCGCCGGGCCGGAACAGGCACATGAAGTCGCGGAGATAACTCGTCTGCTGCACGGGATCGTAGATCGGCATCGGCGTAATGCCGAACATCTGATATCCGCCCGCCCCGCGTACCGAATAGATGCAGGAGAAGCAGCCGCCGTGGCCGATCGTGAGCTTCGGCGTGTCGGTGCGCGGCCGCAGGTACTTCGGCACCTGGATCTGCCGTTTGCGCTCGACCATCTGGTAGAGGAACGGCAGGCCGGCGACGAAGCCGACCATGGAGACGAACCAGGGCGCGCTCGAATGCGCCTTGATGAAAGCTTCGACGCTCGGGTGATTATTTATGCGCGCCGCATACTCGAGATCGGTGCTATGCGGGTCCTGGTGGCGCTCGCGAAAGCGCTTCATCGTCTCGTTGGTCCAGGGATCGTTGTAGAGCACGGGAATTTCGATAATGCGCGTCTTGATCACCGGCTCGGCCTTTTCCGCCGCCGCTTCGAGACGCTTCAATTCGGCGACGAGATCATCGGGCGCAATGCGGTCGGGATCGAATTTAATCTGGAACGAAGCGTTCGCCGGGCAGATCTCGGTGACGCCGGCGATTGCCGCTTCCCTCACCGCATTGGTAATGGAGAGCGACTTGAAGAAGGCTTCGAGCGACATGCCCTCCGCCACCTCGACGAAAACATGTTCGTCGCCGCCGAAGGTGTATCTGGGTGCGAGCGCGCTCATGCCTCGATCTCCGCCAGCGGCTGGCCCGGCATGATCTCCTCGCCGTTGGCGACGAGGTAGCGCACCAGCTTGCCCGGCACTTCGCTCTTCACCTCGTTGAAGGACTTCATGATCTCGATCAGCCCGATGACCTCACCCATGACGATCGTATCGCCCGCGGTCTTGAACACCGGTTCGCTCGGACTCGGTTGCTGATAGAAAATACCGGGCAAGTGGGACAGGATCTGCCGGACGGCCATCAAGGGCTCCCCTCGTCTCGCATTTCAAGTTTCTAGACGTTTCTTAACTCGTGATCGAACGCAACGCATCGCGCACGGCGGTCGCAATGGCGACGGCGTTGGGCGTATCGGAGTGAACGCAGATTGTCTCTGCCTTGACCGCCAGGTCCTTGCCACCCGTGCTTTTGACCTTTCCTTCGCGCAATGCGCGCAGGCATTTTTCCGCTGCCGAGGCCGGGTCCTTCGCCTCGTGCTCGCGGGTGATGATGAGGCCCCCCTCGTCGTTGTAATCGAGATCGGCATAGAACTCGGCGATGAAGCGTGCGCCGCGGGCGGGATAGACCTTTTCATGCAGCGTTCCGCTCATGCCGAGGATCGGCAGCTTGAACACGGCAGCCGCGTCGGCAACCGCGTGTGCCATGTCCTCCATGCGCGCCGACATCCCATAGAGCGAGCCGTGCGGTTTCAGATGATTGAGCGGCAGGCCTTCGGCATCCGCGAAGCCCTTCAAGGCGCCGACCTGATAGAGAATGCAGTTCGTCAGCTCCTCGCGCGAAATTTTCATCTCGCGCCGGCCGAAGCCCTGCAGGTCGGGCAGCGAGGGATGCGCGCCGACCTTGACCCCATGCTCCTTGGCGAGCTGTACCGTCCGGCGCATGTGGTTGAAATCGGAGGCATGAAAGCCGCAGGCAATGTTGGCGAGCGAGATCAATGGCATCAGCGCCTCATCGTCGCCGAGCTTATAGAGGGAGAACCCCTCGCCCATGTCGCAGTTGATCGTGACGCTATTGCTGCTGACGGCCATGCTTCTCCCCAAGACGGATACGTCTTGGGCCGGATGCTAGGCGAAACTCCCTGGCCGCGCCACAAGCCTAATGGGGAACGTGCGGCAATGCACAAACGCGGGCGTCTGTTGGCCTCCTCGCCGATGAGCGAGTGCGCCTCGCCCTCATTTACTTGCGCGCGGCGATCATCCTTCGTCGAGCCGGCCGCCGCGCGCGAAAAGAGGCTGCAAGACGGCGCTCCAGACGATGACGCCTGCCGCGTTGGTCATCTTCACCGGGCGGTTGAGATGATCTAGCCTGCCCCGGACCGCGTCACGCAGCGACGGAAATGATCCGGGGTGTACGTGCCCAAGAGGTTGGCCGATTGCGAGACCGTCTTCAGCCGGTTGGCGTT
Source organism: uncultured Alphaproteobacteria bacterium (assembly GCA_963732525.1). Taxonomy (GTDB): domain Bacteria; phylum Pseudomonadota; class Alphaproteobacteria; order Rhizobiales; family Hyphomicrobiaceae; genus Hyphomicrobium_B. Next base: position 36,989 of record CAVSZX010000009.1, read on the forward strand.
GTTGTACGTGTAGACAAAACTCACCCCCGAGCGCACGTCCGTCGCGATGTTGCCGCCCTCGTGCGTCATGGAGACGCCGGCTCGCAGCACATTGGCCTTGATTGTTGGGTCTGCACGCCGGCTCCGCCGTTGCGTCGCCGTCGTTTGACGCCAACCTACCATTCTCGCTCTTGGCGACATGGCGACCGGCGGAAAACCTCGGAAACCTAAGAGTTTTCGGGGTCTCCCGCGCCCTTCTTCCGCACCGCATTGCCCCGCGCTTTGCCCTCGGCTAAACCCTGTTCCCATGAAAAAGCCCTCCCCAAAGTCTCACAATAGCGGCCGCTCCGGGCCAGGTACCCGCGCGCCGTCCGACCTGATGAAGACCATTCACGTCCGCGGCGCCCGCGAGCACAACTTGAAGAACGTCGATCTCGAGATCCCGCGCGACGCACTTGTCGTGTTCACGGGGCTGTCGGGCTCGGGCAAGTCCTCGCTTGCCTTCGACACCATCTATGCGGAAGGCCAGCGCCGCTACGTCGAGAGCCTCTCGGCCTATGCCCGCCAGTTCCTCGAGATGATGCAGAAGCCGGACGTCGACCACATCGACGGCCTTTCCCCGGCGATTTCCATCGAGCAGAAGACGACGAGCAAGAACCCGCGCTCGACCGTCGGCACGGTGACCGAAATCTACGACTACCTGCGTCTGTTGTTCGCCCGCGTCGGCGTGCCCTATTCGCCGGCAACGGGCCTGCCCATCGAAAGCCAGACCGTCACGCAGATGGTCGATCGCGTGCTGAGCCTGCCCGAAGGCACGCGGCTGCTCCTCCTCTCTCCTGTCGTGCGCGGCCGCAAGGGCGAATACCGCAAAGAAATCGCCGAGTGGCAGAGAAAGGGCTATCAGCGCCTCAAGGTCAACGGCACGGTCTACGACATCGGCGACGCCCCGAAGCTGGATAAGAAGTTCAAGCACGACATCGACGTCGTCGTCGACCGCATCGTCGTGAAGAAGGACCTTGGCTCGCGCCTCGCTGACTCATTCGAACAGGCGCTCAAGCTTTCCGACGGCCTGGCGATTGCCGAGTTCGTGGATAAACCTCTATCCAAGACCGCACCGTCGAAGGCTGGCAAGAAACACCCTCCCCTTGACGGGGAGGGTCGAGCCGAAGGCGTGGGGTGGGGTGAAGAGCCAGGCGGACGCTCCGGGTCTGGTTCGGCCCCCCACCCCCAACCCCTCCCCGCGAGGGGGAGGGGGGAAGACGCCAAATCCGAGGAGCGCGGCATTCTTCAAAACAAAAACGAAACGCACGAGCGTATCACCTTCTCGGCCCGCTTCGCCTGCCCGGTCTCCGGTTTCACCATCGACGAGATCGAGCCGCGCCTCTTTTCCTTCAACGCCCCCGCCGGCGCCTGCCCGACCTGCGACGGCCTCGGCACGGAACTGCGCTTCGAACCCGATCTCGTCGTGCCGCAGCCGGAACTGTCGCTCGCCGACGGCGCCATCTACCCCTGGGCCAAGACCGGCGCCACCTCGCCCTATTACGAGCAGACGCTCGAAAGCCTGGCCAAGCATTACAAGGTGTCGACGAAGACGCCGTGGGAACGGCTGCCCAAGCACGTGCAGCTGGCGCTACTCTACGGCTCGGGCGAGGAGGACATTCGCTTCACCTACTGGGACGGCACGCGCAACTACCACAACGACAAGCCGTTCGAAGGCGTCATCGGCAACATCGAACGGCGCTGGCGCGAGACGGACAGCGATTGGGTGCGCGAGGAGCTTTCGCGCTATCAGGCGGCGCACCCCTGCGAGGCCTGCGGCGGCTATCGCCTGAAACCGCAAGCGCTCAGCGTCAAAATAGGCGGTAAACACATCGGCGAGGTTGGCGATCTCTCGATCAAGGCCGCCAACATCTGGTTCCGGGATGTGCCGAAGACCTTTACCAAGCAGCAGACGGAAATCGCGACGCGCATCCTGAAGGAAATCCGCGACCGGCTGAAATTCTTAGACGACGTCGGGCTTGAATATCTCACCTTGTCGCGCGCGTCGGGCACATTGAGCGGCGGAGAGTCCCAGCGCATTCGCTTGGCTTCCCAAATCGGTTCGGGCCTGACCGGCGTGCTCTATGTTCTGGACGAGCCCTCCATCGGCCTGCACCAGCGCGACAACGCCCGGCTGCTCGAAACGCTGCGGCATCTCCGCGACATCGGCAACACGGTGATCGTGGTCGAACACGACGAGGACGCGATTCTGACCGCCGACCACGTCGTCGACATCGGCCCCGGCGCCGGCATCCACGGCGGCGAGATCGTCGCCCAGGGTTCGCCGCAAGACATCATGGACGACCCGAACAGCCTCACGGGCCAATACTTGAACGGCACCCGCCAGGTTGCCGTGCCGCGAAAGCGCCGCGCCCGCGATACCGACAAGCTCCTGACCGTCATCGGCGCGCGCTCGAACAATTTGCAGAACGTCACCGCCTCGATCCCCTGCGGCCTCTTCACCTGCATCACCGGCGTCTCTGGCGGCGGCAAGTCCTCGCTGCTGATCGACACGCTGTTCAAGGCCGTCTCGCGCAAACTCAACAATTCCAAGGAGCATCCGGGCGAGCACGATCGCATCACCGGCATCGAGCACTTCGACAAGGTCATCGACATCGATCAATCGCCGATCGGGCGCACGCCGCGTTCCAACCCCGCGACCTACACCGGCGCCTTTACCCCCATGCGCGATTGGTACGCCGGCTTGCCGGAATCCAAAACGCGCGGCTACGAACCGGGCCGCTTCTCCTTCAACGTCAAGGGCGGACGCTGCGAGAAATGCCAGGGCGACGGCGTCATCAAGATCGAGATGCACTTCCTGCCTGACGTCTACGTGACGTGCGAGGAATGCAAGGGCAAGCGCTACAATCGCGAGACGCTGCAGGTGACCTTCAAAGACAAGTCCATCGCCGACGTGCTCGACATGACGGTGGAAGAAGGCGCGGACTTCTTCAAGGCCGTGCCGCCGATCCGCGATAAATTGGAGACGCTGGCGCGCGTCGGCTTGGGCTATATCCACATCGGCCAGCAGGCGACGACGCTGTCGGGCGGCGAAGCCCAGCGCATCAAGCTCTCCAAGGAACTCTCGCGCCGCGCCACCGGCCGCACGCTCTACATTCTGGACGAGCCGACCACGGGCCTGCATTTCCATGACGTCGCCAAGCTTCTGGAGGTGCTGCACGAGCTCGCCGACGCGGGTAACACGGTCGTCGTCATCGAGCACAATCTCGAAGTCATCAAGACGGCGGACTGGATCATCGACCTCGGCCCCGAAGGCGGCGACGGCGGCGGCAAAATCGTCGCCGAAGGCACGCCCGAGGACGTGGCGAAGGTGAAAGAGTCCTACACCGGCAAGTATCTGCGCGACCTGCTGGCACGGCGGCCGATGAAGGCGGGCAGGAAAGCGGCGGCGGAGTAAGTGCAGTTTCGAGGCTCAGCAGTTATGATCAACCTGATTGCCTTTGTAGCCCAACTAATTTGTGTGGCCGCATTCATTTGGCTTACCGTGGGTTCTGTGGCATGCGGGATCGGCGCGATTATTTCGCTGTTTGAAAAGACTTCAATGGCAAGATGGATAGACTCTGGCACTCCGATCGTTATTCTCGGGGCATTGGCTACGCCTATTGGTCAGGTGCCGCTTGCAATCGTTGCCCACTCGATTGAATGGCATTCAGGGCCTATAATGGGCGTTACCAATGACGTCAGCGCGTTCCCTCTAGTCGTTGCGCTTGGGCCCGTCATCCTCTTCTGGTTTATTGGAGTACTTCCCGCGATCCGAACTGCTTGGAAAGAAACGGATCGTTTCTGTCAGAGCCCGCTAGAAAAATGTCTAATACTCTTATCAACAATAGTGCTGGCCTTGTTGCCCGCCCTCTCCCACAGATAGCCAGGAGAACTCGATTTTTACACACTTTCGACCCGATCCTGAGCGTTGGACAGATGGCAACACAAAGCGGAAACGCACATGACACGCACGGCCAAGAAATTCGTTCATGCCGGAAAATATGTGGCAGAGGTTACCGTCGAACGCATCCCAGACGATAACGCCTGGGGCCCTTATCTTTCGGTTGAAGATGCCTTGAAAATCGAGGCTGTCGAGACGGCCCTCAAGGCTGGCGACATCGCCGCCGCCTCCAAACTTGCGCGCGTCTACGAACTGAAGCCCGTCGCGGCGGAATAAGTGGGGCACCACTCTATGAAGTACATCGCGCTGATCGCAGTGATCGCAATCATGCTCATCCAATGGAGCGGCACGGTTCCGAATTCGAGCGTGGGTGGCGCGATGACCCTTGCGGTCGTCTTCGTCGCCGCCGCACTAGCCGTTGGTGTTCACGAGGCGTGGACGAACAAGCGCGGGGTGCTCGGCTGGATCGTGAGCATCGCCACTGCCTTCGCCGGCTTCCTCGTGGCCGGACTCCTCGGTGGTACGATCATGGATTTGGTCATGGGGATGGCTGCCATGTACTTCAATCTGGATGGGTCGCTCGCGGAAACGCGCCATCCCCTGCTCTATGTCGCATCCGCCGCCATGATGCTTTTCATACTGCTAGGATCGTGGCTCGCGCTGAGATTCGTAAATCGGTGGCGTTGAGACCTGGCGACGCGGGCCGGCCCGGCAAGACCGCGGGCGGGAAGCACACGGGGGAGTGACAGCTCATAGTTGGGTCAAACGGTAGCGCAGACCCAACACCCGTTGCCCTCGCTCGATCTCGAACTTTGTGTTGGGCCGAGGTTTCAGTGGTGGGACGCCGGCAATCTCACATTTTGGATCGACCCCGAAGACCTTGCCAACGGCCGCTACGACAAGGCGATGGCAGAAATTGAAGGACATTGATTAGCCGCGACTTCTCAATCCAAACGAATGGGTCCAACGCAAATTTCAACATCACGATCCGACGCGGAGCGCATTTTTCTTTTGACATGAGGCCTGCGTTCCCGTATTGTTCTCGCGCAGAGTAAGAGGCTAACGTCATGAATGTCGAAGCAGAAATTCGCGATCTCAAGCGCCGTGTCGGTGAACTCGAAGGCGGCTTTGGGTTTCTCACCAATCAGGTGCGAGATGTGCATCGCGACCTGTTGGGTTTTCAGCAGGCAACGGAGCAGCGATTTGACCGGCTCGACGATCGCATGGACCGGCTCGACGGTGGCATGGACCAACTCGACGGTCGCATGGACCGCATGGAAACCAAGGTCGATGCGCTTCCCAAAGCGCTGGCCGAAACTGTGCGAGAAATAATCGGCAAGCCATCCTGAAAAACAGAAAACATGCCCGGCCTTTCCTTCATCGAATGGACCGACGCGACGTGGAACCCAATATCGGGTTGCCTGATGATTTCGCCCGGGTGCACGAACTGTTACGCCATGCGGATGGCAGGCCGCCTGCAAGCGATGGAGCATCCGTCCTACAAGGGCGTGACGCGCAAGAGCGGCAAACGGCAGGTGTGGACCGGCAAACTGCACTTCAATGAAGCTGCACTCGAAATCCCACTGCGCTGGCGCCAGCCGCGTCGCGTCTTCGTCAACTCGATGTCCGATCTATTCCAAGATGGCGTGCCCGCTGACTTCATCAAAAAAGTCTGGAACGTCATGGGGCGCGCGCATTGGCACTCGTTCCAGGTTCTGACCAAACGCCCCGACAACATGCGCGACGTCATCAAAGCCGCAAAGCTTCCGCGCTTACCCAACGTCTGGCTCGGCACGTCCGTTGAAAGCGCGGATTACGCCGACCGCATCAAAATTCTGCGAACAATTCCTGCCGAGGTGCGGTTCGTTTCGTTCGAGCCCCTCATCGGCTCGGTTGGCCGGCCGAGCCTCAAGGACATTCACTGGGCCATCGTCGGCGGCAAATCCGGTCCCTCGGCGCGGCCGATGGACCCAGATTGGGTCAAGGCCATCCAAGAGACCTGCGAGAAGCATGCTACCGCGTTCTTCTTCAAACAGTGGGGCGGCGTGAACAAGAAGAAGACCGGCCGCGAACTCAACGGCCGCACCTGGGACGAGTATCCACGTCCATTGCTTGTCGCCGCCGAATAGCCGCCCCCACCGCGTTGACTTGACCCGGCGGCCCGCCGACACTCGTTACACTCCGCAACTCATGTAAAATGAAAAAATTCCCATGCCCGCCACTTCACACCCCGTCCCGCCCCCCGACTTCCGCGCGCTCCTCAAAACCCGAAAGTCCCTCCCCGTCGCCTGGCTCGGGCTCGGCTCGGCGCTTGCCGTCGAAACCATCGCGGACGCAGGCTGGCCCGCCGTGACGATCGACCAGCAGCATGGGCTTGGCAGCAACGAAACGCTCGTGCAGTGCCTCACCGCCGCCCGCGCCGCGCATGTCCCGGCGCTGGTGCGCGTAGCGCATCTCGATACCGGCCTGATCGGCCGCGCGCTCGACGCCGGCGCGCAGGGCGTGATCGTGCCGATGATCGACAGCGCGGACGACGCCGCGAAACTCGTTCACGCCGCGAAGTATCCTCCCCTCGGCGGGCGCAGCTTCGGACCCTACCGCGCCAAGTTCCTGCTTGACGGCGACTACGTCGAAGCCGCGAACCAATGGACCATCGCCTGCGCCCAGATCGAAACGCGGCGCGCTGTCGCGAACATCGAAGAGATCCTCGCCGTGCCGGGGCTCGACATGATCTGCCTCGGCCCGAATGACCTGGCGCTGTCGCTGTCAAACGGCCGCCACCGCGACGTCCGCGCTGCCGAAGTTCTGGACGCGATTCAGCACGTGCACGCGCGCGCGACGAAGCGCGGCATCATCACTCAGATTTTCGCCAACGACGCGGACTATGGCCGCGACATGATCGGACAAGGTTGGCAAGTGATTTCCATCGGCACGGACGCCAACTGGCTCGCGGCCATCGCCGCGCAACAGCTGCCGAAGTGAGTGAACCCTCGACCTATTCCCGCCCCGTCTCGCCGGCGAAAGACGTCACTTCGCCGCTGCCGTGCGCGGCGGCAGGCTCCCCAGAAGGGAGTCGCCAAGCGCAACCAAAGAGCCAGTCGGAACGCGCAAAGCAAGAGTCCGCGCCTTGCGGCCGGCTCGAGGAACGAGAGTCGCAAGGCGCCATGCAAAGAGGACCTACACCGCCAGCACGCTCCTGATCTGCTCCTCGTACTGCGCGACGGCGTCGAGCGCGCGCTTCTTCATCACCGGATCGGCGCGGGTCACGTTTGTAAAGCCCTCGATCGCCTCGCGCGCGCTGGCCATGATGCGGCCGGCGGCGGCCTGCGGGTTCAACTCGCGCTTGCAGTTCGACTGCAGTAGCTGCGTGAGAATGACACCCGTCGCGAGCGCGAGACCCGAAAGCTCGGCGTTCTCGCGCTTCAATTGGGCGATCGTGGCGTTGAGGTCCTTCATGTCGGTCATAATTCAAGGCTCCGCTGCAGTCCTGTTTCTCGCCGTTGCTACACGCAGGACCAGGGGAGGCGCAAGACGGAGCCATTGCCGCAGCCATTGCCAGTGCCTCGTCGACGCCATCCGTCCACCCCTCCCGCGCGGCGTGCTAACATTGTGCCGCCGCTCGACCCCTGGAGGCCCGAATGCCCAAACCTGACGTTCCGCAACCCGCGCCGCTCTATCTTGAAGATCTCAGCATTGGCCAGCGCTTCGCGAGCCGCGCCTTTGCGCTCGACGCCGAACAAATCAAGAGCTTCGCGCGCGACTTCGACCCGCAGGGCTTTCACCTCGATGAGGACGCGGCCAAGGATACGTTCTTTGGCGGCTTGGCGGCGAGCGGCTGGCACACGGCGGCGATCACCATGCGCCTCGTGGTCGAGAGCATGCCGCTGGCGGGCGGCGTCATCGGCGCCGGCGGCGAACTTTCCTGGCCGGCGCCGACGCGCCCGGGAGACGTCCTCACTGTCGACATCGAGGTGCTGGAAATTACGCCGTCGCGCTCGCGTCCCGACCGCGGCAGCGCCATCATGCGCATCACGACGCACAATCAGAGGGGCGACATCGTGCAGCGCTTCACGCCCAAGGTTCTCCTGGCGCGGCGCTACGCGACCTAGCTTGCGGTTGCCGGCACGCCGTCACTTCAGCGCATAGCAATAGTTGAAGGTGCGCGGGTTGCGCGTCACGTCGTAGCCGGCGAGGCATTGCACGAGGTGGTCCTCTCCGGCCTTCTTGAACAGGATGAAGGTCGAGCGATTATCGACGTTGCTGGCAAAGCCCGCGACGTCCCAGCCCGATTTCAGGAGGTCCTCAATCGTGACCGAGCCCTTGGTTGCGTCGTCCTGCTGGGCTCGCGCCAAATCCGCCGCTGCGATGAGCAGGAGGATCGCCACGCCGGCGGCGGCGAATGAGTGGTAGGCCTTCGCAGCCATCGTCATTTCCTCACGAAATCGCGACCCTAGTGCCACGTCCTGTAGCGCGAGCCTTCGCGGCGCTGCTTCTTGTAGAGAGACCAGCAGTAAGCGCTATCGGTCTTGTCGAAGCAGCCGTAGCGCGCCAGAAGTTCCGCGTCGCGATAGTTGGTCGGGCCGCCCGCCCGGGCGTGATGCCGCGCCGCCTCTGCCTCGGCAGCTTCCCCCAGACCGCGCGCGGCGGCCGGACTTAGCAGGGCCCCAAGCCCAAGAACTACGGCGCCAACAACGACGGCCGCAGATGTTTGCGTTCGCATGGCGGAAACCTCCTCTATCTATTGAGCTAGATTTGGCCCGCCGCCGGGGAACGTCAAGCCCCCGTGTCAGCGAAGAAGTACGCAACCGATCCGCCGGGTGGTGCCAAGGGGCACAGCCGCGCGGTTCTGTGCTGCCGCTACACGCCGCGAACAACCGCGTTGCGAAAATGGCACCAACGCGCGCACGACATGACGTAGATATACTCGGGGCCGCTTTCCACATTTCAGGGATAACCACAAACGGCGTGGAGCGCAGCCTTTGTTCGATGCGGTGCAGTTCACTTAGTAGCGTATTGCGTCACGGGGGGTCGTCATGCGTCAGTTTTCGATTTGCGCTTTGCTGCTGTCTTCAGCTCTCGCCGCTTGTTCGGCTCATCCTCTGGTCGAGGATTTCTCGCGGAAAACCACCGTCCAGATTGCCAAGAGCATCCGCTGCGAAGCCGCCATGGGGCTCAAGAAATACCGCGACAGACACCATCTCGAGCCGCCGCCATCCTCGATCGGCTTCGACTTCTCCTTCGATATCACGGAAAACGACAAAGCGATGAGCGGGCAATTGGATTTCCAGAACCCGTTCGCCGGCGGCAAATTCAGCCTGCTCCTCAAAGGCTCGGCGGATAAGAAGCGGCAGAGCACCAGGGCGTTTCGGGCACTATTGACCTTCGAGGATTTGAAAAAGGACGTCGATCCCGTCACGGGAACCTGCCTCGGGCACGTCGTCGAACCAAATCTTGTCTATCCGATCAGCGGAAATATCGGCATGGACGAGGTGATCGAATCCTACCTGGAGCTGAATACGACGCTCGGGCCCAGAGACGAAAGCGCCGACATCAAGAAGCCAGTTAAGGTATTTTCCGACATTCTCGATTTCTGGACGACGCTCAACGCGGGGATTGTACCGACCCTTGAACTCGGCGCGGGCGGCGGAAACTTCAAACTCAGGAAGGCCACGATCGACGGTCAGATCGAGCGTATCGACAAGCACAAAGTTACGATTGCAATCTCGACCTGCAAGTCGCCGAGCTGCCAGATCCTGCCCTCCATGAGAGCAACAAACGCGCCCGACCGCCGCGTTTTTGCAACGCGGGCCGCCCCGGACACCGACGATGGCACGAACAACGTCATCGACGAGCTCGACCGTATTCGCAACCGCGACGACGACCGTCGCATCATCGAGAACTTGCTGCTAACCGAATGAGACGACGGCGGCATTTTCAGAAGCACCAGAAAATCCGAGCCAGTGGTCGGCATAGAGACCGGCATCGTCGCATTTCAAGACCACCAGTCGGTTGATTGGCCGGCCTTTGAGCATGGCGTGCATGCCGCCGATCATCTGGCCCAGGCAGTAATTGCGGAATACGGACGCCGGCACCCGGGTCCGGCGAACGGGTTCAAATCCCCAGCGCGCGTAATGCGCGGCGTGAGTTCGACCGGTCACCATATAGACCGCACCATCCTCCATCGAGAGCAGCGCCTGGATCAGCCGCCCGGCCAGCCCCGCGCCGCGTTTCTCGCGCGCGACGACAAGAGAGCCGAGTTCGCGGGCACCATCGCCATGGCCGCGGACCTGCGCCGCCCCGACGATGCGGCCGCCTTCGCTTGCGACCACGAAGCGGGCCCAGAAAATACCGTTGGGATTGAGTCTCTCGCGGCGCACCAGTTCTGCGATCTCGGCCTGGTCGGCAGCGGTCGCGCGGCGGATCGTAAGGGTGGTCGTCGGTGCGTTCATCGAGGTCTCCATCGCTGTTGCGGAGCCGCGATTTACCGTGCGTCAGTTGCTTGGGCTGTCCCGTGCGGAACTGCATCAGCCGCTAGGGCGTCCGCAGCAGCGTGCGGCCGATGCAATGCAAAACAGGGCGGATGCGATCCGCCCTGCTCGAATACTTTGCCGTGAAAAGCGCCGTCGCCGTCTACTTCAGCGGCGCGGCTTCCTCGGTGCGATGCAGATCGTCGAGCTTGATGACGAGGGCTGCACGCACGGAATGGATCTGCTCGTCGAAGTCGGCACGCGCCGAGGTCGTCTTTTCGGTCCTGGTGCATTCGCCGTAGGAGCACCACGGCTGGCTGTCGTAGACCTTCGAGCCGTCCGCATGCAGCGAGCCCAGATCCGTGAAGCGATACTCGAACTTCAAGGAGACATTCCTGTCGATCTTCACTTCGCCGCCGCCGCCGATGAAATAGCCGTCCATGTGGTTGGGCAGTGCCAGTTTCAGATCCGGCCCATATTTGAGGTCGACGCTCACGCCACCGTCGATATCCGCCCGGCTGTAGCCGCCCGTGGCGTAGAGCAGGATGCGCGGGGTAATGAGCCCGCCGATGCGGCCGCCGAAGTTCAGGATGTGATTGAGCGAGAAATGACTATCGACCGATCCGATATTGTAGTCGTAGTAGGAGATGTTCTTATGGAAATCGCTGTCGGCGTTGGGGAAGAAGTCGATATCCGCGAAGGCGCCGATGAGAATGCGGTCGTTGAGTAGCCGGTCATAGCCGATCTGCAGCGTGCCGAAGCCTTCCCAGCTGTCGTCGAATTGGCCTTTTGCGAGCGGGAACGTCTTTGGGTATCCCTCGTCCTTCCAGTCACTCCAATTGTCGCAATAGGTCGGAACTACGGACGCTTCAACAAATTCATCGGCAATACTTGGGACTTGGTCCTTACAGTAGCGCTTCTGCTTCTGGATCTTCTTCCAGGCGTCGAAGCTGCCTTCGCCCAATTTGGCGACGCCGATACCGGCGGCGACATAGAGACCATCCCAGACGTACGTCGGTTCCGCAGCCGCGACCGGCTCGTCCTTCAGGCTGCCGCCCGCTTGCGCGGCCGTCGTCAGCAACAGCGACGACGAGAGAGCGGCGATGACAAATCCCGCGGCCCGAATTCCAACAGTATGACTTCCAACGCCAACTACGCTACGCAACATCGGGATACTCCCCCCGTTTGGTGACACAATTCCTCGCCTGCACGCCGCTAAGCGCGCAGTTCTCCGCATTGGGGTGGGGATGTTTGGCGCGACAACCAGCCTGCGGCTGGCGCCTCACCGGCACCTCCGAACCCAAAACCCCGCTGTGCAAAAAAGTGAATTCCGACCGGTCGCGCTCTCTTTCCATCCGCAAAATTGGCACCCGCCCGGTGCCCGCGGCCGACTAAGAGACTTTGAGTGCCCTTCTAAATTCGACGACCTTCGTTCTTGCCCTGCCGGCGCCTGCGTTGCCGCAGCCCTCTGCGCCCTCAGTCAAATTCCCCAATGTTTGCCCACAACTTGCTGGACCAACACCACCAAAAGAACACATTGCCCCAGACGGGGGAATAGGAATTGTGTGTTTAACTATGAGAAGGCACAACATAAGTGGCTGTGGCGCAACATAAAACTCAGCCCCAGCCCCGTCTTTGCTCTGATGATTGGCGCCGGGAAGATGACCGTTCCGTCATGCGCGCCAGGGCGAGAGATTTGATTTCTATTCCGTCATTCCGATCACAAATCGTTGCGCAGATCGCGGCATCACTCCGATCACAAATCGTATTGCGACGCGACACCTAAGCGTGCAGCCGGCGCGCGATCACACCGGCTGCACGCAGCAAATGATTTCAAAATCGCCATGCGCGATTTCGTTGCGGCGCGCTCATGGCTGATCGTGAATGCCGACGACGTAGCAATCGACGCTGCCGTCTTCCCATGTCGAAAGTCCGCCGCCGGCCTTGTCGCAATTCTTGACCAGATCGTTGATGCAGGCCTTGTCGTTGCCCGGACACGTGTCCTTGACCACGCGGCCCTTGCTGGCGAGTTTCGCGCTACCGCCAGGAATGTGCGCCGTCGGCTTCTTGGCGCGTGCCGCTGCAAGCGAAACGACATTGTCGAAAGCCGGTCGCATCAGCGCTCCGGTGCCGGGACCGGCGGCAATGGTCTCGGAACTAACTGCGATGAGACTGAAAATCGCGGCGGCGGAGAACTTGGAATTGAGCATGGATCAAACTCCTTTGATCGAAAAAATGGTTTGAATGAAAAATTCAGAGTGCGCGCGTTCGTCGCCGCGACAAGGCTCGAGGTTCAAGCGCGGGTTTGGAACGCGCCAACGCCAACGGCGCGCAGCGAGGCGCCGCCTCGAGGAAGGCAGCGAAAATTGCCAAACGTTCGGAGAAATTAAGCCCCTGCCGGCGGGCTATCGCGAAGAAACTACCCCGCCGCTTTGGCAAACTTACGCTTGGGCAATTCCTCGCCGCACTTTTCCATCGCCGGCGCCGTCGTCGACCAGCGCTCGAGCGTGACGGTGACGACGTAGCGGCGACAATCGGTGCTCGTGCCGCGCACGAAATGCACTTCGAACAGTGCCAGCTTGGCGGTCGCCTTCCTCGGCCAGAGGTAAGTGCCGCTGTCGGGCGTTTGCGCAAGCGCCGTCCGGATCGCCGTGCCGGCGTTCTTGAAATCGGCGTCGCTGAGACGCTGGAGCACGACCCGCGACAGATCGGGATGCAATCCGGCATCGAGGGCGCGCTTCTGATAGAGGTTCGCGGGATCGATCACCGGCGGCGTCAGCGGCTCGGGCGCCGCGTCGGCGGCGTTCGCCGCTTCGTCCTGAGGCACGTCCGCCGGCGCCAAGGCCGCCGTCTTCGGTTCCACCGCTTCTCCCGCGCCGGCGCCCGGCGCATCGCCGACCTCGCGCGCCGCCATCGGTTGCTCGACCGGCGGGCTCGCGGGCGCCGCGGCCTCGGTTGCGGAAGCCTGCCGCGACATCGTGCGCTCGACCATCGCGGCGACTTGCGTCATCGCCTGCGAGGCGCCGTTTGCAAGCCAGGTCCGCCAAGCCTCAGGTGCGTTGACATAGGCATAGCCGCCCCCTGCGAGGCATGCGATCAGCAGCGTCGTGCGGAACAGAGATCGGCCACGGCGGACGCGCGGCGGCGGCAATATCGGCTCGCCGGCGAAGAAGGCTTGCCGGGCCACGTCGTCGATGGGTTCGAAACCGTATTGATTGTAGAGTGCGCGGGCCATAGCGTTCCCCCCGGCTCATTCCAAAGTGCCAATTCCCCAATATCACCGCCGCCCTCTTCGGCCGGCCCCCGCTGTTGCATAAGCAGCCCGAGACCCTGGCAAAAAAAAGGCGTTGCGGCGAATGAACTTAGTCGCGCAGCCGGTCTAAGCCGCTGCCGGCGACGATGTTCGGGCGCCGGACCCGGCGGCCATGACTTTCAACGCTTCGCGTGATAATCGACGCAAGACGCGGGAAATAGAGCCCGCTGGCGACGGAGCGTGGGGGCGCAGACCGGAACGGTTGGCGTTTTGAATAATGGGACCGGAAGCCGAAAACGTGCCGAAGCGCTTGCTGGCGCGACTGATCCGCAATCCGGTCGCCATCATCGGCGCACTCGGCAGTCTCTTCGTCGTCCTCGCCAATGCCGAAGGCGCCTTCGATGGCGCCACGCACCTCTGGCACCGCTGGACCGCCCCGCCATCGCAACTCGAAAGCACCTGGCAGGGTGACTGGACGTCGCGCGACGGTTACCGCTACGGCTTTGCCATGCAGCTCGAGGCGACGGCAACGGGCGAGGCACAGGGCCAGATCAGCTGGCAGCTCAAGGCCACGCCGAAGGGCTCGCATTTGGAGAAGCGCATCGGCGCGGTCGGTGTCGAATTCGTCAAAGGCAGTTTCGACCGAGCCAAGGGGCTGGCCTCGATCGCGGGCTACAAGGTCTCCGATCCGGACCTGCTCGCGCTCGACAGCTACAAGTTCCAGATCAAGCCGGATCAGGTTTCCTTTGTCGGCATGACCAAGCACCGCGGCGAGTGGGAAGCGCAGGCGAGCGGCACCGTCATCGTTGCCGAAAAGAAGTAGCCGCACCCACCCAAGTGCCGCGTCCGGCAGCTTGAGCGAGCGCGTTTCCGCTTTAGGTAGAACCACGCCGCGCCACCACCATCGCCTCCCCCTCGAGGGGGAGGGCTATCGCATTTGGCGCCGCTCGCGTCCCCTCTCCCCGTCGCCCTCGATAGGGCGAACGGGGAGAGGGCTAGGGTGAGGGGCAGATACAAAACGAAGCGTGAGGGGCGGCAGCAGGGTCAAAACAAGCGGCGGCCCCTCACCCCAACCCTCTCCCCATTAAGTGCAGGAATGGGGAGAGGGGGAAGTACGCCAATATGCGACAGCCCTGCCTCGAAGGGGGAGGGGTTCTTTGCTCGCTGCGATTGCATCAAGATCGGAATGTCCGTGGAACGGCATCAACCGGTGATTCAGCGCCGGATTTCTGATCTAGCCCGCCTGCAAGTGCGCCGCATCGACGCCGCAGGGGCCCGCACAGCCAAGATCGGGACGCCTCAACTTTACAATGGCGGAAAAGCAGCGCCATAAAGCAGCGCCATTCTGTGCAACCGGAAAGAAGCCGCGCGAAGGCTCCGGGCAACAACACAAGGAACGACGCTTGGGTCTCGACGCCTACGTCAGATGCACCTGCTGGGAGAAGGGAAAGACCACTCCGCCGCCGGTACCGCGCGCGCGGGTGGTGCTCGGCTCCGAGCGCGACGAACTCGAACTCGATCTGCCGTGGGAAGGTCACCGCGAGGCGCATGCCGCCTTCCAGGACTGGCTCGAGGCCTGCTGCCCGCATCCACGCATGCAGCTTGCCTTTGAACGCATATCGACCTGGGGTGGCGTGCGCCACTTCCAGGCGGCGCTGCGCACGATCGGCGCCGACAAATTTCCAAACCTCCTCGCCGCCATTCCCGATACCAACAGCGGCCGCACCGAAGCGCGCGACGCTAAACGCTGCCTCGAGGACCTTGCGCGCTTCGAGGCCGAAGGCCCGTTCGGACGGCGCATTCGTCTCACCGACGAGGAGACGGGCGAAGTGCTGCAAGACTATGTCGAAGACTATGGCGGAGTCTTCCGCTGGCTCGGTCGCGAGGGCATCGAGATGGGCGTCGACCCGGAAGGCTTTTTCGTCACCGACCGCGAGGGCAACGTCTTCTTCCGCGCCAAAGCCTTCGAGCAAAGCCGCGAAGACCAGGCCTTCACGCTTCGCGATCTCGAGTCGGGCGCCAAGTTCCAATCCCCCGCAGGCCTGAGCTATCCGAGCGCCGACGGTCTTGCGGACGTCTTTCCGCGCCTGCTCAAGGTTGTCGCCGAGCACGAGACGCCGAGAACTTACGGCAGCGAAATCCGAGCCCTGAAAAACGTTTTCGAAGCCAGCGTCAAGACGGGACGGCCGGTCATCTGGTGCTGAACGTCATCTGGCATCGCGAGCCCCTCACACGGTCTTCGCCTCACAAACGCCGGCTTCGGCGGCGATGTCCGCAGCCATGATACCGCGCTTCACCCTCGCCCTTGGCATCGTCGCCTCCGCATCGTTGGCAGCGGCCGCCGGCGATCTGAAGTTGCCGCCATTGAACACCGGCGACGTCGTCTTCCAGGAGAGCGGCAACACCCAGTCCGGCGCCATCGCTCTGGCCTCGCGCAGCCGCTACACGCATACCGGCCTGATCGAAATCAATTCTGCGGGCGAGGCTTTCGTGGTCGAAGCGACGGGGCCGGTCAAATCGACGCCCTTGCAAGAGTGGATCGCGCAAGGCGTCGGCGGCCGCGTTACCGTCAAGCGCCTGAAGGGCCTCGACGCCACAGCCGCAAAAAAGGCGCTCGCCGCCGCCCACAGCCATGACGGCAAGCCCTACGACAGCTTTTTCTACAAGGGCCGCGACGCCATCTACTGCAGCGAACTCGTGCACCTCGCCTTCGCCGACGGCGCCGGCATCAGTGTCGGCGAGGAAGAGCGCATCGGCGATCTCAGCCTCGGCCATGACGCCGTCCAGGCCATGATCGCCGCGCGCTGGCGCCAGCATCCGGCGTGCATTGCAGCAAAGGCCCCGTCGCTGGAGGCGTGCCTGCCGACGCTGCTCGCGGAAACGCTCGTCACCCCCGGCAGCGTCGCTCGCGACCCGAAATTCGAAACCGTGTTCTCGAACTTCGAGGCCGGCGCCGAGTAGGTCGCCCCGTTCTCGCCAGCCGCCCCATTATAATCGGCGCTGACAGAAGGCGTTTTCGCGTGTTACTCTGATGCCTGATCGTGGGGCGTCGTAATGGGCATGCGTGGCCGGGGTTTTGCTTTTCTATTTGCGGTTCTGCTTTCGGCCTGCGCCAACCAGCAGCAGCAGATCGAGGCCGCGAGCGGAATCAAGTCCAACGATGACCAGTTCCTGCCCTTCCGCCAATACGAAAGCGGGCTGATGAAAGAGCCCCGTTCGCCCACATCCGGCGATATTGACCGCTTCGATGTCCTGTTGGGCCGGGTCGATAAGAAGACGGGCGATGCCTCGTTCGCCGTCCAGGTGCTGCTCGCCTATGCCAAGGATCACAGGCAGAAGTTCCAATCGGCCCGCAATGCCAAGGCCGAAAAGCTGCGCATGATCCACGTCGAAGACCTGCGCAAAAGTTGCAGCCGCAGCGCCGGACTTTGTGCCTTCAACGAGGTCTTCGACGTTCTGATCCCGGAAACCGATCTGCGCGGCGCCGGCCCCGAGGGCTACGCTATAAAACTTTTCGCGCGGGCCGGCAGCGAAGCCGTCATCACCATCCCGAAGCCCGTCATCGCCAGCCTCTTGCAGCAGGTCGACGAAGATCCCGCCCGGCCGACGTCCAGCGCCGCCGCGCGCTGACGAAGCGGCCGTCACGCTTGGCGCGATAACGTCCACCTCGGTCAAAACCGCATTCGCGATTTGAAAAAATGATGGCGCGCGCCGGTTGATCGCGGCGTTGAAGCGCCCAAGTGCACAAGATGCCTCGCGCTGCCGACCGCCGCGAGACGAAATCCCATTCAAAAAACAGCGGAGTACATTGCGCCATGTGTGATTATTCCCTCGAACATTATCAAAGCCGCCCGGCGCGCCAGGGCGAAGAATACGAGACCACGCGCTTCACCAGCGGCTCGATCGGCTTCATCGTGCCTGGCGATCACTCGGTCGCCGTCTGCATGGCCTGCGACACGCGGCTGAAGCTGAAGAGCCTTCCCACTCTGCTTCGCGCCACGCTCGATGTCTCGGGCGAGGAGGAGGTGACGTTCATTCGCCTCGAGCACGGACTTTATCGCGACGGCGTGCGTTTCGACAACGGCCGCAGCGCTTCCCTGCAGGAACTCGGTCCCGGCGTCAGAGCGCAACTCGTGGACGATATGCGGCGGCCCGTTCCCGGCACGACGGTGGCGGAAGAGCTCTTCGCTTGAAGAACGCCGGCTGAGCTTGAAAGCGAGATAGCGAAAGCCGCAGCCCGCAGTTGAGATATGCGCTGCTGCTGCGGCGTTTCGCAGCGCTTGGCATCGCGCGTGTGACAACGTTCGTTTCGGTCGCGCGCATTTCCGGCGCAGAGCAAGCATGTCTCTGCGCTCAGCACAAACTGTACTCCGCTTCAGCACTCACAAATTGTAATGTCTTCGTGGCGGCATCCGCACTTTGTCGCCACGTTCGCGGCGCAAGAGGCCTCATCCGAAATGGACCAAGGAGGTTTCTGATGTCGACATTCAAGACAACGTTTGCACTGAGCGCTGCCGTGTTCACCGCCGCCGCAATGCTGAGCCCGGTCTACGCCGGCGACAAGGCTGCCGCTCCCGCGCCCGGGCAGGCCAAAGTTGCCGGTGAGGCAGCTAATCCGGCCGGCAAGCAGACGGCGCCGGGCCAGACCGGTGCCAACCAGGGTCAGACGGTCGCGGCCGACTGCGCCAAGCTCGCCGATCCCAAAGCCAAGGACGACTGCGTGAAGAAGGCTCAGGCCGCCGCAGCACATGGGACCGGCAATGCCTCGGGCGCCGCCAATGGCGCCGGTGCCGGCGACGCCGCGGGCAAGACCAAGCCCTACTGATCCAACGTAACGTCCCAGCGCCCAAGGGTGCCAATTCAGAGCGCCGCCGCGAGGTCCGATTCCCTCGCGGCGGCGTTTCGTTTTTCGAGCGGCGGGGAGCGGCACAACCAGTCCGTGACGCTCCAATGTCAGGCCCCATCGATGGCCGTCCAGCCGCAATGCCCCGAAAAAAAAGGGAACGGTTCGACGTCCGGGGCCATTGGAATTTTGCCCGCAATTTGGCTAAGGTACGCGCGCGGACGATCCGTTCGACGGCCGCTTCGGCCCTAGGGACTGCCGCAACAGGACAATTTCAGCGGGATACGATCGAAGACCATGACTTCAAATTCGAGCCTCTCAAATATCGCGGCGGCGTTTTTCGCAGGCTTCCTCGCCGTCGTCGTCTTTCACCAGGGCGCGGTCGCGGCGCTGAACGCCCTCGGCCTGCTGCCCGGTGGCTTCGTGCCATGGTCCATGGACCCCCTGCCGCCCTTCGGCGTGCCGACGCTGATCTCGAAGGCCTTCTGGGGCGGACTTTGGGCCATCCTGATCAGCGTCCTGCTCAGGGGGACTAGGGGCGGCACCTACTGGGGCCTGTGGACCGTACTCGGCGGCTTACTTTTGCCGCTGGTGGCGATCTTTATCGTGCCGATGCTCAAGGGCAAACCGATGCCCGACTTCTTCGCGGTCATGCCGCCCTACGCCTTGATTAACGGCGTTTGGGGTTTCGGCGCCGCGCTCATTCTGCGCATGCTAGGACGCGGCGGACCTTGATCCGGGCGACCGGCAGATCCGGGCGAATGACAGATGCGGACGAACGACACGCCGCGACAGTAAGCGGTGCGGCGAGAGGTTTAAAACTTTGAAGGCCTGGGACACAATGGACCGAACGTCAAGGGCAGCGGCGACGCCGAGCTTGGCGCGTGGCGCCCTTCTCGTCCTTGCCCTGATGCTGGCGGCGCCGGTCGTGCCCGCGCGCGCCGCGGAGGCCGCTAAATCCGCGGCATCCGAGGCTGCGAAGTCCGAAAGTGCCAAGACCGAACTGACCATGGAGCGCTTTCTCGACCGCTTGATGCAGGCCGAGAGCGGCGGCCACTCATACGCCAAGAACCCGCGTTCGACGGCGCTTGGACCATTCCAATTCATCGCCTCGACCTGGCTGCAGGTCGTGCGCCAGAGCTTCGCCCAGGAAACCGAACCGCTGCGCGTCGACCAGATCCTGGATTTGCGCACCGACCGGCTGTTCGCGCGCCGCGCCGCCGAGGTCTATACCGAGCAGAACGCCGCCCTCCTCGTCGCACAAGGCCACAAGGCGACGTTCCCGAATTTGCGTCTCGCGTTCCTGGTCGGGCCCGGCGGCGCCGTGCGCGTTCTCTCCGCCAAATCCGAGACGCCGGCATCGCAATTGCTCGGCGCAACGGTCATCGGCGCCAATCCTTTCATGGCTTCAATGACGGCCGGGGATCTGATTGCGCGCTGCGCCCGCGAAGTCACCGCCGACCCCTCGAGCACGGCCGGTGTCCTGCCGTCGCCGGAACTGGTGCTCAAGGCCAAAGCCGACGGCAGCCTGCAGCTCTCCGAAAATCCGAAGAAGAAATCTTCCAAGCCCAGGATCGCGGTGCGTTGCGACCTGTCGCTGCCGAGCTGCCGCAGATGGCTGGCGCTTGCCGAACGCCGGCAGAAAAAACAGCGCCGCGCCAGCAACTGAGCCGGCGCCGGCAGCGCACGGAAGTTCTGCGATAAAAATGGCTTAGCCTCGGTTCAAGCACATGGCAACGGAACAGGCGCCTGCAACATCCCTCGAGCGTTGAAGCGCAATTCGGCGTCGAATCTGGTAAGCTGCCCGCTTCGACCACGACTTGAAGGAGATGCGGGATGTCGGACAGAACCCAGCTTGCGATCGGCCGCAACACATTGAGCGTACCCCGCGTCACAAAACGCGCGCTCGAGGTTCTGCTGGCGACGGCGGCCACCGGGCTCGTCTCCTTCGTCATCCTGGTCTTGAACAACGTGCTCACCGGCCGCGGCGGCTGGTTGAACGGCTTCGAAGTCTGGATGTCGTTCATCCGCCGGCCCGACATCCTGGGCACTATCGTTTTTACCGCCATCTGCACGGTCGGCTTCCTGCATTGGCATCGCGACGGCGGCATGAAGCGATAGCCGGAAATCCATGATATGAGGATGGGCATGGGCTCCATCGGGGCGAGCCTCGATGGAGCGGACCCCGTTGGAGTAGCTCATGGCCACGCTCATTCTCACGGCGTTGATCGTTCTCCTGACGCTTTCGGCCATTGCCTACGTCTCCGGCAAGGGCAAGAGCGACGACGCGCAGGAGTTCGAAAAGCCTGACCTTGCTGCCCGGCGACGTCAGCTGGCAGAACGAAAGCGGCAACGTGCGCGTCTATTTTCCCGTCACGACCTCGATTGTGGTCTCGGTGGTGCTGACGCTGCTGATGTGGCTGTTCCGCTCGTCCTGACGCCCGTCCGTAGATCCGTTCGCGACCGCCAAGCGTAGCACGTCAGACGCAGATTTTGCTTTCGGTCCGGGGGTGGGTTCGATGCCGATACGTGCGATTCTGCAATGTCGCAATGGTCTCATGCTTGGCGTTTTTCGCCGGCGCGCCCGGTTACATCGGAAACGTCTGCGCCGAAGATGCAGCGGCTCCGGTTTCACCCAAAGATGCTGGCGTGCGCTACGGTCAGGCTCTCGGCGTGCTCGAGGTCTGTTATGGCTCCAAACTCACCGACAAGGCCAAGGGGCTCGAACAGTCCTTCACCGGCGCCGACCTCGAAGCATTCAAAGTCGCGGCGGCCAATGTCTTCGACGCCTGGGTGAAGGTGCGCGGCTGCACCAACCAGCGCGATCCCAACACCTGCAAAATCATCATGGACAAGAGCTGCCTTCAGGCCGAGAGCGAGATCGGCGCCAACGGTACGGCGATGCCCGGCCTCGTCGACTTCATCGCCCATCGGTGAGAATTTAGCCGCCCGCGGATTGCCAGGCCTTGATGGCGTCGAGGGGGTAGATGAGCATGATGACGTTCAAGGTCAGGTTGTCGCGGATTTCCGTCGCGAGCCAGGCCTCGACGCCGAAAAAGAGCGCCACTGACGCCCACACCGGTATGACCATCGCCAGCGCGAAACCGAGCATCATCGCGGTAATGTCGGCAGAGCGAATTGACGACGCTGTCGCCGTAATAGTCGAGCGAGATGGTCGCGGCGCGATAGCGGTCGATGATCAGCGGCGTGTTCTCGAGGATCTCCCACCCCGCCTCGATCGCCACCGCGGCAATGAAGCGCTTAGCCATCGGCCACTCGGGCTTCCACCACCACAGCGGCCCGTAAAAAATCAGGCCGTGGAGAATATGGGAGAACGTGTACCAGTCGGTGAGGTGCTGCGAATTCTCCGAACTCTGTACCACGCCGTGCCAGAGCTTGATGGCGCCGCAGGCGCAGATCGGCAACCGTCCCATGGCGAGCAGGACCAGTCCCGTCGCGACGACGATGCCTGTGACGACGAAGTGCGTGGGCAACCGCGCGGCGCGCACCATGCTCAAACTTCCTGCACGATCGAGCGCTCGGCCTTGCGGGCGCTGCGCCGGCGGCGCCACAGGCCAAGGCCTTCGATCCCGCCCCACAGCACCAGCACGCCCATCAGCAGCGGCAGAGTGAGAAGCGCCATCCAGCCGAGCGTGAACAGGCCTGAGAGAAAGCCGCCGGCATCGAGCCCCAGGACATAGCAGGTGTTCGTGCCGCTTTCGTTGAGTTCGCACCCTAGAAGTGCGGCGAGGACGGCGCTCACCAGCACGGCCGCGAGCGGCAACATGCAGAGCGCGGCAACGGCGATCATGGCGCGGCGAAAGTTGCTCATATCATCCTCGAATCTCGAGGAGGATTGTAGCCGATTGGCGACGTTCTGTCTGCCGGGCAGCGCGACAGACCCGCTTGCAACGGATCGGCCGGGTTGAAACGGATCGGCCCGGTTCAGATGACCCAGCGCGGGACGTTGCGGCGGTAGGCGGTATAGTCGGCGCCGAAGGTCTGGGAGAGATCGCGCTCTTCCTTGCGGATCACCGTCAGGTTCATGCTGAAGATGTACAGCGCCACGGCGGCAACCGCGGCCGACAGCGAGAAATAGGCAATCGACACCAGCGGCACGAAAAACGCCACGTAAATCGGATTGCGCGAATAGCGGAAGACGCCGCTCGTCACCAGCCGGCGCGGCGCACCAAAGGTGTTGGCCAGCAGCGACAGGCGCATATGCCGCTGGATCAAGGCGACGGACGCGAGGAAGATGGCGAAGGCGGCGACGATGACACGGAAGCCCGTGCCGCCGGAAAGGATTTCGTTGGCCATGCCGGCGGTTTCGCAAAGCCAGAGGCCGGTGCCGAAGGAGATGCCGCTCAGCCAAGCCGAAAGATCGATGCGGCTGGCAAAGCCCTTGAGCTCGAAAACCGGTTCTAGAAGTTCGGCGTCGCGGATCATGGCGCTTAAGTCTCTTGCGTTCACACGTTGCTCGAGCGCGCCCCGAAGTGAAACAACGGCGGGCTCGTGCGGCAAAGGTTGCAAGGGCGGGGCCAAAATGGTTTCCAAGAGTCCTTAATATCGAACGGGGAGTGTGAAATGGCCGATCTGGCGAAGCTTACAGCTGGCCTCGAAGGACGCGCGACGCGGGCCGTCAGCGCGGAGTGGATGGCGCCGCATATGGGCAGCGGCGGGGCGCCGGTCTTCGCCAGCCCGTCGATGATCGCGCTGATGGAGGGCGCGGCGGTCGATTGCGTCGAAAAACGACTCCCCGAAGGCCACCAGAGCCTCGGCACGCATCTCGATGTTCACCATATCGCGGCGACGCCCGCCGGATTGACGGTCACGGCCACCGCGCGCCTCGTTGCTATCGATGGCCGCAAGCTGACCTTCGCAGTCGAGGCCCACGATGGCGTCGAGGTCATCGGAAAAGGGACACACACCCGTGTCGTCGTGGACACGCCGCGTTTCATGGCCCGCCTCGCGACAAAATCACCGGCCAAAAGCTGACACTGTACGGACGCGAGACATCACTTGGTTAACGGCGGAGCAAAGTTATCCCCGCTCTCCGGTGCGCATGTTAGCGTTACACGGTGGAGACAAACGGCCCGGAGAATGCACGACGATGAAGTGGATGGCTGGCCTGATCCTGATTTTGCTCTTGGCGCTGGCGCCCATCACCGCCGCCCGCGCCGATACCTGCACGGCCGGCGATTTCGCGTCCGCCGTCGAGCGTTCGGCAGGCGCGCTGCGTGAAGCCAGCCGCAGCTTCCAGCCGAAGCTGCAGGATCGCATGCGCCGCTATCAGGCGGCCAAGGGCCTCTCCGAGAGCGACTACGAAGCGTCGGCGCTGTCGGCCATCGAGGACAAGAAGATCGGTGATCTCGACGCCAAAAGCAGCGAACTGCTGTTGAAGATCGACGGGCTTGGCCGCATCCCCGCCGGCAAGGAGCCGGTGTGCGCCGAACTCACCGACATCGAGACGCTGTCGAAGGAATTGTTGGCGACGGTCAAGGCCAAGTCGGACTACATGCTGGCGCGGCTCGACGAAAAAATCGCCGAGGCCGCGCCGAAGAGCAAACCGGCACCATCGCAGGGCGTTGCCGAGGCGAAGCCCGAAGCCAAACCCGAGCCGAAGCCGGCGGCAAAGACAGAGCCGAAGGCGGAAACGAAAGCGGAGGCGAAATCCGAACCAAAGCCGGCGCCGCCGCCGGACACCTGGGCGGCCGACACCAGGCCCGACGATGCCTTCGTGCCCATTCCGGACGCCGGTCCCGGTAACGGCGACGGCTACACGATCGAAGAAGTGCAGGAGGCGACGCGGGGATTTTTCGGCACCATTTCGACGAGCCTCGCGAGCGTCATCGAGCACGCTTTCAAGACCACCGGGCGGCCGACGGCCTACGTGCTCGGTACCGAGGGCGGCGGCGCCTTCCTCGCCGGCCTGCGCTTTGGCGAAGGTAAGCTCTACATGCGCCACAACACCGACGTCACCAAGGTCTGGTGGCACGGCCCCTCGATCGGCGGCGACGTCGGCGCCACGGGCGCCAGAACCATGTTCCTCATCTACCGCCTCAGTGACCGGGCGGCGCTGTTTCGCAGCTTCACCGGCATCGACGGCTCGGCGTTTTTCGTCGGCGGCGTCGGCATGACGGTGTTGAAGGGCGGCGACGTCATCATGGCGCCGATCCGCACCGGGCTCGGCTTTCGCGTCGGCGCCAATATCGGCTACGTCCGCTTCACGCCCGAGCCGACGTGGAATCCGTTCTAAAGTGTTTCAGATTTCGATTGCAGCAGGGGCTGGGCCGGATTCCCCTCCCCTCGACGGAGTGGAAAATCGCCGAGGTGCTGTCAATTTGCATCTCGGCTTGCTTGTTCAACATTCAACCAAAGCGGACATACTCGCTGAGGACCTCGTGCGAGTTGTCGAAAGGTAAGTCTTGGCGTTGCCGCAGTGCGGCGAATACCTGGCCGATGCCGATGAGTACAGGAGAGGCCGGATCAAGCGTCGCGCCTTTCTCGGCCAGGTGCTCGAGCGTACTCACCCAGCGGCTCTCGTTGCGACGCGAAACGGACGTGACAGCAACGACGGGCGTTGAACGTGAAAGTCCTGCCGCAATCAGACGCGCTGCCAGCTCACGGCATGTGCGGCCGCCCATATAGACGATCAAAGTCGTCGCAGGG
The DNA here is from genome assembly GCA_963732525.1 of uncultured Alphaproteobacteria bacterium. Taxonomy (GTDB): domain Bacteria; phylum Pseudomonadota; class Alphaproteobacteria; order Rhizobiales; family Hyphomicrobiaceae; genus Hyphomicrobium_B. Next base: position 62,143 of record CAVSZX010000009.1, read on the forward strand.
TCGGCGAGACCGCGCCAATCCATATTGGCCGGCAGCCCACCCGTGCGGGCGTGCCCGGTGATAAATCGTAACGACTGAGCGCAATCGCGATGCGTCAGCGAAACACCGAGTGACGCCGCCATCGCCGATGCCGAGGTAATGCCGGGCACGATCGCAACTGCGATGCCATGACGTTCGAGCATCGCAAGTTCTTCGCCCGCGCGGCCAAAAATTGCGGGATCGCCCGCCTTGAGACGCACGACATGCTTGCCTTGCTGTGCGAGCTTCAGCATGAGCGCGTTGATGTCATCTTGGCGGCATGAAGGGCGGTGGCCGCGCTTGCCAACGAGCAAGCGCTTAGCTTTGCGGCGGGCGAGATCGAGAATCTCGTCAGACACGAGCGCATCGAAAAGTATGACATCAGCTGACTGGAGGGCCTTTACGGCTTTGAGCGTCAACAGCTCCGCGTCGCCAGGCCCCGCGCCCACAAGCGTGACGCGACCGTTTTCATTCAGTCCGCCATCAGACCGCTTCGGAGAGTTGCTGCGCATGGATCAGTCTCCCGATTTCGCTGCGGCATGAGCCGCAATTGGTTCCCGCATTCGTTGCCTTGCCGACGTCCGAAACACTCCGGCAGCCGCGCTGTAGAATGGCGTCCACGATTTCGTTTTGCCCAACATCCAAACAGGAGCAGACGATTGCCCCTCGGTCGCGCGTCGTCCCGCCCGGACGACCGGCAAGGAGCGCGAAGCGCTCGCCCGGATTTGAAATCGGTGTCCCTAGCCGATCCGCAATGAATGTGCGCGTAACGGCAACCGGACGGGGCGAGATATAAATCGCGCCCACAAATCGATCACCGCAAAAGGCCGCAAACCGGTGCTGTTCCGCCGCCGCATCGTGATAGGCAAGGAGTTCGCCTCCGTTGCCATCAGCTGTAATAAGATCGCGTGAGAACTTTTCCCAATCGCCAGATGCGTTCTCGCCTGCAAGTTCGAGCCGAAAGCCCGCCTTGGCCGGCGCGATCGCCCAATAGTCAGCCGCGATATGTTCGGCGTGCCTTTCCGTGACCGCGAACCCGTACCACGCGGCCGCATAGGGCCGCACTGCGACGGCCGCCGCCTTGAGTTCAGGTTGCCCCGACACCGGATCGGTAATGCCGGGAATGAGCTTATCAACGCGTGCGTTGCTTGCGAATTGGTCGGTCCAATGCATCGGCACAAACAGCGAGCCCTTGCGCTGGCGCGTCGTGATCAGAACGCGCACAACGATATGGCCATGCGTGTTCTCTATCCGGCAAAGCGAAGCGTCTTGAAGTCCAAGCGCAGCTGCGTCTTCGGGATGGATCTCGACAAATGGCTCGGCGATATGGTTCATCAGTCGCGCCGCCTTGCCCGTGCGCGTCATGGTGTGCCACTGATCCCGGATGCGTCCCGTGTTCAGGACAAAGGGATACGCCTCGGAGGGCACCGAGACCGGCGAGCGATGCACAACCTGCACGAACCGCGCGCGGGCATCCGGCGTGTAGAAGTTTCCATCGGCAAAAAAACGCGTTGTGCCGGGATTCCTGCCCGCTTCTTGCGGCCATTGGAAAGGTGCCAGCCGCTCATAGTCGTCTCTCGTGATGCCGGCATGGGCCGATACGTCGAGGTCGCGCGCGCCGCCGTTCTCGAAGCCCGTTAATCGCGCATACTCTTCAAAAATCTGCGCCGGCGTCTGCCAGGCGAATGCATCCTGGAACCCCATTCGCTTGGCGACTTCGGTAATCTGCCACCAATCCGGTTTTGCGTCGCCCGGTAAAGGCAGGAACTGGCGCTGGCGCGAAATGACCCGTTCGGAATTGGTAACCGTACCGTCCTTTTCGCCCCAAGCAGTAGATGGCAGAAGGACACGAGCATACATTGTCGTATCCGTTTTCGCCGTTACGTCCGATACCGCGACGAACGGGCATGCTTGAAGCGCCGCCACCACTCGGTCTGCGTCTGGCATGCTATCGACAGGGTTGGTCGCCATGATCCAAATAGCTTTGATGCGGCCATCCGCGACCCCCTCGAACATGTCTACGGCTTTCAAGCCCGGCTTGTCCGCAATCGCCGGCGAACCCCAGAAGCTCTGCACGATCCGTCTGTGCTCCGGATTGCCAAGCTCCATATGCGCGGCAAGCATGTTGGCGAGACCGCCAACCTCGCGCCCGCCCATGGCATTGGGCTGACCCGTGACCGAGAACGGTCCCATGCCCTCTTTGCCGATGCGCCCGGTTGCGAGATGGCAATTGATGATCGCGTTGACCTTATCGGTGCCGGCGGACGATTGATTGACGCCCTGACTGTAGACGGTGACGGCGCGCTCCGTGCGCGAGAACATTTCGTAGAACGCAGCGACGCTGTCTGCGTCGAGCCCGGTCACCGCCGCGACTTGGGCGTCGGACATATCTCGTGCACTGTCGAGTGCGGCCGCGAGGCCAGTTGTGTGCTTGTCGATATAGGCATGATCAAAGCTGCCGCTCCTCTCCAGGTGGGCGAGCAGGCCGTTGAACAACGCCACGTCTGAACCCGGCGCGAGCGCGAGATGCAAGTCGGCAATTTCAGTTGTGGCGGTCTGTCGCGGATCGATGACGACGACTTTGGTGCCGCGCTTCTCTTTGGCGGTGGCGAGACGCTGATAGAGAATTGGGTGACACCACGCCAAGTTCGAGCCGACAAGCACCACCAGATCGGCAAGTTCCAGATCTTGGTAGGTGCCGGGCACGGTATCCGCACCGAATGCGCGCTTGTGCCCGGCTACAGAGGACGCCATGCAAAGACGCGAGTTGGTGTCGATGTTGGCCGAGCCGATGAAGCCTTTCATCAGCTTGTTGGCGGCGTAGTAATCCTCCGTCAGGATTTGGCCGGAGACGTAGAATGCGACCGAGTCAGGGCCGTGTGCGGCAATTGTTTCTTGAAATCCAGCCGCGACGAGATCGAGCGCCGCATCCCAGCTCGCGCGTTGGCCGTTGATGTGCGGATAGAGAAGCCTGTCGTCGAGCGACAGGGTTTCGCCTAAGGCCGAGCCCTTCGAACACAAGCGGCCGAAATTCGCGGGATGCTCGGGATCGCCCGCGATATCGGCGCCGCCGTCTGAACGTTTGGTCGCGAGCACACCGCAGCCGACCCCGCAATAGGGACAAGCCGTGCGAACGGCGCAGCCCAATATTGCTGCGTCAAGCGGCATCTCTCGCCACCAAGCTCGTGCGATCCAGAAGTATGCGGCCGGCCTCAACGCGCAGTGCGATGGTCTTCACGATGCCTTCGTCAGCGCCTTGCGCTTCTCCGGTTTCGAGACTGATGACCCAGCTGTGCAATGGGCAGGTGACAGACTTGCCGTGCACGATCCCTTGCGACAGCGGCCCGCCTTTGTGCGGGCAACGGTCTTCGATGGCAAAGGCCTCGTTCTCGGCGGTTCGGAAGACGGCAATGCATCCGGCCGGCGTTTTGACGACACGCGCGCCAAGCAGCGGAATGTCGGAAATAGCGCCAATATCGATCCAAGCTCGGTTCCATGATGGTCACTCGGCAGCCTCCCGGAACGTGAGGTCGGCCATGGGCGCGAATTCGTGCGCGTCTTTGCCTTGAACGCGCTCTGCCCAGGGATCGGCTCTGTGCAAACTTTTGCGAATAGACGAAGCGATCGTGGAGGGCCTTGCGGCGCTCCAGATCGTTGCAGGGTCTGCTTTTGATCGTCTCGAGGCCGACGCGCTTCGCCCATTTGTAGATGCGTTCAAGATAGCGCCCTTGTTCGCGGTAGAGCTGAACGAGTGCAGCAATGACTTCGATCGCCTCGTCTTCCGTTTCGACGTGCCCGAGAACCTCTGTTCCCTTGATGTCGAGCCCGGCGGCGCCCGCAAAGTGGATGTCATATCCGCTATCGACGCAGATGACGCCGACATCCTTGCAGGTTGCTTCAGCGCAGTTGCGGGGACAGCCCGAGACGGCCATTTTGACTTTGGCAGGAGTCCACGAGCCCCACATGAACTTCTCGATTTTGACGCCGAGGCCGGTCGAATCCTGCGTGCCGAAGCGGCACCAGTCCGTCCCGACGCAGGTTTTGACTGTGCGCAAGTCCCTTGGCGTAAGCTGGCCAGAAACCATGCCCGCCTTGTTGAGATCGGCCCAGACTGCGGGGAGGTCTTCCTTCTTGACGCCGAGCATGTCGATGCGTTGGCCGCCCGTGACTTTCACGGTCGGGATCTTGAATTTGTCTGCGACGTCCGCGATGGCGCGGAGTTCGTTGGCGCTGGTCAACCCGCCCCACATGCGCGGCACAACGGAATAGGTGCCGTCCTTCTGGATATTGGCGTGCACACGCTCGTTGATGAAGCGCGACTGGTTGTCGTCCTGGTATTCGCCTGGCCAAGTCGAAAGCATATAGTAGTTGAGCGCCGGGCGGCACTTGGCGCAACCGCATGACGTCTTCCACTCGAGTGCCTGCATCAGGCGCCGGGATGGACTTGAGTTCCTTTGCAACGATCAAGCGGCGCACATCGTCGTGGCCGAGATTGGTGCAGGAACACATCGGCTGAACGGCCGAGGCGGAATAGCCTTCGCCAAGCGTTGCTTTCATGAGCTGCTCGACGAGGCCAGTGCACGAACCGCAGGATGCCGAGGCTTTGGTATGCGCACGCACGTCATCAAGCGTTGAGAGACCTTGTGCGGTAATTGCGCCGACGATCTTGCCTTTGCAGACGCCGTTGCAGCCGCAGATCTCTGCGTCATCTGGCAATGCTGCAACGGCCGCCGTAGGGTCTAGCGGGGACGCCCCCGGCGAAACTCGGGCCAAAGATGAGCGTGTCGCGCAATTCCGAAACGTCGGTGCCCTTCTTCAATAGATCGAAAAACCAGGCACCGTCCGCAGTATCGCCGTAAAAGACTACGCCGATAAGTTTGTTGTCCTGGAGTACGAGGCGCTTGTAGATGCCGCGGGCGGCATCGCGAAGAACGATCTCCTCCCGGTCCTTGCCTTCGGCAAAATCGCCTGCGGAAAAAAGGTTAATGCCCGTGACTTTGAGTTTCGTGGCAGTTGCGCTCGGCACAAAGCCCGCAGCAGCGTCGCCCGCGAGCTGGGCCGCGGCGACGCCCGCCATTTCGTAAAGCGGCGCGACGAGTCCGAAAGTCTGTCCCGAGACTTCCGCACACTCGCCAAGTGCGAAGATGGCGGGATCGCTGGTGCGCATGTCGTCGTCGAACGACAATTCCGCGATTGACGTTCAGTCCGGCTTCCTTGGCAAGAGCAGCGTTCGGCTTGATGCCGACCGCCATAACAACGAGATCGGCGTCGAGTTCGGTGCCGTCCTTAAGGCGCACGCCATGAACCCTCGTTAGTTCCGAGGATGGCCTCGGTATTGGCCTTGGTGATGACCTTGATGCCGCGGGCTTCGACCGCGCGCTGCAAGAAGATGCCCGGCAGCCGTATCGAGCTGCTTCTCCATGAAGGTCGGCATCAGGTGGAGTACGGTGACATCCATGCCCTGCTCTTTGAGCCCGGCCGCCGCTTCTAGCCCCAAAAGTCCGCCGCCGATGACAACGGCCTTGCCGCGCGATTTTGCGGCGACGAGCATTGCGTGCACGTCATCGAGATCGCGATAGGCGAGCACGCCGGGAAGATTAGCGCCCGGCACGGGAATGATGATCGGCAGCGAGCCGGTGGCGATGATGAGCTTATCGTACGCGGCCGTGATGCCGGTCTCCGATGTGACAGTCTTTGCCGCGCGATCGATCTTCGTGACCTTGCAGCCCTTGTAGAGCGTCACGCCGTGCTTCACGTACCAGCCGTCGCCGTGAATGACGATTTGCTCGTAGGTTTTCTCGCCCGAGAGCACGGGCGAAAGCATGATGCGATCGTAATTGACGCGCGGCTCGGCATTGAAAATCGTGACGTCATACTTGTCCGGGCGCCAACTCGAACAAGCGATCGAGCGCACGACCGGGTGCCATGCCGTTGCCAATGACAACGAGTTTTTCTGCCATTCGTAAGCTTCCCCTGGTGCTTTTGTTGCGCAGCGCACTCAAAGGAAGGTTAGCAATCGTTATGCCAGACTTAACGCAGTGGGCCGATTTCAGAGTATAAGTCACTGTTATATGAAATCTAATTGCGGCCACTTCATCCCCAGCCACCAAGTTGTTTCCGAGCTGCTGCACTGCAATATTTGGAGGCAGCCTACGTCGCAGTTGCGTAATATTTCGCCACATTGGTTATTTGAACATAAATTGTGCACTGATGGATGTGTGAGATATTACAATGCGTTGCCGCAGGAGCTTGCATTGGATCAAACTGGCACGCGGCTTGCCATTAACCCCTGATGTTTGCCGCAAACCCGGGGGATACATGGCAGCACTTCGCATCGGCAGTCTGCAACTCATCAGCGCCGAACCCAAGATCCGCACGCTGCATCTGACGTGGCTGGCGTTCTTCGTCAGCTTCATCGTCTGGTTCAATCACGCGCCACTTATGGCGGCCATTCAAGAAACCTTCAAACTCTCGAAGCAGGAAGTCGCCGCCCTTCTCATCCTGAACGTCGCGCTGACCATCCCCGCGCGCATCATCGTCGGTATGCTCGTAGATAAGCTCGGGCCGCGGCTCATGTATTCGGCGCTGCTCGCGATCTCCGGCATGCTTTGCCTCGCGTTCGCGTTTGCCGAAAGTTTTACGACGCTTGCCATCACGCGCTTTCTACTCGGCTTCGTCGGTGCCGGATTCGTTGTTGGCATTCGCATGATCGGCGAGTGGTTCCCGGCGAAGGAAACGGGCCTGGCGCAGGGTATCTACGCGGGCTTCGGCAATTTTGGTTCGGCCGCAGCCGGTGTCACGCTCCCGACGCTCGCGCTCTACTTCGGCGGCACTGAAGGCTGGCGCTACTCGATCGCAATCACGGGTGTCATCGCCTTCGTCTATGGCCTCATCTACTACATGAGCGTCGAAGATACGCCCAAAGGCTCGACCTATTTCAAGCCGAAGAAGATCGGCGCCATGGAAGTCACCAGCCGCGGCGATTTCGTAGTCTATTGCATCATGCAGGCACCACTCGTCCTTGCGCTCGCGGTTCTGGCCTGGAAGCTCGGCCCCTCCAATCTGAACATGCTCTCTGCCACGGCGACATGGGCAGCGTATTTCGCGCTCGCGGCCTACTACCTGCAGCAGGTCTACGATACTTGGCGGATCAACAAGCCGATTTTCAGCGCGCTCGTCCCAGAAATTCACCGTTACAAGTTCCAGCAGGTCGCTGTGCTCGATATTGCTTACCTCATCACGTTTGGCTCGGAACTTGCGGTCGTGTCGCTATTGCCGCTGTTCTTCAAGGACACTTTCGGCTTGACTCTGACGACGGCCGGGCTGTTGGGCGCGAGCTTTGGCGCAACCACGTTCTTCGCGCGGCCCGCGGGCGGCTGGCTTTCCGACAAGTTCGGACGGCGCAACGTCCTGCTCGTTTGCCTGGCCGGAACCGCGGCCGGATACCTCGCCATGAGTCAGATGAAGCCTGAGCTCGGCATCGCCTTTGCTCGTTGCAGCCACCTTCGCCTGCTCGTTGTTCGTCAACGCGGGCAATGGTGCTGTGTACGCCATGCTGCCAATGATCAAGCGGCGACTGACGGGGCAGATCGCGGGAATGGTCGGCGCATATGGAAACGTTGGGGGCGTGCTGTTCTTGACTCTCTATTCGTTCGTCTCAGTCGAGACCTTCTTCCTGGTGGCCGCCACGTGCTCAATATTCGGGCTTGCACTCGCATTCCTTTTCTTGAAGAGCCGAAAGGTCAAATTGCCGAATACATGCCCGACGGCACCGTCACTATGATCGAGGTTGCATGACCATGCGCTTTGCGACGACAAGACTACCGGCCTGCATCGGTTTGGCGCTTGCCCTTTCGATACATGATGCCATCTGCGCCAAGAGCCGCCGACCTCGGCGGAGTCTGCTGCAGCGATCTCGAAGAGCGCATAGCAGAACTCGAAGCGACGACTGTCGCGCAAGGGTAATCGCAAGGTCTCGCTGACGATCTCGGGCTACGTTGCGCAGGAGATCACCTGGTGGGATGACGGGGGCGAAAGCAACACCTACCTGCATGGTCTCGGGCCGACGCAAACGACGCACGTCAAGTTCGGCGGTCAGGCGCAGATCGCGCCGGGCTGGACGGCGGGCTACCTGATGCGGATCCAGAACCTCGACGACAACCCCTTCGGCCGCGACGCCGCGACGGGCGCAGGCGATGACGCAGGCTTCCGACAACTTCAGCCAGGCGCTCAACGTGCAGATGTCCTACTGGTTCATCCAGAGCAAAGACCTTGGCAAGGTCAGCGTCGGCAAGCAGGCGAACGCAGCGAAAAGCGCCGCCATGTTCACCGACCAGTCGGGCACGCAGGTGATCGACAACTACACCTTCCTCGCGGGATTTCCGCAGTTCGGTCTGCGCGACTCCACGACCGGGGCGCTCTCGAATGTCACCTGGGGAAATCTCGCGTTCTGTTATACGCAGGCGCTGCCCCTCGGCGGCGATTGCAACGGCATCGTCATGAACGCAGTGCGCTACGATTCGCCCGTCGTGGCAGGGTTCACGGCGTCCGCCAGCTGGGGCGAGGACGACGTGTGGGAAGCGGCGCTGCGCTACAGCGGCGAACTCTCGGGCTTCAAGGTCGCGTTCGGCGCCGGCTATACCGAGATAACGGATGAAAGCACGAGCGGACCTGCCGTTGCGCTCTCCAAGTTCGCCTCGAACTTCCAGGCGGGCGGCTACGTTCAGCATCTTTCGACCGGCCTTTTCGTGCACGCCGCCTACGGCTTCGAGGACAACCATTCGATGCTGCTCAATAACGGCCACCGTGCGCTCGACGGCGAGCATTGGTACGTGAAGGCCGGGATTCGCCAGAAGTGGACCACTCGTCGGCGCCACTATACTCTACGGCGACTATGCCGAATACTTCCGATCAGCTCGGCCCGGCGGCACTTGCGGCAGGCGCGACATCGAGCACGCTGCAGCGCTATGGCGGCGGCATCGCCCAGGAAATCGACGCGGCGGCGATGACGGTCTACCTCAAGTACCATCATCTCGCCGGCGATGTGGCCGGCGCTCCGGCGCTCGCCCATCTCGAGGACGTCAACTTCGTGAGCGCCGGCGCGCTCATCAATTTCTGACGAGGGAACTCGCGAGCGGATGCAAAATGGACTGCCGGAGATAGCGGTCGGACAGCATTCGCTCGCAGGACTAAAATCCCGCAACGACGATTCCTACGGCGTGATCATTCCAAAAGGCCCCGACCTCGTGAGCCGCGGCATTGCCATGGCCATTGCCGATGGCATGTCGGCGAGCGAAGGCGCCAAGGCCGCCAGCGAAACCTGCGTCAAGAACTTCCTCGAGGACTATTACGCGACGCCTGAATCCTGGGCGGTGAAGAAGTCCGCCGCCGTCGTATTGAAGGCCATCAACAATTGGCTGCACGCGCAAGGCCATAGCCTGCACGGCTCCGAAACCGGCATGGTCATCGACCTTCTCAGGTCTCGTTCTCAAAGCCGGAACGGCCCATGTCTTTCATGCCGGAGACAGCCGCATCGCACTCATACGCGGCCGTACGATGGAACCGCTGACGCAGGATCACCGCGTCAAAGGCGGTCGCGAACATGGCTTTCTCTCGCGCGCGCTCGGCATCAACTCCGATCTCGAAATCGATTACAGAACGGAGCCGGTAGAAGCCGGCGACGTCCTGCTTTTCACCACTGACGGCGTGCATGACGTTGTGACCGGCATGCAGATGATCAGCACCATCTCTCAAGCGGGCGGAGACCTCAACGCGGCCGCACGCACGATTTGCGATATCGCGCTCATGAACGGCAGCACCGACAACGTCACTTGCCAGATCGTGCGCATAGCAGACCCAGGCAAACTGAGCGTTGAAAGTCACTTGAGAACTTTAACCGCGCTGCCATTCCCGCCTGAACTCGAGCCAGGCATGACGTTCGAAGGATTGAACGTCCTGCGCGAGCTTCACACGAGCAGCCGCTCGCAGGTCTACCTTGTGCAACAGCCCGGGTCGGCGGAGCCGGTAGTCTTGAAGACCCCTTCCGTAAACTTCGAGGACGACGACGCGTATATTGAGATGTTCAGCCGCGAAGAGTGGATTGGCCGGCTCGTACAGAGCCCGCATGTTCTCAAAATTGTCCAGCCACCAGCCGCACGCCGTTCGCTTTACCTTCTGACCGAATATTTCGAGGGGCAGACTTTGCGACAGTGGATGATGGACAATCCCTCTCCCCCAATTGAAAGTGTCCGCGTTATCGTTGAGCAAATCGCAAAAGGGCTTCGCGCCTTTCACCGCAAGGACATCATCCACCAGGACTTGAAGCCCGAGAACATCATGATCGATCGAAATGGCGTGATCAAAATCATCGATTTCGGGTCGTCGCGTGCGGCAAGCCAGACCGAATCCGGTTCGCCCGCGGTTGTGCCCGATTTCGCCGGCACGGTCGACTACACCGCGCCCGAGTATCACCTCGGCGAGCGCGGCACCAACCTGGCTGACATTTATTCGCTCGGGGTGATTGCCTACGAAATGCTGACGGGCGCACTGCCTTATGGCAAAGGGTTCTCCGTGGCGCGCGACCTCGCGAAACGACATTACGTTCCCGTGACGACCCTTCGAGGTGATTTGCCCGACTGGATCGATGCGGCGCTCGAGAAATCCGTCGCCAAGAAGCCGTCCGAAAGAACCGAGGCTCTTTCCGCGCTGGTGGAAGACCTTAGGCGCCCGAACTCTTCCTTGCGAACTCAACGCGCGCGCCCGCTCATCGAACGCGATCCGCTTCTCTTCTGGCGCGCTCTTGCGGCCTTGCTCGCTAGTGTCGTTGCAGGGCTTCTGGTCCTGTTGTCTCGGGCCTGAAAGCGGAGCGCCGAGCGCACCTGGAGCGTCTCCTTTGATAGGAGTAAGCGGGCTATTCTCCGCGAAATGGCCTTCGCCCGCTCCGGGTGGTCTTCAGTCACCGGTCCCTGGGCGTCCCCCACCCCAAACCCTTCCCCGCGTCGATGCGGAGCATCGCTTCGCGATGTGGGGGCAGGGGCCGTGCTTCCGACACAACTGCAATTGCTTTATGCGCCTGACGTGCAGATCACCAGGACGCAAAAAAGCCCGGACAAAAAAAGCCCGGCTGGATTGCCGGGCTTCGAATTTTGTCTGTCGCCGTGAGCCTCACCAGCCATCGACGTAGTAATACCGGCGCGGGCGCTGATAGACGTACCGCGAACGCTGCGGCTGGCGATAGTAATAGCGCGGTCTGTCGCCCGGATAATAGACCACCGGCGGCTTGGCTCTCGCCGGCTTGGCGAACACCCAGTCGAACGCCGACGACGATTTGTAGGACGAGGGGCGATAGCTGCCTTCATCGGCCCGCGCATAGCGCTGGCTGCCGGCATCGCGGCGGCTCGCGATCGCCGGCGCACTCCACTTCGGCGTGCCGTAGACCGAAACGCGGGTCATCTTCAGTCCGTGCTTGTGCACCAGCTTATAGAACGTCGCGGCGTTGGCGGGCGCGAGACGGATGCAGCCGTGCGACGCCGGCCGTCCCAGCATACGCGTTGCATAGGTCGCGTGAATGGCGACGCCGCCATTAATGAAGACGGCGTTGGGCATCGGCGCGTTATCGTACTTCTTCGAGTACCAGATCTTCGCCGTCCACTGCGGACGGAAGCTGCCGCGCGGCGTCGGGTGATCGGCGGTACCGGAGGAAATCGGCCAGGAGTGCGTGACGTCGCCGTGCTCGCTGACGGTCAGGTTCTGGGTCTTGCAGATCAATCGCCACCTTCATGGTGGGCTCGGCCACGACGACGGGCTTCGGTGCTGCCGCGTCCTTGGCCTCTTCGGCGGGCTTGGCGGGCGCCGAATCTTTCGCGACTTCCGCGGACTTCGCCGCGTCTTCGCTGTTTGCGATGACGGCGGACTTTGCCGCTTGCCAAATCTTCGGGCCGTTGCCGGCGTTGGCCGCGGCATCGAAGGGTTTGGCGGCGACGGCCTGATCGGGAAGCTTCGCCGGCGGCGTAGCTCGGAAGCGGGGCTAAGACGAGGGCGGCAATGGAAGCCGCCGCCAGTACGCAATGACGCAACATCAAGGACTCCGGAAATTCAGACCCAGGAAATCAGCCCCATAACTTCTATACGCCAAAAGGTGCCGATTTCTTAATGGCCCGCGCATTTTCCGGCAGCACCATGAGCAACTGATCACGCCTTCAGAACGTGGTCAACATATTCTCAAACAATGAAAAACGCCCCGTGCGGCGACATGAGGTCGGCACACGGAGCGCTGGCCCCGACAAAATTTCAGCGTGCTTATTTTTCAGTCGTAGACGGAAATGCGGGTGTGGCGCGGCCCGTGACCCTCGACGAGCGCGAACAGCCGGGCGGCATTTCCCGGCGCCAGGCGGATGCAGCCGTGCGAGGCGGCGCGTCCGAGCCGCTTGGTGTGGTTGGTGCCATGGATGGCGATGCCGCCATTGAAAAAGATGGAATTCGGCATCGGCGCGTCGTCGTAGACCGTCGAGTACCATTCCCGTTCCATGCGCTTGACGCGGAAGGTTCCGGTCGGCGTCTCATAGCCGCGCGCGCCGGTCGAAACGCGCCAGCTGTGACGCAGGCGGCCGTTGACGTAGACGTCCATCGTTTGCGAAGCGACATCGACATCGACTTTGACATCGGCCCGCGCCGCCTCGGGCGACGCCAAGACACGATCAGAAGGGCCAACGCGGCCCAGAACATTGCCCCTCAAGTCGATAAACTCCCTCGAACTGAACCCCACATGACGCAACGGCTCTCCAGATGCGCGGGCTGCAACGCGTTCTGCCACGCTGATACCAACTGCGAACCCGATCCCGTATGCGCTTCAAGCATGACCAAAAATCTGGCGCCGCGCAAGGCACCAAGGTCGAAGTAGAAACTCAAATTTCGCTGCGTTGAAAATCTAGTTCTCGCGCACGCTTGACGGCGCCGTAGGCCTCGAGCGCGCGCGTGCGGGCAGAAGCGTGATCGACGATCGGCCGCGGATAATCCTTGCCGAGAGCAATACCCGCGGCACTGAAGAATGTCTGCTCGGCGCCTGCCCGGGCGCGTGAATATGCGTCGTTCGGCAGGCGCGCGAGTTCGGGCACGTAGCGGCGGACGTAGGCGCCGTCGGGATCGAACTTGACGCCCTGCGCACGTCGGATTGAAAATGCGGAAGTAGGGCGCCGCATCCGCGCCCGAACCCGCGACCCACTGCCAGCTCGCGGCATTGTTGGCGAGATCGGCATCGACGAGCGTATCCCAGAACCACGCCTCCCCCGCCTGCCAGGGAATGAGAAGATCCTTGATCAGGAACGAGGCGGCGATCATGCGCACGCGGTTGTGCATGTTGCCGGTCTGCCAGAGTTCGCGCATGCCGGCATCGACGATGGGGTAGCCGGTCATGCCGCGCGTCCAGGCCTTGAAGATGGCGGCGGTCGTCCTTCCAGGGAAAGGCCGCGAACTCGGCTTCTGAACGGCTTTTCGGGCAGCGTCGGCCAATGGAAGAGCAGCGTGTAGGAGAATTCCCGCCACACGAGTTCCTTGAGAAATGTTTCGTAGCCCTTGTCGGCGCCGGGCTGGCGCGCCGCCGCTTGCCGACGCCCGATGCCAGCACAGCGCCGGCGTGATTTCGCCGAAGTGCAGATGCGGGGAAAGCCGCGACGTGCCGGCAAGATCGGGGCGGTTGCGGTCTTCGGCATAGTTTTGCAGCGCGTCGTCCAGAAAGTCGTCGAGACGGGCCAGCGCGCCGGCTTCGCCCGGTTGCCACGCTGCTCTTAGTCCCGAAGCCCAATCCGGCTTTTGCGGCAACAGCTGCAGCGCCTTGCGCGCGAGCCCCTTGGGGAAGCGCGCCGGCGCGGGAATGGTGCGCGGAGCGGCGCGCGGCGGGGAAATCTTCAACCCTTCGCGACAGCGCCCGCCAGAACGGCGTGTAGACCTTGTAGACGTCGCCCGATTTGGTGCGGATGTCTTCGGGCTCCTTCAACAGCGCGCCGCCGAAGCGCTTGACGCCGACGCCTGCCGCATCGAAGGCGGATTTCAAATCGTTTTCGAGCGCGACCGCAAACGGCTCATAGCAGCGTGAGAAATAGACTGCCCGTGGCCCCGGTGTCCTTGACCAGACGCGGGAGCATTTCGCGCGTATCGCCGGCGAGCAGGATCAGCCGGTTGCCGCGTTTCTCGATATCATCGCGCCAGCGCCGCCAGGCTGCCGTCGAGCCACCAGCGCGAGGCGCCGCCCAGCTTCCATTGGCCCGGCGTCACATCGTCGAGGATATAGACGAGGATCACCGGCGCGCCGGATGCCGCCGCGGCGCTGAGCGCGGCGTTGCCCGCAAGACGGAGGTCGTTGCGGAACCAGTGGACGACGGGGCGGGATGACATTTCTACCGTTAAACGAAGTGGCAGCGGAAAATCCTATTCTCGAGGTGCCAAACGCCCGCTATGCACCGAGGCAAGGATTTTCCGCCGCGCGACGAAGTAAAACGGCGCTGAACAGAAAATAGTTCACAGACGACGTGCGGCGAGACGAAACTGCGCCAATACCAACCAATTGCAAGCAAAGCTTGCGGCGCTCGTTTTCCCTCGCGTCACGCCTTCAAGCCGTCAACCTCGCGCGAATAGCAGGGGAAACGCCAGTGTCTTCAATCGGGATACGGCGAGCACGCTCTAATTGAACAGCAGATCGAAGATGCTCTTGGGCTTTGGATAGCTGCGCTTGGCGGCCTGCTTGCGCTGCTCGCGCCGTTCGGCACGTTGCAGTCCGAGCGGATCGTTCCACGACGTCCAGGGCCGCCGCCCTGTCCCGAAGGCGAGGCATATTTCTTCTGCCGGCGCGGTGACGGGCAGCTGCGCCTTCGGCGCGGGGGCTGCCCCGGCCCTCAGCGTGAACTCGTCGGTCACGCCATCGACGCTGGCGACCTGCACGCGGTCGCCTTCCCAGGTCCAATTGGCGACGCGCTGGCCGAGCCGCTGCGGCTGGACGGCGACGACCTTGGCGTTCTCGATATCGACGATCGCCGCCTGCTCGGTGTCTTCGGGGCCGTTCTTGCCGATGACCTTGCCGGCGGAAAAGCGCAGCACGCCATAGCCTTTGTAGGGGGCCTTCTTCAGCTCCCACTCGAGCAGTTTCGGCTGTCCCTCGCCCATCATCTCGAGCGGGATGCGCAACGACGGAAAATCGTCGTTCAAGGCCGCAGTAGGCGTTCTGGCGGGCGACGACGCGCCAGTTGGCGACGCCGGCGCCGGCGACCGCCTGGTCCTCGCTGAAATCGTCACCGGCGCCGAGGCGCTTCAAACCGTCCTCGGCGAGTTTCCAGCCGGGGTTCAGGCTGATCGCCTTGCGCATGGCGGAAATGGCCGTGTCGGCACGCCCGCGCGCTTCTTCGATTTCGCCGAACGCCCACTGCACCTCGGCGCGGCTCGAATCGAGCTTCAAGGCCGTCTCGACGTCCTTCTGCGCCACGTCGATCTGCTGGTTCTGCTTGTAGACGTAGGCGCGGAAGGCGAAGGCGATGGCCGAGCGCGGATCGAGCTCGATGGCGCGGTTGAGATCGGCGTAGGCTTCCTCGTAGGCTTCCGCCACGCCATTGGCGAGGCCGCGGGCCTCGTAGGCCTTGCCGGATTGCGCGTCGAGTTCGATGGCGCGTGAGAAATCCTTGATGGCGGAGCGGTATTGCCGGCGTTGAGATAGGCGTAGCCGCGCACGATGTAGAGTTCGGCATTGTTGACGTCGAAGGCGGCGGCGCGCGAGAGATCCTCGATCGCTTCGTCCTTCTGGCCGACGTCGAGGCGCGCTTCGGCCCGATTGCGATAGGCGGAGGCGAAGCGGGCATCGGCGTTGACGGCGCGCGAGAAATCGCGGATCGCGGCGTGCGGCTTGCCGGCGGCGAGATGCGCGAGGCCGCGGCCGGACAAGGGCGCGGCGGCTTGCGGCATCAGTTCGATCGCCTTGGTGAAATCGCGTAACGCTTCGCCGGTGTGGCCGAGCTTCAGCTTGGCGTTGGCGCGGTTGGAATAGGCGGCGGCATAGCCCGGCGCCAGCAGGATGGCGCGGTCGAAGTCCTTGATCGCCTCCTCGAACTGTCCGAGCGCGATGAGCAGGTTGCCGCGATTGTTGTAGGCCGCCGGATATTCGGAAAAGAGCTGAACGGCCTTGTTGAAATCTTCGAGCGCCAGCTTGGTCTGCCCCGTCTTGGCGTAGGCGACGGCGCGATCGTTCAGAATCGTGGCGCGGCGGTCGTTGGCGAGGCCGGTGTCTTTCAGCGCTTCGGTATAGGCGGCGATGGCTTCGGCGGCGTTGCCGCGCGCCAGATACTGCGCCCCCTCCTCGAGCTTGGAACCCGCGGGCGCCGCTTCGGCGGGTTGCTGCGACCCTTGCGCCGCGGGCGAAGCAGGTGCCTGAGCGGCGGGCGCCTGTGCGGTGGGGGCTTGCCCCGCGGGCGGGCGTGCCGATGGAACCGGCGCGGGAGCGGCATTGGCCGGCGCTGCTTCGGGCGCTGCCTTTTGCTGTGCGCCTGCGATCCCCGTCAACGCCCCCGCGAGGAGCGCGGCCAGGGCGGTCACGAACAGCGAAATTGAAACACGCTTCTGCATTGAGCCTCGGAAACGGGATCACAATCGCGGGGAAGCGGCTTAGGTCTGCCGCCCCCCGATTCGCCTGAAACCTCGTTCAAACGCCAACGCTAGTCAAACATTGTGGCATCTTCGGCGGCCGAATTTGCGAGGGTTTTCAAATCGCCAAAAATTGACGTATAGGTAAAGACGGCCAAATAGCGGCACCAAGCGGCAATACCAGCAACGAGGACATCGCGCCCATGAACCTCTGGCTCAGGCTGTTGTGGCTG
This sequence comes from uncultured Alphaproteobacteria bacterium, assembly GCA_963732525.1. Taxonomy (GTDB): domain Bacteria; phylum Pseudomonadota; class Alphaproteobacteria; order Rhizobiales; family Hyphomicrobiaceae; genus Hyphomicrobium_B. The sequence goes on from CAVSZX010000009.1 coordinate 79,011, forward strand.
ATCGTGAGTTCACGCTGGCGCGGAAGCATCCCCATGCCGGCGGGCGTCTCACGCCTCGACTTCCGCGTCTGGTTTCACGACCTCGACGCCGTCGGCCACATGAACAACGGCCGCTATCTGACGCTGATGGACTTGGGCCGCACCGACCTCATGGTGCGCACCGGGCTTTATCGCGCGGCGCTGCAAGCCATAAGTGGACGCCGATCGCCAACGCCATTGCCGTCCGCTTCCGCCGCGAGATGCGTCTGTTCCAGAAGTTCCGCATCGAGACGCGTTTGCTCTACTGGGACGAGACGCGCGTCGTCATGGAGCAGGTCTTCAAGTTCGTCGGCGGCCGCCATGACGGCCACGTCGCGGCTCGCGCGCTGTTCAAAGGCGGGCTCTACAATCGCGCGACGAAAGAGTTCGTGGCAATCGCGCGGCTGATGGAGGAGATGGGCACGGTTGCGACAAGCCCTGCCATGACGGCGGAGGTGAAGGCCTTTCTCACCGCGGACGACGAGATGAAGCTGGCGGGGCGGGGATAGAAATAGACGCCTTGGGGTGCTAAGCAGGACATACCAATCGAGGACTTGGCCATGTCTGACAGAACATCTGATAGATTGACGAATATTCTCGCGCGCGTGCAGTCCCTGCCCTCCGAAAGCCAGGAACTGATCGTCGCAGAATTGGAAGAACGCGTGTCGGAACTCACGTCATCGAGGCTCACTCCGGCGCAACGCGCCGAAGTCCAGCGCAGGCTCAGCTCATCCCGAGAGCATGTAGCCGATGACAGTGACATCAGCGAAATTATGCAGCGCTATCGTTCCGGGACGTGAGCACTGGAATGAGACTCGTTTGGACGCGGGACGCGCGCGGCGATCTTGAAAGCCTGCTTGAATACATTCATCAGTTCAGCCCGGCAGGCGCCGCCAATGTCGCGGCGCGCTTAGAGTTGACTATTGCCAGCATCGGTGAATTTCCGCACGCCGGCCGCCTCGATGCAGCAACCGGATGCCGGAGCGCGTCGTTGGGAAGTACCCTTTGCTGATCGTTTATCTTGTTCACGAGGACTTCGTCGAGATCATCGCGCTGCTTCCACACGTCGCGCGATCCAGACACGAAAAGGCGCGCAACATCGTAGGGCAATTGGCGAAGGTGCGGAGCTGAAGATGACAACGCCATTCATGACCGTATCTCTCGCCGAAGTCGCAGACCGTCACCGCGCCGGATGGCTCGAGGGTGGACATCCTCGCCAGCTCCCCGCGCGGCAGCATGGCGCGCTTTTCGCTCGAGCCCGGGCTCGTCTCGATAGCCGTGCGCCACAGATCGGTCGAGGAACTCTGGTATTTCGTGCGCGGAGAAGGGGAGATGTGGCGCTCGAACGGGACACATGAAGAGGTCACGCCGGTTTCGCCCGGAGTGTCGCTCTCCATTCTCGCCGGCACGTCGTTTCAGTTCCGCTCGACCGGCATGGAACCGCTCGAAGCCATCGGCGTTACCATGCCGCCCTGGCCGGGCGCGGACGAAGCCGAGTTCGTTGCGGCAGTGGTGAACGCGCAAGTGCCGAGGAAAGCAAGGGTCGAGAGGATACCGCCATGACCTTCCAAGCCTACATCGACAACATCCAGGCCAAGACGGGCAAGTCGCCCGCGGACTTCCAGCGCATGGCCGAGACGAAGGGCTTTGTCGCAGGCGGCACCCTCAAGAAAGGCGTCAAGGCCGGGCAGAATCGTCGATTGGCTGATGGCGGATTTCGATCTCGGGCGCGGTCACGCCATGGCGATCGTCGCCGTGCTCAAGGGCGGGAGCGAAAGCCCTAAGTCACCGGCGAAAAAGACGTCGAGCGCGCGGCGTCCGCGAGCCTGATCGACCCACGTTCATTCGGGTAATGCGGTTGCGGGGGCCGGACATTGTCCGCAATCACCCGTCATCCTCGAGCCGCGTGCGGCGCTGCCTTGACGCCGAGGCTCCGTCTCAAGGTTGCGATTGCACGCGATCCGGATAGTCTCGCCGCCGAACGGCCCTCAAAGCTGGAGGCAGACGTGCGTCGTCACTTCGTTGCGATCGTTGGCGCCATGGCGCTGCTGGCGGCCACGACCGCGACAAACGCGGCTGCACAGAGACTTCAGGCGCGCGCCGAAGCGCCGATCGCCGCCACCCATCCCGTTCTCGGCCGCTGGCATCTCGAGCTGTTCGGCGGCGAATGCGCCGAGGATGTTGAATTCCGCGCCGACGGCACGCGCCTGGTGACGGCGGGCCCGCAAAAGCTGCGCGCGGTCTTCACGATTTCCGCCAAGCCCGACGGGCAAGGTTTCTACAAATTGACCGACACAATTCGGTGGACCAATGACCTGCCGGATTGCGCCGGCCGCAAGCCCCCCGTCGGCGACGCGGCGGTCGGCTATGCGACTTTCAACACAAACAAGGACCGGATGTACGCCTGCCAGAAAAAGGACATGACGAGTTGCTGGGGACCCTACGTCAAGAACACGGGGCTCAGCGCGGCGTTGGCGCTGCCCCCGCGATTGATCCGGTGCAGTGCTCGAAGATGCACGGAAAACACCGCATCCCGAAGGCGCTCACTCGCATTGACTGCGCCGCGCGCGAGCGTTTGAAGCGCGAGGGCTCCAGCGAGCAACGCGTGGGCGCGGGAGACGATTCGCGCGGCTCTTCCCATCGTTTGGTGAAAAAAATACGACCTCTGCGCCTATGACTTCCAAAGCATCAGGCCTGTAGCCGCCGCGATGGCCGCGATGATTTCGCCGGTGATTGCATAAACAATCGCCGTCAACATCGTTCTCCGACAAATACCGTATGGCGCCGTCGTTCCATCCCCGCCCGAGAAAATCCGCGACCAAGAGCAACACCGCCAGGCCCAAGGTGCACGCAATCGCAAAGCGGACGAGCTTGACGATGTGCCCGATGGCAGCCGAACGTGAATCGCTTTCGTTTCCATGTTTGAAATCCTAATTGCGGTTGTACCGCTGCACGCAGAACCTTTGTCAGCGAAGAGGCCCCATTGATGGTACCCAAGCGCAGGCGTGACGCTGTTTCGCGGGAGACTAACGGGACTTTTTTCCCTGGGCTCGATAGAGCGTTACGACTTCGCCGTCTGCGAGAGCTCGGCGAGGGCCTTCGGCAGCACCTCGGGCAAGTCTTCGGCGATGAGGCCGGGGCCGAAAGTCTTCGCACATTCGCCGTGCAGCCAGACGGCGGCGCACGCGGCCTCGAACGCCGGCATGCCTTGCGCGAGCAAACCTGCGATGAACCCAGCGAGCACGTCGCCCGAGCCGGCGCTGGCGAGATAAGGCGGGGCGTTGGCGTTGATGGCGGCGAAACCATCAGGACGCGCAATCACCGTATCGGGGCCTTTGAGGACGATGACGGCCCCGGAGAGCTTCGCAGCGGCCCGCGCACGATCGAGCTTCGACGATCCGAGCGGCGTGACATTCGAAAAGAGCCGCGCAAACTCGCCCTCGTGCGGGGTCATGACGGTGGCGCGCTTCTCCCTTCTCCCCTTGGGGAGAAGGTCCCCCGAAGGGGGGACGAGGGGGCGGACATTTCAGTATTGGACGGTGTCCACCCCCTCACCCCAACCCTCTCCCCAAGGGGAGAGGGAGTCTTGATCGCCTCGAAAAGCAGCTCGGGGCTCACAACACGCGAAACGGCAGCACCTGTGAAGCCGAATGGCACGGCCGCGCCCTCATCATTCATGGGCGGCGTCGCGAACGAGGTCAGCGCGTCGGCATCGAGTACGCAGGCGGCGCCGGAGTTTAAAGCGGCGAGAACAACATCACGCGTGTCATCGCCAACGCCAGCGCCCGGTCCGATGAGCACCGCGTTCTTGCGCTTGTCTTCGAGAATTTCGGCAAGGTCGCGCGCGTCGCCGAACGGCTTCAGCATGATGGCGGTGAGATGCGCGGCGTTTTCGAGCAGCGCGGAGGGCGGCGAGGCGACGGTGACGAGCCCCGCGCCGATACGCAAGGCGCCGCGCGCGGAAAGCCGCGCCGCCCCGGTTTGAAATGCAGGGCCGGAGACAACAAGCGCATGGCCGCGCGTGTATTTGTGGGATCCGAGGCGGGGCCAGGGGAATTGTGTGAGCCAGAGCGTGGGCATGTTTTCGAAGATGTTTGAAAGTTTCCCTCCCCCCTTGAGGGGGAGGTGGCCCGAAGGGCCGGTGGGGGGTATGGGCACCGCAGCCGCCCCCCCTCCGTCGCTGCGCGACACCTCCCCCTCGAGGGGGGAGGCAAGCACGTTCTCGGGAATCCCGATATCGGCGACGACCGTGCGCCCGCAAAGCGCACGGCCGGGCATCAGGAGATGTCCGGGCTTTTTGCGGAAGAAGGTGATGGTGCGATCGGCTTCGACGACGCATTTGCCGAGCGAAGCGCCTGTGTTCCCGTCGAGGCCGCTCGGCACATCGACCGAGAGGACCGAGTGGCCGCGGGCGTTCATGGCTTCAATGATCTCAGCGGCGCTGCCGCCGAGTGATCGTGACAGGCCCGCACCAAACAGCGCATCAATAACCAGATCAACGTCGCCCACGTCGCCGGGCGTAGCCGTCCCAACCGACAAAGCGTGCGCGCCGCTTGCCATCTCCGCCGCATCGCCCTTCAACTGCTCGACCGGCACGAGACAGGCGACGCGCACATCATAGCCGCGTTCTTTCAGATAGCGCGCGGCGACGAAGCCATCGCCGCCGTTGTTGCCGGGACCGCACAGCACCGCGATCTTCGCACCAGCGGGAACCATTTTCGCCGCTTCGTCCGCCACCGCGCGCCCCGCATTCTCCATCAGCGTGAGCGACGGCACGCCCAAGGCCACCGCGCGCCGGTCGGCCTCAGCCATTTCTTCGCAGGTCAGGAGTTCGTGCATGGTTCAACGGTATCCATTTCGCAGCCCATACGGATTGCGTTCGCGCAGGCGCGTCGCGATTGCCGCTGCCACAGCCGCTTTCGCAATCGATGACAATGACGCTGCCCCGCCGTTCGGCCGTCCGCAACCGGAAGGGATCAACATGACCGCCAAATTGACGTCACTGCGCGCGGGCACGGTTGATTGGCGCTCTGCCAATAAATCAGACAGCGTTGCTGCCCAATTTATGGCCATGATGCACAAATTCTTAGGCTTGTTTCTGGCTGGCCGAAGCCCGGCAGACGCGGAAACCAATCACTAACATATTGTAAACAAGTCGGATATTCCTGCCTTTCCGGTCTGGCACGGCGCCTGCTAACACTCGCGAGACCACCGGCAGGGACCAAAGAAACAAGCTCTGACCACTCACAAGGGGCGAAATGAAAAAAATTGAAGCGATCATAAAGCCGTTCAAGCTCGATGAAGTGAAAGAAGCGCTGCAGGAAATCGGCTTGCAGGGCATCACGGTGATCGAGGCCAAAGGTTTCGGCCGCCAGAAGGGCCACACCGAACTTTACCGCGGCGCCGAATACGTCGTCGATTTCCTGCCGAAGGTTAAAATCGAAGTCGTGCTCGGCGACGACATGCTGGACAAGGCGGTCGAGGCCATTCAAAAGGCCGCGAAGACCGGCCGTATCGGCGACGGCAAGATCTTCATCTCGTCGATCGAGGACGCTATCCGCATCCGCACTGGGGAATCCGGGCGCGACGCAATCTAACCGCGTGAACAATAGCCAAGCCATGCCCAAGATTTGGGCTTGGCAATGGGCCGCCGGCATCATTAGGCGTGGTCACGCCGAACAAGCTGAAACTCAAATCCCGATCTCCACCAGTCTACTAACGCCCAGTCTACCACAATCTAGTCAGGGGAGTGTCTATGAAGAGCGCAAGTGACGTCCTGAAGTTCATCAAGGACAAGGATGCAAAGTTCGTCGACCTCAGGTTCACGGACACCAAGGGCAAGATGCAGCACGTCACCGCCGACGTCGCCTGCGTTGACGAAGACATGTTCAAGGACGGCTACGCCTTCGACGGTTCATCGATCGCCGGCTGGAAGTCGATCGAAGCCTCCGACATGATGCTGATGCCGGACGCGTCGAGCGCGCACGTCGATCCGTTCTTCGCGCAGACGACAGTCGCGCATCTTCTGCGACGTGCTCGAGCCCTCGACCGGCCAGGCCTACGAGCGCGATCCGCGTTCGATCGCCAAGAAGGCGGAAGCCTACATGATGTCGCTCGGCATCGGCGACAAAGTCTTCTTCGGTCCGGAAGCCGAGTTCTTCATCTTCGACGACGTCAAGTTCTCGACCGACATGTACAATGTCGGCTTCAAAGTCGACAGCAACGAGCTGCCGTCGAACACCGGCACCGATTTCGAGATGGGCAACCTCGGCCACCGTCCGCGCGTCAAGGGCGGCTACTTCCCGGTTCCGCCGATCGACAGCTGCCAGGACATCCGCTCGGAAATGCTTTCGGTGATGGCCGAGATGGGCGTCGTCGTCGAAAAGCACCACCACGAGGTCGCCGCCGCCCAGCACGAGCTCGGCGTCAAGTTCGGCCCCATGATCACCATGGCCGACCACATGCAGATCTATAAGTACGTCGTGCACAACGTCGCGCAGGCCTACGGCAAGACGGCGACATTCATGCCGAAGCCGATCTTCGGCGACAACGGCTCGGGCATGCACGTCCACCAGTCGATCTGGAAGGACGGCAAGCCGATGTTCGCCGGCGACAAGTACGCCGACCTTTCGCAGATGTGCCTCTACTACATCGGCGGCATCCTGAAGCACGCCAAGTCCATCAACGCCTTCACCAACCCGCTGACGAACTCCTACAAGCGGCTGGTGCCTGGCTATGAGGCGCCGGTGCTGCTCGCCTACTCGGCCCGCAACCGCTCGGCGTCGTGCCGTATCCCGCACGTCACGAATCCGAAGGCAAAGCGCGTCGAAGTCCGCTTCCCGGATCCGGGCGCCAATCCGTACTTCGCATTCACTTCGATGCTGATGGCCGGCTTGGATGGCATCCAGAACAAGATCGATCCCGGTCCGGCTATGGACAAGAACCTGTACGACCTGCCGCCGGCCGAACTCGCCAAGATCCCGACGGTTGCCGGTTCGCTCCGCGAGGCTCTCGACAGCCTCGACAAGGACCGCGAGTTCATGAAAGCGGGCGGCGTCATGAACGACGACATGATCGACGCCTACATCGCGCTGCGCATGGAAGAGAACATGCGCTACGAGATGACCCCGCACCCGGTCGAGTACGACATGTACTATTCGGTGTAAGCGGACTGGTGTCTGACCCGTCCCGCCTGAGGCGGGCAAACATCCGGGTCCGACACCAGCGGAGAATAGAGCAACGGTGTCAGATCCGAGAGTCAGACACCGCCAAAGGCGGCCCCCGTGGCCGCCTTTTTTGCTGGTCCGCACAGCCGGAGCCCTCAAAGTTTCTCTTTTATGCTATTATCTGAATCAGGCAGTGCGACGCTGGTCGCAACGAATGCTTCGCATCGACGAGCACACTCGCCACGGTGAAAAAAGTGGCTGCCGGAGGACACGTCCTGAGGACATTTGGGTGACGGCCGGTGGTTGACGGCCGGCGGCGCTCGCTTCAAAGCGAGCCTCGACTGAGCCCCAACCATATCGAAACGCAGCGCATGAAACCGCAGTGAGGATGCCATGATCAAACACCACCATTTCATCGGCCGCTTCGAGGTCGCGACGCCGCCTCTGGAGGCCGACCGCGCCTATCTCGTCGACTGGATGCGCAAGCTGATCGAGGGCCAGGGCATGAACGTGCTCTCAGGGCCCCACGTCGCCTTCGTTGACAAGGCCGGAAATCGCGGCCTGACGGGTGTCGCCATCATCGAGACTTCGCACGTCGCCGTGCACATCTGGGACGAGACCTCGCCCGGCACTGGTGCAGCTCGATTTCTACACCTGCGGCACGCTCGACAAGGCCGCGATCCTGAAGGCGATCGAGCCCTGGGGCGTGGTCAAGAATTAATTCCTGGTGCTCGACCGCGAGCAGGATGTGGTGGCGCTCGAAACGGTGTGAGTGAGGACCGCAGCGTTGCAGAAAACCCGGCCGGTGGCGCGACAGTTCAAATCTGCGCGCCGGCCAGCGTGGCCGCCGGCACGAAGTCGAGGTTCAAGCCGTAGAGCTTCCAGCCGTTGTCGAGGTTCTGGTAGCTGAACACGAAGCGCGTCTCGACCGATCCCGCGTTCAGCGTGCCGGAAATCTGCAGGACGTTCTGGCCGGTGTGATAGCGGGCCGCTTCGATCGCCGGCTCGAGCGCGGCGAAGCGCGTCAGATCGATCCCCTTCGCCCGCATACTGGAAAACAACGCCGACAGCTCGGCTTCGCTGAAGCGCGCCTGGAAGTCCGGCGCCCCCGTCGCGCGCAGAAGCTTGTAATCGGCCGTCAGGTTGGCATCGTTGAGCCGGAGAAGCGTGGCGCGGACGAGCGCAACGGCCTCGGCGCGCTTCGTAATGGGCAATCCGTCGGCCTTGACGGCGACAGCACCGGCGGCGGACATCACGAGCAAGACTGCAATCGCAAGCGCACGTCGCCAGCCGAGAGTGAACCCTTGACCCATACCCGTCTCCCGCAACTCAACAGCAGGCGGACCATAGGGCCTTCCCTCGGCGAGGGGCAGCAGGCGTGCCGGTTATCCACAGAAGACACGCAATGGCGCGACACGCGATCTTGCCGCAGCGGCAAAGGAAAAATCGAATACTGCGCGGGCCCGATTGACGATTTTCGTATCGGGCGGCGCAAGTGGCGACGGCTGCAAGCGTCTGCGGCGTCGCCAATCGGGCACGGCGGCAGGCTCTATTTTTGTCCAGCGCGGGGCCGCGCGCGATTCCGTGAACGCGTTGCGCCGAATTGCCACTATAAAAAATTATAAAACGCTAATATAAGCGTCGTCTAATATACAAACATCCCAAAAGAGCTACCCCGCCGGCTGGCATATTTTCTTAGGAGGACGTCCCTCGATGGCTCATGTTGTTGTACTCGGCGCCGGGCTCGGCGGCACGATCATGGCCTACGAAATGCGCGACCGTCTCAAGGGCAAGGACGACAGCATCACCGTCGTCAACAAAGGGCCGACCTATTCCTTCGTGCCCTCGAGCCCGTGGGTCGCCGTCGGCTGGCGCAGTGTGGAAGAGCTGACCGTGGATCTCCGCCCGGTCATGGCCAGGCGCGGCATCGAATTTCGTCCCGAGGGAGCGCGGCGCATCCATCCCGAGAACAATGAAATCGAGATGATGGATGGCAGTTTCCTCAAGTACGACTATCTCGTCATCGCCACCGGCCCAGACCTCGCCTTCGACGAGATTGAAGGGCTGGGGCCACAGGGCTTCACGAATTCCATTTGCCAGGTTGCCGACAGCGCAAACTCCAAAGTCAACTGGGACCTGTTGGTCAAGAGCGGCGGTCCCGTCGTCGTCGGCGCGGCACAAGGAGCCTCGTGTTTCGGTCCGGCCTACGAGTTCGGCTTCATTCTCGATACGGCGCTGCGCAAGGCCAAGATGCGCGATTCTGTGCCGATGACGTTCGTCACGCCCGAACCCTACATCGGCCACCTCGGCCTCGACGGCGTCGGCGACACCAAGAGCCTGCTCGAAAGCGCCATGCGCGAGCGCCACATCAAGTGGATTACGAATGCAAAAATCGCCAAGGTCGAAAGAGACAAGATGCTTGTCGATGAGCACGACGACGCGGGCGCGGTCAAAACTCGGCACGAATTGCCGTTCGTCTATTCCATGATTTTGCCGGCGTTCCGCGGCGTCGAGGCCCAACGCGGCATCGAAGGTCTCGTCAACCCGCGCGGCTTTGTCCTTGTCGACAAGCACCAGCGCAACCCGAAGTTCCAGAACGTCTTTGCCATCGGCGTCTGCGTTGCACTCCCGCCCGTCGGCAAGACGGCGGTTCCGCTCGGCACGCCGAAGACGGGCTTCATGATCGAATCCATGATCACCGCGACGGCTGAAAACATCGCCAGCCTGATGAAGGGCGAAGAGGCGCTCGCCGTGCCGTCGTTGAACGCCATGTGTCTCGCCGACTTCGGCGACAAGGGTATTGCCTTCATTGCCAAGCCGCAGATCCCGCCGCGCAACGTCAACTGGTCGTCGAGCGGCCGATGGGTCCACGCCGCCAAGATCGCGTTCGAAAAGTATTTCCTGAACAAGATCCGTAGTGGCCAGAGCGAGACCTTCTACGAGAAGGCGGCGCTGAAGATGCTCGGCCTCGACAAGCTCAAGGAAGTGCACACCGAGCGCTAGGCGCCACGCCGAGTACGGGCGCCACGGCGATCACGGTCGCGCTCGAATTTCCCCTCTCCCCATTTCTGCACTCAATGGGGAGCGGGTCGGAGTGAGGGGCAGCCGCTTGCGCCGGCCCGTTGCTGCCCCCCGCCCGTCATCCTCAACCCGCGTGCGGCTCCTCAAGCCGCATCGCCGGTTGGGGAACCAGCATAAAGAGCGCCGAAGGCTCAACATCGATATTGCGATAAGCGTCTTGCGCTGGATCCCCGGCCTTTGCTCGCAGGCTCGCTCGACCGAGGATGACGGGCGGGTTTGCTGTTGCCGTCTTTAACCAACCCGAAAATAAATCTTCACAGAAGTTATCCCCGGGGGGTGCACACGCCCCGATACTCCACGCATCCGCTTCATGAAGCGCTCGTGCCGGGACGCCACACGAGCGGAAGCGGAGGCAACGGACTGCACGCCCGCAACGTACGCAGCGTGCTTAAAGCAACCGCCGTCCGCGAGGGGTGCGACGCCCTCGTGGAGAGCAGCCTCCTATTAAAGTGGCGGCGCAGAGACTTGACACTTCGTTGCCGCGGACCGGTCAAAGGGGACGCACGTTTTTTTTAAAGAGCTCTTTCGCGGCCCTCGCGGCCGGTCCGCTCTTTATTGCTTTGCTCACGGCGACTCCGACTTCGCGGAGCCGGCCGCCGTTCGCGTTGGCTGTTTCGCGCCGGGCGGTTGGCGTTGCGCCTTGCGACTCCCCTCTGGGGAGCCTGCCGCAAGGCGCGTGGGATGATGCGGCCGCCGTTCGCGTTGGCCCGTCGCTTGCGGCCGGCTCGAGGAACGAGAGTCGCAAGCGACAAGCAAAGAGTTGGTTGGCGCGTGGGCATTCCATCGTTTGTCATCCCGGCCGGAGGAATTGCGCGTGCGCAATTTTGGAGAGCCGGGACCCAGGAGACTTATCGCGCGAGAGTTCTGGGTCCCGGGTCTCGCAAGTGGGCTCGCCCGGGATGACAATCCTCCGGTCGCGCTGCATCACCCGCGCGTACCGGCCGGCTCCCGGAACGGGAGTGGAACGCGCCAACAAAAGAGCACCGGTCGCCGTTCGCGTTGGTCCGTCGCTCGCCTCCCGCGCAGGCGCTGGCGCAGCGGGCCGGCTCCCGCTGCGGCCGAAGCCGCTTCGGCGTGGCGAAGGCCCGGAACGAGAGCCGCAAGCGACAAGCAAAGAGTCGGTTGGCGCGTGCGCGTTCCATCGTTTGTCATCCCGGCCGGAGAAATTGCGCGTGCGCAATTTTGGAGAGCCGGGACCCAGTACACTTCCTTCGCCTGCGTTCCTGGGTCCCGGGTCTCGCAAGAGGGCTCGCCCGGGATGACAATCCTCCGGTCGCGCTGCATCACCCGCGCGTTCCGGCCGGCTCCGCGAAGTCGAGTCGGAGTCGGAACGCGCCAACAAAAGAGCGCCGGCCGCCGTTCGCGTTGGTCCGTCGCTTGCGGCCGGCTCCCGCCTGCGCGGCCGAAGCCGCTTCGGCGTGGCGAAGGCCCGGAACGAGAGTTGCAAGCGACAAGCAAAGAGTCGGTTGGCGCGTGGGCATTCCATCGTTTGTCATCCCGGCCGGAAAAATTGCGCGTGCGCAATTTCGGAGTGCCGGGACCCAGGAGACTTATCGCGCGAGAGTTCGGGTCCCGGGTCTCGCAAGAGGGCTCGCCCGGGATGACAATCCTCCGGTGGCGCTGCATCATCCGCGCGTTCCGGCCGGCTCCGCGAAGTCGGAGTCGGAACGCGCAAGCAAAGAGCATTCCGTGCGTGGCGGCAGGCTCCCGGAAGGGAGTCGCCACGCACAAGCAAAGAGCCTTCAGGCATCGATCAATAGAAGAACAGCACGCCGATGCAGCCAATGATGAGGACATAGTAGAAAAACTGCCGCTCGCGCACGAGCACCCAGTTGACCATGCGGCGGGGAATATCGCCCCAGTTGTAACGGCTGACGATGCCGAGAACGAGGCCGATGGCGAGACCGACGAGACCGCTTTCGAGCTGAAAGTCACCCGCCTGGGGCAGCGCAGTTCCGGCCGCGCGTCCCTGCAGCCAGGGAATAAGCACCGCCACCGCCGCCAGCGTCATGGCGCCGATGGCGAGCATGGAAACAAAGCTGAGGACCGAGCGCATCATGGAAGTCGTCCGGAAAAATGGGGCCGCGCGTTCCATGTGCCCTGCGTTTGCCCTGGAACCGCCGCGTCACGAGGGTAGCGGGGGGAAACGAATAATCTGTTAACCATGACGAGGCCCGATGCCAGCGCCCACGATTTCCGCCAACGGCAGCATGAACGCGCGACGGAGATTTCTGGCCGCTCTCAGCTTGGCGCTGTCGCTTGCCGCAGCGCCGGATCCGGCCGTGGCGGTCGGCGCCTATCCATGGCGCGAGCCGCAAAGCCAGATTCGCAGCCTCGAAAGCGCCTTCCCGCCGCCCGCCGGATTTGTCCGCCAAGCGGTCCAGCCGGACTCGTTCGCGGCCTGGCTGCGCGGCCTGCCGTTGAAGCCCGACGGCGCCAAAGTCATGTTGTATTCGGGGGCAGAGAAGGCGCGCCAGGACGTGCACGCGGGCGTCATCGACATCGACGTCGGTTCGCGCGACCTGCAGCAATGCGCCGATGCGGTGATGCGGCTGCGCGCCGAGTGGCTGTTCGCGGCCCGCAAGCACGACGACATCGCCTTTACCGTCACCGAAGGCGGGCGCGTGCCGTTTTCCCGCTGGGCCTATGGCGAACGTCCAAATGCCTCGGGCAAGACTTGGAAACGGATCGCCAAGCTCGACAGGAGCTATTGGAACTTCCGCAAGTACATGGATTTCATTTATTCCTACGCCGGCACCGCGTCGCTGGAAAAAGAACTCGTGTCCGTCGAGCCGCGCGACCTCGCGATCGGCGACGTTTTCATCAAGGGCGGATTTCCAGGCCACGCCGTCCTCGTCGCCGACGTCGCAGTCAACGTCACGACGTCCGCCAAGCGCTTTTTGCTGATTCAAAGCTACATGCCGGCGCAGGACATGCACGTCCTGAAGAACTTGGCCAACGGCGACGGTTCTCCCTGGTATGCGATGCCAGTGGGCGATCTCGTAACGCCGGAATGGACGTTTGCCGCAGGAAGCTTGAAACGCTGGCCGTGAACAGGCCTTCACACCAGATGATCGCCTGCCGAGGCAAGCAACGCTTCGAGATCGGCGGCATCGGCGACTGTGACCGGGAGACGATCGAGTGCGGCAAACGGCGCTCGCTGCGCCTCGGGACGCGAACCGCGAACGTAAGCGAGGTGATCGCCGAGCGCCTTGGCCGCGGCCTTGAGTTCTTCCGCGGTTCCCTCAGACGCCATCACCTCGCGCAGGCGCTGGTAGGCCATGATGTCGAGGACGAGCGCGTAGTGACGCGACGATTCGTGAGCCGAAATCGCGGCGCGCGGCTTGGAAAAAAACGCCAGCGCCGCCAGAAGCAGGCGCCGGCGCAACGGCCGCATCATGGCGGCATCCGCAGCCTCGTCCTTGCGCAGCGCGTCGAGGGCAAAGGTCGCGAGCCCCTGCCCGTCGTTCTTGTGGCTGTCGTTCCTGGCACCAGCCGCTTCACGTCCTGTCATCGGCCTCTGTTCGAGCAGCCAAACTGCGCCGGCGCTGCGATAGAGGAATGGCCACGCGGCCATCAGCGGCGAGCCGGCACGATAGACGAGGTTCACGGTCCGCTCGTCGAGTCCCAGGCGATGATACTCCGCGACGAATTTAGCCCCCCCCGGCTGTGGCGCGCCAAACGTCACCACGGCGACAACATTGCGCCCGCGCTTCTTGAATTCGTAAGCCGCCAGAATCGCCAGGCCGCCGCCGATGCCGTGACCGGCGAAAATGAACGGCCGCGCCGGGTCGCGCTTCAAGGCTTCGCCATCGACCCAGGCTTCGACTTCATCGCGCAGCTTGTCCCACCACTGAGCCAGCGAGCGGTGGCGCCCTGCCGCGTCCCACACCGTCTCCGCCGGCACGAACTTGCGGCCAGAGGTCCTGAAACTCATGAGATGACGCGCCCAGCGCCACGGCCCGGCTTCGAGAACCGACGGCATGACGATGAAACCCGTCTCCTCGAACAGGAACGCGAGGCCGCGCCCGCCGTCCGCGCCAAAGGCCCGCGCCTGCTTCAAATGCGGCATGTGCTCGCCGATATGCGAAATCGCGCCGGCGTCCTTGGCAAGGTGCGCCATCGACGCCAGGACTTCGCAGAGCACGAGCGGGATGCGGCCTTCGGGCAGCGCCGCCGCGGCTTCGGTAATCTGCACCTTTGCCGTCCCGCCCGGTGCCGCCAGATGCGCGAAGTAATGTTTGTAGGCGACGGGGTTCAGGGGATGGAACTGGATCGGTCGAGCCTGAGAGCGAACCTGAGAGTGCACTCGAGATTGATCGCGAGGCTGCGGCGGCGTTACGCCTTCGTCCATCACCTTCGGCAATGCGGCGGCGCGCGGGGTCGCTGGGGCGGCCAAGACGCCGGCCAGCAGCATGAGCAGCCCGCTCGCGCCCGCGGCGAGGAACGGGACGAGCCAGAACGTCGCGAAGCTCGCGAGCGCGGCGCGCGTCGGGTCCTCGCGATCGTAGTAGACGGAGACAGCGTCGCCCGCCGCATAGAGGGGCGGGTAGGCGACATTCGGCGGCGTGAACGTGTAGCGCTGCCCTTGCCGGTCGCTATAGCCGACGCGCGGCGCATAGCCCGTCAATCGCCCGCCTTCGTCCACAACGGCGACGATCTCGATAACGTCGCCCGCGACGTTCTCGCCGTGCCAGATCACCGACAGAGCGTGCCGCGCCAGATACACGGCGTAGACGAGCATGAGGGCCGCCGCCGCCGCGAGCGCGAGGGATATGAGGCGAGCTGCCCCTGTTGCCGTTCGACTTGCCGTCATCAGAATTCCACGCGCCCTCGACGCGAAAGGATGGAGGAAACGCTTCGTGCTTTAAGCAGGACGAAGGGGCGGAGAAAAGGCGCAAGTTTGCTCGCGCCGTCAGCGGCCTTGGCGCTGCCGCGTCGCCACCACGACGAGGCCCGCCGCTGCACTCAGCATGAAGGCCGTAACGACGGCGATAAAGCCGCCGACCGGCAAAGCCGTCATGGCCGCCCCTGCCGACGCGGGGCCAAGAATGGCGCCCGCTTGGTACATGAGGAGAAAGGCGGCGTTGGCCGTTGCCAGCTCGGCGACCGAACTTTCCTCGCCGATAATGGCGAGTCCGAGCGTGTAGAAGCCGAGAATGGCGCCACCGATCAGAAATGCGGTGATGTCTGCCGCCACTCTGTCGGCAAACGCCAACGGCAGCGCCGCCGTCAGCGCCGCCAGAATCAATGCGAGGGCGATCGTCACATTGAGCTTCGCCGCCTTGTCCGCGAGCCAGCCGATCGGAAACTGGAGGACCACGCCGCCAATGGTCATGAGGCTGGTGAGCTGCAGCGCGCCGGACAGATCGAGGCCGCCCGACAGCGCGACATTGGGAAGAAGCGAGAGATAGGTCATTTCCGCAAATCCGCCGATGAACCCGCCCGCCATGCCCATGGGCACCAGTCGCATCGCGGCGAAAAGCGAGCCCGAATTGCCGGCCTGCGACACGTCCGGCGCGAGACGGGCTGCGACGAGGATCGGCAAACCGGCGAGCCCCATGCCGAGCGCGCCGGCGATGAACGGTGCCGGTCCGACGATGCCAACCCAATCGAGGATCAGCGGCCCTGCGGAATAGCCGCTGAAGAACGAAATGGCGTAGAAGGCGATGACACGGCCCCGCGTCGCCTCGTGAGTGACGAGATTGATCCAGGTCTCGCCGGCGAGCCATGGCAGCGCCAGTCCCGCGCTCATGAGGAAGCGGATGACGATCCACGATATGGCCGAGGGAAAGAACGCAAGAGCAGCAAATCCCAAGGCGCCGCCGAGACAGCCTATACTGATCGCAGCGACAAGCCCGAGGCGCGCCACCAGTCGCGGCACGAACGGCAACGCAAGCAGGACCGACAGCGACGGCGCGGCGCCCGCGATACCGATCTGCCATTTCGCCGTTCCCCAGGATTCGAGCGTCAGCGACGTCAGCGGAAATGCGATGCCGAATGAGATGCCGACGCCAAAGGCGGCCAGAATCACGGCGGCCAGCGAAAAGACACGGGTTCGGCCGTCGAGCCGCAGCGTCTCGGTTGCGCCAGCGCTTTGGCTCCCTTCGTCGTTCATTGTGCGGCCGGACGGAGTGCGCGAGCTTCCGCCAACGCCTTGGGGAGAGCCTCCGCGAACAGCGCCAAGTCCGCTTGCCTGCCGCAACTGACGCGGATGCAGCGGTCGAGTGGGGCAATTCCAGGCTTGCGGATGAAGACGCTCTGGGCGAGGACAGCTTCGAGCACGGCCTTGGCAAAGGTGCCGTCCACGCCGCAGTCGATGGCAACGAAGTTGGTGGCGGAGGGAAGCGGCAAGAGACCGTTGAGTTGGGCGATACCGGCGATCTCGTCGCGGGCGCGCGCAATCTGCTGAACCGCCTCGGCGAGATACACCTGGTCGTGAAGCGCAGCAAGCGCCCCGAGCTGGCCGACGCGGTTGATGCCGTAGTGATTGCGCACCTTGTCGAAGGCCTCGATGACGTCGGCATTACCCAAGGCATAGCCGATGCGGGCGCCGGCCAAGCCATAGGCCTTCGAAAACGTGCGGTAGCGAATGACCTGCGGATTGGCGACATCGAGCGGCGGCAATGTGCCGGTGGGCGCGGTATCAGAGTAGGCTTCGTCGAGCACGAGGAGCATGCCCTCGGGGAGCCGCTCGATCAAACGGCCGATCTCGGCGGCGGGCCACCACGAGCCCATCGGATTGTTGGGATTGGAGACGTAGAGAATGCGTGCCTTCTCGCGCACGGAGGCTGCGAGCAAAGCCTCGAGATCCTCCTTGTCGTCGCGCATGGGGACTTTGACGAGACGGCCACCATGGGCGAGGACGTGGAAGTTGAAGGTCGGATAGGCGCCGTCACTGGTGACGACCGTGTCGCCCGGGACCAGGAACAGCATGCAGGTAAGGCCGAGCAGGCCATCGATGCCCTCGCCGACGACGACGCTATCGACACTTGTGCCGTGAAAAGCCGACGAGCGACGGACCGCAGGTCATGGTTCTCAGGATCCGCGTATTTCCAGATCTCGGCCGCCGCCTCGCGCATCACCGCAATTGCCTGTGGGCTTGGGCCAAAGACGCTCTCGTTGGCTCCGAGGCGGGCCTTGAAGCGCGTTCCCGTGGCGCGCTCGATCGCCTCGGGGCCGACGAACGGCACGAGCTTGGGCAGGGCGCGGACAATTGGCGTGAAAGGCGGGCGCTTCATGGCCCCTCAATAGTCAAATGAGGCCGAGGTCCGCAAGATCCTTGCGCATGCGCATCGGCATGGCGGCGATGCCGTTGCTGGCGGCGCCCTTCAGGTCCTCGGGCGCGTCTTCGGCGGCAAGATAGCGCCAGCCCTGGAAGGCCCGGCGCGGTACGGGACGTACTGGAACGAGGATGGGGTTCAGGATCAGCAGGCAGCAGGCCGAGCCGTCGTCCTTATGTCCGTCCTCGATGCCGACGAGCTTCTGGCGCACGGTGATGAGGCCCTTCATGACCCAGTAGAGCGAACCGCCGTCGAGCAGTTGGGCGCCGCGTTTGGGCTTCTGAAAGGTGGTGTGGTAAGGAAGCGGCCGCTTCCCCGCCTCCTTCAATTGCGCCATGCGCCCATGCTGCCATTCGGCCAAGTCTTCGACCGAGGCGGCGCCAACGCAGAGTTTGACCAGATGCAGAGCCATGGCGACAATTGTGGACCCTGACGGCGGCGGAGGCAATCACCTCTGCGCCGATCGACGGGGAAATGTCCCGTGCATACGCCTCACTTCGCCGTGCAATGTCCGGCGTACTGGGCAAAGACGGGCTGTCCGAGAACACCGAAATGCCGCGAGTGTACGGCCGGATAGGAGCCGCTCGCGCTATCGAGATCATAGATCGTCGTCAAGTTGAGGAAACCCTCGTTCGCCACCTCCAGAAAGTGGTTGGCGTTGAGCGCCCGGATGACGCGCAGCTTGCCGGCCATTTTCCCCTCCTGCATCAGCGTCGCCGATTGCCCCTCGAGATCGATGCCCGTTACCTCGAAGGCGAGGGCCGCGGGAGCGCTGGACGAGAATTTCCCGCCATCGTGGCTCCAGGAATAGCCGCTCTCGAACTTGCAAGAGTACCCGGCCGGGCTCTCCTCTGCCGCGCTTGCGGCCGCCAGCCCAAGGGTCGAAAGGACGGCAGCAATGGTGCCGCGTGCCAAGTTATCCACAGGGCGGCGCAAGCGCTGTCGAATAGGGGCCATGCCAATTATCCCTTCAAATCCTGGAGTCCTCGCCCTGCCGCATGGGCCACGCTCCGGCGCCGGAGTTTATCATTCATGCATATCCGGAGGCGGCAAGCGGAGCAACAGAGCAACGCCCGGTAAGGAATAGTACACGCCGCCACTGGTACGACTCGATGCGGCCGTCAAAGCGCCGGTATAATGCCGTTCGAGTGGAGACGTGGACCCCCTGATGCTCGCGGCGCGGCATGTCATATTTGCAGTCATTGCGACGGCCCTTCTTGGAGCTTGCGCGAGCAATGGCGTTGAGGGCCCTTCTGCGTCGTTCGTTCCGGCCGGCGAAGCCACGTCTTCGACGGCGGCAAGCGGATATACGCTCAACGCGCAAGAGAAGGGTCTCGACTGCAAGCGGCTGACCGGCAAAATCCAGATCCGCATTCTGGAGCTGAGAACTTACGCCAGCCAGACGCAGGCGTCCGCACTTTCCCGAACGCTCCAGGCGGCGAGCAAACCTGTTTTCGGCGGCACCTCGGCGGGCATCGACCCGAACGGAGAACACGCGCGCGAGCTGGCACAGATCGACGCCTACAACCGCGAACTCGCGGCCAAGGACTGCCGCTCCTTCAATCTTGCGGCGGCCCTCGCCTCGAGTGACGTTCCGCCAGCGCCGACCGTAATGCCAATGTCGAAATCGGCGGCGGTGCCGGGCGCACCGGCCAAACCCCGATAAGTCGTAAACAAGCCGGTTGGCGGACCAGGTGCGCAACGGCGCAATTGGGACTAGAGTGCGCCGCGTCATGCCAGATCCCCGTTTACAGCCCGAACATGCGGCCCCCTCGGGGCCAAAGACGCCCGCCTTTGCGCGCGCCAGCGCGTTTCCCTGGCCGCCGGTGCTGTTCGTCGGGGCCCTGCTTCTGGCTTACGGGCTCGGGCGGGCGTCCCCTCTCGCCTGGCCCGGCATCGATGACACGCCGGCGCGAGTGATTGGACTGGGACTGGGCATTGCCGGTATTGCGCTGGCGGTTGCGGGCGTGTGGTCGCTGATCGGGCATGCGACGACGGTGCGGCCGGATCGCGGCAGCGACGTGCTCGTCACCGCGGGACCCTATAGCCGCTTTCGAAATCCGATTTATCTTGGCGAGGTCCTGATCTTGTTCGGATTGGCCGAACTGAGCAAGAACGTCTGGTTTGCCGCCGCCGCAGTCGTGTTCGCCGTGCTGGTCACGATTGTGCAGATCCTTCCCGAGGAACGCCATCTCGAAGCCCGCTTCGGCGATGCTTATCGCGACTACAAGCGGCGTTCGCGCCGCTGGATTTGAGGTCCGGAATCACGATGGCCAAGGACCTTGCGGAAAAGGAGCGCGAATTCGTCGAAGCCCTGACGGCCGACACGGGCTGCGATTTGGGTACCTGGATGAGCGCCATATCGGCGAGCGGCATGGACAACCGCAACGCCATTATCGACTGGCTTCGCCAACAGGGCTTTGCATTTCCGAAGGCCTCCTGGCTCGAGCGTATTCATCATAACGGCGGCAAGCTCATCTACGGCGACGACAACACTGCGCCGGCGGCGGTCCCAAGACCCATACCGCAGCCGCGTGCCCTGGGTGAGCCGCGTGCCACGTCAGAATTGCCTCTACCGGGCGAGAAAAGCACCGAACGAGAACCAGAAACCTCAATTGAACCTCGCCAGGTCATCGAGGTCGTCGAGGCGCGGCCCTCGATAGCTCCCGAACCGTCCCCAGCAAACATTGAAAATTCTTCCGGCGCCGATCGCGACGAAGTCATGAAGTTGCTGTCCGCCGCCAAGGGCCTGCGCCCACTCGCCGAATTGGTCTTGCGGGAAATCGAGGAGGTCGTTCCCGGCACGCGTCACGCGTTGGCGCCGCCCTTCCTCTTGTTCGCGAGCCCAGACCGGTTCGCCGCTCTGTTGCCGCATGCCAAGGAGATCCGCCTTTACGGCGACTTCGGCAGCGATACGCGCGACAGGACGAGAAAGGCGGAAGCGGCGCGCGGGGCAGCACCTTACCCCGACGTTTTGGTCCTCAACGATGCCCGCCAGCTCGACGAGCGCTTCCGCGAGATTGTGGCCAAGGCCTACCGGCGAGCCATTTCTTAAGTCGCGGGGCAGCGACTTGTCCCATCCCGAGACGATCGCGACACGGATTTGCCCGAATTTTCAGTGCCATTGCGGCAGCGGGAGTGAGCAATGGCAGACCGAATCCGGATCATAGCAGCGGCCTTGTTGACCGGCGTGGCGCTGGTCTTCACGGCGAGCCATGCCGACGCCCAAAGCGCGCGCCGCGATCTCGTCGGCGAACTGCTTCGCAAGGACCCGACACACATTGCAGGGGCCGAGACGCAACCCGCCGAGAATGCGGTTCCGCCGGCGAACAGAGGTACCCCAGCGAACGCGGACACCACATTCAAGGACCCTCCTAGTGATCCGCGCGACGGCGATGCTCAGTTCGAGCAGGCCAAGGCCCTGATGGCGGCAGTCGATGCCATTCTGAAGGATTCGGCCGACAGCCGCACCGACGCCGCAAAGCTACCCAGCAAGGACGATTTCATTTTGCCGCCCTTTTGGCGGGAAACGCGCGAGGACCGCGAGCAAAAAGTGCGCGACCTGCTCGATGCAGCACTCGCCGTCGTCACCGATGTCCCGGTCGTCGACGTGCAAAGGAAGGTCGAAGGGATGCGAAAGAACATCCGCGACCTCGAGGACCAGAGTGCCAAGCTGAAGGAAAAGCAGCTTACCGCTCCGAAAGACGCGACACTGCCTGGAATTCTGAATGATACGGTGGCCTCGCTTGAGACTGCGATTGCTGAAAACGCCAAGCGCATCGAAGCCAAGAGGGCCCAGATAGCAGCCGCCAAGGCCGAGATCGCTGCCGCGCTCGAAGGCTGCCGGCGTCGAGCCTCGAAGCCGATCAGGTCGATCTGCTACTCGATAGCGTGCTTTCGGGCGATCTTGTCCGCCTCGTCGCAGTGTTCAATGCCGCCAAGATGATCGACGGCCAGCTCGCAAAGCTCATCGGCGTCACCGGCGACAACATGAACGTGGCGCGCAAGTACTTCGCCATGCACGCGGCGCTCTTCGCCATGCTGGTGCAGGCGCAGGATTCGACGATCCGCAAGATCGATACGCAATACATGCCGAAACTCGATGCAATCCTGACGGACATACAGTCCGGCCAAGGCCAAGACGGCGAAGCTCATGAAGGCGGAAAACCGTCCCGACCAGACGCGGGCGCTGGAGGCCAACCGCGAGAGCCAGAAGGTCGCCGAGGATGCCGCCAAGGCCTACCGGCGCTATCTGCAGTCAGCAGCGCGAGCAGATCGCCAAGGCGCGCATCAAAGCGACGCATGACCTGCGCATTGCCGACAATACCTATGAGACGGTCGAGGCGAGCGTGCAGCTGCGCAACCTGATGCGCGAAAGCGCCTCCTCGTTCGAGGCGATCCAGCAGCTCGAGGCCCCGAGCTTCGAGCAGATCTTCAAGAACGACGAATTGCGCAAGGAATTCGAGAACCTGACGCGCAGGCTCGACGCGCCGTCGAGCTAGACCGCAGCGATTCACTTGCCGAACCAGACCCTGAGAAGCGCCCGCCAGCGGCTGACCCAGGCTCGTCCCTCGTCGGCGAGCGCATCGAGGAATTCCGAAAGCCGCGAGGACTTCATAACCGTGTAAAGCGTCAGCAACATCGTCGGGACGAAGACGGCCATGAAGGTCGCGAATTTCTCCGCCGCACCAAGAGACGTGTGGTCGAACAGGTTCATACCGAGGAAGCCTGTCGTGACGGTGCCGACAAGCCCGAGGATGGTAACGACCGTCAGCCGGACGATCGTCTCGTTCTGCCGCCGCGTCGCCTCCTGGTCGAGGAAATGGTCCATGTCTCTGCAGTTCGTCGCGCACCTCGGCGTAGAGGGCATCGACGTTGAGCTTGGCCCGCGTCATGTCGAACAGCTCGCGCGTCTGCGCCTGGTTGGAAATTTCATGCAGCCAGTAGCGGTGCGAGAATCTGAGGAAGTTCTGGTGCGCAAAGCTGATGTCGCGGCGGAAGATGCGGTTGGCCTTGGAATCGAGCACATTGAGCCGCGTTACCGCCCACACCAAGCGGTCGGAGAACATGCGCAGCGCAGCCTTCTGGAAATGCGCGATCAGGAACAAGCAGGAAGTGCTGGTGACGGAAGCGCGCAAGCAGTCCATGCTCGGCATCGCCATAAAAAATTGTCGTCCGCGCTCCCGACAACGATCAGCGTGTTGCCACCTGCGAGGAACCGCGCGCCCGTGATACCTTCACTTGAGCCGCCCTGAAAGTAGCGGTCGTAGCAGAAACTTTTCTCGAAATCTTTCAGGTACTGTTCCGAATAGGGCAGGCTCACCTCGTCGCCCGGGGCATTGCCCAGCGCCAAACGGATATAATCGGAGCGATCGAGTTCTTCGCCGTCGGCCATGGCCAGAAAGGCCATGTATGGCATCCGGTAGTATTCGAGCTGTCGATAGCGCAGCGCCCCCGCTTTGTCGGCGTGATGAAGCACGATCGGCGACAGCAGCGCGTCCCAGTGTGCCGCAGTGATCGGAGCGCGATGCTGGCAAACGAAGGCGAGGAATTTTTCGCGTCTTTCGTAGTCTGAGACGGCGACAACCTCGCCCTCGGGCGACAGCCACTCCACTTTCCAGGGACAATGGCCGCCGCGGCCGCTTTTCTCCCAGTAGGCCGGATAAGCGCGGCCGAACCGGAACATCAGCTCCTGGGCACGTCGCCAGGGGAATGTCGTCGCAGTAGACCTCCGGCACGAGCATGATGACGTCGATGTCGAAGAAGAAATAGAGATCGACGTGGGCAATTTCCAACATCAAGGGTTCATCGCCCTGATCCAGCGTGACCCGGGCTCGCGCCACGTCTTTGCGGCGAAGAACACGGATCGGGCTTTCCCCGTAGCCCTTGCCGACGCGGCGGCCGAGACCCTGGCCATAAAGGAAGCGCTGCGCCGGCGGAAGAAATGTGACGAATTCGTTGTAGTGGCGGGCCTGGAATTCGCTCGGATCGCCAAATTCGTCGTCGATCTCGAACCAGGGGTTCCCGGGACCGGAGTTGGCGAGCTGCTCGAAATGGTCCTGGATCGGTGCGTCGTCGTCGAGCGGCAGGAGATGCACCGGCCAAAGCAGAATCTGGCGCAGATGTTTGACAACCGGGCCCGTAATCGCCGGACCCGAACTTGCCGGGTCATTCTTCACCGGGGCGTCCATGATGGTTCGTCCTGCCGATTGGTCCGCGAGTTTTCGCCGGCGGACCCTCTACGCCAACACCTATGCGACCACTGCGGCCGCATCGCAATTGTCATTTTTTCGTCATCTGCCCAATGGGATTGACGCCGCGCGAACTTTAGTCACCCCGCCGATATTGCACAAACCCGGTTAGCCCCGCGAGACCATCGTAGAGCCGCCTGGCGGTCGGCGTTACCAGCCTCCGTCACCCAATAGACCCTGGTCACCTGGCGCTTGTCGGCTTCCTCATAGACCGCCTCGATCAGTGCCCGCCCTGCACCGGCGCCGCGCGCATTTGGATCTACGTAAAGGTCTTCGAGGTAGCAGTACCAAGTCTGGGACCAAGTGGAGCGGTGGAATATGATGTTCGCAAGGCCGACGACCTCGCTGGCTTCATTTATCGCGACGAGGCCCGCCATGCCGTCGGCACGCGACAATATCCGTTCGAACGTCGAGCGGATCACGTCGTCTGCGACCTCGGCGCGGTAAAAGGCGATGTAATCGTCAAAGAGGCGGCGCCATGCCCCCTCGTCGGCTCGCGACAGTGATCGGACATGAATTTCGGCCATCGGCGCACCCTCACATCAGCCAGATAGAGGCAAGCCCGAGAAAGGCGAAGAACCCAACGATATCCGTGACCGTCGTTACGAATACGGTCGAGGAAACCGCCGGATCGAATTTCAGTCGGTTCAGTGCCAAGGGAATGAAAATGCCGGCCAACGCCGCGGCAAGCAAATTGACGATCATCGCCACGCCGATCACCGCGCCGAGCCGGTTCGAGCCGAACCAATAGAGGGCGATGAGCCCCATCACGATGGCGAACGCCAAGCCATTGAGGAGCCCGACCGCCGTCTCGCGGAAAACGACGCGGACAACGTTGGCGGCCGTCAGTTCGCGGGTGGCGAGTGCCCGGACGGCGACCGTCATCGTCTGTGTTCCGGCATTGCCGCCCATCGAGGCCACGATCGGCATCAGCACGGCCAGCGCCACCATCTTCTCGATCGTGGCGTCGAACAGGCTGATCACCGCCGACGCCAGTATGGCGGTTCCGAGGTTGACGAGAAGCCACCAAAACCGCGGCCGGGCGACGCTGACGACCGAATCCGTCAGGCGTTCATCGCCGACGCCGGCCAGCGCCTTCATGTCCTCTTCGGCCTCGTCCTGGATGATCTCGACCACGTCATCGACGGTCACGACGCCGACGAGGCGGTTGTGCTCGTCGACGACCGGCGCCGACATCAAATCGTAACGCTCGAACTGGCGGGCAACTTCCTCCTGGTCGGCCGTCGCCAGCATCATGTGGCGCTCGGTATCCATGATGGCGCTGACCTGGACCTCGCGCTTCGTGCGCAAGAGCCGCGACAGGTCGAGGGACCCGAGCACGCGATACGTCGGGTCGACGACGAAAATCTCGGAAAAGTGCTCGGGCAGGTCCTCCGTCTCGCGCATGTGGTCGATAACGTGGCCGACGGTCCAGAACGGCGCCACAGCCACGAAGTCCGACTGCATGAGACGGCCGGCCGTCTCTTCCGGGTAGTCGAGGTTGCGCTCCAACGCCTCGCGATCGCTGGAAGGGAGCTGAGAGAGGATCTCCTCCTTGTCGCTGTCCTCGAGGTTCTCGATGACATAGGCCGCGTCGTCGGTTTCGAGCGCGGTGACGGCTTTGGCGAGCAGCTCGTTGGGCAGCGCTTCCGAGAGCTGGTCGCGAACGCTTTCCTCGAGCTCGGACAGCACCTCGTAGTCGAAATTCGGACCCAGCGCCTGGATCAGCGCAACCCGCTCGTCGGGGTCTAGGATTTCGATGACGTCCGCGAGGTCGGGCGCCTTCAGCTCGCTGACGAGAGTGCGGGCTTCTGCCACATCGTTGCAGGCGAGCGCGTCTGCAACCGCGCGCACCAGTTCGTCACTGGCGTGCTCGGCTTGATCGGCGTCAGTCTTCTGGTCGCGTTCCTCGCTCATCACGACGGCAATGCCCTAGAAGTGTCCCTGCTCGAGGTTTCACTGCATGACGTTTCATTGGCAGTGTTCGGCCGCCGAAGTGCGCCCGCCCGATGCCCCCTGCGCCAAATTGCTGCCGTTGCGCGCTATGACGGCCGCAAGAGCACATCATTGTCTCTCAATAACAACAGCGAGATGCTTGTTTTGCCCAGCCTTTTGAGCACAGCCGCAAAATTGTCGTTCTAGGTGCTTATCAAGGATTCGAGATCTTGTCGGCCCGACTTGACGAAGCGACCGTATTTGGTTTTGTGGTCTTGGGGTGCGAAGCAGTAACGACGCATACGCGGGGAATATGGGGACTGCAAGAACGAGACTTGCCGCCGCTGTTCTGTCCATGGCCATTGCGGCTATCGGGCTCGGGAACCCACGCCTTGCCGAAGCCCAGGATGCGGCAGGCGCCGTCGAGCCCGTTGCCGAACCTGCCGTTGACGCCTGTGCCAGCGACCCCAAGGTTTTGGGCCTCGAACGCATCGTCGAGATCGATGCTACCGATGGCCCCGTGTTCGGCGGCGGCCACCCCCGCGAAACGTTCCTCAACGACAAGGAAGTCGTGCTGACCTTCGACGACGGTCCACTGCGACCTTACACGCGTCCCGTGCTAAAGGCGCTCGCCGCCCATTGCACGAAGGCGACATTCTTCATGGTTGGCCGCATGGCCGCGGCGGACCCCGGACTGGTCAAAGAGATCATGGCTGCTGGGCATACGGTCGGCTCGCATACCTGGTCGCACCAGAACCTGAAGGCCCTGCAGTATTTCAAGGCGCGCGGCGAGTTCGAGATGGGGCTGTCAGCCGTCACCAAGGCCGCCGGAAAGCCCATTGCACCGTTCTTCCGGTTTCCCTACTTGAGCGACAATCGCATGATCAGGAGCTACGTGCGCCAGCGTCATGCGGCGACGTTCTTCATCGATATCAATTCGAAGGACTTCCAAACCCGTAATTCAAGCCTCGTCTTCGACAAGATCATGCACGACCTGGAGCGGGAGCGAAAAGGCATCATCTTGATGCACGACATCCAGCCCTCGACGGCAGGCATGATTGGCCGGCTCCTCAGTGCCCTGCACGCCAAGGGCTACAAGGTCGTTCATATGGTACCGAAGCAAGGGGCTGGCACGCTCGCGGAATTCGACGGCGGCGCGGCCAAGGCCTTGAAGGCAAAAGCCGACGCACTGCAGGCAAAGCCGCTCGCCGACCGCTCGATGGTGTGGACGATGTCGCCCGAGCATCAGGGCGAACCTCGCCCGAGAACTTCCCCGGTTGCAAGTACGCCTCGCTCTGAGGCGCCTCCTGTTGCCGCACCGGCCCAGATCAGCACGGGGAGCACGACAGCCGCCACGACTGGGGCCGCGACTACCACGGCACCCGAGGCGGGTGGCGGCACGAACAGCAACGGCGAAGTGCTGCCTTGGTCGCAGACCGTCGCGCCACCTGCGCCTGCGGCCAAGAAGCCGGCACCGGCGAGGAAGCAGGTCCATCGCCAGGCTGAGGATCTGCCCTGGCAGTTGCATATATTCCAGAATTGACCCTTCGCGGCCGATCGTTCCTAGCCAATCTGCACGACGCGGTCTGCTCTGCCGAATCATAAGGTGGTGCAGGGATGATTCGCTTCCGGCTCGAATCGAACGCCGCCCCCGCCTCCCCCTTGTAGATGTAGCCGAATCCTCCCATCGCTGCGGACATGGTTCGGAATGTAAACTGGCCCCTTCGGCGCTGGCATCTCTCCGCCCTGCGGTTCGCGGCACTCGTCGTCGCGGCAACAGGTCTAACGGGCGAGCGCCGCAGCCGGACCGCGAGATTGCCCTGATCTCAAGAACGCGCTCGGCGTCTCGCGCACCGTGGCAATCGACGCCACGAGCGGTCGACTTTTCGGCTCGATGACCTCGTTGCCGCGAGAGCCGAGTTTTCTCAGACCCAAGGAAGTCGTTTTGACATTCGACGACGGCCCGATGCCGTGGCTTACTAAGTCCGTACTCGACACCCTCGACCGGTTCTGCACCAAAGGCACGTTCTTTTCCGTCGGCCGCATGGCCATGGCCTATCCGGCGACGGTCCGCGACGTGGTCGCCCGCGGCCATACGCTCGCCAGCCACACCTACTCCCATCCGTTCCAACTGCCGCATCTGGCGCCTCAGATCGCCCGCGACGAAATAGATCGCGGCGTTGCCGCCGTTTCTGCGGCGGCTGGCATCGAAGCAGCACCATTTTTCCGCTTTCCCGGGCTCGCGGCCTCGCGCACGCTTATCGATTATGCCGCGAGCCGGGGTCTCGTGACCTTCACGGTCGATGTGGTCTCGAACGACAGTTACATCCACGACCCTGGCGAACTCGCGACGCGCACGCTCCGCGAAATCGAGGGCCGGGGACGCGGCATCATCCTCTTTCACGACATAAAGAGCACGACAGCCAAGGCCCTGCCCGCGATCCTCGAGGGCCTCGCTTTGCGCGGGTACAAGGTCGTACACATGGTGGCGCGAACGCCGGCGATGCTGCGCAACGAACTCATGGCGGAATACACGCCGCGGGTCGAAAAGGCCCTGTCGGTTGTGCAGACATCGCCATCAAGGCCGCCGTTCTACGGCACGACGGGTCCCGTGAGGTCCCTGGCCCACCGAATCGAACCCGAGGCGAAGAACGTGGCCAAATTAAAGCCGCTCGGCAGCCCGGCGCCGAGGAGCGGTTTGCCGACGCTGAAGCCACAACCGGCGAAAGCAGCCGACCTATCGCCAAAACCGAGAGATGCGTACACCACCACATCTACCGCAAAGACCATTGGCTTCATTCGTGACGAAGCCGTGGATCGTACCCCGGCCGCCGGTAATACCGACGACGTAACAGGCCCGCCGATATTTCCTGATGAAACGGCGGAACAGGCGCCACCCGATAGGTCATCGGCCAAGAGCGTTGCCACACCCATCACTTTGCCACCGCCGGTGTTCGTCGAACCTGAGGCGATGGAACAGGCGACAGAAGCGCAAACCGCCCTTGAGGGCGGTTGGTCGGCCGATGTCCAGGCCAATCGAAGCCCGGCGAAGGTGGACGCGAGAGCGCGCTGAGACAAGGTCACCGAGAACTTTTGGGCCGAAAACAGGCCGGCGCTCAAACTGGGCATAGCGCCGAAGCCGGCGTCCTCCCGACGCGCTGGCGATCTCAAGAGAAACTCTCAAGACCGGCCGCGTGATCATTCGGGATATGGTGCGGTTGAAAGGACTCGAACCTTCACGCCGTTTCCAGCGCTACCACCTCAAGGTAGTGCGTCTACCAATTCCGCCACAACCGCATTTCCAGGGACTATATCCCTAGTCTCGATCCCAAGGTCGAACCCCAGTATCGATCCCGGTCCAAACCGCGTTTTAGGACGACGGACCGGGGAGGTCGCCCCAGGTAACAGAGCCCTTTCGATAACGCAAGCAGCAGTTTCGCCCCTTATTTTGCAGGCCCAGTTTTGCAACAACCGGCGCGCGCTTTCCCGTCGGGCAGCGACATCGCCCCCCGCCGAAGCAGGCTACAATCGGGCCGGCGCCGCTGCGCCCGCCGTTGACATCGCCGGCGCCTGTCGTAGTGGAACCATACGAACTTGGATCGATGCTATGACCGGGCCACTTTACACCACGCGCACGACCATCGACTGGGCCATTTCCGACGCGCCCGTCTCCTATCCGCGCGCTCTTGCCATCATGGCCGAACGCGCCACGGCTATTCGCGAAGGGGGTGCACGGGAACTCGTTTGGCTTCTCGAGCATCCCGCCCTCTACACGGCCGGCACCAGCGCCAGGACCGAAGACTTGCTCGAACCCGATCGTTTCCCCGTATTCGATGCCGGACGCGGCGGCCAGTTCACCTATCACGGGCCCGGCCAACGCGTAGCCTATGTCATGCTGGACCTGAAGCGCCGCGGCGGCGACGTGCGCGCGCTCGTCAGCGACCTCGAACGCTGGGTAATCCGCGCCCTACAAGCATTCAACGTAAGGGGCGAGGCCAGGCCAGGGCGCGTCGGCATCTGGGTCAAGCGGCCCGAAAAGGGCGACGGCCACGAAGACAAGATCGCGGCTATCGGCCTGCGCGTCTCGAGGTGGGTCACGACTCATGGCATCAGTCTGAACGTCGAGCCCGACCTGTCGCACTACCAGGGCATCATCCCCTGCGGCATCTCGGACCACGGCGTCACCAGCCTCGCCGACCTCGGCCTGCCGGTCAGTCTCGCCGATGCCGACATTGCGCTGAGGGGTGCGTTCGAGGAAATCTTCTCACCGGTGGAGCGGGTCGCAGCGCCCGAGTGACGGCAGCAGCGTGGCCTCAATCCCGTTTCCAATCCCCACGCATTCTCGCGAGTCCCGCGGGCTTTACGAGATTGGGTAGCAATTTGGTCGATCGGCTTAGGTGACTGCTCTAAAGTTTAATCCCGGCCGCCGACGGCGCCTTGCCGAACCTCCCGACGGGGTTTTGCTTTCGACCGAAATCGGTACTTGCAAACGCTCTGACCGGCTCTACTCAACATTCTGAAGCACAAAAAAGAAAGGCGCCCGTTCCCCATCCAGGAAACGGGCGCCCGATTTGCCGCCGCAATCTCAACTACTTCGATCTTTTTTGTACCGGAGGCTTGGTGCTGCCGCCCTGCGGCGCGCCGTCACCATCGGCACCGTCGAAGTAGAGAAAGCCCTCTTCGACCGAAACGGCTTCCGAGCCTTCCAGCTCGTACTCATCGTCATCGGTATCGTTGAGGCGGACAATACAGCCCTTCTGACAGACCCCCTCGAGCACCTTGCCTGGTAACAGGACATGAGCCTGTCTGGCATCTCCCTCGACAACGGTGAGTTTGACCTCTTTGTTGTCTCGGTTGGTGATCGTGACCGCGTAAGCGGTCGAGGTCATTAGAAGAGCTGCGATCGTACCAGCTGTAAACACCACTCCGGTCATCACAGCCTTCCTGATCGCGGCAGAAATAAATTACTTCTTCTTCTTCGCCGCCTTCTTAGCCGGGGCCTTCTTGGCTTTCTTTGCAGCTTTAGCCATCTGATATAGTCCTTCTGTTGTGCCATTATAAGGCGCGCTTCTTTTCGCGCCACGACTCGAACTCGACATCGAGACGAAAAGCACTCTGGTGAATTTCAAGCTTGTTCACAAACGAAATTTGATGGTTGGTGATATCGATTTTTTCGATAGATAGATATTTGTGTCGAAACGACACCACATCGAGAGCTCAACTCACAAATGGACGTCAATCTCGCTCGCACCTTCCTCATGGTCGCCGAAACCGGCAGCTTCATCGATGCCGCGCGGAAGATGAACGTCACGCAATCGACGGTTTCGGCGCGAATCAAAGGCCTCGAGGACATGTTGGGACGGCCGCTATTCGAGCGGTCGAAGTCCGGTGCCGAACTCACTGCGGCCGGTGAATTGTTTCAGAAACATGCCCTCGCCATGGTCCGCGTCTGGCAGCAGGCGCAGCTCCAGGTCAGCCTTGCCGACAAGCACCGCGACCACTTGTCCGTCGGGGCGCCGATGAGTCTTTGGAGCGCTTTCTTGCTCAAATGGGCTTCCGGCCTGCGCACGACCATGCCCGATGTCGCCATCACCGCGACGGCGGGTTCGTCGTCGAGCCTCACCCAGCGCCTCGTCGAGGGGACGCTCGACGTCGCCATCCTGTACCGGCCGTCCGTACCCCCCGGCCTCACGATCGAACACCTATTCGACGAGGAATTCGTGCTGGTTTCGACGGCAAAAGCAGGTGGCCGACGCACGCCTGCCGACTATGTCCTGATCGATTGGGGGGCCGAATTCATGGCCGATCACGCCGGCGCCTTCCCCGAACTGGCCAACCCGGCCGTTAGCCTCGATCTCGGGCCGATGAGCCTCGATTATCTGCTTGCCAACGAGTGTTCGGCCTATTTTCCCATCCGCATGGTGCGCTCGTTGGTCTCACGTGGGCGCATGCGCCAGCCCAAGCGCGGACGCAAGTTCGTCTATCCCGTATGCATGGTCTACCCCGAGACCCGCAATGAGGAAGCTTATGAGTCGATCTTGGATGAAATCCGTCATGAGGCCGAGAAATTCGCCTGAAGTGCGGGTGTTAGCGCGCCGCCGGAGTGGCGATGTCTTGATGCGGATGTGCGAAACCGGACACGTCCGGTGCCGGGCCGAACCGGTTCGGCCCTACTTCGCCCGGAGCGAAATGCAGCCAACACAGGGCCGCTAACGCCGGCAGCATGGAAAGAGCCGATGCCAGCATCAGGCCCTTCAGGTCCTGGGCGACTGCGTCGGGCCCGAGCCAGAAGACCGTTGCGAATGCAATGGCTGCCGTCCAGACGAGCCAGATCGCCATGAAAGCGGCAAAACACCAAAGCGTGCGCCCCATGTCGTGCAGTCGCTTCGCCGTGCCCGCGATGGCGACCCATAAGGCAAAGCTGTGGATAACCAAGCCAGCGGTGTGCGGGCCGTCGCCGACGAGGGGGCTGATCAAGGCAAAGACGCCGGCATAGAGCACCTCGGCCGCCAGGAACACGGCTGCAAGCAATGCGAGTCCCCTGCGGTCGGCACGCCCACGCGGGTCGATGAAGTCGAAAACCGTCATGTCGAGCATCATGGTCCCTCTCCTGCGAATTCGAACAGGCGTCAGGATCGGAAGAATGCCGCGCTTGGGTTCACAAATCCTTAGAATGTCTCACTTGCTGCCTGTCAGCCGGCCACCCTCACGCAAATTCCAGGATCACCGCATCGACGGCGAGGCTATCGCCGGCCTTGGCAGCTACTTTCTTCACCTTGCCGTCGCGTTCGGCACGCAGGATGTTCTCCATCTTCATGGCTTCGACGATGGCCAGCGCATCACCTGCCTTCACATCCGCCCCTTCGCCGACATTGATGGCCTTCACTAGGCCCGGCATCGGGCAGAGCAGGTACTTCGACATGTCGGCCGCCGCCTTGAGCGGCATCAAAGCCGCAAGCTCGGCTTCGCGCGCGGTATAGACGTAGACCAGTTCCTGAATTCCCCGATAGGAGAGCGAGACACCGTTGGTAATCGGGCGAACGAGAACCGAGGCTGGTCTATTGCCGACCCGGCCGCTCCAGACCGAGTCGCCCGGCCACCAGGCGCTTTCAAGCTCGAGAGTTTCGGTCGCCTTGCCCCCGGCATCGAGGATCGAGACGAGGTAAGGGCCGGGCGGATCGCCGGAGACCTCGAGTGAGACGGTCTCCGGACCAACCTTGACGACGCGGCGTTTGGCGAAGCGGACCGATTGGCCGGTCATTTGATGCGTTATGGCGCGTCGGCGTTCATTGCCGAGGTAGTCGATGACGGATGCGACCGCGGCGAGGAGACGCAATTCCCTGCCCTTGGGTTCCAACGGCTTGAAGCCTTCCGGGAACTCCTCCTTGATGAAGCCGGTCGAAAGTGTGCCCGATCGCCAGCGCGGGTTCTGCATGACCGCCGCGAGGAACGGAATGTTGTGCTGGATGCCGTCGATGTAGAAAGCGTCGAGCGCTTCGGCCTGGGCGTCGATCGCGGCGTCGCGCGTTGCCGCATGGGTGACCAGCTTGGCGATCATCGGATCGTAGTACATCGAGATCTCGCCGCCCTCGAACACGCCCGTGTCGTTGCGGACGGTGATACCGCTCTCGCTTTTCTCGGCGGGCGGGCGGTATTTCACCAGCCGGCCGATGGACGGCAGGAAATTGCGGAAGGGGTCCTCGGCGTAAACGCGGCTCTCGACGGCCCAACCGTTGAGTTTGATATCGGACTGCTTGAAAGGCAGTTTTTCCCCGGCTGCGACGCGGATCATCTGCTCGACGAGGTCGATCCCGGTGATGAGTTCGGTCACAGGATGCTCGACCTGGAGGCGGGTGTTCATTTCGAGGAAAAAGAACGAGCGGTCCTGACCGGCCACGAATTCGACCGTGCCGGCGGAATCGTACCCAACCGCCTTCGAGAGCGCGACGGCCTGCTCGCCCATGGCGCGGCGCGTCTTTTCATCGAGCAGTGGCGAGGGTGCTTCTTCGAGCACCTTCTGGTTGCGGCGCTGGATCGAGCACTCGCGCTCGCCCAAATAGACGACATTGCCGTGCTTGTCGCCGAGCACCTGGATTTCGATGTGACGCGGGTTCTCGATGAACTTCTCGACGAAGCAGCGGTCGTCACCGAACGACGACTTGGCTTCCGAGCGGGCGAGCCCAAAGCCTTCCTCCGCTTCCTTCTTGTTGTAGGCTATTCGCATGCCCTTGCCGCCGCCGCCGGCCGAGGCCTTGATCATGACCGGATAGCCGATCTCGTCGGCGATTTTGACGGCATGTGCGGCATCCTTGATCTCGCCCATGTAACCGGGAACGGTCGAGACTTTGGCTGCGGCAGCTGCCTTCTTGCTTTCGATCTTGTCGCCCATGGCAGCTATTGCCCTGGCGTTCGGGCCGATGAAGACGATGCCGTGCTTTTGAAGTTCGGTTGGGAAGGCTTGGCGTTCAGACAGGAAGCCATAGCCCGGGTGGACGGCTTCGGCGCCCGATTTCTTGCAGGCCTCGACGATCTTTTCCATGACGAGGTAAGACTGTGCCGCCTGCGGGGGGCCGATATGCAAGGCTTCATCGGCCATCTCGACATGCAGGGCGTCGCGGTCGGCGTCAGAGTAGACGGCAACAGTCTTGATGCCCATCTTGCGCGCTGTCTTGATGACGCGGCAGGCGATTTCACCGCGGTTGGCGATCAGGATCTTCTTGAACATGGGCGAGAGCGGTCCTTCCCCAAAGTCTCATGCATTGAATATGTCGATCGAAGGGCTGTTTTTGGCAGATTTCCTGAGGCCGTTCTAGAGGCTCGGCCAACCGTCGTAAACCGCGATCCGACCCAAAATGACGCGCAGAAGCGCGACATCCCGCACAGCGATGGGCCGTGCGACGTAGCGGCGGCGCCCTGCGGCGGGGGGAAACGTCTGGGTTGGCCCGGGAAGCTCGGCCGTTGACACGGGAGGAGTTCGCTGAGAGCGGGCGCGGCAGACCAATCAGGCGGCGTGGCCGAGACGCGCGACCGCCTCGGTAAGGACCGGATGGATCTTGGGGCTTTCGTGCTTCAGATAGGCCACAAGCGCCGACTCCGAAGGCGAGAGACGACCGTCGCGGCCGAGCCGGCCGACAAGCCAGGAGGCTTCGGATTCGGTGATCGCCTCGTTGGTGATGATCTCGATCCTCTGGTGCTCCAGGCGTGCCAGCGCCCGTTCCTCTGCCGTCTGGTCGTGATAGGCGTCTTTCACGGAGGCGAGGTTTGCGCGCACCATCGACAGCAGGAAGGTGAGAATGGACGTCTTCTGCAGTGGTTCGTCGAGGGACGCCTCCTGGCGCAGCGCCTCTTCGCGCGAAGGCACGGCATAGCCCGAAGTCGCCATTATGACGTTGGCCACTGCCTTGACGAACAAATCGGTCCAGGCCGGATTGGGCGCTGCGTCTTCGACCGCTTCATCGATATCGAAAAGGACGTCGGCTTCATCGCGTGTGATGGCGACATTGCCGTGACCGCTAAAGGCGTAGAGGATGCGGCGCAGAAGATCGACCTCACCTTCGCCAATCGTGCCACGAGCGATGCCGTTAGCCTGGCGCAATGGACCCGATCCGGCCAGAACGGCGTGTTTTACTTGCTCGAGGGCGAACTTGGCGAGACTGACGGGTGCCCAGCGCGCCTGCTCCAAGACGTTGACGACGAGATCCAATTCCAGCTTGGTCCGCACTTTGCCCTGTTCGGAGATGCGGTCGAGCAGCCAGTGGGCATTATCGGCTGTGACGTAGCCCTGGGGTTGCGCCTGGAAGACGACGTAGTCGGTGATCGCCTCGATCAGAAAGGCTGACCAGCTTGCCGGAACGATCGGACAGCGGGCGTTGAGCTCGAATAGAATTTCGGCTTCTTCCGCCGACACGATGCCGTCCTCGTAAAAGATTCGGCGGAAAGTTTGTATGTCGACCTCGGTCAGAATTCCGCGAGCGAATATGCCGTCGAGTGCAATCGACTTGAGACCGCTCATAAAATAACCCCCACCGCGCCAGGCAATATTGTTCGCGACGGAGATTAGGAAGCGCTCGTTAATCGCTTCTTAAATTCGGGCCGGGCGGCCACATCCTGACCGACAGTGTTGCGGCGCCGACACGCAAGTAAGAGGGCCGCGGCGAACCGCGACCCTCCCTCCCGCTATGCCGCTTTGTAAGTGCGGAGCGCTCCGCGCGCTATTTCAGCGATGATCATGATGGCGATTGAACCAGCGGTGCCAGCGCTTGCCGGCCTTCCAGCGGCGACGATCGTTGACTTCGCGCGTCACGAAGACGACCTTGGTGGCGGTGCGTACCGGGGTAACGGCATGCGTTGCCGGCTTGTAGGTCCGATAAGAGTTGCTGGTGGTCGTCACGCCGCGGTCGTGGTCTCGCTGGTAAGCCATGGCGGGGGCCGACGTCGCGGCGATCGCGGCAGCGAATGCAGCAAGGCCAAGGATCTTGGAAACTGTCATCTGGAGAACTCCCGTGCTCAATGGAGGCCGGCGAGATGCCGACTTCCGTTCGAATGAAAGGGAGCATAGGGAGTGGCGGCTGAACCCCTTCTGAAGCAGCGCTTCAGCGGAGCGTTCATGCCGGTGGCAAAACGACGGCAGCAGTCGCGCGCTGCCATCAATGGCACAATGTTGGGACTTCAGCAGTGCTGTCGGCGCTCGGACCGCTTGATATCGCGCAGAACGACGTGCTGGTTTTCCGAAAGCGGCACCTCGGATAGCACGTCGTACTGACACCCGGCGTTTCCGAACTGACTGATGGCCTTTGACGTCTTGAAGCAGTAGCCGCCATCCTTGTAGACTTGGTTGCGCATCGTCCAGAGCTCATTGCAGTCATAGGCGTCGCCCTGGATGTCGCCGGCCGTTGCGGCCGGGGCCAACGCGGCAACTGCGAGTGCGAGCCCAAGCACTGGGATCATTGCTTTCAGCATGTTCGTTTCCTGGAAGTAAACCATCTAAGTATCGAAGGCTTGTCGCGGAGCGCGGGGCAATGGGTTCAACTGAACCCCATTTTCCCGCGCCAACCGCCATTTTACGTGGCGGATCACCACCAGCGGCGGCGCTCGCCGTCGTTGCGCTCGGTAAAAATGTGCTCGTTGGCGGCGTCCTGGGCAAAGCGGATCGATTGGCGCTCGGTCCAATCGAGACGGCCGTCGTTCAGCGCAACGCGCTTCATGTTGGCGATGCGAAACTGCTCGCCGCGGAGTGAACGGGTTTCGCGCCAGGTCAGCATACCTTTGTCGCGGCCTTCGCTGATCAATTGCATCTGGCGGGCCTGCCGGGCGTCGATTTCGTATCGCCACCGCTCGCTGGCGTCCGCGCTCCCGGCCGCGCCGGTGAGTGCAGAGACTTGGGCGAAGAGTGCGACGGCGATCAACTTGGTCTTCATGACGTTCTCCTTGGGTTTGACGTATTCGCTCGTCTTCGGTGCAAAACTGATGTTCCGGAGAATGCGCAATGTGCGCTGAACCCGACCTGAAGCAGCATGTCAGTTTGCGTTCAGCCCGTTGCCTTGCTTTAGCCGTCTCGCGGGACCGTACAGGCGCTGACGCAACGGGCTGGTTCGACGAAGGCGTTGAGCCGAGCGGCAACAAAAAAGGAGCCGCTGGTAACAGCGGCTCCTGGAGGTGGCGCACACCGGGGGAGGAGGTGAGCGCGGGGGAGATGGAGAGGAACGGGCAGTGCAAAATCAGTGATTGAAGCATTAGCGCCGCGGCATTGAACGGGTTCTGAACGCGCGTGTTATCCGCCATTCATATTGCGGGCGAAGTGAAATCGGCACGGCACATCATTCTGAATAAGCGCCGCCCGCGGCCGATTTCGATAGCCACGGGCGGCGCCTAACGGTGCAGCGAGCCTAGTTGTGCTTCAGGCGGAAAATGCGATTGCTCTGCCGGTTCTGGGCCCCATGAATGAGCAAGCGCTCAACGGGTCCCACCACACCGTCGTTGGCCTTGGCGGCGGCGCGCAAGTTGGCGATGCGGGCCTGACCGTTCAGCAGCCGGGCGGTTTCGCCCGCGGTGAGGCTGCCGTTCGAAACGCCGTTGCCGATGCGGTTCAACTGGTTCTGCTGCCGGGCTTTGATCCACGGCGTCCCGGCGTCAGCGACGCCGGCCGTGAATGCAAGGACCGTCAATCCGAGTATGAGAGTTTTCATTTACGATACTCCTGTTCGCAACGTTTCCGCGCGCAAGCCTCGGACGCAGACACATTCCCGCTCGGGGTCAGCGCTTCTCGAGCACGGGCCGGCGACAATCGCCGGGTACGGTTGGTCGCTGGAACGTATCGATAGGTTCACGAGGATTGCCGATGGCCTCGGCGCGAGGCTTATGCTCAGAACGCGCTCCGGCCCAACGCTTCCACTTCGGCGATCCAGGCCTTGCGGCCTCTTTCGCCCACACCCTCGACGTTGGCGAGAAGCGTCGTGCGCACGGGGCTGACGCCGACGAATTCCAAAACATTGCGCTTCAGGAGTTTGGCGGCATTCGCCCCAAAGTACCACTTATAGACAAGGCCGGGCATGCCCATGGTGATGATGACGCGTGCCGACTTGCCCTTTAGGGGCTTGACGAAGGTGCCGTTGCGCGCCGGTTCGACGAGGTCCGGCTGGAGGATGCGTTCCAGGAAGCCCTTGAGGATCGCCGGCATATCGCCAAGCCAGAGCGGGAAGATGAATACGAGGTGGTCGGCGGCAAACATCGCCGCGTGTGCCACCTTGAGGTCCGGCTCGAGCGGCTGAAGCTTGTGGAAGCCCTCGAACAGCACCGGATCGAACAGCATGTCCGAAAGCACGTAGATGCGGGCTTCGTGCCCCGCCTCCTCGGCCGCAGCCTTGTAGGCGCGCCCGATCGTCTCGCAGAACGACGACTTCAGCGCGTGGCCCACGATCACCGCAATTCGCTTCATGCCATCCTTGATCCTTACCATTTAGGACATGAGTTCTCGGCGCGGAGCAAAGCCTTGCAGCGGACTTAGCGTGCGGCATTGACGAAGCGCAATCGGCGCCGCAATGTGCGGCCCTCGAACCAGCCCTTCGCGGATGGCAGCGAATAGGCGCGTGCAGGAATATTGCTCCGCCGTCCGCAAAGGGAGACCCGGGCATGTGCTTCTCGGCGACAGCGAGCTTCGCGACGGCCGCGGTGACCGCCGCAGCGGGCATCTCCGCCTGGCGCCGCACGAGCGAGCGGCGCGAACTGCCGCTGGCTTCGGTTCCGTTCTTCTTTGCAGCGCAGCAGGGCGTCGAGGGAGCTTTGTGGCTGACGCTTCCATCAGCCCCGCATGGAACGACGTGCGCTTTCCTGACCCATACGTTTCTGGTCTTCGCGCTGCTCTTCTGGCCGATCTTCGCGCCCATCGCCGCCTTGAGCATTGAAACCGACCCCTTCCGGCGCCGCGCCATCTTCGCCTGTACGCTAGTGGGCGCCGGCGTGTCGCTTTACCTTCTGAGCGTGCTTTTCGGCTCGACGCACCAGGCGCTACTCAAAGCCGGTCACATCGTCTACGATACGGAGCCGCCGCCTAACGGCCTGGTCGGTATTTTCTATCTCATTGCCACGGGGCTCGGACCTGCGTTCTCCTCGCATCGCGCCGTCAACCTGCTCTCGATCATTGTCGTGGTCGGCTCGGTGGTCGCCTACGTCATGTACTGGGAGGCCTTCGTCTCGGTCTGGTGCTTCTTTGCTGCCGCCGCGAGCGCGGTGATCGTGCTGCACTTCGAGCGCACGCATGCCGCAAGCCGGGCCGAGGCGGGAGCGGGACATTGATTATCGAGGATACCGCTACTCTCGCGTCGGCTTCGGCCAAAATCAGGTGGCGGCTCCTGCCATTTCTCGTGCTCTGCTATTTCACCGCCTACCTAGACCGCGTGAACATCGGCTTCGCCGCACTCACAATGAACGCCGACCTCGGTATCGGCCCGGAGGCCTTCGGCTTCGTCGCGGGCATCTTCTTTGCCGGCTATTGCCTGGCCGAAGTTCCGAGCAATGTCGCGCTTGGCGCGCTTCGGGGCGAGGGTGTGGATCACGCGCATCATGATCTCATGGGGCCTGCTCTCCATGGCGACCGCATTCGTGCAAGGCGCACCTTCGCTTGCCGCCGCGCGCTTCCTGCTCGGGCTGGCGGAAGCCGGGTTCTTCCCGGGCATCATTTACTACCTGACCCAATGGGTGCCCGAGGCCGAGCGGGCGCGCACGGTCTCCGCCTTCATGGTCGCCGTGCCGGTGTCCAGCGTGATCGGGGCGCCGCTCTCTGGCTTTCTGCTCGATGCGACCAACGGCTGGTTCGCGCTCAAGGGCTGGCAGTGGCTGTTCATCCTCGAAGCTCTGCCGGCCATTGTGCTCGGCATCGCGGCGTTGTTCGTGCTTCGCGACCGGCCTGAGGACGCGCCATGGCTGAGCAGTGAGGAAATCCGCGTGCTCACTCAGAAAATCGCCGCCGAGGACAAGGCGCGTGCCGCGCTGAAATCCTTCACGCTGCGCCAGGCCCTCACCGACGGCAACGTGCTCGTCATGAGCCTCGTCTATTTCGGCATCGTCTGCGGTCTCTACAGCCTCACCTTCTGGGTGCCGCAGATCGTCAAAGCCTTCGGGCTTTCGAATACTGAGACGGGACTGGTCTCGGCGCTACCGCCTCTGGCCGGAGCGCTCGTCATGGTGCCCTGGGGGCGGCATTCCGACCAGACCGGCGAGCGGCGCTGGCACGTGGCGCTGCCTGCTTTCATCGGCGGAGCGGCTTGCTCGCCGGAACGTTCGCCGGCTCGCCGGCGCTGTCGCTGATCGCATTAACGGTCGCGGCGATCGGCGTCTACGCGGCGCTGCCCACGTTCTGGACGCTTCCGACCGCGCTGCTCTCTGGCACTGCGGCGGCGGCGGCGATCGCGCTCATCAACTCGATCGGTAACATCGGCGGCTTTGCCGGCCCCTACGCCGTCGGCTGGCTGCAGGGCGCCGGACTTTCAAGGCCGGGGCCGTTGCTGCCATTTCCGTACTTATGGTGATGTCGGGCGTCGTCGCGCTCGGGCTGCGGCGCGGCCCGATCGTGGCAACACGGACGAATTAACGATAGGGATCGATATTGAGGCGGGTGAAAGGAATTCTTTACCGCTCCGGCGCACGCTGTCTGACCCGCCGTGAGCCTTTGTAAAGTGGAGTTCCGCGTAGCCGATGTCGTCCAGGTTCCTGCCCCTTGCGGCACTTGCCGCGGTTTCTATTCTTGTCACGCCTACGCATTCAGCGTCGCGCGCGCCGAAGCAAAGCTTGCCGCCGCGCCCGAGAGCGCCGCCGAGCGCCAGGAGCGCCTCGCGCTCGCTACCGAGTTGCTGACGCTTTCGAATGTGCCGCTCAGGCCTCGACAGTTGGAAAAAGATGCTGCTCACCACCGCGAACTTCGACCAGTGCGCCTGCGCCGGCGCCAAGGGCATGGTAGCCAAACTCAAGGAGGGCTGGAGCAAGGCCGTCGACAGAGGAATTCAAGACGGAGGAAGTTGTCGAAACCCTCGCATCGGCCACCGCCGAAGCCATGACCAGCGCCGAAATGAAGTCTCTTGTCGCGGTGCGCAAGTCGCGCATCGGCCTGAAAGTCAACACCGCCGAACGCGCGGCCCACATCCGCGCCAACGAAGAGGACCCGCCGCCGCCATAAACGCATGGCGGCGATGGTGAAACAGATCGAAGTCAACCGGACGCGCAAGGCACTGCTGCAAAAGCTCTCGGTCGAGCAGGGCGGCGCCAAGGCCATCGCCGACGCCTTCATCAACATTTCGATCGGCTCTGCCATGGGCGCCAGCGCCGCCGCGCCCGCCAACAGGCCCGCTCCATCGCGCGAGGACATCGTGGCGCAGATCGAGGCGATGCGTCCGATGATGGAAAAGCAGTTCGGCCAGATCGTCGTGCCGGCGCTCGCCAGCCAATACGAGAGCCTCAGCGACGGCGATTTGAAGGACCTCCTCGCCCTCAGTCAGAAGCCGCTCGAACGGAAGTGGACGGCGTTCTCGCTGGCGAGCTTCAACGCCGCGATGCGGGCACAAGCCATGAAGATCGGCGCCCGGCTCGCCAGGGAGATCGAGGGCGAGAAGATCTAGCGGACCGACGCCCTGGCCCCGCGCGGTACGCGTTCGCTCGTCAGCCCTTACGCGCGGCCTCGATTGCCGCGACGTCGATCTTCTTCATGGTCATCATGGCCTCGAAGGCGCGCTTTGCGGCGGCGCGATCGGGATCGGTAAACGCATCGGTCAACGCCTTCGGCGTAATCTGCCAGGAGAGCCCCCATTTGTCCTTGCACCAGCCGCAGGCGCTCTCCGTGCCGCCGTTGCCGACAATCGCGTTCCAGTATTTGTCTGTCTCTGCCTGATCCGCGGTCTGGATCTGGAACGAAAAGGCTTCGGTGTGGTGAAAGGCCTTGCCGCCGTTGAGGCCGAGGCACGGGATTCCGGCAACGGTAAATTCGACCGTCAGCACGTCGCCCGCCTTGCTGGAGGGATTGTCGGCCGGCGCGCGATGCACGGCGGTGACTTTGCTGTCGGGGAAAACAGAGGCGTAGAAGTTTGCGGCCTCTTCGGCCTCGCGGTCGTACCAGAGGCAGATCGTGTTTTTGGTCATGACACTCCATCCTTGGGTGGTTTGCGGCTACGTTTTGTAAGTGCATATGGGCACGCTCCGCGCAATGGCAACCCGATGCGGCGCACACCGCACTCTCCTCCCGTCATTCCCGCGCCGAAATCGCGTCGCGCGATTTCGGGACTAGGCGGGAACCCAAGCAAGCTTCAGCACGAGGGCTTTCGAGGACACGCGCGCATCTGTTCCAGCAGGCAGGCGTTTGCGCAAGCGTCAGATGCTGCCCCATGCGCGAAGATGCGACACCGTTCGCATGCGGACGCTTGCGTGGATCCCCGCCGCAGGATCCGCTCGCTTGGCAAGCGAGCGGCGGCGGGATGACGAACGCCGTTAGAGCGGCGCGGATGACGGACGCGGTTAGAGCGGCGCGGGGTGACGGACGCGGTTGGAGCGGCGCGGCGACGGACTTGCCCGCACTTCGCCCTCTCCCCATTCCTGCACTCAATGGGGAGAGGGTTGGGGTGAGGGGCAGCCGCTTGTTCGAGCTCGTTGCTGCCCCTCACCCTAACCCTCTCCCCGTCCGCGTTAAAAAAGCGCGACGGGGAGAGGGGATGCCCGCTGCTTCATGTCGGACATCGCAAGAGGGCTCAGCGTCGATCTATGGCTAGAACTCTGTCGCAAGAATGTAACGAGCTCGATCCACCTCCCGCTGCATCTGATATTGGAATATCCGGAACGCGTCGTCACTTGCCTCTGGGTCAAGCGAGACCAATTCTGGATAATCGTGAAGTTCAATTGTCTGACGACTTAAGAACCATCGTTGTCCTTCCTCGCGGCGGACCTGGATAACTACGCGGTCGTTGACGCCGACGATCTTAAAAAATTCAAGATGCTCTTTGGCAGATATCCTTCTGCCATTTCGACGATCGTCAGACATTGGTATGTCAAATACTGTCACCATTTGCGGTGTCCATTCACGTTCGACCTTTGAACGATGGGAAAAGTTTCGGGCGAACGGTTCGGGGTTGTCTAGCTTTTCCCAAAGAGCCGTGGAAGGCCTCGATGGAGTGCCCGCGTTCTGGTCTGCACCCGTCCCCAAGAACCAAGCAAGAGCTAACCCGCCGAATATTGTAGCGAGGGTGCCAGTCAATATCGGACCCAAAAAATCGACTTTATACTTGGCCATGGTTGCATCCGAGCCTCCTCACCTCACAACGGAATATTGTCGTGCTTCTTCCAGGGGTTTTCGACGGTTTTGTTGCGCAGCATGTTGAGCGCCCGGCAGATGCGGCGCCGCGTGCCGTGCGGCAGGATCACTTCGTCGATGTAGCCGCGCTCGGCGGCAACGAACGGGTTGGCGAAGCGGGCCTTGTATTCGTCGATGCGGGCTTTGATCTTTTCGGGATCGTTCAATTCCGAACGGTAGATGATCTCGGCCGCGCCCTTGGCGCCCATGACCGCGATCTCGGCCGTCGGCCAGGCGTAGTTGACGTCGCCGCGGATGTGCTTCGATGACATAACGTCGTAGGCGCCGCCGTAGGCCTTGCGGGTGATGAGGGTGATCTTCGGCACGGTTGCTTCCGAATAGGCGAACAGCAGCTTGGCGCCGTGCTTGATCAGGCCGCCGTATTCCTGCGCCGTGCCGGGCAGGAAGCCCGGAACGTCGACGAAAGTCAGGATCGGGATTTCGAAGCAGTCGCAGAAGCGCACGAACCGCGCCGCCTTGCGCGAGGCGTCGCTGTCGAGCACGCCGGCGAGCATCAAGGGCTGGTTGGCGACGATGCCGACGGTGCGCCCTTCCATGCGGGCGAAGCCGGTGACGATGTTCTTGGCGAAAGCTTCCTGGATTTCGAAGAAGTCGGCCTCGTCGACGATCTTGAGGATCAGTTCCTTGATGTCGTAGGGCTTGTTCGGGTTGTCGGGGATCAGCGTGTCGAGGGAATGATCCTCGCGGTCGGCGGGATCGCTGGTCGGCAACTCCGGCACGCCCGTCTCGTTGTTCGACGGCAGGAAATCCATCAGCCGGCGCATCTGCAGCAGCGCTTCGAGGTCGTTCTCGTAGGCGCGGTCGGCGATCGAGGACTTCGACGTGTGCACGCGGGCGCCGCCCAGTTCTTCCGCCGTCACGGTCTCGTTGGTCACCGTCTTCACGACGTCGGGGCCGGT
The DNA here is from genome assembly GCA_963732525.1 of uncultured Alphaproteobacteria bacterium. Lineage (GTDB taxonomy): Bacteria > Pseudomonadota > Alphaproteobacteria > Rhizobiales > Hyphomicrobiaceae > Hyphomicrobium_B. The sequence continues at coordinate 123,489 of CAVSZX010000009.1, forward strand.
GACGAACATGTAGCTCGTGTCCTTCACCATGAAGATGAAGTCGGTCATGGCGGGGGAATAGACGTCGCCGCCGGCGCAGGGGCCCATGATGACGGAGATCTGCGGCACGACGCCCGAGGAGAGGACGTTGCGCAGGAAAACTTCGCCGTAGCCGCCAAGCGCCGCGACGCCTTCCTGGATGCGGGCGCCGCCGGCATCGAACAGGCCGATGATGGGCGCGCGGTTCTGCAGCGCCATGTCCTGGATCTTGGTGATCTTCTTGGCGTGGCTTTCCGACAGCGAGCCGCCGAAGACGGTGAAGTCCTTGGCGAAGACATAGACGACGCGGCCGTTGATGGTGCCCCAGCCGGTGACGACGCCGTCGCCGGGGGTTTTCTGCTTTTCCATGCCGAAGTCGATGCAGCGGTGCTCGACGTACATGTCGAACTCCTCGAACGAGCCTTCGTCCATGAGCAACTCGATCCTCTCGCGCGCCGTCAGCTTGCCCTTGGCGTGCTGGCTGTCGATGCGGACCTGGCCGCCGCCAAGCCTGGCGTTATCGCGGCGCTTTTCGAGTTCGTCGATGATGTCTTTCATGGAAAATCAAACCCTTAAGTCAGCGTTAGGCGGTCTTGTGCGGGGAGTTTTGGCTTGCTTAGCATGGCTGGCGCCACTTGCAAGGGCGGGGCTCCCTCTCCCCGCGCGCTGCACTGGCGCGGGGAGAGGGCGCACGCACCAGCGCCGCCGCGGGCAAGAAACCCCGGCGGGATAAGAAACGGAGCGGGGCGCGTTGGCACCTGGGTGCCGAACTCGCAAAAGAAAATTCGGCGCCTCGACGCGCCCCACACAGCTGTTCTGCCGACCGCCCCCGATGGGAGGTACCTTACCCCTCCTGCCCGGTGGGTTCCGGGATGCCCGGATCAGGTCCGGGCAGTCCTCGACAACGGTTCGCTACGCGAAAAAACTCGGGCACGTTACGCCCTTGTATGTGCTGATCGCGCACGCTGCCCTCACCCCCAATCCGAGACGTTCTCGAGCTGTCCGCCGTTGATCGAGGCGAGGTGGGCTGAGTATCGGGGCGGGCGCACCCCCCGGGGATAACTTTTTTTGAAGTTTATTTTCGATGAGTGCGGCCCCCGTCGCGTGCGCGTTGCGGCCGGCACCCCGCCTGCGCGGCCGAAGCCGCTTCGGCGCGGCGAAGGCCCGCAGGGGAGTCGCAACGCGCCAAGCCAAGAGCGCGGGGATAACTTTTTTTGCCGGAATTTTTTGCGGATGGTTAAGGGCGGCTCTTTTGTTGCGCGTTCCGACGCTCCTTTGCTTGCGCTTGGCGACACGCGTCCCGCGCGCCGGCCGCCAAGCGCGGAGCCGGCTGGAACGCGCGGAAGATGCAGCGGCAGCCCGCAGCCGATGTTCGGCAAGTCGCGAACCCCTCCCCCTTGAGGGGGGAGGGCGGTGCGCCATGAGTTGGGCCGCGCGGCGCAAGTGTCATACCGAATTCGGATCGCGGCCTAACTCATCCTTGGCGCACCGGGTGGGGGTGATGCACGGCGCGCGTTGCAAACCGCCCCCATCTGAAACGCCTAAGGACTTGGCCGGGCCTCGCGCGCGCTGCTGCTCCTCAACTGGCCCGTCCAAGTCCAAGGCGCTTCTTCTTCCCCCCTCGAGGGGGAAGAAGAAGCGTGGCGCTCGTCCGCGCCGGCCGAGACATCAGGCGTGTTGAAGTTTGCCTGGGTTCCCGCCTCGTACTGCGATCGCGTGACGCGCGATCCCCGCGAGAGCGACGCTGAAAGAGCGGCGCCGGGATGTTGCTACTCGGCGGGCCTACGCCGCGCTTTTGACGCGGGCGAGGCGGGCGAGAACATCGCTCGCGTCGAGTTCGACCGTGCCGGCGCCGGGGATGGGTTCGAGCACCACGAGATGCCTGCGCTCGGCAAGCCAGGGGAGCGTCGAAGCTCGGAAGTCGGCAAGCGGATCGGCAATGATGCGCCTGCCCGGCGTCACGCGTTTCATCAAGCGCTCGGCTTCAGCGCGCACAGGGAAGATGTAGAGCGCCTGGCGTTCGATGCCGCGGCGCATGAGCGGCAGGAGTTGCGGCCCGTCCTCACCTTCGGCCAGAAACACTTCGCCGCGATCGCTGACGAGGGCGAGGAATGAATTCACGGCCTCGGCCTTGAGGCGAAGCAGGAGATCGGCGGGCTCGACCTCGGCTTCGATCGGATCGGCGACCCAATCGGTGCCGGCCAGCCCCTTGCCGCTTTTCAAGCCGGGCAGGATATCGGCGGCGAAATCATGCAGCTTGATTTCCTGCAGGCCGTCATCGCCGGCGAGCGCCTTGGCCCAGCGCTTGGCTTCCTTCGGGCACGACCAGAACAGTTGCACCGTGCGGCTGGTGCCGCGTTGCGATGGCACGCAGGCCGCTTCCTCGTCCTTCAGCGTGAAGACGCGGCCTTCCTTGACGGCGCGCTTCACGAAGCGGTCGCGCTGGCCAAGCTCGGGGATGCGGGGGCCGGGAAAGTTCAATGGTGCTTGCTTTCTTCCGCGCTTTGTCTCGAAGCGTGCGAATCACTTCTACGAAGTGTCGCCGCGAAGCAGGGCGGGGGCAAGGCTTAGGGGAGTGGGGAGATAGGAAGTCGGGAATAGGCCCGCGGGCGACCGCTCGCCGGCCGTACCTAGTAAACAATGATGTCGGCCGCCGACAGGGTCAGGGCGGGACTGAGCGTTGCGAAGTGGATGGCCGCCTTGCCGCCCACTGCATTCCCGTCTGAATCGTAAGAGAGTGCCCCGGTCGCGGTATCGTAGATGATGCGGTCGTCCTCGTCATGGGCGGCATCGCCGACAAAGAACATGCTGTCCGCCAGTACGCCCGGCACCGTCAGCACGGAGAAACGGAAGCTCAGTAGCCGAATGTGATCTTCACCCGTGACGAAGTCGCCGATCGCGTCCACATCGATGGCACCGCCCAGCGCGGGGTCTCCAGTCAGGAACGAACTGAATTCGAATTGATCGGCGCCGTCGTCGCCGAACAACTGATCCTGTCCGCGGCCTCCTACCAATAGGTCATCGCCTGCGCCGCCCTGCAGGAGGTCGTCGCCCCACTCGCCGTAGAGTGAATCGTTGCCTCCCAAGCCAAAAATCGAATTTGCGGCGTCGCTTCCGGAAAGGATGTTGGCCGCGTCGTTTCCATAAGCGTCGATTGGCGCCAAGCCCGTGAGGTACATCGCTTCGACATTCGCGGCGATCGTGAACGTGAAGCGGCTGGCTATGACGTCGAACCCGTCATTTTCCAGTTCGACCACGACGGCACGCGCGTCGTCGATGTAATAGCGATCGTTGCCAGCTCCGCCGACCAAACGGTCGGCGCCATCGCCGCTGTGCAGCTCGTCGTTGCCGCCGAGGCCGTTGACAACGTCGTCGCCGCCGCCGCCGTAAAGACGATCGTTGCCGGCGCCGCCCGTCAGGAAATTGGCACCCGCGTTGCCAGTGCCGACAAACGTCTCGTCGGTTGCAGATTTAAGGTTTTCGACGTTTTCGGGCAGGACATATTCCGATCTGACGATAACCGTATCGGCCCCCCCGTCTTTCGCCTCGACAACCGTGTCAAAGGTCAGGTGATCGATGACGTATGTGTCGTCACCGGACCCGCCGTAGAGAACATCGCGGTCATAGCCCATGTCGGAAGCCTTGGCCGCCGCGATCAAGACATCGTTGCCGGCACCGCCGTAGACGACGTCGTCGCCCCAGCCCCCGACGATCCGATCGTTGCCGCCGGCGCCCGACAGCTTATTGGCGCCAGTGTTGCCGACGATCCGGTTGTCGCCCTCGTTCCCCGTTCCGCTAATTGCCGCATCGCCGAGCAGAAGCAAAGTCTCGATGCTGGCGCGAAGCGTGAAGGATGCCGACGCGCGCACCTCGTCGGTTCCCGCGTTGGCGGCCTCGGCCACCAAGTCTGCCGTGTCATCCACGAAGTAGATGTCGTCGCCGCTCCCGCCATACATTTTGTCGGCGCCGGTGCGGCCGTTGATCTGGTCGTTCCCCGCGCCGCCATAAATCGTATTGGCGGCGGCATTGCCGAAGATCACATCGTTTCCCGAGCCACCCTTTGCATTTTCGATAATGGCCCGATAGGCGATCGAGACATTCTTGCCCATGAGCGGCGTGTCGGAGAAGGCCCCGGGGTTGAGGTCGATCCGAGTTCGCAGTGGTGAAGCCTGAAAAATCCAACGTGTCGACGCCGCCCGCGTCCCAAATGCATATGACGGGGTCGGGATCTCTGACGAAGTCGTAGGCGACGAGACCGGCGTTGGAATGAAAGCCGTAGGTCGTATCGCCGGCGCGCGTCGTCATGTCGACGCCGTAAATGGATTGAATGGCCATGATGTCGTGCAACAGCAGCGTCTCGGCGTATTGCTGAGTCTTGTAGAAATGGTCGGCGCCGGTCTTGCTGGCGTCGAAATAGCTCATCACGGTGAATTGCAGCGTATCTTGCTGGTAGGCAGCGTTCTTCTCATAGACCGGAGTGCCGCCGTTATACATGCCCGGATGCGAAAGGCCCATGGCGTGACCCAACTCGTGGATCATCGTCATGTAGGCGTAGTTGCCGAGCGCCGGCTGGGCATACAACGGATTGCTGCCGTTGACGATGGAATCGCCGCCGAGATTGGGGCCCGGCAGATAGGTCGAAGCGGACCCGACCTCAGTCAAATTGAACATTCGGATGTCGGCAGCCTTGCTCGTGCCTGCGTCCGTGAATTGAATATTCGAGATGTCCGCAAAAAGTGCGAGCGCGTTCTTGGCCGCCGCGATCTGCGTCAGCGAAAAACTGGAAAAGTGAAGGCCGGCGAGGTAGTCGGATGGCAGCGAGAGCGGAAAACTGTAGGAGACGGAGCGCGTCGGCCACGAGCCCGCCGTCAGCATGCCCAGCACTTCTTTCGGCGTATAAACGGTTGTATACGACATCCGCGCTCCTCACAGGTGCCGTTTTGCGTCGATGGCCGTCACCGCTTCGGCCGCGCGAAAAACGGATCAGTTGCCGGACGATTATCCGTGTTCGCATTTCCGGTCAAGATTGAACGTTCGAGCGCAATTCGCGGAAATGACGCAAGGCCGCGACTGCCGAGGGAGCCACCACGATGGGACTAGTCGCAGCGATCGTGAAGTTCGCGCTTTTCATTGCGGCCGCCGGTGCCGGCGCCTTGCTGATCGGTTCGATCTTCTCGAGGGCCTCTTCGACAAAATGGTGGCAGGCTTGGTCCGGAGGGAAGCGCGACGCCGGCCTCCTCGATCCCGAAGTTGCCGATGCCCTCGACGCCAAGCATGATCTGGAGCGCGGCCTGACGCGGACGCGGCAAATCCTCGAGGAGCAGTCCGGCGGGCACGATGCGTCGGGCGACGGTGGCGGGGGAGATGGTGGTGGTGATTGATGTCGCTTGAGATTGTCGGACATCGCAAGGGGGCTCAGTCCGACCTACGCCGCCCGCTGCCTACACACTCGAGTCTTTCTGTTTCAGCTGGACCCCCGCCGCGCCGAAGCGGCTTCGGCGCGGCGAAGGCCCGTCCGCAGGATCCGCTCGCGTGCCGCGAGCGGCGACGGGCGACTGTGTTGTTTTGTCAAGTGCGTTCCACGTGATTTTTCTCGAACGTGGCGTTGGCTCTGACGAGTGCATTGGCGACGGTGACGAGTTTTCGTGCGACGGCGACGAGCGCGACTTTTGCGGGTTTGCCCTTGGTTCGCATGTCGGTGTAGATCGCCTTGAAGCGCGTGTTCGATCTCACGGCTGAGAGAGCTGCCATGTAAAGAGCGGCCCGCACGCATGGCCGTCCGCCGCCGATATGAGCGCGGCCTGGCGTCATGCCGCTTTGGTGGATTTGGGGGGCGAGGCCTGAGAGGCTTGCGGCGGCTTTTTGATCGAGGGTGCCGAGTTCCGGCATGTCGGTTGCGAGTACGGTTGCGACCTGTCTGCCGATACCGGGGATCGACGTGAGGATCTCGCGGCGGCGCGCCACATCGGGATCGCGGGCCAGCGCGGCATCGAGTTTTTCTTCGATGGCGCAGCGCTCGGTCGAGAGACTTTTTATGGTTGTGCGGTGGCTTTGCACGATGCCGGGATCGATCGCCTGTTTGAGGCGCGTCTTCTCCATGGCGATCATGTCGACGAGCTGTCTGCGCCGGTGTGCAAGGGCTTTGACGGCGAGCTGGGCTTCGGAGGGCAGTGGTCTGATGGCATCGGTCATGATGAGAGCAAAGCGCGCAATGAGGGCGGCGTCCAGCCTGTCGTTCTTGGCGCGGCGCCCCTCGGCATCGCGGAAGGCCTTGATGCGGCGGGGGTTGACGAGGCCGACGCTGAAGCCCTTAGCGGCGAGTGCCCGCACCAGCGGTTGGGCATATCCTCCGATGGCCTCGAGAACGACGCGGGTTATTCCGGCGCGCTTCAAACGCGTCAGGATAAACTTGATGCCGGCGGCCGTGTTGTCAACGCGGAACGATGTGGTGCCGGGTGCGAAGGCGACGTCGAGAAATGCTTTGCCGGCATCGATGCCGGCGGCGGTGATGAGTGTCATGGCTTGATCCTGTCCTGTATGCGGGATCGTGCCTTGGCGGCGGGTCCCGTGCGACTGTCCGGAAAAAGACCTTTGCAACCGGGCCCATGCCCGTACGACGAGCTAAGGCACTCAGGATGACGACGGGCTCCGGTTGCAAAACCACCCTACAAGAGCGGCCAGGGCATATACAGGATGACGGAACGAGAGAGAGGGGCGCGCGTTAGCTTTTTGCAAGCGCCGCCAGCAGCCGGCACGCGGCGTCGAAGTCGGCGCGGCGGAGGGTGCGGCGGACGCTCGCCTCGTAATCCTCGCCCCAGAGCGCAATCTGATAGTCCTCATCGACAAGGGCGGCATTCCAGGCGTCGTCCCCCGTGAGCCGTCCGCTCTGAAGCGCCAGCGCGAGCAGCGCCGAGCCTGTCAGCGTCGTCAGGACATGCAGGCCCGTCAGGCGGAAGGGCTCGTGCGGGTCGAGCGCCAGAGCGATCCTGTTCATGGCGGCTGCCGGCTGATCGACGGGCATCACGCCCTTGACGATCCTGAACTTGGCGCCAAGCGCCGCCTCGGCCCAGGCGACAATCGGGTCCCAGGCGATCGCCTGTTTGCCAACGAGTTCGGGCGGGCCTTCGGCGCGATAGCAGAGAAGATCGCGGCCGGCGAAGGCGACGATGTCGGCGGCGACGTCGTCGAGGGCGACAGAGACGGCGTCGATCGCGGTGTTGGAAAAGCGCGTCAGCGGCATGGTCGCGGGATCGATTTTTCCGTCCTGATCGCGCCACTCATCGGCGACGGCTTCGGCGAGCGAAAGCGTCGGCAGCATCAGGGCGCGTTTCGCCGGCGTCTTGATCGGCCGGTTGTCGAGCAGCACCTGATAGAAGGCGCCGTCCGAGACCGTGACGTCCTTATAAAAGCGCTTGGCCAGCGGCTTTGTCAGGCTGTCCGTGATCGGGCCTTTTGGCGCGCCCGAAGGCCTCGACTTGCCGTTGCCGTCGTCCTTGCCGCTCATGCCTTTGTGCTCATGGTGTTGAAGATCGTTTCGAGCGCCGCGGGCAGCTCGGCATAGTCGCCGATGATGAGATGGGCGCCGGCCTCGGCAAGTTCGTCCTGGGTGTGATAGCCCCAAGTGACGCCGAGCGCACCGACTTTTGCGGCGACCGCCATCTCGATGTCATAGGTGGTGTCGCCGATCATGATGGTCTGATGCGGCAGCGCGCCGGTTTCCGCCATGGCCGTCGCGATCATGGAGGGATGCGGCTTTGAAGGGTGCTCGTCCGCCGTCTGGATGGTAAGGAAGTGGCCGTGCCAGCCCTCCTTCTCGATCAGGCGATCGACGCCGCGGCGCGACTTGCCGGTGGCGATCCCGAGCACGACGTCGTCGTCAGCGGCGAGCGCGGCGATCGTTTCCTTGCAGCCGGGAAACAGGAACTCGCACTCCGAAGGGTCGCGGTCGAGATCGCGGAAGGCACTCTTGTAGCGCTCGGCGAGTTCGTGGCGAAGTTCCGGTTCGACGTGCGGGGCGAGGGCGAAGAAGGCTTCAGGCAGAGAGAGACCGACGACGGCGAGCGTTTGCGCCCGCGTGGGCGGTGCGAGTTGAAGCGCGCGAAAGGCGTGATCCATGGAGAGTACGATGCCCGCCTGGCTGTCGACGATGGTGCCGTCGCAATCGAAGATGAGGAGTTTCATTGAATCTCCCTCTCCCCATGCCCCTGCACTAGGCATGGGGAGAGGGTCGGGGTGAGGGGCAGCTCGGGGCTCGGTCGAGCAACGGGTCCGCGCCTTGCGGCCGGCTCCGCGGAGCGGTGTCGCAAGGCGCCAGCAAAGTGGCCGCCCCTCACCCTAACCCTCTCCCCGTGAAGAACGGGGAGAGGGAACAAGGGTGGCGCGACGCCACCAATCGGAATTGCAATCCTCGCTACCATCTATTTGTTCTGCTCGCGATCGGCGCCCTCGAGCCGCGTGATGCGCTGATCCATGCGGTCGATGATAGTTCTGAGCAATTCATTATGCTGACGATACTCTTCGACAATCCTATGCTGCGCACCGAATGGCCCAATATTTCTCCGCATGAGATATATCCACACGCCGATGAGCAATAGCATCGGGACCCAGCCCAGGATCACTTCCAATACGGCGTTGTTCGCCATCATGCACTCCGAGTATCAAAGCCAATTTACGCGTCCTGGCTCCCGAACATTTCCGGATCGAACCCGAGCGTCTCCCAGGTCGCTTGCATGTGCAGCGGTAAGGGCGCGGTGATGTCGATCTTCTCGCCGGTGATCGGGTGCGGAATGATCAGGCGGCGGGCGTGGAGATGCAATTTCATCTCGATGTTCTCCGCCGGCATGGCGACATCGCCTTCGTACTTGTTGTCGCCGACGATCGGGTGGCCGATCATGTGCATATGGGCGCGCAGCTGATGCTGGCGGCCGGTCACGGGTTTCAGCGACACCCACGCCGCCTTGTGCGCGACGCGGTCGATGACGGAATAATGCGTCGTCGCGTGCATGGCTTTTTCCTGCTCGCCGGGCAGCGCCTTCCTGACGCGGTCGCCGTCGGGGCCGGAAGCCTTGACCAGCGCCGCCTCGATTTTTCCTTGCGGCGGCCTCGGCACACCCTTGACCAGCGCCCAATAGGTCTTTGCCGCCGAGCGCGTCTGGAACGTGCGGCCGAGCTTTGCCGCGGCTTCACGCGTCAGCGCGACGAGCAGCACGCCGGTGGTGTCGCGGTCGAGGCGGTGGACGAGGCGCGGGCGCTCGCCGCCGAAGCGGTCGGCCATGCCTTCGAGCATGCCGTCGATGTGCTTGCGGGTCGCCGTGCCGCCCTGGACAGCAAGGCCGTAGGGCTTGTTCAGGACGAGGACGTGCAGGTCCTCGTAGAGGATCATTTTTTCGATCTGGTCGCGGTCGCCCTTGGAGACGCCGGGCGGGGCCCTGAGGCCGGACCCCGATTTCTTCGGTTGGCGGACGATGTATGGCACGCGGATCTCGAAACCCGGTTCCAGACGGTCGTTCGCCTGCGCGCGCTTGGCGTTGACGCGCACTTGACCGGAGCGCAGCAGCTTCTGCAGGTAGGTGTAGCCGACCTCGGGGAAGTGCAGGCGGAACCAGCGGTCGAGGCGCATGTCGGCCTCGGCGTCCTTGACGCGGATGGTCTCGACCTTGCCGCCGGCGGGAGCGTGATCCTCGGCTGCAGGCCGGGGAGGACGTTCGGCAGCGTCGCGCTGCCGGGCCGCGCGTTTCGCGGCGGGCGATTGCGGCGGGCGGGACTTTGACGGCGCATTCATGCGATCACCGCCCGCCCCAGCAACATGCCGGCATAGAGGCCGGCGAGCGCCAGCAGGACGGAGGCGGCAACGTAGAGAATAATGCGCGGGCTGGCGGCGCCGTCGGCGGCGATCATTTGCGAGATCTCGTAGGTGAAGGCGGAAAAGGTCGTGAGGCCGCCGAGGATGCCGGTGGCAAAGAAGGTGCGGATTTCGGGCGAGCCCTGGTAGCGCTCGACGACCAGCGTCATGACGAGGCCCATCAGGAAGCCGCCGAGGATGTTCACGGTGAGCGTCGCCCAGGGAAACGTGACCAGCCCGCGCACGGCGAAGGCGTGATTGATAAGGAATCGGGCGCCCGCGCCGATGGCGCCGCCGGCGGAGGCAAGGAGGAGAAGCTTCATTCGGAACCCTTCAGCGTACGGAAGCGATCCTATACCCTTCCCCACAGCGTTAAGGAAGCATTCCGGCCGCTCTAAACCGAGGGCGGCTTGCGGCGAAAGGGCCAGCCGAGGAGGTAGCCGGCGCCATAACCGGCGAGAAGGGCGAGAAGGCCGGTTCCCAGGACGGCGGCGGCGTGCGCGTTGGCGGCCTGGTCCGGGCTGTCGAAACGGCTGGTCGCGACGATGTTGTCGGCGATGTTCTGGCTGATGGAGAGGGTCGCGAACAGGGCCGCGGCAATCGCAAAGAGCATGGCAATGACGGTCCGCATGGGGCTCTCAGTTCGTCCTTTCCTTGCCGCTCGTGTTCCGTCACGAACACTTCGTACTCGTGTCGTCCCGGCCGAGCCGTACTTCACGGCGAGAGCCGGGACCCAGGATTAGAAAAAAGCAAATCCTAGGCGCGAGGCGTTGCTGGGTCCCGGATCTCGCGGACCCGCTTCGCGGGTCTGCTTCGTCCGGGATGACACGGCGGGTGTCAAACGTTCGTAATGTAACTCTAGGCGACCGGCCAGAACCAGATCTCGCGGGCGCGGGCGTAATTGGAATAATAGCCCGCCCACGAGAACCATTCCATCAGCCAGGCTGTGGTCGAGCGGTAGCCGTTCCACAGATCGATGGTATCGCCGGTCGGATGACCCTCCTTGTCGTCGATCCGCATCCAGTAGTCCTGGATGTAGAGGACGCCGGTGCGGCCGAAGATGCGGGCATAGAAATTTTCGACGTCGCCGCCGGCGATGATTTCCATTTGGCCGAAGCCTGTGAGCTTGGCGCGGCGCAGCGCATCGGCGAGCTGGCGGGCGTTGACGCAATGCATCTCGCTCTTGTCGTGGGCGCCGCAGGTGAGCAGCTTGCCGAGGTCTTCGTAGCGCACGCCCGCGTGCTTCAAGGCGATGCCCAGCCGAATTGCGGCCTGGTTCGGGATAGACGGGTTCGCCCGCCGCGACCGACTTGCCGGCGAGGTTGGTCAGGTTCGACGGCGCGACGCAGGGCAGCGGCCGGCTGTCGTTGCTCGGGTGCCCCCGCCACAGGTCGATGAATTGAACCATACTGAAGTGTACCGGATTTCTGCCCTTGCGCCTGGATCGGTTATAGGCGGCGAGAGAGGCGGCGGGAAGGCGGCCCGGCGACTGGCAGCGGGACACGTGCCGTCATGGTCAATTCACGCGTTGCCGGCCGGAAACTTCGGCCGTCCGCCATGCTAGCCGTTTATGAGTCCCGCGACCAGGAACAGCCCCAGCGCTCCGGCGGCAATCGCCATGGCCGCGGCGATCCCCAGGGCCTTGCCGATGGCCACGCCGCCGGTAATGCCGCCGAGCACCGCCTTGGAAATCGTATTGACGAGGACGGCGATGGCGATGGCGATCGCCGCGACCGCGAGACTGACGTCCGACGGCGCCAGGCGCGACATCGACAAGTGTGATCGCATCGACGTCGGCGAGACCGGAGACCGCCGCGAGGCCGTAGGCACCGGCGTCGCCGGCGCGCGCGGTGAGAACTTTCGACAGGAAGGCGATCAGGGTGAGAATGGCGCCGAACTGGAGGACGACGCCAAGCTCGAACGGGTTTTTGAGCGGAATCGGCTTTTCGCTCACCTCCTCTTCGCCGGCGCGGCGGAAAAAGAAATAGCTCATTGCCGCCATGGCGAGCCCGGCGCCGCCGATCGGACCAGCGAGGACCGGCAGCAGCGACGCGTTGACGAGGCCGACGACGACGAGCACGCGCGACATCATCACCGCATACGAGGCGAGAATGCCGGAGAGCAGAGGACTTGATCTGTCCGGGATGCTCCTTGGCGAGGCGCGAGAGCGTGACGGTGACGGCGGTCGAGGAGGCGAGCCCGCCGGCTATGCCCGTCAGCAAGGCGCCGGCGTGATCGCCGACAACCTTCATGGCGATATAGCCGGCGAAGGAAATGACGGCGATGCCGATGGTCATGACCCAGAGTTCGAAGGGGTTGATGGCGTCCCAGGGATCGATTGTGTGGTTAGGAAGCAGCGGCAGCAGGATGAAGGTCATGGCGAGGAGCACGAGGCCCGAGCGCAACTCCTCCCAGGTGATGCGGCGGACCCAGGCGTGCAGCGCCGCCTTCATGGCGAGGAGCGCGGTCACGGCAACGGCGGAGGCGGCCGCGGCGGCCATGCTGCCAAGCACGGCGTAGGCGCCGAGGGTGAAGCACAGCATGGCGGCGACGAGCGTCGTCGCGCCGAGCGTGTGTTCGGCCGCCGTTTCGCGATAGCGGAAGAGCGTGATCGCCGCCGTGAAGCGGCAAAAGCGATGGCCAGCGCGATGATGGCGGCATCGCCCTTGCTCATGGTCAGCGCGCCCCAGATGCCGCCGAGGAGGCCGGAAAGCGCCAGGGTTCTGAGGCCCGCAGTGCGCTCGCCCTCGTCTTCGGTGCGCGAGGTCCAGCCGCGTTCGAGGCCGATCAGGAGGCCGATGGCGAGCGCAAGGCCGAGGCGCTGGAAGAGTTCGAAATTGTCCATGAGGGCGAGGATAGAGGGGAAAAGCGAGCGCGTAAATTACGCGGGGTCAATTCGGGATAGGCAATCGGCAACCGGAGTGGGGCAATCCCGCCTTCGCGGGACCAATCGGAGAGCAGCTCGTTGTGAGCCCTCGTGCGACGCCCGACATGAATCAGCGGGCAAAAGAGCAGCGGGCAATCGTCATTCGACGTCATGGCCGCGTCGCGACGCGATCGTTCCGAAGGAACGACAGGCGGCCACCCACGACAAACATCCGCGAGTTTGGCGGATTCCATGCGGCGCGCACTCGAGGAGTCCGAAATATCTGTTTGGCTGAAACTTGTCGTGGGTGGCCGACGACTTCACGATGCTCCGCATCGCCTCGGCCATGACGTCGAATGACGATTGCCGATTGCCTGCTGCCCCGCTTCGATCGCCATGTCGGACATCACCCAATTCTGCCGCGCTTTGCGCGAGAGGGGGCTCAGTCCGACCTACACAAATCGCACAAACATGAAGGCGCGGATGACGGTTAACCATCCGCGCCTCAGAACATGGTGAAGGAAGCTTTCGCCGTTACTTTTTGCCCGCGTCCTTGGGTGCTTCCTTGGCTGCGGCCTCGACGCCGGTCTTGTCGGTGACGCACTTCTTCATGTGGGCGTCGAGCGCGGCGCCGGCGAGTTTCTTGGCCTTGCTGTCGGCATCGCAGGCGGCGGTGGCATCGCCCTCGCACTTCTTCATGAAGCTGTCGAGCGCGGCACCGGCGAGCTTCTTTTCAGTCGCCTGGGCCTTGCATGACACTTCGGCGGCGAATGCGGTGCTGCCGAAAGCGAGAAAGAGAGCAGTTGCGGTCAGAATTCTCATGGGAACCTCACGAGTTGAAACGGCGGAAAGGACGAGGCGGCTTAGTGCGGAATCGCCCGTTGCCGCAATGAGCGCAAACACCAGCGTTTTGTGGCACTTTGAGGCTAGTCGGCTGAACATCGGTTCATATTGCTGAGGATATGACGGAGGCCGGTTCAACCCTTGCCTTGCCGCTCGCGGCGCAGCTTGGCCCAGTAGTCGAGACGCTTTTTGATCTCGCGCTCGAAGCCGCGCTCGGGCGGATCGTAGTACTGCGGGCGCTTCTTGAAAGCGTCGGGGAAGTAGTTCTGGCCTGAGAAGGCGTCGGGCTGATCGTGGTCGTAGAGGTAGTCGGTGCCGTAGCCCTCGTCCTCCATCAGCTTGGTCGGAGCATTGAGGATGGTCTTAGGGGGCGCAAGCGATCCGAACTCTTTCGCAGCCCGCATGGCGGCTTTGTAGGCGACGTAGTTGGCGTTGGATTTGGGTGCGGTGGCGAGGTAGATCGACGGCTTCTGCAAGCGCCAGTTCGCCCTCGGGGGAGCCGAGAAAATCGAAGGCGTCCTTCGCCGCGTTGCAGACGACGAGGGCCTGCGGGATCGGCGAGACCGATGTCTTCGACCGCCATTCTGACCAGACGCCGCGCGAGGAACAGGCGATCTTCGCCGCCGTCGAGCATGCGGCAGAAATAGTAGAGCGCCGCGTCGGGATCGGAGCCGCGCACGCTCTTATGCAGGGCCGAGATCAGGTTGTAATGGCCTTCGCGCGACTTGTCGTAGAGCGGCGCGCGGCGCTGCACGAGTTTGACCAGCGCGTCGCGGTTGATCGGCTTCTGGCCCTCAGGGACGGCGGCGAAGACGTCTTCGGCGAGATTGATGATGGCGCGGCCGTCGCCGTCGGCCATGGCCTTCAAGGCGTCACGCCCGTCGGCGTCGAGCGGAATGGTGCGGCCCATTTCGGCTTCGGCGCGCTTCAGCACGGTTTCGAGCGCCGCGTCGTCGAGGCGGTTCAAGGTCAGCACGTTGGCGCGGGAGAGAAGCGCGGCGTTGAGCTCGAACGACGGGTTCTCTGTCGTTGCGCCGACGAGCGTGATCGTGCCGTCCTCCATGTAGGGGAGGAAGCTGTCCTGCTGCGAGCGGTTGAAGCGGTGGATCTCGTCGATGAACAGCAGCGTGCCCTTGCCTTGCTCGCGCAGCATCTTGGCGCGGTCGAAGGCTTTGCGCAGATCCGCGACGCCGGAGAAGATGGCCGAGAGCTGTTCGAAGGCGAGATTGGTTTCGCCCGCCAGCAGCCGCGCGATCGTGGTCTTGCCGCACCCGGGCGGGCCCCAGAGGATGAGGCTCGGCACGCGGTCCGTTTTGAGCATGCGCGTCAGCGTGCCCTCCGGGCCGACGATATGGTCCTGGCCGGTGACTTCGGCAAGAGTCTTGGGGCGGAGCCGGTCGGCGAGCGGCCGCGGCGCGCCCTTCTCAAGTCCGGCGGCTTCGAAGAGGTTGGTCATGGGGGAGTTATAGAGAGGATGCCGCGAGAAGGGCAATTGCCACGCGCCAATGGGCGTACGCGGTTCGGAACTCCGTCGCATTCGACGGAGCGTCAGTCGCAGCGGGGGAAAGTCAATTGGTAACGGGCTACATCCGACATCCAGGGGCCCGCGCGCAACCGTTTGCAAAGGAGTTCAAACTGCTGCCCGCATCACTATACAGTTGCGCGCTGGACACTCCGACGGATCAGCCAGCCGCGGTCTTGAAGTCGATACCGAGCTGATCTGCCGTATTCAAAACATCAAATGATCCAGATTAGGAAGGACTTCAAATTGGTGATCATTTGAGTTCTGACGATTGTCGCGCGGGCTGCGCCAATTCCAATACTTCGCCGCGACGCTGTACAACGGCAGCCGCTGGCCGTCATATCGAAATGTCGCCTTGTCCATAGGGCGCTTCTCGCAGGCGCCCGAGAGCTATTAGAAGCGCGTGCGGTCGATCCCTAACGCAACCGAAACTGACGTAGTCGCCATCGTTATCGGCAGAAAATGACAACGAAAATCCGTCATCGACGGGCGATATGTGCCAATCTCGTCGCTGTCCGTTGGACTGAGCGGGTCTGGATATCGCACAGCCTGCAACTGCGTCGATGGCCGCAAGTGCCCGGTAGCGCAACAATGTGAAAGTTTGTTCAGTCACGCCGCCTCCAAACATTTGATATCCCCTGCCGTGGTATCCGTGCGCTGAAGTTTAGATGATCGTAGTAGCGCCCAGATCCTGACCCGTTCGATGCAGTCGCGGCCCTTCACGCGTTCGTTGTCGTGGCCGCCCCTCACCCTCGCCCTCTCCCCATGAAGCGAAGTGCATGGGGAGAGGGAATTTCCGCGGTCGGGCAATTGGCGAATAACGTTCGGGTGGGACGAGAGCGGTCCTGCGGCAGTCGATGTCGACTACGAAGATTACCATTAGGAGACTTGAGCCATGGCGCGCACGGCAGGCGGATTGAAGCCTCATCCCGAACTTCCCGATGCAGCATCCGGGAGCATTCCTTCCAGAAACCATCGAAGCGATGGGGGTGACAAAGTCGGAGTTGGCCAAGCGTCTGGGTGTCACGCGCAAAGCTCTCTACAACGTGCTCGATGGGAAGAGCGCGATCAGTGCGGCGATGGCCTTGAGGCTCGAGAAAGTCGTCGGCTCATCTGCGGAATTCTGGCTTGGCCTGCAGATGCAGCATGATCTGTGGAAGGCGCGACAGGCGTCGGGTGCGACGGACGAAGAAGAAGCGCGCGGCGTGATTTCATTTCAAGAATGGCGCGCTGCGCGAGATCGCGCCGGCCGCACCTGCCGACGCTGCCGAGCGGGTGGCGTAGCGGGGTCGCAGGCGAGGGCGGACCCCATTGCGATATGTCCTGCACCGCTGCGCTTCGGGTCTTGTCTCAGACTTTGGCGCTTGCACGTGCGGAAACCGAATCGTACCAGCGGCTGCAGATTGGCGCGCTCGGGCGGAATATCGAGGTCGGTCCACTTGCCGAAATCAATGGCGCAGAGCGCCGTAATATCGGCGACCGAATAGCGGTTCCCCGCCACGAACTCGTTGCCGGCGAGCTGGCGATCGAACTTTTCGTAGAAGCGCGCCAATCGCTCCTTGGCCCGCGTGATGAGTTCTGGAATTTGCCGGATGGGCTCGGCCGAGCCCGGCAATCCGCGGTCGGCGAACGCAGGCGCAGTATTTCGAAACAGCTCGGAGGCCGCGAGCATGCCCTCCTCGTTGGCACGCTTCTCCCACATGTCGACAATCGGCACGCTCTTTGGCGTTCGAACCAAAGAGCGGCGGATCGGGATAGAGCTCTTCGAAATAGCGGGCGATCGCCATAGCTTCGCCGATGCATGTGCCGTCGTCGAGTTCGAGCATGGGCACCATGGCGTGAGGGTACTTAGTCCTGTACTCCTCGCTCAAAACGAGCTTGTCGGTGCCGACCTCGACATAAGGAATGTCGAGGCCTTTTTCGGCGAGGTAGATATGCAGGCGGCGCGGATTGGGCGCGATGTGCCAGTCGTAGATTTTCATGCGCCGGTCTCCACCATGTTGATCACTGAAGTGCGGCGAACTCGGCAATGTTCATCAAGGTTCCGTCAGTCGTCAAGGGTAAACGCCTCAATCTTCGGTATCCCCGGAACACTGCAAAAGCCGTCACGCGGCCGAGCGATCGACCAACGTGATGGCACTTGTATTTCCCGGCGGCCCAATCTCACCTTGACGGGCAACATCCTTGCGCAGGCTGAGCGCCTCTTGTTCGCCGACTTGCGGCGCGCCCCAGAAGGCTTCGAGCGTTGGCCCGCGTTCGACGTGGCGCGTTTGGGTCAGGAATTCCCAGACTTCCGACAGCCACACCTTGCGGCCGATGCGGGCATACCAGCGCATGCCCGCGCGGGCGGCACGATCGGGATGCAGATACGTGCGAAACAGCGCCTTGGGCCGGGTCTGGATCAGCGACCTCGATTGTTTTCACCCAGAGAAAGCTGCGCCAGGCCGGCATGTGACGGTTTCGCAGCACCTGATGCTTGTAGTCCCAGCGCTTTTGATCGAGCTGGATGACAGGGCGGTCCTTTCTCGTCGCGGAAGAAGGGCGTCCAGCGGTGCGGCGTGACGTAGAGCGTGATGATCTGGTCGGGATCGTAGGCAAGGAGTTGGCGGAAGATGCGGAAATAGTCGCGGTCGCGCTCCTCGTTGAAGCCGAAGACGCAGGTCATGAGGGAGAGGATGCCGTGCTTGCGCAGGAGTTTTATGGCCTCGCGGTCCTCAGCCGCGACGCTGCCCTTCTTGATTTTGACGAGCGTTGCATCGTCGGTGTGCTCCATGCCGATCAGGAAGCGCTCGAAGCCGGCCTGGCGATAGAGGTGCAGGATGTCGGCGTCGCGGACGATGTCGCCGGCGCGCAAGCGTCGCGATCATGGTGAACTTGCAGTTTTCCGCGATGATGGCTTTGAGGAGTTCGCGCCAGATCTTCTTGCGAGTCGTCGGGTTTTCGTCGGCGAAGGAAATCATGGTGACGCCGTGCTCGCGGTAGAGGCGGCCGAGTTCGGCGGCGAATTTCTTGGGGTCGCGGTGGCGCCAGCGGGTCCAGAAGCCGCGCTGGCCGCAATAGCTGCACAAGATGCGGACAGCCGCGCGAGAATTGCACGACGACGCCGCGCTTTCCCCCGTAGTAGGAATAGCGCGCGTGGTCGATCAGCTCCCAGCCGACGCGGTAGTCATCGAGATTTTGGATCATCGGGCGCTGGCGGCGTCGCGTGCGGTGTGCCCGTTGCGACGGAAGGCGAGGCCGGGGATCGTGAATAGGCCTTCCCCACGTTTCCCACTCCCCTTGTGGGGAGGGGTTAGGGGTGAGGGGGAATCCCGGGATGAGCGGTGGGGGAGAACGCGACTCCCTCGTCACGGCACTTCCGCCCACCCCGGATCACTCCCGCCACAAGGGGGGACGGGGAAGCGGGGCCCGGCCTCCCCCACAAGGGGAGAAGGGAAAGCGCGCCAACAAGGCGGCGGACGGTTTCCTCGCCTTCGCCGCGGACGATCACATCCGCCTCGGGGCATTCCTCGAGGACATCGCGCCAGTGATAGGTGGGAAACACGCCGCCGTAGACGAACCAGGTTTCGGGGAGACGCGGGCGCAGGCGCCGGAGCAGCGTCGCGACGGTCGGATGCGCGCTGGTCGAGCCGTTGTGGCCGATCAGCAGGATTTCGGGCGCGTGCGCGGCGGCCCGTTCGACGATTTGCTCGAGCGGCAGGTTATCGACGTCGGCGTCGAGCAGCGTCACGTCGTGGCCGTCGTCGATCAGCGGCCCGCCGATGGAGAGCAGTCCCAAGCGGGGGAAGCATTTCGCCCGGCATGCGCGAACCAATGGCTTCATGCGGCGGATTGAGGATCAGAATTTTCATGCGTTGAACTCGCTCATTCGCGTGCGGAGAGGTATCGCTCCCCTCCCCTTCGACGGGGAGGGGTTGGGGGTGGGGTGAAAGTCCGGGCGGAATTTGTGAGGTTCGACAAAAGCGAGTTTTTCATTCTTCGCTTTGGCAACGAAGAGTTCGAACGCCGGTATCACGCTCCTTGCGTTACCCCCACCCCTGACCCCTCCCCGCAAGGGGGAAGGGGATTCATGCGGCGGATTGAGAATGAGAATGCGCATCAGCGGCGGCCACCCATCGACGCGACATGGCGGGCGAGCAAGCGCAGGCCAAAGGAGATCGCGGCGTCGCGCGGATCGAGGACGGCGGAGAAGAGCGCATGACAGAAGAGCGTGTGGCGGGGATCGAGGCGCATTTGAGAGAGACGGGGCGAGGACATCGGCGAACGCTCCGGGTGACGTTGGTCCAGCGAACGCAATCTCCACGCTGACCGGGCGTTAACCGACACGGGAAATCCCAGGCATTTTCGGCCCTTTCCGCCTTGCGGGCGCCCTACTTGTGCGGATATGTGAGGGCGCGGTTCGAAGGGGATCATCGTCAGTTTTGACCGCCCCCTCACCCTGACCCTCTCCCCACGGGGAGAGGGAATTGTTGTGATTGCGACGTCAGAGGGCGTGACCCCGCACGAGACGGGCGGCTTACAATGAATGACGGCAAGGCGCTGAAGCTCTCAGGCGAAGAAAGCCGTGCGCTGTCGTTGCGCGTGCGCGAAGAGCTCGCCCGGCGGCGCCTGACGCGCCAGGGGCTGGCGGATGCGGCGAAGATTTCGATCTCGACGCTGGAGAAAGTGCTCGCCGGGCGGCGCACGTTCACGCTCGCGACCATCGTGCGGCTGGAAGAAGGCCTGGGCACGAAGCTGCTGCCGTCTGCCTCGGGCAACGGTGCGGGCGCGGAGCGAAACGGCACGGCGCCGGATGCGCTCGGCAATTACAATCGCACTTACTGTGCAGTGGCTCGAGGGCGCGTATCTGACGCTGCGCCCGTCGTTCGGCGAGAAGAACGCCGTCTATGCCTATCGCACGGATATCCAATGGAACGAGGCGACGTCGACGCTGGATTTCCGCGAGGCGGAGCGCATCGACCAGGATTATACGCAGTTCGGCTCCGTCGCCGTGCCACATCAGTCGGGGCACATCTATCTCGTGACGAACAGGCATGGGCAGCACCGGCTGATCGTGGTGGCGCGGCCGACGATCAAGGGCGAGATGCACGGGCTGCTGACGACGCTGCAATCGGGCAAGGGCGCGCATTTGAGCCCCGTCGCGACGCCGATCGTGCTGAAACTTCTGAAGGCGGGCGAGAAGGCTGCCTTCGGCCGCGTCGGGCCGGGGCATGCGGCGTATGCGAAGTACGTTGGCCTGTTGAAGAAGACGCTCGACGACCAGTTCGCGGCGTTTCTGGGCGCGGGAAGGTAGGCGCCAACCGGTCGAACTCACGATTTCAACTGTTCTTGAGTCTAATCTTTTGACGGCCTCCAATTCGCTGTTAATCCGTACGAGAACATACGAAGAACGCCACAATGGTGCCGTCTATGCAAAACTATCGCTTGAAGATTGATGTTTTCACGCCCGAGACAATGCCGATGCAGCGCCTCTCGCTGTATATGGCGGAACTCGCAAGAGTGCTCGGTGAGCCAGAGCGCGTGCACTTCGTAGAACTTGTAGATCTGGCCAGCACGCCCCTTAGCTGGCGCTTTATGAACGAGAAGGAGAAGCACTCATGCCGCTTGTCAGAATTGATCTGAGCAAGGACGCGCCCGCTGAGCGCATTCGCGTGGTCAGCCAGGCTGTGTACGGCGCAATGACCGAGATCGCGAATGTTCCGATCAACGACAAGTTCCAGATCGTCACGCGCCACGGCGCGGATGAAATCATCTATCCCGAGGAAGGATATCTGGGCGTTACATACTCGCCTGATCTCATCATCATTCAGGTCACGTGGGTGGCGGGACGTTCAATCGACGTCAAGAAGCAGTTCTACCGGCGCATCGCCGACGAGATTCACGACAAGACTGGCGTTCGAAAAGAGGATGTCTGGATCAGCCTAGTGGACTCCGGCCGCGAGGACTGGTCGTTCGGCAACGGTGATATGCAGTACGCCCCCAAATAGCTGAACGGTAAGAAAGACGACGTGGGGTCTAACGTGCTCCACATCAAACAACGGAACGAAGCCTATGCCTGGACGCGACCGGCTGATCGTGGTGGCGCGGCCGACGATCAAGGGCGAGATGCACGGGCTGCTGACGACGCTGCAGTCGGGCAAGGGGGCGCATTTGTCACCCGTCGCGACGCCGATCGTGCTGAAACTGCTGAAGGCGGGCGAGAGGCTGCCTTCGGCCGCGTCGGGCCGGGGCACGCGGCGTATGCCAAGTATGCCGGACTGTTGACGAAGACGCTGGACGAGCAGTTCGCGGCGTTTCTGGGCGCGGGAAGGTAGGGAAAATTCGCCGTGATGGCTGCGCCGCGTTCGCGCGTCGCTCTCTCAACGCTCGTCATCCCCGCGCCAGGATCGCGCCTGCGCGATCTCGGGACCAGGCGGGGACCCAGCGGGCGTCCAACAACAATTTCGAGCAAGCGTAGATGCCGCCTGCGGGCCGGGGCCGCGTCGGCGCAGAGATGGCCCGTCCGCAGGATCCGGTGACGTGCCGTCACCGGCGACGGGATGACGAACGTTGAGAGAGCGGCGCGGGGACGAGAGACACGGATTTCGGAGCGATCGAACGGTTCGGGTGTCGGACCCGGAGGGTCAGACACCGCTTCAGACACCGCTCCGGTCAAGCCCTGACCGCCACGTTGACCGTTTGAGGTTGGCCCGAGGTGGCGCCGGATTTGTCGGCGACGACGACGTCGAAACGCGCAGTGCCGGAATTCGAACCGTCATGGGCGAAGAGCACGGTGCCGGCCTCGAGGTCGGCCTGCGTGAACTCGGTGATGGCGACGCCCGGCGCGGTCGAGAAGGTGATGATGCCGTTCGCGGCGTTCGACACCGAGAAGGTCAGGCTGGACGCATGATCGTCGGGATCGACGGCGTTGAGGTCGGCGGTCGTGATGCGGACCGAGCGGCCCTTGTTGACGGCGATGTCGAGGTCGCCGGAAAGGTTCGGCGGCACGTTACGCACGCTTGCCGTCAGCTCGGCGCCTTCCTCCATCGAGAGGCGGCCGTATTTGACGTTGCCGGCGACGGACCCCGAACTCGCGGATGGAGATCAGCTGCTGGATGCGGATATCGCCCTGGACTTCGCCGAGAACGTCGGCGGTCTCGGCGCGCACGGTCCCAAACAGGCGGCCTTCGGGGTGGACGACGATCCTGCCGGCGTCGAGCGTGCCCTGGACGTAACCGTGCACATCGATTTCCCGACAATTCTTTACTTCGCCGGTCAGGATTGCATCGTCGCCGATGATCAGCAGTCCACGGTTGTCAGACATGGTATCCCCTTACCCCTAACGCTACAAACTCTCCCGCCACAATCGATCAGGATTGTGTCAGCTTCTCGGCCTTGAATGTGGTTAACCCGGCACTTGCAGTTTCAGCACCCGGTCGCCGCGCTTCACCGACATCTGCCACAGCCGCTGGCGGCCAGCGACGGCTTTTTCCAGGTCGGAAACGCTGGCGATGGTGTCGCCCATGATCTCGACCACGATGTCGCCGGTCTTGAAGCCGAGGCTCTGGGCGACGGAGCCATTGCGGACCGAGACGATGACCACGCCGTCTTCGTCGTCGATGCCCATCTCGTCGGCGACCGCGGGAACGATGTTGGAGACGCGGGCGCCGTCGAGCGGATGGGAGCCGGAAAGGTTGCGCACGTCGTCCTTGCCGGCCTTTGGCGGACCGACCAGCGACATGGCGATGTCGACGGGTTTGCCTTTGCGGATCAGCGACAGCGTCACCTTCTGTCCGACGCCCTTGGTGGTGAGACGGTAGAACAGCGATCGCGGGTCCGAGACCTCGACGCCGTCGACACTGACGATGACGTCGCCCGGCTCCAAGCCGATTTCGGACGCGGGTCCCTTGGCGGAAACGCGCGTCACGACGGCGCCGGCGACGCGGCCAAGGCTCAAGCCGTCGGCGATCTCGCGGGTCACGGGTTCGAGCTTGGCGCCGAGCCAGGGGCGCTCGACCTTGCGGCCGGTAACAGCGCTCTCGGCATAGATCTTTACGAGGTTCGAGGGGATGGCGAAGCCGATGCCGACCGAACCGCCCGACTTGGAAAAGATCATGGTATTGATGCCGACGAGACGGCCCGACATGTTGACGAGAGCGCCGCCGGAGTTGCCGGGATTGATGGCCGCGTCGGTCTGGATGAAAACCTGGGCTTCGGATGCCCCCATTTCAGAGCGCGCGAGCGCCGAGACGATGCCGCTCGTCACCGTCTGGCCGACGCCGAAGGGATTGCCGATGGCAAGCACCAGATCGCCGACTTCAAGTCCGTCGCTGTCCTCGAACTCGAGGAAGGGGAACTTGCCCTCGCCGCCTTCGATCTTCAGGACGGCGATGTCGGATTTTTCGTCCTGGGCGATGACCTTGGCGTCGAACTCGCGCTTATCCGCGAGCGCCACGCGGATCTCGGTTTCGCCCCGCGCCTTGACGACGTGGTTGTTGGTGACGACGACGCCCTCGGCGGCGACGATGACGCCCGAGCCAAGCGAACTCATGACGCGCTCGGAGGGTTGGCCGAATTGATCGCCGAACAGGCGGCGGAAAATCGGATCGTCCATGAAGGGTGAGTTGAAGGTCTGCACGCGGCTTCTGACGTAGACGTTGACGACGGCGGGCGCCGCCTTGCGCACGATCGGCGCGTAGGAATATTGCGCCGCTTCGCGCGAGGGTGGCGGCGCTTTCTGCTGGGCGGCGGCGGGCGTTCCCAGTTCCATTTGGGGGAGGACCAATCCGGCCGTGACGAGGCCCGCGAGGAAGAGCGCGGCGACAACGTTAGTGGCGAACGAATTCGGCGTGCGCATTTGGGGTGCCCATTGGCTTCAATGTGAAGGCGAATCTCGCTCCCCTACTTATGACCGCCCAGTGGTTCTCTCAAGGCCCGTGTTCAGAGAGGTGACATCACCTTTTCCTCCCCCTCGAGGGGGGAGGGCGGTGCGCCATGAGTTAGGAAGCGCGTCGCAAGAGCATCAACAAGTTCCCAGCGCTTCCTAACTCATCCTCGGCGCACCGGGTGGGGGCGACAATTAATAGGCCCGTCGCGACTTCCTCCCCCTCAAGGGGGAGGGGGTCAGTGAGGCGTGAGATAGCGTACAAGTGGGTTGGACTCTAAATCAGCCCGAGGTCGCGGAGGGAACGGATGGCGTCGCGGATGGCGGTGTCGCCGTCGCGCAGCGTCAGGCCGAGCACCTCCTTGGCCTTGGCACTGGTGCAGGCTTTCTTGCGCCCAAGCTCGGGAAGAATGGTGCGCAAGCGCTTGTCGAACACGGCGAGCCCCCGCACCGCCATGTCGGGAAGCTGGAACTTCGGACACTTGGAGGCGAGATCCGGGCATTCGGCGGCAAGCGCTTGTCCAAGCGCAAACAGCCCCGTCTCGCCCTCGGCGATAATGAAGCGTTGGCCCTTGGCGGCCGGATTGGTCAGCGCTTCGGCGTGGGCGAACGCGACGTCGCGCACGTCGCAGACGGGAAAGCGCACGCGCGGCGCGGCAGGATAAATGCCGCGCGCCATGAGGCGGAAGAGTTCGTGCGAGGTCGAAAGATCGGCGTCGAGAGTTGGGCCTTGCACGAAGGCCGGATTGATGACGGCGAGTTCCGGGGCGCCAAGCCTGGAGTTGACGAAATTCCATGCCGTCTTTTCCGCGATGGTCTTCGAGCGGATGTAGGGCGTGAGACCGGGGTAATTCTCGTCGGTGAAGTCGGATTCGCTGAAGACGTGATCGCGGGTGAAGGACTTGGGGTACATCACCGCGACCGTCGAGGACGTGAGCACGACGCGCTTCACGGCATTCCTGTGCGCGGCGAGCATGACGCGCTCGGTGCCGTCACGCGCCGGCTTGATGAGAACGTCGGGATCTGGCGGCTGCGCGATTGGAAAGGGCGAGGCCGTATGCACGACAAACTGGGCGCCGGCGATCGCCTCGTCCCAGCCGTCGTCGGAGAGAAGGTCGCCGGCTGCGAACGAAAGTTGCGCTGTCGGCGCACCGGTTCTCTCGATTGTCGCGGCGACGGCATCAACCTTCAGATAGTCGCGGACGGTGCCGCGGACGTGATAGCCGCGCCGGAGCAACTCGGCGATGATGTGCTTCGCCATCATGCCGGTGGCGCCGGTCACCACGACTGTTTCGCCGCTCATTGCTCGCTCCTGCTGCCTGAGGGGGGCCGGCAGCGGGTGGAATTTAGCCGCTGCGACGGTGCCGCGCCACTCGACAAACGTCAATTCGCATAGAACTTCAGTTCCCCCCGGAACTGTTGGCGTCGTGGTGCCGCATAGAGTCCTCCCGGCCTTGGTGGAATCGCAGTGAACCGCAAACCCCTCCCCCTTCGAGGGGCTATCGCATATTGGCGTTCTTCCCCCTCTCCCCATACCTGCACTCAATGGGGAGAGGGTTGGGGTGAGGGGCAGCCGCTTGTTCAGAACGCGTTGCCGCCCCTCACCCTAGCCCTCTCCCCGTTCGCCCTATCGAGGGCGACGGGGAGAGGGGACGCGAGCGGCGCCATATGCAATAGCCCTCCCCCCTCGAGGGGGAGGAGAAGGTAATGGCGTCCCGTGGATTCAACTGAAGCGGAACACTCTTGCCCGGCCCGGAACGCAACAAAAAACCGCGCCGGGCGGGAGGCCGGGCGCGGTTCAATTCCTGGTGAGCGCAGGTAAGACTTTAAGCGCTCTGCTCCTGGGCTTTCAGCATTTCCGCGTGCCGGGCCTTGTCGTCCTTGCCCTTTACAGAAACGTCACGATCGACGAGTTCGATGACGGCGCGGGGCGAACTGTCGCCGTAGCGGAAGCCGGCTTTGAGAACGCGCGTATAGCCGCCGTTGCGGGTCTTGTAGCGCGGCCCGAGGATGTCGAACAGCTTCTTGACCATGTCCTCGTCGCGCAGACGCGCGATGGCGAGACGGCGCGAGTTCAAGTCGCCGCGCTTGGCGAGCGTGATGTACTTGTCGACGACGCTGCGCAGATCCTTGGCCTTGGGCAGCGTGGTGACGATCTGCTCGTGCTTGATGAGGGCCGCGGCCATATTGGAGAACATCGCCTGGCGATGTCCGGATTGGCGGCCGAACCTTCGGCCGTGTTTCTTGTGACGCATGATCGTGTCCTTTGTTGCTGTGTTATCGATTGTTTCTGGGAGGTTCTATGGCCTCGCCTTGGTAGTGTTCCCCCTCTCCCCGCCGGACCCGTGGTCCGAGCGGGGAGAGGGTTGGGGTGAGGGGCCACCACGCGTTCGAATGTGCGGCCGCCCCTCACCCTAGCCCTCTCCCCATGCAAGTGAAGTGCATGGGGAGAGGGGAAGTCCTTAGTACTGATCCTCAAAACGCTTCGCCAGCTCGTCGATGTTGTCCGGCGGCCAGTTGGGCACTTCCATGCCGAGATGCAGACCCATGGTGGCCAGCACCTCCTTGATCTCGTTCAAGGACTTGCGCCCGAAGTTCGGCGTGCGCAGCATTTCGGCTTCCGTCTTCTGGATCAGATCGCCGATGTAGACGATGTTGTCGTTCTTCAGGCAGTTGGCCGAACGCACCGAAAGCTCGAGTTCGTCGACCTTCTTCAGCAGCGCGGCATTGAAGGCGAGCTCGGGGTGCGAACGTTCCTCGACGGCCTTCTTCGGCTCCTCGAAGTTGATGAACACGGCGAGCTGGTCCTGCAGAATGCGGGCGGCGAGCGCCACGGCATCCTCGGCGCGGACGGAGCCGTCGGTCTCGACCGTCATGGTCAGCTTGTCGTAGTCGAGGATCTGGCCTTCGCGCGTGTTCTCGACCTTGTAGGAGACCTTCTTCACCGGCGAATAGAGGCTGTCGACGGGGATGAGCCCGATCGGCGCGTCCTCGGGGCGGTTGCGGTCGGCCGCGACGTAGCCCTTGCCCATGTCGGCGGCGAATTCCATGCGGATCGAGGCGCCCTGATCGAGATGGCAGATGACGTGCTCGGGGTTCAGGATCTCGACGTCGGAGGAGACTTCGATGTCGCCGGCCTTGACCGGTCCGGCGCCTTCCTTCTTCAGCACCATGCGCTTGACGCCGTCGGAATGCAGACGCAGCGCGATTTCCTTGATGTTGAGGATGATGTTGGTGACGTCCTCGCGCACGCCCGTCACGGACGAGAACTCATGCAGCACGCCGTCGATCTGCACCGACTTGATGGCCGAGCCCTGGAGCGAGGACAGCAGCACGCGGCGCAGCGCGTTGCCGAGCGTCATGCCGAAACCGCGCTCGAGCGGCTCGGCGACGACGGTCGCGATCCGGGTGCGGTCGCGGCCCGGCTGGATGTCGATCTTCGACGGTTTGATCAGGTCTTGCCAGTTCTTCTGGAGAACGTTCACCACGGGGGGCCTCGTCTTGTGAAAGGGCACGGGGGGAGGAGTTAACCGCACCTCGCCAAGGGTCATTTTCAAATGCGGACGGTTCAACGCCGGTCGCGCGGACTTTTCATTCGCCCGCGCCCGGAATTTCCGCTTAGACGCGGCGGCGCTTGCGCGGACGGCAGCCGTTGTGCGGGATCGGCGTCACGTCGCGGATGGAGGTGATCTGGAAGCCGACCGACTGCAGCGCGCGCAGAGCCGATTCTCGCCCCGAGCCCGGACCGCAGACCTCGACTTCGAGCACCTTCATGCCGTGCTCCTGGGCCTTGCGGCCGGCGTCTTCGGCGGCGACCTGGGCGGCATAGGGCGTCGACTTGCGCGAACCCTTGAAGCCCTTGGTGCCCGACGACGACCAGGCGATGGTGTTGCCCTGCGCGTCGGTGATGGTGATCATGGTATTGTTGAAGGAGGCATTCACATGGGCGACGCCCGACGTGATGTTCTTCTTCTCGCGCTTCCTGACTTTGCCGCGGCCGGCGGCCGCTGTCGCTTCTTTTGCCATTTCGCTTCGTGCTCCTCGCGGGCCCGTATCGGGCTCAACTCTTCAAGCGGCCCCGCTGCTGCGCGGCCCGTAAAATTCAAATCCCGCCAATACGGCCGGTGACGATTACTTCGTCACCTTCTTCTTGCCGGCGATGGCGACGGCCTTGCCCTTGCGGGTGCGGGCGTTCGTGTGCGTGCGCTGGCCACGGACCGGCAGGCCCTTGCGGTGTCTGAGGCCGCGATAGCAGCCGAGGTCCATGAGGCGCTTGATGTTCATCTGAACTTCGCGGCGCAGATCGCCTTCGACGTTGTAGTCGCGGTCGATGGTTTCACGGATCTGCAGCACCTCGGCATCGGTCAGCTGGCTGACGCGGCGCTCGGGCGGAATGCCGACTTTCTGGCAGATCTCTGCCGAGAACTTCTGGCCGATGCCATGAATGTAGCGCAGCGCGATGACGACGCGCTTGTTGGTCGGGATGTTTACGCCTGCGATGCGGGCCACGTTGGTCTCCTGCCGTGATCTTCAAGAATTGAAACTGTGTCTCGTGTCTTGCGCGTTCGTCGTCTATTCTGTCCGTCTTCGTCCTATTCGGACTTAACAATTTGCCGCCCGGCGACGTTGAAGAAATTCCCGTTTCTCCAAACGCACAGCCGACCCGACGCCCCTGGGCTCTCGCCACAGGTCCGGATCAGCTCGAACGGCCTTAGAATATCGGGATTTTCTACCTTCAGTTGACGCCTCCGTCAATCATTGCATAGGGCTTCATGCCGCTGCGGACCCCTTGAGAACCTGGTCGATCTGGCGGGTCACCTCGCCGATCGGGGCCATGCCGTCCACGGGCCGCAGAAGGTGATGGGCGAAGTAGTAGCCGGTGAGCGGCGCCGTCTCGCGGTAATAGGCCATGAGGCGGGTTTTCAGGGCTTCGGCGTTGTCGTCGGCGCGGACGGTACCACCGGCTGCCACAGTTTCACGGGCGCGGTTCTCGATGCGTTCCGCCAGGATCTTGTCATCGACCTTGATTTCGATGACGTGATCGATCTTCTTTCCGCGCTCTTTCAATAGCTTATCGAGCGCCGCCGCCTGCGGCAGGGTGCGCGGGAAGCCGTCAAGGATAAAGCCCTTGGCGCAATCGGGCGCGGCCAGACGTTCGGCAACGGCGCCGATGACCACGTCGTCCGGAACCAGGCCGCCGGCGGCCATAATGTCCTTGGCCTTGAGACCCAGCGACGAGCCGGCCTTGACCGCGGCGCGCAGCATGTCGCCGGTCGACAACTGCGGGATGGCCAGCTTTTCGATGAGCAGCGTCGCCTGCGTCCCTTTGCCAGCCCCGGGGGGCCCGAGAAGAATGAGGTTCATCGCCGCCCCTTTGGTGAACTGGACCCGCGCAACTTGGCCTTCTTGATCAGGCCCTCGTACTGCTGGGCAATCAGGTGGCTCTGGATCTGGGCCACCGTATCCATGGTGACGGAAACCGCGATCAGCAGCGAGGTGCCGCCGAAGTAGAGGGGGATGCCGGCATAGCCGGTGAGGAACTCGGGCAGCACGCAGACGGCAGCAAGGTAGAGAGCGCCGATGACCGTGATGCGGGTCAGGATGTAGTCGATGTATTCCGCGGTCTTTTCGCCGGGACGGATGCCGGGTATGAAGCCGCCGTATTTGCGCAGGTTGTCGGCCGTGTCCTTCGGATTGATGACGACGGCGGTATAGAAGAACGCGAAGAACACGATGAGCAGCGCGTAGACGAGCATGTGCAACGGCCGGCCCGAACCCAAGCGCGTCACGATCTCGTTCAGCCAGTCGGGACCCTGGCCGGCTGAAAACTGCGCGAAGGTCGCGGGCAGCAGCAGCAGCGACGAGGCGAAGATCGGCGGGATGACGCCCGAGGAGTTGAGCTTCAACGGCAGGTGCGAGGCGTCGCCCTGGAACATCTTACTGCCGACCTGGCGCTTGGGATATTGCACCAGGAGGCGGCGCTGCGCCCGCTCGAAGAACACGATCGCGGCGACGACGAGCAGCGCCATAATCATGAACCCGACGACGAGGATGGGCGAAATCGCGCCGGTCTTCGACAGTTCGAAAAGCTGGGCGAGTGCGCCCGGAAGGCCGGCGACGATGCCGGCAAAAATGATGAGCGAGGTACCGTTGCCAACGCCGCGCTGCGTGATCTGCTCGCCCAACCACATCAGGAACATGGTGCCGCCGACCAGCGTTATGACGGTGGTGGCGCGGAAGAACCAGCCCGGATCGATGACGATGTTGCCGCCGCTGCCGCTACCGCCGCCCTCGAGCCCGACGGCGATGCCGTAGGCCTGGAAGG
The DNA here is from genome assembly GCA_963732525.1 of uncultured Alphaproteobacteria bacterium. GTDB lineage: Bacteria > Pseudomonadota > Alphaproteobacteria > Rhizobiales > Hyphomicrobiaceae > Hyphomicrobium_B. Next base: position 153,767 of record CAVSZX010000009.1, read on the forward strand.
CCGCCAGAAACACGGTGAGATAGCGGGTATACTGGTTGATCTGCTTGCGGCCCGCCTCGCCCTCTTTCTTGATCGCCTCGAGCTTCGGCGAAATCGAACTCATGAGCTGCATGATGATCGAGGCGGAGATGTAGGGCATGATGTTCAAGGCGAAAATCGCCATGCGCTCCAGCGCCCCGCCGCCGAGCGTATTGAACATGCCGAGGATGCCGCCTGCCTGCTGCTTGAACGAGGCGGCGTAGGCGGCGAGATTGATGCCCGGCAGCGGAATGTAGGTGCCGAGACGGTAGATGATGAGCGCGGCCAGCGTGAACCACAGACGCTTCTTCAGATCCTCGGCCTTGGAGAAGGCCGATAGATTGAGATTGGCGGCTAGCTGCTCGGCAGCGGATACCATCGTTCAAGCTCTCCTGACCAGGCACGCATGACGCGCGGGTCCAGACTTCAATTGAAAAAACGAAAACAGAGGGTCGTGGCGGCGCCGCGCGCGCGAGCCGCACCCCCTGTCGTCCTACTCTTCCTGCTTTGCGGCGCCGGGCTTCTTGCTCTTGGCCGCCTTTTTCGCTGCCGACTTGGCGCGCTTTTTCTCGTCGGCTTCGAGCACCTTCTTGACGATGACGTTGACCGTGCCGCCGGCCTTCTCGATCGCTTCCTTGGCCTTGGCGGAGGCGTGATTGACGGTGATCGACAGCTTCGACTTGATGGCACCGTCGCCGAGGAGGCGGAGGCCGTCCTTGGGGCGGCGCAGGATGCCGGCCGCAACGAGCGAGGCGTTATCGACCGGCTTTCCGGCATCGAGACGCTTGTCCTCGATCGCCTGCTGCAAGGAACCGACGTTGATCTCGTTGTAGTCGGCCGGGCGCCACTTGTTGAAGCCGCGCTTCGGCAGACGGCGATGGAGCGGCATCTGGCCGCCTTCGAAGCCGCCAATGGCAACGCCGGTGCGCGCCGTCTGGCCCTTGCCGCCGCGGCCGCCCATCTTGCCGAGCCCCGAACCGATGCCGCGACCGACGCGGGTACGGAACTTGCGCGAGCCCGCGTTGTCTTTGATGCCGTTGAGACGCATTGGCCTTGTCCTTTTTTAGTTGCGCTTTGCGACTCTCGTTCCTCGAGCCGGCCGCAAAGCGCGCAAGTTGGTACTAGTTCCCGTCGACGATGCGCACGAGATGCGCGACCTTTTTCAGCATGCCGCGAACCGAGGGCGTATCCTCGACTTCGGTCCGGCGGCCGATTTTGTTGAGACCGAGGCCGATCAAGGTCTGGGACTGGCGTTCGGGACGCCGGTTCGCACTTTTGAACTGCTCGATCGTAATTTTTTTAGCTGCTGCCATCTTGCTCGCTGCCATGTGGTGTCCTCGACGTCTGATTTGAAGCCCTGGGCGGGCTTCATTTGTGTTGCACTTAGGCCTCGGCGCCTGCGTCCACGGCCGATCCGTCGCGGCGGCGCGAGACGATGTCGGAGACCTTCTTGTTGCGGCGAGCGGCGACGGCACGCGGGTTCTCCTGCGCCTTCAAGGCGTCGAAGGTGGCGCGCACGACGTTGTAGGGGTTGGTCGAGCCCAACGACTTGGCGACGACGTCATGGACACCGAGCATCTCGAAAACGGCGCGCATAGCGCCGCCGGCGATGATGCCGGTACCCGCGGGGGCCGAGCGCAACACGACCTTGCCCGAACCGTGACGGCCGACGCTGTCGTGATGGAGCGTGCGGGCATCGCGGAGCGGCACGCGCAGCAGATTGCGCTTGGCGCCTTCGGTCGCCTTGCGAATGGCTTCCGGCACCTCGCGCGCCTTGCCGTGGCCGAAGCCGACGCGGCCTTTCAGGTCACCGACGACGACGAGCGCGGCAAAGCCGAAACGCTTGCCGCCCTTCACCACCTTGGCAACGCGATTGATGTGAACGAGTTTGTCCGTAAACTCGCTATCGCGTTCCTCGCGGTCCCGGCCGCGCTCTCTTTGAGGTCCACGTGCCACGTATCAAATCCTTCTTTAGAATTTCAGTCCGCCCTCGCGGGCGGCGTCCGCGAGCGCCTTGACGCGCCCATGATAGAGAAATGCACCGCGGTCGAAGACGACCTCTTTGACGCCCGCTTTCACGGCGCGCTCGGCGACGAGTTTGCCCACGGCCGCGGCCGCAGCCTTGTTGGCGCCCGACTTGAGCGCGCCCTTCAAGGTCTTGTCCATGCTGGACGCGGCGGCGAGCGTCGTGCCCTTGGCGTCGTCGATCACCTGCGCATAGATGTGCGCGGAGGAGCGATGAATGGAGAGCCGCAGACGGCCGCTCGCGTTCTTCTTGATGCTCCTGCGGACACGTGCCTGCCGCTTGGCAAACTTTTCGTTGGAATTGGCCATGATTGCCGTCCTTATTTCTTCTTGCCTTCCTTGCGGAAGATGTATTCGCCTTTGTAACGCACGCCCTTGCCCTGGTAGGGCTCGGGCTTGCGGGAAGAGCGGATCTCGGCGGCCATCTGTCCGACCGCCTGCTTGTCGATGCCCGAAACCGAGACGAGTTCCTGCTTGGCGCCGCCGACCTTGACGTCAACGCCGGCCGGAATGTCGATGACGACGTCGTGCGAGTAGCCGACCGAAAGCACGATCTGGTTCTTGCCCTTCATCGACGCTTTGAAGCCGACGCCGTGGATCTCGAGATCGTGCGTGTAGCCGTCCGTCACGCCCTTGATGAGGTTGGCGATCTGAGTGCGCGACATGCCCCACTTGGAGCGCGCCGGCTTGGTGTCGGCGATCGGCGTCAGCTCGACGCCTTCCGCCGTCTTGGCGACCTTCAGATCTTCGGGCACGGCGAACGACAGCTCGCCCTTCGGACCCTTCATCTTGACGTTTTGACCCGTAACGGTGGCCGTCACGTTCGACGGTACGGCGACGGGCTTCTTACCGATGCGCGACATGGGATTTGACCTTTTTCGTTACCGACGCGGTCTGAAGTTCGCCCGCCGGCCCTTTCGCGTTGTTTAGAAGATGGAGCAGATGATTTCGCCGCCGACGTTGGCTTCGCGCGCCTTGCTGTCCGACATGACGCCCTTGGGCGTGGACAGGATGGCGACGCCGAGGCCATTGGCGACGGTCGGGATGTCCTTTACCGGCGAGTACACGCGGCGGCCGGGCTTCGAGACGCGCTCGATTTCCTTGATCGCGGGCTGGCCGTTGTAGTATTTGAGCTCGATTTCGAACTCGGGCAGCTCGCCCTTCAGTTCGACGCGGGTGTAGCCGCGGATGTAGCCTTCGTCCTGAAGCACGTCGAGGACGCGGGCGCGCAGGCTCGAGGCCGGCGTCGACACCTTCGGCCGGCGGCGCATCTGGGCGTTGCGGATGCGGGTCAGCATATCGCCCAACGGATCGTTCATTGCCATTGCGCGTTCTCCTTACCAGCTCGACTTGACCATGCCCGGGATGCGGCCCTGGCTGGCGAGTTCGCGCAGCTGGTTGCGGCACATTCCGAGCTTGCGGTAGTTACCGCGCGAGCGACCCGTGATCTCGCAGCGATTGCGCACGCGCACCTTGGCGCCGTTACGCGGCATCTCGGCGAGCTTGAGGCGCGCGGCGAAACGGTCTTCCGCGGTCTTGGTCATATCGTTGGCGATCGCTTTCAAACGCTTGCGCTTGGGGGCCTGCTGTTCGGCCATCTTGCGGCGGCGCTTGTTCTTCTCGATGGAACTGGTCTTTGCCATTTAATCTCCTCCAAAGGCCTTTCGGGGTTCGCCCCCGAGGTCCTCTAGCTGCGGAACGGGAAGTTGAAGCCTTTGAGCAACTCGCGGGCTTCGTCATCGGAATGGGCCGACGTGCACACGATCACGTCGAGACCCAGAATATTATCGACCTTGTCGTAGTCGATTTCGGGGAACACGATGTGCTCCTTGAGGCCGGTGGCGTAGTTGCCGCGGCCGTCGAAGCTCTTCGGGTTCAAGCCGCGGAAGTCCTTGACGCGCGGCAGCGCGATGGTGACGAAGCGGTCGATGAATTCGTACATGCGGTCGCCGCGCAGCGTCACCTTGGTGCCGATCGCCATGCCTTCGCGCAGCTTGTAGGTGGCGATGGCCTTGCGGGACCGGGTGATGACCGGCTTCTGGCCGGCGATCAGGGCGAGATCGGCGGCGGCAGTATCGACCTTCTTGCGGTCGTTGACGGCATCGCCGACGCCCATGTTGATCACGATCTTTTCCAGACGCGGGATCTGCATGACGTTCGTATAGCCGAACTTCTTCATCAGCTCGTCGCGCACCACTTTCTCGTAGTGGACCTTGAGACGCGGCTTGTAGTCCTTCGGACGCGGGGTCTGGGTGCGGGCCTCCTTCGGCGCCGCGCCTTTCTTGGCGCCGGGCTTTGCGCCCTTGGCCGCCTTGGCGGGCTCGCCCTGGGGCTTGCCTGCCTTGGCGCCGCCATCGGGCTTGGCGCCCTTTTGCTCTTTGTCTTTTTCAGCCATGGCCTAGTTCTTCTCCGGGATCTGCTCGCCCGAGCGTTTCGCTATTCTCACCTTCTTGCCGTCGGCAAGGATCTTGAAGCCGACGCGTGACGGCTTGCCGTCCTTCGGGTCCTCGATCGCCAGGTTCGAAATCTGGATCGGTCCTTCCTTCGAGATGATGCCGCCTTCCTGAGTGCCGGATTGGCGCTGATGGCGGCGCACCATGTTGATGCCGCGGACGAGCGCGCGCTCTTCCTTCGGTCTGACCTCGATGACCTCGCCGCGCTTACCTTTGTCGCGGCCGGTGAGGATGACGACGTTGTCGCCTTTCTTGATCTTGCTGGACGCCATTACAGCACCTCCGGGGCGAGCGAGACGATCTTCATGTGGTTCTTGGCGCGAAGCTCGCGCGTGACGGGCCCGAAGATGCGCGTTCCGACCGGCTCGCCGTTGGCATTGATCAGCACGGCGGCGTTACGGTCGAAGCGGATCAGCGAACCGTCAGGACGGCGCACGCCCTTGGCGACGCGCACGATGACGGCCTTCATGACCTGGCCCTTCTTGACGCGACCCTTCGGGATCGCCTCCTTGACGGACACGACGATGGTGTCACCGACGGTCGCGTACCGGCGCTTCGACCCGCCCAGCACCTTGATGCACTGGACGCGGCGCGCGCCGGAATTGTCGGCGACGTCGAGATTGCTCTCCATCTGGATCATCGCATCGTTCCTTCTCTCTACGCTCCGCTCGGAAGCGGGCTCTATTTCGTTTTGGGGCCTTTTTCGCTCCCGGGGTCTTGGAGGTCCTCGATTTCGAGGCGTCCAACGCTCCGGCGGCTCAAAGGCGGGTCATAATCGTCGTCGTGTCATCGGCGTCGTGTCGGCGTCGTCACTTCGGTCGATCTCGTCACGGGCGAGCGGAATTGGTTCCACTCAACCCTCGAGAACCACCCATCTCTTGTTCTTCGAAATCGGCGCGGTCTCCTGGATTTCGACCTTGTCGCCGATCTTGAATTTGTTCTTCTCGTCGTGCGCATGATACTTTTTTGTACGGCGCACGGTCTTCTTGAACAGCGGGTGGGTGTAGCGGCGCTCGACCGAGACGACAATGGTCTTGTCGTTCTTGTCGGACACTACGACGCCCTGCAGCACGCGCTTCGGCATGATCTTCTTCTCCTTTACGCGCCCTTCTTGGCGCTGCCTGCCCGTTTGACGCGGGCTGCGGTTTTGATGCGCGCGATGTCCCGGCGAACGACCCGGATGCGCGCTGTGTTTTCGAGCTGGCCGGAAGCCCGCTGAAAGCGCAGGTTCAACTGCTCCTTCTTGAGCTTCACCAGCTGGTCGTCGAGCTGATCGACCGACAGATCGCTGTAGACGGCTGCCATAATGTTCTTCCTCACTCGTTCCTTATTGCGACGCTTGCACCCGGCGTCAGCCGATGCGCGTCACCACCCTTGTCTTGATCGGCAGCTTGGCAGCACCGAGGATCAGCGCCTCCTTTGCCACCTGATAATTCAAACCGCCGAGCTCGAAAATGATGCGGCCCGGCTTGACGCGCGCCACCCAGAGCTCCGGCGAACCCTTGCCCGAGCCCATGCGGACTTCGGCCGGCTTCTTCGACACCGGCACGTCCGGGAAAACACGGGTCCACATGCGGCCGGCGCGCTTGGTATGACGCGCGATGGCCCGGCGGGCGGCTTCGATCTGGCGCGCGGTCAAGCGCTCCGGTTCCATGGCCTTGAGGCCGACCTCGCCGTAAGCCAGCGTCGTCGCGCCCTTGGCGACGCCGTGGATGCGGCCCTTGAAGGCCTTGCGGAACTTTGTGCGTTTCGGTTGCAGCATTGTCTTTCAAACCTCGAATATGCGTCAGGTCGTCGTCGGTTCGCTGCCGACGTCGCCGCCGCCACCGGATGATCCGCCCGGACCACCGCGCGTGCGGCCGCCGCGGCCGCCGCGACGTTCACGGCGATCGCCGCGATCGCCATCGTCACGGCGCGGACGCGGTGCGCCGCCCTCCTGCATCTCGGCTGCCTTTTTCTCCGAGGCCATGGGATCGTGTTCCATGATCTCGCCCTTGAAGACCCACACCTTGATGCCGATGATGCCGTAAGCTGTGACGGCGCGGCCGTAGCCGAAGTCGATGTCGGCGCGCAGCGTGTGCAGCGGCACGCGGCCTTCGCGATACCATTCGGTTCGCGCGATTTCGGCGCCGCCCAAGCGGCCGGCGACGTTGATACGGATGCCGACGGCGCCGAGGCGCAACGCCGACTGCACGGCGCGCTTCATGGCGCGGCGGAAGGCGACGCGGCGCTCGAGCTGCTGGGCAATCAATTCCGCGATCAGCGTCGCGTCGATCTCGGGCTTCCTGATCTCGACGATATTGAGATGCACTTCCGACTTGGTGAGACGGCCGAGGTCCGAACGGATGCGCTCGATCTTCTCGCCCTTCTTGCCGATCAGGATGCCGGGACGCGCGGTGTGAACGGTGACGCGGCATTTCTTGTGCGGGCGCTCGATCACCACCTTGGAGATGCCGGCTTCGCGCTGCTCCTTCAGGATGTGGGCGCGGATGGCGCGGTCTTCATGCAGCAGTTTGCCGTACTCGCCCTTGCGCGCGTACCAGCGGCTGTCCCAGTTGCGATTGATGCCGAGCCGAAGTCCGACGGGATTGACCTTTTGACCCATGTTACTTCGCCTCCTTGGCGGACTTCTTGGCCGCGGGCTTCTTGGGCGCAGCTTTCTTCGGCGTCTCGGCCTCTTCCTCGACCTGGCGCACGACGACGGTGAGCTGCGAGAACGGCTTCATCACCGGCGAACCACGGCCGCGGCCGCGGGCGTGGAAGCGCTTCAGGGTCAGGTTCTTGCCGACATAGGCTTCGGCGACGACGAGTTCGTTGACGTCGAGGCCGTGGTTGTTTTCAGCGTTGGCGACGGCGCTCATCACCACCTTGCGGACGTCGCCGGCGATGCGCTTCTGGCTGAACTCGAGTTCGGCCATGGCCTGATCGACCTTCTTGCCGCGGATCATACCGGCGACGAGGTTCAGCTTTTGCGGTGAGATCCGCAGCGATTTGGCGACGGCCTGCGCTTCGTTGCTCGGAAGGCGGCGCGCGTGACTTGGCTTGCCCATTATTTTCTCACCGCTTTTTTGTCGCCGCCATGTCCGTGGAAGGTGCGGGTCGGCGAGAACTCACCGAATTTGTGACCGATCATGTCCTCGTTCACAGTCACCGGAATGTGCTTGTGGCCGTTGTGGACGCCGAAGGTCAGGCCGACAAACTGCGGCAGGATCGTCGAGCGGCGGCTCCAGGTCTTGATGACCTCGCTGCGGCCCGAGGAACGCGACTTCTCCGCCTTCTTCAGGATGTAGCCGTCGACGAACGGACCTTTCCAGACTGAACGTGTCAAAGTGCTTCTCCTTAGAGTTTCGCGCTTACGTCGCCTGCTTATTTCGATTTCTGGCGGGCGCGAATGATGAATTTCGAGGTCTGCTTGTTCTTGCGCGTCTTGAAGCCCTTGGTCGGCTTGCCCCACGGCGTCGCCCAATGCTTGCCGCCCTTGGTGCGGCCACCGTTGGGATGGTCGACGGGGTTCATGGCGATCGAGCGGTTGTGCGGACGGCGGCCCTTCCAGCGCGTGCGGCCGGCCTTGCCGGTGACGGCGTTCATGTGATCCGGGTTGGACACCGCGCCGACGGTTGCCATGCATTCGGCATGGACCTTGCGGGTTTCACCCGAGTTGAGCTTCAGCACGGCCCAGCCGCTGTCGCGGCCGACGAGCTGCACGAAGGCTCCGGCCGAGCGGGCGAGCTGGCCGCCTTTACCGGGCTTCGTTTCGACATTGTGGACGATGGTGCCGACGGGCATGCCGGAAGCGGCATGGCGTTGCCCGGCTTGACGTCGACTTTTGCGCCCGAGACGACCATGTCGCCGGTGGCGAGACGCTGCGGCGCCAGGATGTAGGCGAGCGTTCCGTCCTGATACTTGATCAGCGCGATGAAGGCCGTGCGATTGGGATCGTACTCCAGCCGCTCGACGGTCGCCGGCATGTCGAACTTATTGCGGCGGAAATCGACCTTGCGATAGCTGCGCTTGTGACCGCCGCCGATGAAGCGCGAGGTGATGCGTCCGTCGCTGTTGCGGCCGCCGGTCTTGTGAGACCTTCGACCAGCGTCTTGACGGGTGCACCCTTCCACAGATGGCTCTTGTCGACGAGCACCAGATGGCGCCGGCCAGGAGACGTGGGGCTGAATGTTTTAAGCGCCATGGACCAGAATACTCCTTAGAGACCGCTCGTCACGTCGATGGACTGGCCGTCCTCGAGCGTCACGATGGCCCTCTTGGTGTCGCTGAGCAGAGCCGGACGGCCGCGGAAGGCCTTGAGCTTGCCCTTGCGGACGACCGTGTTGACGGCTTTGACCTTGACCTTGAACAGGCTCTCGATCGCGGCCTTGATTTCGGGCTTCGTCGCCTGCCGGTTCACCTTGAAGATGACCTGGTTCGATTCCGAAGCGAGCGTCGCCTTTTCGGTGATGACGGGGGCGATGATGACGTCGTAGGCGGTGCGTTTCGTCGTTTGAATCGCGCCTCCAGCGCCGCGACGGCCGCCTTTGTCAGCACCAGCTTCTTACGACGCAGGATGTCGTAGACGTTGATGCCCTGAATGGGGAGCACGTCGATATTGGGAATGTTACGGGCGGCGCGGGCGAACGCCGGCTCCAGCTCCGCGCCGTCGATGATGAGGGCGTTTTTCCATTCGAGCTTGGCGAACTGGATCTTGAGCTGGCCGGTCTTGCCGTCCTTGCTCGACGCCTTGTCGAGCACGACGATCTCGCCGGCCTTGGCCTTGGCCGAGAGTGCGTGGCGAAGGGCAAGCGCGCGCACCTTCTTCGGCATATCGACGGCGTGGCTGCGGGGCTTGGGCCCGAACGCCTTGCCGCCGCCGCGGAACTGCGGCGCCGACTTGTCGCCGTGACGAGCCCCGCCGGTGCCCTTCTGCTTGTACATCTTCTTGCCCGTGACCGCGACTTCCGAGCGGTCCTGGGCGTGATGCGTTCCCGCCATGCGCTTCAGCGTCTGATAGCGCACCATGCGGTGAATGAGGTCGGGGCGCGGTTCGAGGCCGAAAATCGCGTCCTGAGTTCAATGTCGCCTGCCTTGCCGGCATCGAGCGTGGTGACAGCCGCTTTCATCACGCGCTCTCCTTGTGGCTTGCAGCGCGCGCCTTGAAGGCGCCGGGTTTGGGAAGATCCTTCGGCGCCGCCTTCTTCACGGCGTCGCGCACCAGAACCCAGCCGCCCTTGGAGCCGGGAACCGCGCCGCGCACCATGACGAGGCCGCGGGCGACGTCGATCTTGGCGACGATGAGGTTCTGCGTCGTCACCTTTTCGTCACCCATGTGGCCGGC
>CAVSZX010000010.1:0-156697 GCA_963732525.1 uncultured Alphaproteobacteria bacterium
GCTTCTCCTGCGCACGCGTCAGCTCGTCCAACTTGTCGTGGACTTCAACGAGGCGCTCTAGTCCGGCTGAATACTCAGCAGCTGCCTCCCGCCATTCTCGGTCAGCAGCACTATGCCGGACGCCGTAATCGTCCGGCCGCTCCGCCATTAGCTCGAGTGCCCGCTCCCGGCCGAACTCGTCGGTGACAGATAGAAGCCTGTCGGCCACATCGCTGGCGTCGTTGAAATGCCGCCCAAGCTGCTGCTCTAGCCCTTCGCGCAGTTCGTCGTACTCGCGCCGGGCGGCGTCGATGCGGGATTGAAGCTCGGCGGGGGTAGGCGAGTCTGACATGGCGGGAGCCTAAAACGCCAGACTTGCCGCAACAAGGGTACCTACCGCCCGCGTCCCCGATCATCTCTGTCCCGCACAGGCTGGGCACGCTGCGCCCGGCTGTTGAGGCGCATGCGCTCGGTAAGGGTGAGGGGCGTTCCGCGCTTGAGGGAATCGTTGAACTCCGCCCTCGTTAGCCCACGATCGATGGCCTGGTAGCGGACTGTCCGCGTAGCCGGCGTACCCTTCTTGCGCATGGCGCGATTGCGGACCTGGCGCTCCTGGGATTTCGGCCGATAGCCGCGGCGATGCATGGCCCTGATGTTCGGCCCCTCATGCACTTGCGCCTCGCGGCCGACGCCTTGCTCCCGCAGCGTACGCCGATCAATCCGTTCCGGCCTGCCCGCGGCTTCAAGCGCTGCATTGGCAAACCGCTCCCAAAGCTCCCGGATCATGCGCAAGGTCGTGGGGGATTTTTCTCCCTTGGCGGCCCGCTGTTTGATCTCCTTGGCGCCGGCCGAGAACATCACCACCCGCCGACCGGTGACGATATCCCGGTCTCGCACGATCAGATGACAGTGGGGGTTGTCCCGGTCCTTCCCCTTGGCGTGGATGGCGGCGAACCACGACGCCTTACCCTCCGTGAGCGCCTCAGCGTAGGCGTGGATGAGTTGTGCCTGCTGTCCGGGGTTCAGCTCTCTCGGAAGCGCGATAATCATTTTATCGGCCACCCGTGCGTTCTTCCGGTCGGCCGTCTCCTGGGCCTTGAGCCAACGAATGGCCTTGGAGCCACCTTCGGGCATCCGCTCGGCCATTGAGATTGTCATGGCCTCCTTGCGGGTGATGTAGCGAATGTGGGCCGCAGCCGTGAACGGCTTCTTCTGGGTGGTCTTGCCGATGGGGGTGAGGCGCAGACTGTAGATCGCCATGGCTTACCGTGACCGATCCCGGTCCCGATCCGGTTGGGGCTCCGCCCGCTCCGTTTTGCTTTCCCGCAGGGCACGCTGCGTCGCGGTCTCCCGCTTGGGTTCGAACTCGACCAGATCGCGGAGACTTTCTTCCCGCTCGGCGAGCGCGCGTTGCATGGCCGTCCGTTCGCTACGGCTCACTTTCGGCTTCTGGGATTTTTCCTCCGCGAGCTCGCGCCGCGCTTGCTCGGTCAGCGTTTCCGGCCGCGCCTCGAACGGCCGCTCAAGTGGGCTAAGCAACGCGTCGAGCCAGCTCTGATCTTTGGCGAGTTCGGCTTCGTCCTTGGTGGGCATAGGGCGAGCCGTCGATGATTCCCGCTCACGGCCATCGTCGCCGCGTTGCTGATGGTATGCAGCACGTTCCGTCTTGGCCACCTCGCGCTCATCGAGCTGTTGCGCGTCGGCACCGCGCCGTGACCAGCTTGCACGCTCGGCCTTGAGCTCCGCCTTGCGTTGCATCTTGAACTCAACCGCCAAGGCGCGTTCCCGAATGAGATGCGCCTGGACCAGCCGATACCCGGTCCACGATAGGCCCCAAGCCGCTTTCAGGATGCGGTCTTCCCGTGACGTCCGTCGCCACTTGTTCACAGCTTGCCGGAGCACCTCGGGCGAAAACTCTCTGGTCAGATCAGGGACTCGGCCATAGTGGCGAACATGAATCGAGACTTGGCCATCGCGACCGTCCTCGATGTGTATATGCGGCTCGCGTTCGAGTAACGGCATGCTTCGATGTCCAACTCGAAACCCAGCGGGACCCTTGCGAGCGCACCGGGTTTGCGGGCGAAGGCCCCAAACCCATAAGTGCGCTCTGAGCAGACGCCAGGGTGAGTGAGTCGTCGGACCAGGGCAAGGCCCCGTCGTGCGTCGCGTCGTGGAGCGCAAGCGAGCGAGCGGCGCGCACGGGGCATGCGGAAGCTTCAAACGGAGCCTCGCCTGGCGGCTGTAGGCCGACCGTCGGTGACGGGCGGCCCGAGGGGGTCCGGGGGAGGATGGCCGCAACACGGCCCCTCCCCCGCCGCCGCACAGAGCGTCGAGTTGACGAGTCAACGGAACGGGCGGCGGGCGCATGAGCTTCAACTTCGAGAAGGACTTCAACGACAACCTGAGTGGCGTGAGAACCGGCTGGTGGCTCGGCCAATGGCTCATCAACTCATGGCGCAAACACGCCGAACGGAAGCAGCGTGAGCGTGAAATCCGCCACACCCGCGAGACCGGCATGCCGAGCCCGGATACCGCGCTTGGAAGGAAAGCGCGGGAGGTTGCACAGGCTGAAGAAGAGAAACTCAGGTCACCTCCAGCGGTCTACGGTTCGGCGCGGTGGGGCACGGCGGACGACGCACGGGACATGATCGGCGTGCGGCCCGGCCGCGAGCTGTTCCTGGGCAGACTCATGAATGAGGACGGCAGCAGCGGACCTCCGCTGGTCGCTCGTTACCCTGGGCACCTCCTCACAGTTGCCGGTACCGGTCAGGGTAAGAGCGCGACGCAGATAGTCTTTAATCTCCTCACCTACGAGGGGTCGGTAGTGGTCATCGACCCCAAGGGAGAATTATTCGACCTCACGGCGGAGCGGCGCCGACGGTTCGGCAAGGTGTTCCGCCTTGCCCCGCTCGCACGCGCGGGCCAACCGCCCAGCGACCGCTACAACCCACTCGATGAACTCGGCGACGCGCGCGAGATCGCCAACCGCGCCCGACGGCTGGCCGAGATGCTGATTGTCCGTCAGGGCGACAAAGGTGCGGCCGAGGCGGCGTTCTTCGAGAACGAAGCCATCAATCTCCTGACCGTTATCATCATCGGCGTCTGTGAGATGGCGGACAAGTACCACTCACCTCAGGATCGGACACTCACGGAAGTCCGGCGGATCTGTTCGCTTCCATTGCTCGGGGACACCAGAAGCGAGGGCACCGAGTACCTGCAGGATGTCTTGAAGGTGTTCGGCACAGACGGCCGAAACCTCCTGTTGCGGCAGCAAGCGGCAGCCTTTGCCGCCTACGAGCGGAAGCTGCTCGCCTCGTTCATCTCGGAAATAAACTCCAACCTGGCGTTCTTCGACGGCCATGCGGGCTTCAGCGAAGCCACGTCGGCGTCAGACTTCCGGTTTGAAGACCTCGCGCGCGAGCCCACCACCGTCTACCTGACCATCCCGCTCAAGGACATCGGCACCAGCTACCGCTTTCTGCGGGCCATGATCGGGCAGGCATTCACGGCGCTCGAGGAGCAGCAGGAGGCAAGGCAGGCCTCCGTTCTCTTCATCCTGGACGAGTTCCCCGCGTTGCGGGACATGAGCTTCATGCGCGATGCCGTGGCGCAAATGCGCTCGGCAGGCGCGTGGTTCTGGTTCTTCGTGCAGGATCTGGCCCAGCTGCAAGCAGTCTATGGCCGGTGGGCCGACGTGTTCCTGTCGCAGACCGACTACCAAGTGTTCTTCGGAGCGGTGAACGACACCAACACGAAGAAGTATATCTCGACCAACCTTGGCGTTGGCACCATCGCCTATCGTCAGGAAAACATCAGCTGGTCGCAGACTGTCGGCGAGAACGGCAATGAGAGCATCAGCCCGACGCAGCCGGCGAACCGAGGCGATGGGCGGAATGTCGGCCAGAGCGTGAACATCAACGCTCCGATCCAGCTCACCGCGCGCGCCTTGATGACTTCCGACGGAAGTCGGAATGTTCCTCGGCCAACGTCATCCCGGCGAAACGCACCCCACAGCCAGCATCATCTTCGCCAAGCAGGCGAACGGCCATGCCTTGCGCGCGCGCCGCATCCATTGGCGCACGATGCTGCCCCCACCTCCTCAAGCCCAGCCGGCAGTTCCGGAACAGCAGCAAAGCACCGGAATACTCCCGGTGCGGCGCTAGCAGACAGATGCCCGCCTTGCGGCGGGCACACCAGCTACTCGGCTTGGTCAGCTTCGGCGTCTTCGCGCGGCTGCTCCTGGCGGATAACGATACGGCCGTTGATGGGCAGCGCGTTGAGCACCAGGTCAAAGCCCTTGGCGTCATCGTGGGCGAACAGGCGACCGATCTTGGTCCAGTAAGCCTTGCGGCCTTTGCGGGCGTCTTCCACGGAGTAGGCGACGAGCGCGGGTTGCTTGGATTGCGTCATGGTAGTGGTCTTTCGTTGGTTTTTCGGGCCACGTCCGTCGCGGCCCGGTGGCATCTCTGAGACCCTTCGCCGTTGGCCTGGCAGACCAGGGCTGAAACCGAAGGCGCGAGAGGGGTCTTGGTGGGTCCCTCGCAGCGGCCCTTGGCGGACAGGCAGCGATGGGTCACGTTTGCCACCGTGGATTGGCCGTGAACGGCACGTTGACCAACAACGATGACCTCAGCATCTACGCAACCAAACCGTCCTGTCGGCTATCGTGGGAAATCCGCCCGTACCGCTCAGCACTGGACCCGTCGATTTCGCCCTGATGACGTGGCCTGAACTTGCGCTATCCTGCGCTCCACAACGGTTCGAATTCGCCAAGGGGGGCTTCGGCGACGTGACTGCGCGCAATCCAGCGCTGGTGTTCCTGACGTCCAACGAGGCGGCCGACCTGCTGCGCCTTTCGCGCCGTACGCTGGAACGCTGGCGCCTGGAGGGGAATGGCCCCCGCTACATCAAGCTTGGTGTCGGCAAGCGCTCCCGCGTCGTCTATCGCGAGGCCGAGATAGAGGCTTGGGTAAGCCGGTCGAGCTTCGGATCAACGTCGGAGTACACAAAGGCGTAACCGGTCATCTATCGACAATCTGGAGAACGTCGATGCTCGTGCAAGAGACCCGCGAACCTCCCCCAAAGTTCAGACCGACGCAAATTCGCTGCCGCAAACTGTATGAGCTGGTCGTTCAGAGAAACGAGTGGACCGACTGGCACGGAAGCACAGACATCGTTCATCGGAGCTCTAACTTCGCGGCTACGCGAGAAGCTGACACCTTCGACATCATGTCGAAACACGCAGAGACCCAGCGAAAACAAGGAAGCCGCTTCCTTCTGAGGGTGATGCCTGTGTTGGTTCTCGAAAACACACAGCATTGCTTGATGGTCGGGGAAAGGCGAACTGATAAGCCGCTCTTCGGAACTCATGAAGCATCCGGAGTTTCGCAATTTTGGAAAGCTCAGCTGGACCACCATCTTCGCCGAGCTGTTTGCGTTTTGCCTTCTGCAACGGGATGGATTTATCCTGACACCAAAAGACCGCGTAGCGGTAGCTGACCTTGAAAAGTTTGATAGTCAGACACCCTGCTTCCACTTTTGATTCTCGGCCTCACCCGAAGGCAGCCTCTCTCGGTTGGGCGACGTGCGGGAGGGTCTCAACAGATGATTTCCAGGATTTTGTCGCGGCCATCAGGAAGAAAAAGGCGTCAGAAGCATCCAAGCAACCCGCTTGAACTATGCCGCAGTCCGTCCTCAGGATTTCGTCGCGCGTGATTTTCTTCCGGATGCGGCCGCCTTCTTGGCCGCCTTCTTGGCGGTCGGTTTGGCCTTTACGGCCTTCTTGGCCGCTGCGGCCTTTTTGGCTGGCGCAATTCTCGCAGCAATCATTTTCGTGGATTTAGCGGTCACACCCGACTCTTCGGCACAAACCTGCCAGCGGCTAACAGCCGATTGCACCTGGTCAATGATGATACCTGCGTTGCGCAACGCATGCTTCTCGCCAAGGGCGCGCAACTGCTGAACGCCAGGCGCCTTGCCTTCCCCCATCACCGTCATCGTCTGCTCACCGCCGGGGCCGAACGAGAACGTGAGGTCATAAGCCGGGGCAAGGACGCCACCGGCCGACATCGTCCATCAGGAACGACACGTTCTTGGCGTGGTCATCTCGGTTGTGGGCCAGTACGTTGAAGCACGCGATGCGAAAGGCCTTTTCAAGCTGCGATACGTCTTTGGTCAGGACATGCGTGGCTTTGAGGAAGGCATCGTAGTCGAGCGACGCGACGCGATGGTCGGCATGGAGGAGGCCGGAAAGGCTGTGCATGTGAATGCGGCGGTCACCGTCGCGGTCGAACCGCTTGATGCCGAAGTAGCGCTTCTTCTTCGCGCCGAAACAGATGCGTGTCTGGCATGTCGACGCCAGCATCCCGCGCCATCAGGCTGTAGGCATATTCCACCGCGCCGATATCGGACGCATCAACCGGTAGCCGGGAACTTGATCATCCAATGGCTGTATCCGCCGGGCAAAACGTCCGGACCGTGAATGATCCGCTTCTTGTCCCCGCTGACCTGCGCCACGATTTTCGGGCGGGCGCCGGATGATGCGCCGTTGAGCTTCAGGAGCTTTTCGATCACAGGGCCTTCCTCGCCAGCGAGCACGACAGCGGCATCCTTGGCGAGGGCTTCGAGCTTGAGTGCTGGTTGTGGCGCGGTCTTGCGTACTTTTATCGGGCTCGTAGCTGAGCGCCCCCATACCATGGCGGCCGACATGCGCCAGGCGATCCAGCGGCGTCAGTTCGCCGCGTGCAATACCGAGCTTCTCCACCGCACGATCAAGCAGCAACCGACCCCAGCCATCAGGCAGGCTGTCGTTGAAGACGCCGAACAGGCCGTCGAACACCGCAGGGTCGCCGGCTGCAGTTCCAGGCTTCGCAGGCAACCTGAAACGGCGAAATGTCTAACCCAGACGCCAGGAACGCCTGATCGTACTCGAACAAGATGCGTCGGCCCTGTGCCGCCAACCGACCGACCCTGCGGCGCGTGCTGCCCTCCAGGAAGATTTCAAGAAGTCCCGTCGCGGTATGTTTCACTTCAAGCCGGCCCTTCTTGCGGGCCTTACCGGCGGCCAGAACTTGGTCGAGAGACTTGGACGACAGGGCTTGTTGTTCCTCCACGCAGACCTTGTCGAAGTCACCCAGGCAATCCAGCACCAACGCGATGTTAAGAAGCGAGTCGAATGCGATGAGGCCTGTCTGCTCAAAGCGCTTGAGCGAACCAAGAGCGACGCCCGAGCGCTTCGCCAGACCATTCTGAGTGAGGTTCATCGCCAAGCGGCGGGCCTTAAACCGGTCCCGAACCTCGCTCAATGTATCAGCAGGCGACTTGATTAATAGAGCCAATATATTATCCCTTTCAGGCCATCATCGCCTTTACGGGTTAATATATTAGCTATTTGGAGAACAAGCAAGCCTGGCTATCTCGTTGAAAACTTTGAACTTGGCGCACTTACTGCCCTCGGCTTTTCGCCAGCGCGTCAGCAATGGCGCCGCCGACCCGCTCATTGAGTTCCTTTAGCGGATCATCCGCCAGATGCGCGTATCGGGCGGTCGTCTGCGGCTGCGTATGCCCCAGTAGCTTGCCGATCATTGGCAGCGAACCACCGGACGCAGCGGCAACGCTGGCAAACGAATGCCGAAGGTCGTGAATGCGCACATCAGGTATTCCCGCGTTCTCGCGGATACGCCGCCACGGCTTCTGGAGGTTGATGAGGTGCTGGCCTTCCCGCCGCCCTGGCAGGACGTAAGGATTGCCGGTCATGCGCGGCAGCGCCTTCAAAATCTCGATCGCAGCTGCACTCAGCCGGATGGTCTTCTGTCCGGTCTTGGAGTCGGGCAAGAACAGTAGACCACGCTGAAGATCGACAAACGACCACTGCAGCGTGAGCACTTCGTTGAGGCGGGCGCCAGTCAGAATGAGCAAGCGTAGCGCTGCGGTCACGAACGGGCTGTCTTCGCCTTCGGCATCAACCCGGTCGAGCTCCGCTCCGAGGCGGGCAAACTCTTCGCCGGTCAGATAGCGCTCACGCTTGACGGCGGCGTACTTCTTCACGCGGCGGCAGGGATTGCTGTTCTCGGGCCGGAGGCCGTGTTCTTCCGCCCAGTTCATGAACTTGGACAGGCACGCCAACGCGAAATTGGCACCAGCCTTCGTCGCGCTGCGCTCCGCATGGAAGCGCGCGACATCTGTACGATTGATCTCGTCCACACGCCGATGCCCGAACGCCGGCAGGATGTGAAGCTTGAACAGGCGCTCGTACTCTTCGCGCGTGCGGGGTTTCAGCTTTGGTCCGTGATGGGCGAGGAACAGCTCGGCAGCGTCAGTCACGCGCAACCGGTCACGGTCGAACGCCTTGGCTGCCGCCGGGTCTTCGCCGTCAGCAATTGCGCCGAGGACGGACTGCGCTTTCTTGCGCGCTTTTTCCGGTGTCCAGCCGGCACCATGCGTACCGATGGTTATCCATCGGGCCTGGCCATCGACGCGCTTACGGACAAAATACACAGGTGCGCCGCGCTGGCGCCGCACCCCAAATCCAGGGATGTCGGTATCACGCACCATGTCCCCAGGTTGAAGAGCATCGACTGTCGTTTTGGAGATGCGTGCGCGTCGAATAGCAGCCATTTTCAGACCCGTAATCTGGGGGCCTCGCCCCCCAGAGTTCTGGGAGCCCTCTAGCACACAATTAGCACACACCTTGGCGAGAATCCACGTCGAAACATGACGGATGCTGACGAATCAAATACAGATAAAACAGTATGTTAGAGTGACCCTGACTAACCCTGCGTAATGACAAACACTAACTACGAATCTGGGGGTCGGAGGTTCGAATCCTTCCGGGCGCGCCAGTTTCCGACCGATTGCGCCGGCCCTCACACTCCGCCGAGCTTCGCATCCCGCCGACGATCAGGCCGCCGCCTTGCAGCTTTCGCTGATGCATTGCACGTGACGATGGTCGGTGCCGCAGCAGCCGCCGAGCACGGTCAGATGCGGCAGCTGCCGAAGCAGGTCCGCATATTGGGCGCCAAGCTCCACCGGATTGCCGGCGTCGAGGTCGCTGGCGTCGTTCAGCTCGGCGTGACTGCGGCACGAGGCATTGGCGCGAAGCCCCTTCAATCGTTCGACCCAGGCATCGTGCCCGGCGAGAACGTGCGCGAAGTGCGTCGGGTGGGCGCAATTGATCATGTAATAGGCGGGCCTTGAAGGCGTCGACGCTTCGACCGCAGCGATGGCGTCGCCGAGGGTCTCTCCGCTCGGAAGCCGCCCGTCGGTTTCCAGCGTGAAGGAAATGACGGCGGGGATGGCATGTTTCGCTGCGGCGATTGCGATGCCGGCCGCCTCGGCGCTGTTGGTCATCGTGAAGGCTGTGACCATGTCGGCACTGGTCGCGGCGAAGGTGGCGATCTGTTCGCCGTGATAGTCGGCGGCTTCGCGCGGGCTCATGATTTCGCTCGCGACGTAGCCGTCGCCCCTGGGGCCAATCGAACCGCTGATCACCATGGGCATGGCCGCTGTCTCGTATTCGGCACGCAGGTCTTCGAGCAAGAGAATGCTGTCGCGATTGTCGATGGCAACCTGCTCGGGAGTGTCGCCGAGTTTTCCAGCCCAGTCGCGGTTCGCCCGCCAGGTGGCGCTGTCGAGAATGAAGCCGTAGCCTTGCGCGCACGCGCTATTGATGTAGGGCCGGTAATAGCTCTTGAGCACCGCCAGGCCTTTTTCGTCGCGGACCAGCGGATAGGCGGCGAAGTGCGGAAGGTCGATGCCGTGATGGAAAATGAGTGTCGTTTCAAGCCCGCCATCGGCAAGGAAACGCTTGCCCGAAAGCTGGGGAAGATCGGTGCGATAACGCGCCATGGCAAATATCCTTTGAAAAAATCATGGGTTCCAGAGGCCGGCAACATATCGGCGGCGGCAAGGCTGCGATAGCCGACCCGTGGTGCGGTTGCCGTGCACCCGGATTAACGGCGGTAGATCAAGGAATTGCGCTCGCGCCGGGGCTTATCGCCCGCAATGGCGTTGAAGCCTGACTGTACCGCCGGTACAGTTGGCCATGGCCTCGATCAGTCCGAAACGGAAGGAAGGCGCGCGTGAACGCATTCTCGCCGCGGCGGAGGCGAGCGTGCTCGAGAAGGGCTTCGAAGCAACTTCGATCGAGGAGTTGATTGCGAGCGCCGGCATCACCAAGAGCGGCTTTTTTTATCATTTCAGGGACAAGACCGAACTCGCCCGCGCGCTGCTCGTACGATACGTCGAGCACGAGAATGCGCTGTTCGATGAAATTTTCGATCGCGCCGATACGCTGAACGAAGACCCGTTGCATGGCTTCCTGGTGGCGCTAAGGATGCTTGCCGAGTTGATGGAAAACCTGCCCAAGGGGCATCCCGGGTGCCTGGTCGCGTCCTACTGCTATCAGGATAGGCTGTTCGATCAGACGGTCCGCGATCTCAACGCCGCCGCGGTGCTCGCGTGGCGACGCCGTTTCAGGGCCCGTCTCGACCGCATCGCCGAGCAGTACCCGCAACGCATCGCTGCTGATCTCGACGACGTCGCGGACAATCTCTCGGCCGTCGTCGATGGCGGTATCATTATATCGAAAGTTCTGAAGGACCGCATGGCGTTACCGCGGCAGGTGATGCTCTATCGCGAATTCGTGCGCGCTATGTTCACGGTCGCGACCGGCGCGCCGGAAAAAACAACTTTCGAAATTCGAAAATCGTGATTAGTCCGCTTTGGCATAAACGCCCAACAGCTCTCCAAGCGAGACGTGTCGCAGCGTCGAGGCCTGCGGCTTCGATCCGTGCCGATGTAAACAATTCCGGCATAAGTGCGTTGTCGGAAGAATCAAGATTTACATTCGTTAACCATTCGTTAAGGTCTGCCCGCATCGGGCCGCAGCAGGGCGAAGCGGCCCATCAAATTTGGGGGCGATCCTATGACACTCAGCGTCACGTACACCACCGCAACAGGCTCGGTGATGATCTCTTTCGAGTCGACCGATACCTCGCAGGCGGGCATCGGCTCTTTCGCAACGGCGGCGGAATTCCAGCGAGCGGCCATACAGTACGCGCTCGACCAGGCGGTGCCGAATAGTGGTGCCACGCAATCGGCGGTGACGCTTTCCGCCGGGATCTTTTCGGTGGCACCCGCCGCCGGATCCGGCGCTTCGGCCGGTTGCCTGATCGTTCACAGCAATACGATGCTTGGCGGTGCAAGGGGCATCGACTTCGATAGAGCTTGCGTCGACGGACGGCCACGCCGTTACTGGCATCATCAGGACGGCCTCCGGGGTCGTACAGCCCGACGGCAGCATTTCGACGACTTCGAACGTCACAATCCAGAACCTGACCATCGACGGCAATAAGGACGAAGTCGGGACCACCAATAACGTCGACGGCTTCTACTGCGGACCGAGCCCGGAATCGAGCCTCTACCACGATAGCAACATCACCGTCGCAAACGTCACCGTCGTTGGATTGCAGCCGCTACGGTTTCGACCCCATGCCACGACCACCGGGCTCACGTTCACCGATTGCACGGCGACGAACAACTACGATGGCTTCACGATCGACGGCTGCGGCCTGGCCGGCGCGGGCAACGGCGTGACGATCACGAATTGCACCGCCACCGGCAATGACCGTTATGGCTTCAACATCGTCACCGGTTCGTCCAACGTCATGATGACCGGAGATATCGCCAGCGGAAATGGCACCGCCGGCATCATCGTACAAACCGGCGACAACGAAGCGCGCGAACCGACACATGACGTAACCATCATAGGCTGCACCATTCAAGGAAATGCGGGTGAAGGCATCATTCTGCGCCAGTCGCAGGAATTACTATCGGCACCGGAGCTGTCGGAGACGGCAACACAATCACTGGCAACAGGGCGTGGGAATTCTGATCGAAGGCTCGCAAGACGTCGTTGTGACCAATAACGCGGTGACGGGCAACGTCACGATTCCGAACACTGGCGGGAGCGATTCGGAGATCTATATCAAGGGCTATCTGCAGGACTATTTCACAGCGACGATCGCCGTCCCGACTGATCCCGACCCCGCCGACGACATGTTCCTCAGAAGCAGCAACGTCATCGTCACCGGCAATACGATTGGCGCAGGCGCAAGGATACGGCGTCGCGGGGCATCACCTGGAATATCGCCGATGTTACGGCGCCGTCGACGAGTTACGTGACGAATACCTTCGCTGGGTTCCCGTCCACTGACAACGTGATGACGAACAGTACGTCGCAACAAGGTGCGGCACCGCTCTATAGCTACGTCATCACATCCGGCGCAGATACCGTCGCGGGAACGGCCGGACATGACGTCATTGCCGCCGGCGCCGGCAACGATACGATCAGCGGACTTGCCGGCGACGACGTACTCTACGGAAACGACGGCAATGACACACTGGCCGGCGGCATCGGCAGCGACGCCTTGCGCGGAGGAACGGGCAGCGACACCGCAAGCTATGCGACATCGAGCGCGGGCGTCACGGTGACCATCAATGGGTCCGCGAGCGGCGGCGATGCCCAAGGCGACACGCTGTTCTCGATCGAAAATCTCATCGGCAGTGCCTTCGACGATGCTCTTACCGGCAATGGCGGCGCCAATCTGCTCGATGGCGGCGCTGGAGCGGACGCACTCTACGGCGGTCTGGGCAACGATACCTATGTCGTCGACAATATCGGCGATGCCGCGATCGACGTGGCGGGCGGCGGCGTCGATATCGTCAAATCTTCGGTCACATACACGCTGGGCGCCGACATCGAGAACCTGACCTTGACGGGCGCTGCGGTCATCAACGGCACCGGCAATGCGCTCGACAATATCCTGACCGGAAATTCAGCGGCCAACGCTCTCTACGGCGGCAACGGCAACGACACGCTCGATGGCGCCGCAGGTGCCGACACCATGACCGGCGGCGCGGGCAACGATATCTATTACGTGAACGTTCCGGCGACAGCGTCGTCGAAGGCGCGAGCGCCGGAACCGATACCATTATCACGTCGCTCTTCGACTATTCGCTTGCGGCGCTGGCGAATGTCGAAAATTTGACGGCCACTGCCTACAGCGCCAATTTTGTCGCTTCGAACTTCACCGGCAATGCCGCTGCCAACGTCATCACCATCAACGATACAGATCCAAACAGTACTGCCAATTGGGTCATTTCCGGCATGGGCGGCAACGATACTATTTATGGCGGGCTTTACAGCCTCAATCAGCTCAATGGCGGCGACGGCAGCGACTCGCTGTATGGTGGCGAGGCGGTCAATTACCTGGATGGCGGACTTGGCGCCGATACTATGTACGGTGGAACGACGGTTTCGGCCTAGAACTTTTTTTCGTCGATAATGCGGCCGATGTCGTTTACGGCGGTGCCGGCTTAGACGACGTTCATAACGACGCTAACGACTTATACCCTTGGCGCGAAATCGACAGCCTCGAATTTCTTCGTGCGGCGGCCGTTACGGGTACGGGCAATGCACTGGATAATTCCATCTCGGCCTTCGGTGGCGGCAACGACCTGCTGCGCGGAATGGCCGGAAACGACAGTCTCGATGGCGAGGCCGGCAACGACACGCTCGACGGCGGATTGGGCATCAATTCGATGTACGGCGGCCTCGGCAACGATACCTACGTCGTCGAAAACGCCGGCGACGTCGTCTCCGAAAATGCCAACGAGGGGACCGACGTCGTTCAGTCGTCCGTTTCGTACGTGCTTGGCGCCAATCTCGAGAATCTGACGCTGACAAGTGCGAATGCGATCAACGGAACCGGAAACGCCGTCGCCAATACCATCATCGGCAACAGCGCGGCCAACGTCATCACCGGCGGCGCTGGCGCCGATTGGCTCAATGGCGCCGGCGGCGCCGATACTTTCGATTTCAATCTTATTTCCGATACGACCGTTGCCGCCCGCGACGTCATCAACGACTTCGTGCACCTCACCGACAAAATGGACCTTTCCGGCATCGACGCCAACAATACGATTGCCGGCAATCAGGCCTTCAGCTTCCTCGCCACCAAGGGGGCGGCGTTCGGGCACATCGCCGGACAATTGCACTACCTGGCATCGGGCGCGAATACCTTGGTCGAAGGCGACGTCAACGGCGACGCAGTGGCCGACTTCCAGATCCTCCTCAATGGTACGCTAACTTTGACGTCGCCCGATTTTATTCTTTGAGGGCGTCGCCGGCGTCCAGGACTACAGACACAAAAGCAGACACAAAAAAAGGGCGCCGCCGGGCGCCCTTTTCGCATCTTGAAATCGACCTGCAATGCGGCAAGCGATATACTACGCCTGAACCCCGCCGTGCGGCCGGACGGCGACCGTCAGGAGTGCAAGGCTCCGGCGAGGAAGTTGAGCAAATCGTTGAGCGAAAAGCGGACGCTGTAGAGCACCGTAATCAGACCGAGCCCGATCAACGCTGCGATAAGGCCGTATTCGATGGCCGTGGCGCCGTCTTCGTTGGTGAGGAATTTTTTGATCATGGGTTGCGGGCTCCTGATGTGGCGATGCACTCTGCGATGCAGCAGTGCAGGAAGCATGCCGCCGGCCTAGTGCCGAATTGGCGCAGCGCGGGAGGCCTCGAAGGCGCAAATGCCAATGACAATTCGATTGCCGCGCCTGGGCCATTATCCGTCGCTTGTTCGCTCCTGTGCCGGTCGCGGCGCGTTCGGGGCGGGAGCCCATCGGGGACGAGCGGGCCGCAAAAAAAAACGAGGCGCACGGGGCGCCTCGCTTCAAATGCTTGTCGCCATTTGTCCGGCGGCCTCTTAGGGCTCGATCGGCCGCCTCCGGCGTTAACCGGGCGGCGGACGGTTCCGGGAACTCAGATCTCGCCCTTCGACATCATGTCGGCGATCGTCTTGGCCTGACGCAGCGCCAGCGAAACGATGGTGAGCGTCGGGTTCTCGGCGGCGCCGGTCGTGAACTGGCTGCCGTCGGAGACGAACAGGTTCTTGATGTCGTGCGTCTGGCCGAACTTGTTGACGACGCCGTCCTTCTTGTCGGCGCTCATCCGGTTGGTGCCGAGATTGTGCGTCGAAGGATAGGGCGGTGTCGGGAACGTGCGCGTCGCGCCGACCGCTTCGTACAAGGCCGCACCCTGCTTGTAGGCATGGTTGCGCATGGCGATGTCGTTGGGGTGGTCGTCGAAGTGTCACGTTCGGCGTCGGCATGCCGAACTTGTCCTTCTTGTCGGCATTGACGGTGACGCGGTTGTTCGCCTGCGGCATGTCTTCGCCGACGATCCACATGCCGGCCATGTTGTTGTAGCCGTCCATCGCCGCCGTGAACTCGCGGCCCCAGCCGCCCGGTTCGAGGAACGCCGCCATGAACGGCAGGCCGAGCGACAGCGTCTCGAGTTCGTAGCCGCCGACGAACCCGCGCTTGGGATCGAAGCGGGCTTCATCCTGGACGATGCCGGCCATGGTCGTGCCGCGCCACATCTTCACCGGCTTCTCGAAGATGCCGTAGACGGAGCCGGTCGTGTGACGCATGTAGTTCCGGCCGACCTGACCCGACGAATTCGCCAGACCGTCCTTGAACATGCTCGAAGCGGAGTTCAGCAGCAGCCGCGGGCTTTCGATGGAGTTGCCGGCGACGCAGACGGCGCGGGCCTTCTGCTTCTGCTCCTTGCCGTCCTTGTCGAAGTAGACGACGCCCGTCACCTTGCCCTTGTCGTCGTGCTCGATGCGCGTCACGTGGCACTCAGGGCGAACCTCGAGCTTGCCGGTCTTCTCGCCCTTGGGGATTTCGGCGTAGAGCGTCGACCACTTGGCGCCCGACTTGCAACCCTGGAAGCAGAAGCCGATCTGCTGGCAGGAGCCGCGGCCGTCACGGGGCGCCGAATTGATCGACATGCGGCCCGTGTGGCATTCCTTGTAGCCGAGCTTGTCGGCGCCGGCCTTCATGATCTTGAAGTTGTTGTTGCCGGGCAGGCCTTCGATGCCGTTGGTGCGCGTCGTGCCCATGCGGTCTTCGGCCTTGGCGTACCAGGGTTCCATTTCCTTGCCGTCGATCGGCCAGTCGAGCAGGTTGGCACCGGCGACTTCGCCGTAGGTCGTCTTGCCTTTCCACTCGTGGTCCTGGAAGCGCAGCGAGGCGCCGGCCCAGTGAATGGTCGAGCCGCCGACCGACTTCACGATCCAGGCAGGAAGCCCGCCGAAATCCTTGTGCAACGCGCCAGTTGCCCGAGGTCGAACGCTCGTCGAGCCAGGCGAGCTGGCCGAAGCTCGGCCACTCGTCGTTGAGGAAGTCCTCGATCGAGTAGCGTTTGCCTGCTTCGAGAATGACGGTATCGACGCCTTGGATGGCGAGTTCGGAACCGACCGTTCCGCCACCGGCTCCAGAGCCGATGACTACAACAACTTTATCGTCGTCTAATTTGTAGGGTGCCGGCATGGGCATTCCTCCGAAGAATTTGTTATTTGTTCAGGCTGCACTCAGTCGTGCCGGATATCAGAGCCAATCGATATCGTTGAAGCCGCGCTTGATGTAGCCGCCCTTGGAGGCGCTTTCGCCCTCGTAACCGAAGTACGGCCAGACATCCTTGTTGTTGTAGAGCGAGACGACGAGGTCGCCTTTGACGGCGCCGAAAATGCCTTCGGCCTCGGGCTTGCTTCAGCAGATCGACGCGCTCGTGCTCCCAGCAAACGTCGGCGTAGGCGACGCCGTGGGCGGCTTTGGCGGCGGCATCGAGCTTGGCAACGCCGTCCTCGAGGGTCTTGTTCAGGGGCGAGCCCGCCGCGGCCTTGTCGTCCAGGCCCTTGACGGAGGCGGCGTAGAACTTGTCGGGAAGCCGATCGTGCGGGAAGACATCGCGCGCCATTCTGATGAGCGTGCGCACCGATTTCCGGCTTCAGGTTCTTGGCTTCGAGCGCCCAGGATTCGCTCGGGCACATAACTGCGCCGCCGGTGACGACGAGCGCTGCCGCGCCGGTCGACGCGAGAAACGACCGCCGGTCCACTTGTGGCGTTTTGTCGATCAATCTCATTCCATTTCCTCCTTCTGTCTTTTTTGATTTGTCAGTGCCGCGCCGTATTGTCGGGCGACGGTCGAAAAGGGTCGAGGACGGCTATTTGCCTTTGTCGGCACCCCCACCCGACGCAAGGCTTTTCAAGATACGCGATGACGAGTTTGCGTTTTGCCGGATCGGGCTGCGAATAGGGCATCGCCGAGCCCGGTATGAATTCGGCCGCGCTCGAGATCCATTTTTCCAGCGTGTCTTCGTTCCACACCAGTCCGCCGGCGCCCGCCTTCTTTACGGCGTCGGAATAAGGTGGGAAACTCCGCGAGCGTTCCGGCAGTCCGGCCGACGACGGAGCGCAGGTTAGGACCCTGGCGGACCGGCGCATTCGGCTCGACGGTATGGCAGGTGCCGCAACTCTTGAGGAACTGCTGCTCGGCGGCGGCGAGATCGACGGCATCATCGGCCAGCGCCACCTCGCCTGCCAGCAGCAAGCCGGCAAGTGCCCATCCTAAAAGTGCATTGGGTGTAGCCGGCAACCGCCCCTCCCAATCAGTGCGGAAAGAATGTCGTGACGCTAAGTGCAGCGTTGCCGAGCCGGGTAGTATTTCCATACTACAAGGCGGCAATGACTGCGAAAATCGTGCGATCTGATTTCGTCCGTTGGCGAGCGCCGGGCTCACTCCGCCGCTTCCAGATGACCGTCGACGAGCCGGCGCGGCTTGTCGTTCAGCACGGCTGGCGCGTCGGGACGGCCGCGAATTTCGCTGACGTAGGTGAGGCAGGCGCAGCGCAGCAATGACGTGAAATTGTGCGTGTCGCCGGCGATGAGCAGGACCTCGTCGTGGAGCTCGGTGAGAAAGCGGCCGAGCGGCTTGTTCACCGCGTGGGCGATCTCTTCGAGGATGTCCCAGAACGCGGCTTCGAGCTTGATGCTCGTCGCGTGGCCGCCGAGCCGGACTGAGCTTGTATGATAAGTGAAAACTACTCGCAGGCTGGCTAGAAAGAATTCGGCACATCAAGGGCACTCCGACAATTCCAGCGTCGAGAGTATACGAGCATCGCAGAATGGCAATCCAACTTGTGGCGCGTTTTGCGAAACGTGATCGCTGCGCTCTGTGACTGCTGCGCGACGCTGCATTGCAATATCGCGCGTTGACGACAAGACGCGAGGTCATGCGCGATCGTTCAGCCGCCGCAGCGCAATAAAGGCTTTGTTAATGCGCGCACGCGGCGCCGTATGCGATCGCGCAGGCGAAAAAAAAAAGCGGCCGCGCCTCGGTGTCGGGCTCGATCGAGCTCGAGGGGCGCGGCCGCAATGGGCGGAAGCCGGATACGCAAAACAAATTCCGGCGCCTTGGGTACCTTAGGCCGAAAATCATTTCGACAAAGCAAACGCCCGCCGGGGCATTTGCTATTCTTTCGCCGAGGACAACAGCCAGGCGACGATGGGGACCGAGATCGGGTGCGGAATAACGCGTAAAGCCGCATACATTGCGCGGTTGAGAAGGCCGGGAACGATCAAGCGCTGCCCGAACGCGAAGCCGCGATACGCGGCGCGCGCCGCCCGCTCGGGCGATAATGCCGGCAAGAAAAGCCGGTAGGGCGAACCTTCGGCCTGCATATCGGCGTGAAAGCCGGTATTCACGGGCCCGGGGGCCAAGGTGGAAACGCGGACCCCTTGGCCCGAGACCTCTGCCGCCACGGCTTCGCTCAGCGATATGACATAGGCTTTCGAAGCGTAGTACGCGGCCTGGTTCGGGCCGGGGACGACGCCGCCGAGCGAGGCAACGTTGAGGATGCCGCCCTTCTGCCGCGCCTGCATCGGCGCGAGATTATGTTGCATCAGCCGGGAGAGCGCCGTGACGTTGAGGGCTAGAAGTCGGTCGAGGTCTGCGGCCGCTTGGCCGTGAAATGGTCCCGAAAGCCCGATCGCGGCGTTATTGACCAGAACGTCGAGGTAGAAGCCGCGGGCTGCGATCTCTCCGTCGATGAACACCGCCGCGTCCGGCTCGGTTACATCCTTGGCGATGATAAGGCCCGGCGGCCCGGTTTTGGCGGCGATGTCGGCGGCGGTCGCGGCAAGGCCGTCGGACCTCGTGCGACGAGCGCCACGTCGTGGCCGGATTCGGCAAAGCGCCGGGCAATGGCCGCGCCGATGCCGCGCGAGGCGCCTGTTACCACGACGATGGGCTTCAAGTGCGCAACCGCGGCGCGTGCCGCCTCGACCTCGCTCGTCAAGGAGGTCTTGCGGCCGATCCAGAGATCAGCAAGGCGCTCTGCCAGGGACATCGGTCAGGCACTCCGGAAACGTTGCAGACCGGGCCGGCCATCTCAGCACACGGGCGGGCAATAAGAATGGCGGGCGGTCACCTTGGCCGCGATCCCGGACCATAAGCCCGGCCGGGCCGGAGGCGGCAATCGCAAATCCGAATTGAAGAAAATAATGGTGCCGCCTAGGTGACTTCGAAC
Source organism: uncultured Alphaproteobacteria bacterium (assembly GCA_963732525.1). Taxonomy (GTDB): domain Bacteria; phylum Pseudomonadota; class Alphaproteobacteria; order Rhizobiales; family Hyphomicrobiaceae; genus Hyphomicrobium_B. Next base: position 19,419 of record CAVSZX010000010.1, read on the forward strand.
ACCTGACCCCGTCATTACGAATGACGTGCTCTACCGGCTGAGCTAAGGCGGCTTACCGGCGCACATACTGCTATTGCGAAGCAGCCGCGCGGATGCGGAGGGATAACGGCTCGAACCCGCAAATGCAAGTCTCGAGGCGCGCCCGTCCCCTCCCCTAATTGACGGCCCTGAAGGCGCGCTTGGGGAACGGCTCGTCCCCGGCTGCTTGGTTCTCCTCGGGTCCTGGGTCGTCGGGCGCGCGGGGCGCCACGAAAATCTTGGCGTCGGCCACCTTGGGTGCCTGCCACTGCGGCTTTGCGGCCGTCGCAGCCGGCTCCGGCCGTTTCTCGGCGCGGCCTCAACGGCGCAGTGCCAGGTTTCAGGGTAGGCTCCGCCGCCTTGGCGGCGCGCTGCGGCTCGGGCTTCACGGTTTCCCTGCCTGCAGTGGCCGTGGTGGTGCTCGTCTCAGCCGGCTCGGACTTGATCTCAGGGCGAACGGTGACGGCTTCCGCGTCGATGACATCGTCATCCGCCAAATCCGCTATCGGCGGCGTGACATCGGCGGTTCGCACCGCGACCTTGGCTTTGAACGGCGCCGGGGCGCTGATCGCCAGCAGCTCTTCCAGCCGCTCGCCAAGGATATTGGCGCTGCCCGGGTCGAGGCTCTCGACGGGAACGCGCCACTGGTAGGCATCGAGTGCGCCGGTGACGGGCGAGATCGGTTCCCAATGATCGGAGACGACGCCGTCGGCGGTCCAGGCCGGATCGCGGGCGGCGTTGACGGCACGCGCGAGCCATTCGCGGACGCGGCCCTTGTCGTCGTTCTCGCCCGCCTCGATGCGGGCCATCAGCGTGGCAACGCGTTGTGTCAGGCGGTTGTCGAGCAGCGGCGCCAGAGCGTCGCGGGCTTCGCCGAACAGGCGCGCCTCGATGGCCGTCGTCGCGATCGCGATCGGGCTTTCGATCGAATGCGGGTTGAGGGCCGCCAGCTGGCGCACGCGGTCGAGGCGGTCGCGCGGGCTGTCGCCGATGCGGGCATAGGCATAGGCGGTGGCGAGATCGGGATGCGGGGCCTTGGCCCAGGTCTTTTGCACGACCTTGGCGGCCTTGCCGGTGTTGCCTTTCGCGGCGAGCACGCGTGCGGACACGGCGGCGGCCGCAATGAGATCGGGGGCGAGCGCGTGCGCTTCCATGGCGAGCGTCAAGGCCTTGTCGGGATCGGCTTCCTCGCCGTCCTGGGCCTGGCCGGCAAGGAGCACGGCGCGGCGGCGGTCGGCCGCCGTCTTGTCGATGAGGCCGTTGCGTTTGGAAAGCGCCAGCGTCTCGAGCGCTCCGGCCCAATTCTTCTGCTTGCACTGCAGGTCGAACAGCGCATCCGACGACCAGCCGAGCTTGGGATTGGACTTCGAGGCCCGGCCGGCGAACTGCAGCGCCGCTTCTTCCGCGCCCTCGCGCTCGGCTTCGAGGAACAGACCGCGCAGACCCAGCTGTTCGGTGTCGGGGGAGGCAAGCATGGATTCGAAAATGCGCCGCGCCGTCGCCCGGTCGCCCGAGAGTTGCGCCGCCTGCGCGCGCAGCAGATGCGTCAGCGGTTCGTGCGGCAAGGCCTTGCGCGCCTGCAGCGCATAGCGCGTCGCCAGTGCCTTGTCGCCGGCGCCGACGGCGATCATGCCGCTGAGGACAGGCTTTCGAGGCCGCGCTTCTGCCGTCGCCGCAGCATGCGGTCGCCGATCGCCGCCGGGCTGTTCCAGATCGTACGCAGAACCGACCAGAGGAAGATCGCCGTCGCCGTCGCGGTCGCCAGAATGACGGTGGCCGTGAACACCGAGGTCTCGATGTTCCGCCCGAGCCAATCGACGTGCAGGGTTCCCGGATTGTCGGCAAGCCAGCCGAAACCAGCGGCCGCGGCCGCGATCAGCAACAAATAGACGACGAGACGCATCATGGCGCGGACCTCTGGAGGGTGTTACTGAGTTTTGGTCGGCGCTTCCGGCTGCACCGCTCATCGATGACTTGAGCTTGTCTTCGAGCGAGGCGAGCGCCTTGTCGACGCTGGCGCGGGCGTTCACCTTTTCGATGAACGGGGCGGCCGCGTCCTTGGCCTTGGGCGACAGTACGCTGGCTTCGGCGATGACGTCGGCCAAGCGGCCTTCCTTCAACGCCGATTCCATGCGGGCGGCGATGGCCTCGGCGGAAGTGTCGTTCGGCGTCGTGGCTGACTTTGCGCACGCGCACGACGGCCTTGGCGCCGGCAATCAGCCGGTCGACGACGGACGCCTTCCGCGGGCAGCGTTTCGGCGTCGATCATGGCGTTGACCGAGGGCCGGAAGTCCTTCGTCAGCTCGGCGACGGTCGGCACGCCCTGCTCCTTGAACTTGGCGAGGGGCGCAAGATCGAGCTTGCCGCCGGCGACCTTCTCGACTTCTGCGAATTCGCCGTCGTATTTCTGGCCGCGATCCAGTGCCCGCTTCAGGTTCTGCAATTCGAGCGCCAGCACCACGCGTTCGGCGTTGGAGCGGCGCTCGGCTTCGGCCTGCTGTACGGCCTTGAGATCGTTTTCGAGCGCTGCGATTTTCGCCGAGACGGGGCTGACGGCGGTCGCGATGTCGGCCGGCTTGGCGGCGCTGGTGGTGAGACTGTCGACCGCCGACTTGAGGCCCGCGAGCTCCGACTGCGTCCGCTTCACAGCGTCGGACGTGCGATCGCCTTCGCCCTTTATCGCGCCGATGCGCTCGTCCGAGCGCGCCGCTTCGCTCTTCACCGTCGCGATATCGCGGTCGATGCGCTGGGTTCCCGACTTCGCCGCTTCGGAGGCTTCCGTCGCAGCCGTGATGCGGGCTTCGACGTCGCTCGCGACGCTCTTTCGCAAGGCTGTCAGCTGCGTCGCAAGGGAGGTTTCGAGATCGGAGACCTTGCCCGTCAGCGCCGCCAGTTGCTCGACGCGGCCGGCAGTCGGATCGTTGGCGCCGGCGTCGCTCATGGCCTTGAGCTTGGCTTCGATGGCCGCAACGCGGGTGAGCTGCTCGGTGAGCTCCGCTATCGCCGGCGGCGGCGGCCAGCGTCGCCTTGGTCTCGGCGACGAAGCGCGACTGCGTCTCCTTCATCTCTCCGATCTTGGCGGCCGATTTCTCGACATCGGCAAGGCGCGCTTCGGTACGGTCGATCTTGGCCGCGAGGTCGCCGCCCGCTTGCGCCTTCTCGAGCTTGGCGAGACGCTGGGCGAGACCGGAGGTGTCGTTGAGGGCGAACGGAATGTAGCCGCGTCCGGAAAGTTCCGGCAGGCCCCAGGTCCAGGCGCCGAGCGCGATGGCGCCGCCGATGATGCTGGCCGCGAGATGCGAGAAGAATCCGCCACGCTTCTGGATCACGGGTTGGCCCTGCTGCTCTGTTGCATAGCGATTGACGATTGTGGCTTTGACTTTCTCCGGCGCTGCCGCCGCGCTTGCGGCTTGCGGCCGAGGGCTTTGCCGCTGGTGCCGCCGATGTGCTGGCGGCGCCGGCCTTGACGGCTTCAGTCGCGGCAGCCAGCGCCGCAAAGGTGCGCGCCGGCGCCGGCCACGGTACGGGACCTATCGGCGGCATCTCGGGCTCGATGTTGGGGAACTTGTCGCCGATCGGCGTCACCTTGATCTCGGTGGCCTTGAGATCAAGCGTTGCATAAGGCCGCTTGGATTGCGGCAAAGACGAATTATCGCTCATGGAGTGAGACGCCTCCGTACGGTCTCTATTCGACGCTGGCCGGCGGGGGAGAAGCCGGTTTCGTTCGGGCGCGCTGCCGGGCGCCAGGACGTTTTCGTCCGTTGCTTTCTACCCTTGCTCGAGGCCCTGCCGCCAGCCCTTTGATCAGTGCAACTATTTCGCGACCCGTGGGCTCGGCGGCCACCTGGATTTGCAGCTCGTCTGCGGCCGGCAGCTTGGCGGCGACGGCGTCCGACAGGCAAAGATGCGGGACCGATTTGGCTTCGGTCTGGAGCCCGTATTGTTTGACGAGCCCGGCCCAGACCTCGGCGGTTCGCGGCGAATAGAGCGTGACGGCGCCGAGGCGGCCCGCCTTGAGCAGCGCCACCACCGGCCCCGGCAGGCTCGACGCCGCGATCTGGCGGTAGGCGAGCACATCCTCGGCCACAATTCCCTTCGCCGCCAGGGCCGCCGTCATGTCGAAGGCCTTGTGGTCGCCGGCGAGGTGCAGAACCTTGCCCTTCCGGCTCGTCTGGCGTTCCACAACGACCGGCACCAGATCGGCGGCGCCGCCGCGGCCGGCGGTGATATTGCGCAGTTTCAGTTCCTGGGCCAGCTTGGCGGTCGCCTCGCCAACGGCATAGACTTGAAGGTGACTCACTTTATCGACGAGACCGGAGAACGACAGGCTGCGCAGCGCGTTCTGGCTGGTGACGACGATGGCCGAGGCGCCATCGAAGCTTTCGAGCGTCAGATCCACGAGTTCGATTTCGAGCAGCGGCGCGAGGCTCGCCTGGTGTCCGAGCTTTTCGATTTGCGCCTGAGTTTCCCAGGCGTCGGGAATGGGACGGGTCACGAGAATATGCATCAGCCGGTAATCCGCGCGAGAACTTCAGGGTCGGCCTTGGCGAGGATATCGTTGGCCGCCGCAATACCAAGTTGCACGGCCCGTTCCGGGCCGCCGCTCTGTTCGGCACGGTAGACGTGCTTGCCGTCGGGGGAGAGAACCTCGCCGCGGAAGCTCAAAACCTTGCCGTCGAATTCGGCAAGTCCGGCGATCGGCGTGCGGCATGAGCCTTCGAGGCGCGCTAGGAAGGCCCGTTCCGCCGCGACGCAAATGGCGGTTCCGGCATCGTTCAACGGCGCGACGAATTGGGCAGTCCGCTGGTCATCGGCGCGGATCTCGATGCCGATCGCCCCTTGTGCCACCGCCGGCAGCATGGCCGTCGTCGGGATCATGGCGGTAATGCGATCCTCCAGTTTCAGCCGCTTCAAGCCGGCAACCGCCAGGAAGGTCGCGGCGGCGACGCCCTCTTCGAGCTTCCGCAGCCGTGTCTGCACGTTGCCGCGAAAGCCGATGACGTCGAGGTCCGGCCGGTTGTGCAGCAGCTGGGCTTGCCGGCGCAGCGACGAGGTGCCGACGATGGCGCCCGCGGGCACGGCATCGAGAGAAGCGTACTTCAGCGAAATGAAGGCGTCGCGCACATCCTCGCGCGGCAACGTCGCGCCGATGGTCAGGCCAACGGGCAGCGCCGTCTGCATGTCCTTCATCGAATGCACGGCGAGGTCGATGGCGCCGGCAATGAGCGCCTCCTCGAGCTCTTTGGTAAAAAGGCCCTTGCCGCCGATCTCGGCCAGCGGCCGGTCGAGCACTTGGTCGCCCGTGGTCTTGATGACTTCAATTGCGATATCGTCGGCCTTGAGGCCATGCGCGGCGGCGAGGCGGTCGCGGACCTCATGCGCCTGCGCCAGCGCCAGGGGCGAGCCGCGTGTTCCGATGCGTATCGCTGCTGTCGCTTGCAATTGCGTCTCTCCGAATGCTAGTGCGGGCCACTGTATGGGCCAAAGGTTCGCCGCCGTAAACCCGTTTGGCCGGAACCGAGATAAGGATGACAACCGTTAACGCCGAAGGTCGCCGCAGGCTGCTCGTACTCGGCATCGAATCGAGCTGTGATGAAACCGCCGCGGCCGTCGTCGAGCGCGGCAACGACGGCGTCGGGCACATCCTGTCCAATGTCGTCCGTTCGCAGTTCAACTTGCATGAAATCTATGGCGGTGTCGTACCGGAAATCGCCGCCCGCGCCCACGTCGATTGTCTCGATACGGTGGTTTCGCACGCCTTGAGCAAAGCCGGGATGACGCTCGCCGATGTCGATGCCGTTGCCGCCGCCTGCGGTCCGGGTCTGATCGGCGGCTTGATCGCCGGCGCGGTGACGGGGAAAGCCCTGGCGCTGGCGGCCGGCAAGCCGTTCCTCGCCATCAACCATCTCGAAGCCCATGCCCTGACCGCCGGTCTCACCGACGGCGTGCGCCCGCCTTATCTCATGCTGCTCGTCTCGGGCGGACATACGCAAATTCTGCTCGTCGAAGCGCCGGGCCGGTATCGCCGCCTGGCGACGACCATTGATGACGCGCTTGGCGAAGCCTTCGACAAGACGGCGAAGCTGCTGGGGTTGCCCATGCCCGGGGGCCCGCATGTTGAAACGGCCGCTGCAACGGGCGATCCCAAGCGCTTCAAGCTGCCGCGTCCCATGCTCGGGCGCGAGGAACCGCATTTTTCCTTCGCCGGCCTGAAGACCGCCGTGCGCCATGCCGCCAAGGCGGCGGCGCCTTTGAGCGAGCGCGACGTCGCCGACTTGTGTGCGTCGTTCCAGGCGGCCGTCAGCGACAGCGTTGCAGATCGCGTGGCGCGAGCCATGAGCCGGACAGCGGTTGAATTGGGTGCGGCCGGTTCCCGGCATTTCGTCGTGGCCGGCGGCGTCGCGGCCAATGCGGCGTTGAAGGCGGCTTTGACGGCGACCGCGGCCGAGCACGGATTCCGGCTCATCGCGCCACCGCCCGCACTTTGCTCGGACAACGGCGCCATGATCGCCTGGGCCGGTGCGGAACGTCTGGCGCTGGGCTTGACGGATGGCCTCGACGCGCCCGTCCGCCCGCGCTGGCCGCTCGATCCCGACGCCCCGCCCGCGATCGGCGCCGGCGTCAAGGCCTGACGCTCGATACGAACGGGCTTTCGTGCGCACACGCGCGTGATAGAAGGTCCCTTCACATCGGGAGAGGTCGCGGCCTTGAAGTTCGAAACGGTCAGCATCGTCGGAGGCGGGGCCTGGGGCACGGCGCTGGCGCAGAGCGTCTGTCAAAGCGGGCGGCCGGCGCTGCTCTGGGCGCGCGAAGCCGACGTCGTCGCCGATATCAACGAGCGCCACGTCAATCGCGTTTTCCTGCCGGGCGTCGATCTCGATCCCGCGCTCCGGGCCACGGGCGACTTGAAGGAGATCGCGCGCGCCGACGTCATTCTCGCGGTGATGCCGGCGCAGCATATGCGCAGCGTCACGAGCGAACTCGCGAAATCGATGCGCCCCGGCCAGCCGTTCGTCGTCTGCGCCAAGGGCATCGAACAAAAAAGCGGCAAGCTGATGAGCGACGTCGCCGCTGAAGTCGTGCCCGAGGCGACGCTCGCGGTGCTGTCGGGCCCGAGCTTTGCCGCGGATGTGGCGCGGGGACTGCCCGCGGCCTTGACGCTCGCCTGCCGCAACGAGGAGACGGGCAAGGCGCTGGCCGCGATGCTTTCTTCGCGCCAGATGCGGCTTTACTGGTCGAGCGACGTCATCGGCGCGGAGCTGGGCGGCTCGGTGAAGAACGTGCTCGCCATTGCCGCCGGCATCGTTGCGGGCCGCGATCTCGGCGCCAGTGCGCACGCGGCGCTGGTCACGCGCGGGTTTGCGGAGCTGCGGCGTTTTGCGGAGGCTTTCGGAGCGCGGCCCGAGACGCTGATGGGGCTGTCGGGATTGGGCGATTTGATACTCACCTGCGGCAGCCCGCAATCGCGCAACATGTCGTTGGGCCGCGCGCTGGGCGACGGCCAGTCGCTGGAGCAAATCCTCGCGGGCCGTACGGCGGTAACCGAGGGCGTCTATACGGCGGCAGCGGTTGTCAGGCTGGCGCGCGAAAAGGGCATCGAGATGCCGATCGCAGAAGCGGTCAACGCCATCATCGAAGGCAATATCACTGTCGACGATGCGATTTCCGGCCTGATGCAGCGGCCACTCAAGGCCGAGGATTGAAGGCGAGGGTCAACTACGGAATGAAAAGTGCGGGATCGAAATAACGCATGGCACGGCAATACTGGCTGCTCAAATCCGAGCCCGAGGCTTTCTCCTGGGACGATCTCGTCGCCAACGGGCGGCAAGGGCGAACCTTGGTCGGGCGTGCGCAACTATCAGGCGCGCAACAACATGCGAGCGATGAAAGTGGGCGACCTCGGCTTTTTCTATCATTCCAATACCGGCAAAGAGATTGTCGGTGTGCTCGAGGTCATCGCGCCCGCGCACCCCGACGCGAGCGACGACACCGGCAAATGGGAGTGCGTCGATGTGAAAGCGGTTTCGCCCTTCGCGCGCGCGGTTTCCATCGACGACGTCAAGGCCAATGCCAAGCTAGCAAAGATGGTGCTCGTCGTGAATTCGCGCCTCTCCGTGCAGCCGGTGACGGCGGAGGAATGGAAGGACGTGTGCCGGATGGGCGGGGCGAGTATCAAGATGCCGCGCGGCACGACCTGACCATGACGCGGAAACCCAGAAACTCCGCGCGCGTCCGAGGCCTTCATCCTCTCCAACACCCACCTCCTCGCCCCGCCCCTCGTGCCCGAGATCAAGCTGCATCTCGCGGAAGAAAGCGTCCCCATCTGGCAGAAGACGGAGGAAGAACTCGGGCAAATGAACGTGCCGCCGCCCTACTGGGCCTTCGCCTGGGCGGGAGGCCAGGCGCTGGCGCGCTACATCCTCGACAACCCCGCGACCTGCCGCGGCCTCTCGGTTCTCGATCTCGGCTCCGGCTCGGGCCTGACCGCCATTGCCGCGCGCAAGGCCGGCGCCCGCACCGTCATCGCCGCCGATATCGACGATCTGGCACTCGCCGCCGTGCACCTCAATGCCGGCGCCAACAGCGTTACGGTCGAAACCACATCCGAGGACCTGCTGGCGGCCGCTCCGGGGCCTTTTGACGTCGTCCTCGTCGGTGACCTCTTTTACGAGCGCCAGCTCGCCGACCGGGTCCTCGCCTATATCGAGCAGGCCCGGGCGCTCGGCGCCACGATCCTGATCGGCGACCCGCAGCGCAACTATTTCCCGCTGCGGCGGTTCACGGCGGTCGCCGACTACCAGGTGCCGGTTACGCGCGAGCTCGAAGACCAGGTCATAAAGCGCACGAGCATTTGGCGTTTCTGAAGTTCATGTGAGCCTCTGCCCCGGCTCCGCGAAAACGTGCTAAAGAAGGCCGGCGACACGCAAAAATGCGGCGCCATACGATCAGGGAGGACGACCCCCATGTCTTTTGCAGGTGTGAATTATTTGGCCATCGTTGCCGCGGCGGTCGCGAGCTTCCTGCTCGGCTGGCTCTGGTACGGCGTCCTGTTCAAGAACCAGTGGATGGCGGCGCAGGGCAAGGATCCGGAGGAATGCAAGGATCAGGAGATGCCCGTCGCGCATATGGTGATCACGTTCGTTGCTCTCGTCGTGATGTCGCTCATGCTGGCCGGCATCATGGGCCACCTCGGCGCCGCCGGCTACACGGTCAAGAACGGCATCATCTCCGGGGCGGCCATCTGGCTCGGCTTCGTCATCACCACCATGATCGTCAACCACGGCTTCGGGGGTGCCAAAGCGGCGCTGACGGCGATCGACGGCGGTCATTGGCTGGCCGTTCTCGTCGTCCAGGGTGCCGTCCTGGGCCTGCTCGGCGTTTAGCGTCCAAACAAGATTAAGGCCAGGTCCTCCCGGCGGGGTATGTGCGTCGGGACACCCCGTGCGGCCTTTTTGCCGTTTCTACTTTGGGGTAATTTTCCTGTAGTGCCGCAGCGGCGCATAGTCCGGGTCACCATAACAAAAACGCGCCGTCCAAGAAACGGCTCAAGGGAGGATATCGAACGATGACCGAGAAAGTCTATCCGGTGCCTGCTTCCGCCGCGGCCCACGCGTGGATCGACGAAGCCAAGTACAAGGCGATGTACGAGCGCTCGGTCAAGGATCCGGAAGGGTTCTGGTCGGAAGCCGGCAAAATCGTCGATTGGATGAAGCCCTTCACCAAGGCCAAGAACACCTCGTTCGCGCCCGGCAACGTGGCGATCAACTGGTTCGAGGACGGCACGCTCAATGTTTCGTCGAACTGCGTCGACCGCCACCTCGCCAAGCGCGGCGATCAGGTCGCCATCATATTCGAAGGCGACGATCCCAATGTGAGCGAACAGATCACCTATCGCCAGCTCCACGAGCGCGTGCAGCGCTTCGCCAACGTCATGAAGAAGCACGGCGTCAAGAAGGGCGATCGCGTCACCATCTATCTGCCGATGATCCCGGAAGCCGCTTACGCCATGCTGGCGTGCACGCGCTCGGCGCCGTTCACTCGATCGTCTTCGGCGGCTTCTCGCCCGACAGCCTGCAGAACCGCATCGAGGACGCCAATTCGAAGTTCATCATCACATCCGATGAAGGCCTGCGCGGCGGCAAGGCCGTGCCCTTGAAGAAGAACGTCGATACCGCGCTCGCCAAGTGCAAGGGCGACGAAAAGGTTCTGGTCGTGCGCCGCACGGGTAATCCGGTGCCATTCACGCCGGGCCGCGATTTCTGGCTGCACGATGAGTTGCCGACCGTTGCGGCCGAATGTCCTGCGGTCGAGATGAAGGCCGAAGACCCGCTGTTCATCCTCTACACCTCGGGTTCGACCGGAAAGCCCAAGGGCGTCGTGCATACGACGGGCGGCTACCTCGTCTACGCGGCGATGACCCACAAGTACGTCTTCGACTATCACGACGGCGACATCTACTGGTGCACGGCCGACGTCGGCTGGGTCACCGGCCACAGCTACATCGTCTATGGGCCGCTCGCCAACGGCGCCACGACGCTGATGTTCGAGGGTATCCCGACCTATCCCACCGCTGCCCGTTTCTGGCACGTGGTCGACAAGTGGAAGGTCAACATCTTCTACACCGCGCCGACGGCCATCCGCTCGCTCATGGGCGCGGGCGACGCTCTCGTCAAAGCCACGAGCCGCAAGTCACTGCGAATTCTCGGCTCGGTCGGCGAGCCGATCAATCCGGAAGCCTGGGAATGGTACTATCACGTCGTCGGCGACGGCCGCTGCCCGATCGTCGATACCTGGTGGCAGACGGAGACGGGCGGCATTCTGATCACGCCGCTGCCCGGCGCCACGCCCTTGAAGCCCGGCTCGGCGACGCGGCCGTTCTTCGGCGTGCAACCGGCCCTCGTCGACGACAAGGGCGCGTTCCTCGAAGGCGCGGCGCAGCGGCAACCTCGTCATCCTCGACAGCTGGCCCGGTCAGGCGCGCACGCATCTACGGCGATCATGACGCGCTTCGAGCAGACCTACTTCTCGGCGTACAAGAACATGTACTTCACCGGCGATGGCTGCCGGCGCGACGCGGACGGCTATTACTGGATCACCGGCCGCGTCGACGACGTCATCAACGTCTCGGGTCATCGCATGGGCACGGCGGAAGTCGAAAGTGCGCTCGTCTCGCACCCCAAGGTCGCGGAAGCCGCGGTCGTCGGCTATCCCGCACGATCTCAAGGGCCAGGGCATCTACTGCTACGTCACGCTCAAGGCCGGCGAGCGGGCGACGACGCGCTGCGCAAGGAACTCGTTGCGCACGTGAGGAAGGAAATCGGCCCCATCGCGTCGCCAGATCTCATCCAGTTCGCGCCGGGCCTGCCGAAGACGCGCTCGGGCAAGATCATGCGCCGCATCCTGCGCAAGATCGCGGAGGACGACTTCGCGCAACCTCGGCGACACCTCGACGCTCGCGGATCCGGCGGTCGTCGACGATCTGATCGGCAACCGGCAGAACCGCAAGTAGGGTATGGCTGGCTCTTCAAGCAAAAAAATGGGGCAGGACCGGTTGGTCCTGCCCTTTTTCTTATTGGCAACTCACCGGATCAGCCCGCGACGCGCAGGTTTCCGAGCCGGTCTGCAATAGCCTTGAACGCGTCTTTCAGTTGTTTGCCCGTCTTGACGTCATAGAAGCTGTCGGCGGAGGAAGCGCAGGTTTCGAGGTGCGCGAGGGCGTTGACGTCGTTCAGGTCGAAGCCGACCGTATAGACCGTGATGCCGGAAGCCTTGATGTTGGCGCACAGGCTGTCGAACTGGGCGTAGAATCGAGATCTGCTGGCGCCATCGGAATTTGCGTCGCGGTTTGTCCGGGATCGGCGCCATTGCCCCGAGGTAGGACGTGTTGAACAGGCCATCGGTCATGACGATCATGGTCTTCTGAACGCCTTGTCGCCATAGGGCTTGGGCGCGCTCTCGGCTGGCAGGACGCTCGCCCACTCGGGCGACAGGAGGTACCAGCCCCAGGCCGTACCGATATGTCCGGCAGTGGAGCCGTCGGCCGCATAGCCATCGATGGATGGCTTTCAGCGTGTCGCTTCGCTCTGGTCGAGCACGGGCACAACGGCGGCAGTCGGACACAAGTATCGCCCAAGGGGGATGACGGCACCGTCGGCAACTGGTCGGTGCCGGACGGCGCGGCATCGGTTGCGGCATTGGCGCCCGTTCGCTCGATCACACATGTATCGATCGGACGCCGGTCGTCTCGTGCACGCTCGCCGTGCCTCGGCCTGTTGGGGCAGGCGTTGTCGCGGTCGGCAGTGCCGACCGTGGCGGCAAGCTCGCCGGCGTTGACCGAGGCGGAATAAGGCGCAATGGCAATGCGCACGTTCGTATTCATTGAGCGCGCCGTCGAACAGCGTGTCGATCACGTCATTGGCAGCGACTTTCAGGTCGTTCAACTTATTGCTGGTGGTTCATCGAACCCGTGATGTCGAGCACCATCGCCAGTTCGACCGAGGACATGTCGTAGACGACCTTGGACTTCTGATCGATGACGGAAAGAGGGGCAGGTCCACAATTCCGCCGAAGAAGGCTGGGACATGGACTTTTCCGCCGATTTCGACCTAGGAATTGGCGCGGTCGATGGTAATTTGCAGGGGCGAGATGGCGGATGGCCTGACGCCGAAGGTCGGCACCGGCGCATTGAAGAAGGTCGCGGGCGCGTCGCGGATGTCGCGTCGCGTCAGGTTCGGGTCCGACAAAAGCTTGGCGGCGGCGAGGGATGCGCCGTCGAGCGCCGGCTGCATCCGGGTCGAGAGGTCCTGGTAGCGCGCGGTATCGACGGCCAGGCCGACGATCAGCATCATCACGATAAAGCTGAGGGAGAAGATGATGACGACGGTGCCGCGCTCGTCGCTGTGAAACCGCGATTAACGTCTGTTTACCGCGAAGCATGGATCCCGCTACGGCCGATGTAAGAGTCCGATGACTCGCAGAACATTGCCTCGAATTTCATGAAAAACTCGATAATCCAATGCCGAGCTTTAGTCCGAGCGCCCTCATGCGCCGCGCGTGGATAAGGAATTATGACCGCGTCAATTCCGGCCGCGGTCAGCCAGGTGCCCGTCAGCGGCAACTCTTGAAGGCGCCGCGGTCAAAATGAAAATGATTGGCGTGGGCGGCGTTGAAATCAGGGCCGATCGCGACGCGAAAATAGCGGCAAGCGCGGGTGTGAATGCGGTTCGTAGGAATTCGGCTTCGGGCCCCGTCGCCTTTCCAATCCTTGAGCACGCTCACGATCCGGCCGTCGGCGAGCAGGAAGGCGGCAATGTCGATGGCGTTGGCGCTGGCGTGCTGGCTGCGGAAGTTGTCAAGCGCTGTGCTGCCGGCGATGTTGCGGCAGGCATAGGTGCCCAAGTGCTTGACGCTTCTGACGCTGCGCGTAAGCAGTCGCGCGGCGGCGGGCTGCACCTCATGCGCCATCCACATGGCGAGGGCGGCGGCCATCGGCGCAGGACAGTTTATCGACGGAGAGGCGGGCGCCGCCGGCGTCGGACAAGCGGACCGCGTTGCGCCAGCCGCACCCTTCTCGATCGGCTGGTCTCGGAATTGTGGCCGCGTCGATCATGGGCCCTTGAGAGCACGGCGCTGCAGAGGGCCGGCATCGGTCTTCAGGGCGGCAAGGCGGAAATTCAGAAACCAGCTATCCGGCGCGTTGCAAGGTCGAGGGGCGCGAAGGGGCTCAAACGCTGCGGCACGAGGCCGAGCCAGAAGGCCGATGCAGACCGCGGCTAGAACAGCGACAGCCAGGAGACGGCGCGAGGTGCGGCGGCGGCGGGCCATGTCGTCTCCCCTTGGTCCGGACATGCCCGTGCTGACGCGACGCTTGCAGCGCTACGCCGGACGAATGTGGAAGAAATTGAGGCGGGCGCGGCGTCCAAAAAGAAGGAGCGCACCGTGTGGAGGGAGCGCCCTAAAGGCTGCAGGGAGGGAGTTAGGGTGGTGTAGGGAATTACTTCGTGAGGCGGAGGTCCGGTGAGCTTGCTGGCGAAGTTGGCGAAGGCCTTTTCGAGTTCTTCGTGCTTGACGCGTTTGCGAAGTAGCCGTCGCCGGGCGTGGCGCAGGCTTTGAGCGTGTGCATCGTCGGCCGGTTCGCGGGGGCCGGATCCGAAGGCGACAGAGAAGACGACGATTCCTTCAGCCTTCATGGCGTTGCAGAGTTCGACGGCCTGCTTGCGCCGATTTCGGGCCATGATACTGCGGTATTGAAGATGCCGTCCGTCATCAGAACGACGGCCTTAAGAAGCTTGCCGTCAGTGACGCGATCCATGCCGTCGGGAGTGCCGTTGCCGCCCCAGGTGCTACCCCACTTCGGCGAGACGATGTTCCAGGCCCACTGCACGCCGAGATGGCCGGCCGTGCAACCCTGCGGGCTAAATTTCTTCACCGCTGCGATAAGGCCGTCGCGGTCGTCGGACAGCGGCATGACCTGGTTGGATCGGGCAAAGGTTCTTGCGGCAGCGGATAGAACATCGCCAACGTTCGTCGGAGTACGTGCCGCTCTTGCGCTCGGTGGCGCAGCGGAGGCTTGGCGGTCATGCGTGAGCTGGCAAAGCCGCCGAGGTTGACGCTGTAGGAATAGGGCGCGATAGCCGATGCGAACCTTCTGCAAGATCGTCGGCTGTGCCGGGAATGAGGCGGTCGGCGAACGTTTCAAATGCCTTCTTCAGGCCATCGATTTTGCGGCTGCCGTCCGCGGAATGGTCGCGCATCGAGCCCGTGATATCGAGCGCCATGCCGATCTCGATGTCCTTCTGCTTGAAGTTCGCCGCGGTCGTGACCGGGAAGTCGAGGGTCTTGAAGCCAGCGAGGCGGGTGAGCGTCATCGTTACGTGGCGTTGACGTCGACGGTGACGGCGCCGGTGATGGGGTCGACCTTGATGCTCGGCGTGCCGATCTTGGCGCTGGTGCCGAGGCTCTTGGTGTTCGCGTCGAAGTATTTGGCGGCCAGCGCCTGGATCTCGGCCGCCGACAAGTTGCCGTCCATGAGTGCGCGGCCGGCGACGAGGGCGGCGCTGTCGGCGGCGTCCGCGATGCGCGAGCGCACGTTCATGGCGCGGGTATAGTCGATGGCCATGCCGGCCATGAACAGGAGCACCATGGACATCGAGGCCGAAGGTCATGGCGACGGCGCCGTGCTCGTCGGTGCCGAAGGTCTTAAAGAGCGCGCTTGCATCTGTCTCTCCGCGAAACACTTCGAATGTTGATGCAGGGGTGATGCAACGGCGGTGCCGCGAATGCGTTAACAGAGCCAAACGGGGCCCGGCGGAACGCGGGAATTTGGTTTAAATTTTGTGAAATTAATCGGCGGCGCGCGGCGTTTGGACGTTAATCGCCCGCGCGTTTTCAACGTGCATGCGCAGAAACGAGTGTCGAGGACACGCGCAACATGAGGTCAGTGTCAGATATTGGGACGGTGGCAGGCTGAGGATTCCGCGCTCGCGTTTCAGAAATCCTGGCGATGCCGCCCTTCTCCCAGTCGCCGTAGCGGATCGGGTCGGGACCATTCCGGCCGCCGACCTCCGTGCCGGCCTGTGTTCGCCGGCCGCCAGGGCCGCTTTGCGCCGGCGTCCTCGGCTTCCGCCAGGGCGCGGGCGGCTTCCGGCGTCAGCGGGACCGTGATCTGGCGTCGTTGCGGCGGGAGACTTTTCCTCGGCCATACCTTATGTCGTTGCCTTTCCAGGTCGTGAAGGTGTTTGCAGCGATCGGCGGGCGGCCTTAACCTTGCCCATGCCGGCACCATATATAGGGCACTATAGAGATTGGGCAGGCACGTGACAGAGCAAGTCCGCAGCGCCGGTCGCGGAGGATCACACCGATGCCAATGAACTATGCCAAGACGGCACTGCTGCTGGCCGCGCTGACCGCGATCCTGGTGCCATGGGGGCCGCGGTCGGCGGCCGCGCAGGCCTCGTCTTCGCCTTCGGCGTTGCGCTGGTCATGAACCTGGTGAGCCTGTGGAAGTCCGACACCATGGTGCTGAAGATGTTCAAGGCCCAGGAGGTCGATGAGACCGCGGCGCCGGAGTTGTTCAGATCGTGCGCGAGCTCGCCGCGCGGGCCGAACTGCCGATGCCGCGCGTCTACATTATGAATACGCCGCAGCCCAATGCCTTCGCCACCGGCCGCTAGCCCCTCGCGCGCCGCCGTCTGCGCCTCGACCGGTTTGCTCGAAGCCTTGAACCGCGAGGAGCTTGCGGGCGTGCTCGCGCACGAACTCGCGCATATCAAGAACCGCGACACGCTGACCATGGCGGTCGCGGCAACGATCGGCGGCGCCGTTTCGATGTTCGCGCAGTATCTGCAATTCGGCATGCTGTTCGGCGGCGCCCGCAACAACGACCGCGGCCTCGGCGTGATCGGCACGCTGTTCGCCATGATCGTCGCGCCGCTGGCCGCCATGATGGTGCAGATGGCGATCAGCCGTTCGCGCGAGTATCAGGCCGACCGCATGGGCGCCATGATCGCCGGCAATCCGCTGTGGCTCGCCTCGGCGCTGAAGAAGATCAGCGTGCTGGCCAAGAAGTTCCAGAACCCGCGCGCGGAAGCATTCCCGGCCGCCGCCCACGTCTTTATCGTCAATCCGCTGTCGGGGCGCGGCCTCGACAACTTGTTCTCGACCCACCCCAACCCCGAGAACCGCATTGCCGAACTCGAGGCGATGGCCCGCGAGATGGGCATTGAGCACAACGAGCCGGCGGGCGATAAGACGCTGCCGGAGCCGCCGCGCGGGGAAGAGGGCGACGTCTGGGTGGCGGGGCGCCGCTATAATCAGCCGCGCGGTCCCTGGTCCTCGTAAGTCCTCAAGCCAACGTCCAACCGAGAGCTTTGCGTGAAAGATTTGAAATCGGGCGCAAAGCCTTTTCGTTCGAACAAGCCCGCCGCGCGTCCCGCGGCCGGAATACAGCGCGAGAGCGGCCGCGCCAATGAAGCCGTCCGCCGCGGCGAGGGTGCGCGCGATGCCGCCGTCTTCGCCGTGCCGCCGTGCTGAAGTTCGCGCGCGCCTTCGACGACGCGCTGGCGAAGCGGCGGGGAAATTCACAGCTCGAGCCGCGCGATCGCGCTTTCGCGCGCGCCATCCCAGCTGCCGCGTTGCGCAACCGCGGCGCGCTCTCGGCCGTCATCGGCCGGTTTCTCGAAAAGCCGCTGCCCAAGGACATCGGCCGGCTCGAAGCCATTCTGCTGTCTGCCGCGGCGCAGCTGCTCATTCTGAAGACGCCGCCGCACGCCGCCATTTCTCTCGCCGTCGACCAATGCCGCGCCGACGCAAGGCGCAGCGCTTCGACAAGCTGGCCAATGCCGTTTTGCGCCGCGTCTCCGAAAAGGGCGCAGAAATCCTTTCAGGTCTCGATGGCGAAGCGCTCAATATTCCCGCCTGGATGTTCGAGCGCTGGCAAAGCGCCTACGGCGACGACATGGCGCGCGAGCATTGCGCGCGCTTCGCTGCAGGAGGCGCCGCTCGATCTTTCGGTCAAACAGGATGCCGAGGCGTGGGCTGAAAAGCTCGGCGGTACGCTGCTTGCGACCGGGCAGCATCCGCATCGCTGCCGGCGGCCGGGTCGAGGATCTCGCCGGCTTTGCCGAAGGCGCGTGGTGGGTGCAGGATGCTGCCGCCGCACTGCCCGCCAAAATGCTCGGCGACGTGCGCGGCCTCGACGTCGCGGACCTGTGCGCCGCGCCGGGCGGCAAGACGGCGCAACTGGTTGCGGCCGGCGCCCGGGTCGCCGCCGTCGATCAATCGGCTGAGCGCATGGCGCGGCTCAAAGCCAATCTCGGCACGCTTGAAACTTGACCGCCGAAACGGTCGTCGCCGACGTCGCATCGTGGCAGCCCGGCCGGCAGTTCGACGCCATTCTCGTGGATGCGCCCTGCACGGCAACCGGCACCATCCGCCGCCATCCCGACATTCTGTATCTGAAGCGCCCGGAGGACGTGCCGCGCTGGCACGCATCCAGGCCGGCATCCTCGACGCTGCGGCGCGCCATCGTGAAGCCCGGCGGCCGGATGGTCTATCTGCACCTGCTCGCTCGAACCCGAGGAGGGCGCCGAGCAGGTCGAGGCCTTTCTCGCGCCGCAACCCGATTTTGCGCGCCAGCCGATCGATCCCGCGCGATCGGCGGATGGCGGGCTCGTCACGGCGAAGGGCGAATCTGCGCACATTGCCCTCGCAGCTCGCCGACATGCCCGGGCGGCTCCGGGCTGGACGGCTTTTATGCCGCCTGCCTCGATGCGGAAACGCCTAGGGAAATCCCGGGCATGTGCGCCGCGCAAATCCTTGCCCGCCTTGTTTTGGCGCCACGGAGCGGCTAGTCCAGAGGCCAAGGGCAAATCTCGTCCGCGCGGGAGCAGATCCTTCATGTCGCAACTGAGCCTCAGCGAACGCTTGCGGATCCGCGCGCTCTCCGCTCGAGCAGTCGCGCCGCCGCGCCATCACGCGCACGCTCTCCTCGCCGTTTCTGCGCTGGCGCTACGGCAATGCCGCGACCGATCAGATTCTGATCGTGCCGCAGGAACTGCGCGCCGCCGACCCGAGTTTCTGGCACGAGGTTGCCGACGGCCATTTCGGCCTTGCCGTCAGGTCGCCGAATTGAAGGGCGCGTCTCCCTTCCGCATCACGCCGCCGAGCCCAGCCTGGGCGCGCGAGGTGCACGGCTTCGGCTGGCTGCGCCACTTCGCCGCGACGGAAGAGGAGGAGGCCTACGATGCCGCCCGCGCGCTGGTCCTCGATTGGATCTCGGCCGCAGCGAAAGCCCACCGGCATCGCCTATGAGCCGGCGGTCATCGCGCGCCGCGTCATCTCCTGGATCGCGCAGGCGAACATGCTGCTCGAAGGCACGGACGCCAAAACCTACGCCCGCATCATGTCGAGGCTCAGCGAGCAGCTCGTCGCGCTCAACACGACGTGGCGCAACTCGCCCGACGGCGTGCCGCGCCTCACCTGCCTCATCGCGCTCGTCCTCTCCGATCTCGCGGTATCCGGCCACGACCGCCATCTTCAAGGAAGCGCAAGCGCAGCTCGTCGCCGAAATCGGCCGGCAGATTTTGCCTGACGGCGGCCACGTCAGCCGCAACGCCAGCGTGCTTGCCGATATCGTGCTCGATCTCCTGCCGCTCGGGCAATGTTTTCATGCGCGCGGCCACACGCCGCCGGAGGAGTTCGCCCAGGCGGTGAGGAAGGCGCTGGCGTTTCTGCGCTTCATGCGCATGGGCGACGGCATGCTCGCGCGCTTCAACGGCGTCAGCGTCGGCT
Organism: uncultured Alphaproteobacteria bacterium; assembly: GCA_963732525.1. Taxonomy (GTDB): domain Bacteria; phylum Pseudomonadota; class Alphaproteobacteria; order Rhizobiales; family Hyphomicrobiaceae; genus Hyphomicrobium_B. The sequence continues at coordinate 38,727 of CAVSZX010000010.1, forward strand.
CGCCGGCGACACTCGCAACCGTGCTCGGGTATTCGGCGGCGAGCTGGAGGCCGTGTCGGAGGCCGAGGTTCGGATTATGCGCGCCTCGAACAGGGCGAGACGATTTTGATCGCGGATGTGGGCTCGCCGCCGCCCATCGCCATCGCCTCGCAGGCCCAGGCCGGATGCCTGTCGTTCGAGGTGTCCGTCGGCATCGACCTGCTGTTCGCCAATGGCGGCTATCCGGGCCCGGCCGACGACGACTGGACGGCGTTGTCGCGGGCGACCGCCAGCCACAACACGCTCTGCCTCGCCGAATCGTCGTCCGCCCGCCTCGTCCGCCACGGCAAGCTCGAGGAGATCGCGGGCGGGCTGCCGATCCGCGGGCCGGACCTCGCCATCGCGCGCACCAGCGAGGAAGCGGCGCCGCTGTGCTTGCGGCAAGTCATGACGGCTATATGAAGCGCAATGGCGTGATGCACAACCGCCGCCTCGCCTTGTCGAAGGGCGGCAAGTCGATCGAAGGCATCGACAGGATCGAGCCGCCGAGCGGCCGGCTGCGTCTGAAGCAGGATCTGCCGTTCGCCATCCATTTCCATCTGCATCCCGACTGCCGCGCCAAGGCGGCGAGCGGACCCGTGCCGCATCACGATGCGCACCGGGCAAGCCTGGATTTTCGCGCCGAAGGCGCCGAGGTCTCGATCGAGGAGAGTCTGTATTTCGCCGAAAGCTCGGGGCCGCGGCCGGGCTTGCAGATCGTGCTGCGCGGCGCCACGTTCGGCGAAACGGAAGTGCGCTGGAGCGTCAAGGCGGAGGCGGCGCTGAGCAAGGACGCACCGAATGCCGGCGCGTGAAGCGCGGCGGCAATCGCGCGTTTGGCCTCTCTCGGGGTGTTCTTGCGCGGGCCCCCATGCTAACCGGCCAAGTGAAAAACTCATTCGCGGGGGCAGTGAGCCGATGGCCGATCAGAAAATCCGCCGCGCACTGCTGTCGGTCTCGGACAAGACCGGGCTCATAGATTTTGCCCGGGCGCTCAGTCGCCAAGGCGTGGCGCTGGTCTCGACAGGGGGCACGTCGGCCGCGATCAAGGCCGCGGGCATCGCCGTGCAGGACGTTTCGGAACTGACCGGATTCCCGGAAATGATGGATGGGCGCGTCAAGACGCTGCATCCCAAAGTGCACGGCGGCCTGCTCGCCATCCGCGGCAACAAGGAACACGACAAGGCCGCGGCCGAACACGGTATCGCGCCGATCGATCTCCTCGTCGTCAATCTCTATCCCTTCGAGGCGACGGTCGCCAAGGGCGCCGGCTACGACGACTGCGTCGAGAAATCGACATCGGCGGGCCGGCCATGATCCGCGCCGCGTCCAAGAACCATGACGGCGTCACGGTCATCGTCGAGCCTGAGGATTACGCCCGCGTGCTCGCCGAGATGGCACGAAGGCGGCGCAACGACGCTGCAATTCCGCAAGGAGATGGCGGCAGAAGGCCTTCGCGCGAACGGCGGCCTACGATGGCGCCATTTCCAACTGGTTCGGCGCCGACATCGAAGCCCGGACGGCAAGGCTGAAGGCTTCCCGCGCACCTTCGCCGTGCAGTTCACAAAGAAGCAGGCCATGCGCTATGGCGAGAACCCGCATCAGCAGGCCGCCTTCTATGTCGGCGGCAATCCGGCAGCCGGGGCGATCGCGAGCGCGCGCCAGTTACAGGGCAAGGAACTCTCCTACAACAACATCGCCGATACGGACGCAGCGCTCGAATGCGTGAAGGAGTTTTCGGATAAGCCGGCCTGCGTCATCGTCAAGCATGCCAATCCGTGCGGCGTCGCCGAGGCTTCGAGCCTGCTCGCGGCCTACGACCGTGCCTACAAGACGGATACTGAATCGGCCTTTGGCGGCATCATCGCCTTCAACCGTCCGCTCGATGCAGCAACGGTCGCCGCCATTCTCGAACGGCAATTCGTCGAGGTGATTATCGCGCCCGAAATCGCCGCCGATGCCGTCGCGCTTGCCGAAGCCAAGAAGAACGTGCGCCTGCTCGCCTGCGGAGACTGGCCTGAGAACGCGGACCAGCGCCTCGACTATAAGAAGGTCAACGGCGGTCTCCTGGTGCAGGATGCCGACCTGGCGCTCTACGCTGCGCTGAAGGTTGTGACGCAAGCGCCAGCCGACGGACTCGGAAATGGCGGACATGCTGTTTGCCTGGAAAATCGCCAAGTTCGTCAAGTCGAACGCCATCGTCTATGCGAAAGCGGGCGCCACCATCGGCATCGGCGCCGGCCAGATGAGCCGCGTCAACTCAACGCGCATTGCCGCCATCAAGGCCGAACAGGCCGGCCTCGACATCAAGGGTTCGGTCGTCGCCTCGGACGCCTTCTTCCCGTTCGCCGATGGCCTGTTGACCGCCGCCGCAGCCGGCGCCACCGCAGTCATTCAGCCGGGCGGCTCGATGCGCGACGAGGAAGTGATCAAGGCGGCGGATGAAAAAGGCCTGGCCATGGTCTTCACCGGTATGCGCCATTTCAGGCATTAGGCTCGGGCAGACTTCGTTCCGGCCAATTCCACGATTGTCATCCCGGGCGAGCCCACTTGCGAGACCCGGGACCCAGGAAATCCAAGTTGAGGTCTGGGTCCCGGCTCTGCGGCGCGCATGTGCGCGCCTGCGTCGGGGAGGACAATGGGGGTTAGGCGTCCGCCGCCTTCGTTTTCACGAACAGCATCATGCTCGCGCCGATAATGAGGAACGCAAGAATCGCGCTCATGCCGATGCGCTGGCTGCCGGAGACCTGCGTGAGAAACGCAACGGCGAACGGCGCCAGGAAGGCCGTGACTTTTCCGGAGAAGGCAAAGAGCCCGAAGTACTGCGTGATCTTTTCAGCAGGGGCTAAGCGCGCCAGCAGCGACCGGCTCGCCGCCTGCACCGGCGCGGCGACGAGCCCGACGATAACGGCAAAGGCCAGGAAGACCTGTTCGCCGATCGAGGAGAACGGCTTGGAACCGGCGATTTTTGCCGCGACCTCGCTCGTATAGAGAACGTGGGTCTTGTCGACGGACAAAATGCCGATGGCGCCGATGAGCAGGATCAACAGTGCCGAGACGATGACGGTCTTGGGTCCGAGCCTGTCGTCGAGAAAGCCGCCGGCGAGCGCGCCGAAGGCGCCGACCAAGGTCAAGACGATACCGAAAATGCCGAGTTCCAGCGGCCCCCAGGAGAAGACCGTGGCGCCGTAGATGCCGCCGAAGGTGAAGATCGCCGTCAGCCCGTCGGTGTAGAGCATGCGGGCGATGAGGAAGATCATCAGGCTCGGCAGCGAGGGCAGGGACTTGATGGTGTCCCAAAGCTCGGCTGCCGCCGAACGCTCGCTGTGGAGCGGGGATTTCGTCGTCCGCCGGTCGGGCACGAACAGGAAAAAGGGGATGATGAAGAGCACGAACCAGAGTGCGGAAAACGGCCCCGACAGCCGGTCGCCCTGGCGCGTCGCCGCATCGAGATTGAGCAGGGGGCTGAGCCCGAGCAGAGTTGTGCCCTCGCCGGGAAGCGGCACGAGCAGGCCTGCGACGATGGCGAGAGAGGCGAGGCCGCCGAAATATCCGACCGCCCACCCCGTCCCCGAAAGCCGGCCGAGTTCGCTCTTCGGCACCAGCCCGGTCATGATGGCGTTCGAGAACACGCTCATCAGCTCGGCCGAGAACGTGGCGACGATAAAGCCGGCCAGCACCAGCATGATGGTGTGCGTCGAGGCACCGGGCGTGGCGAACCAGAGCACCGACATGCCGGCGAGAAACAGCACCGCGAGCATCATCATCCAGGGTTTGCGCTTTCCCCGGCCGTCGGCGACGGCGCCCATGAACGGCGAAGCGATGGCGATCGCAAGTCCGGCAACCGATGCGGCATAGCCCCAGAACGACTGCCCGCAGGCGCCCCTCTCGCTGCCCTCGGTGATGAGCGCGCCGCAGGCCGAATTCTCGACGACGGCATTGGCGAAGTAGGGCGCGAACAGGAACGTCTGCACCAGCGTGTAGTAGGGCTGCGTCGCCCAGTCGAACATCATCCACGACACCCGCGCCCGGAGCGGCGCCCGTGTGACGCCGTTGCCGTCCGCGGCCGGCGTTGCAGCAATGGTGGTCATGTCGCGTGTTCCCTCGAAGCGTTCCCTGCACTTTTCGCAACGGCTTCTAGCACAGTTCGCGTCCGATCACGCGGGAGCGAAAGCTCAATCGAGGACGATGAGGTGATCGGGCAACTCGTTGGGATCGCTGGAACCCGGCGGGTAGTGCTGCGCCAGGTGGCCTCCTGCCGCTTCGATCGCATGCACGAAGCCGTCGGCGGCGCGACCGCCTGCAATTTCCCTCGTCAGCCGGTCGATGATCGCCTGCCACGTTCCAGCCGGAACCTTGGCGTCGATGCCGGTGTCGGCGAGGATTTCGGCTCGGCGTTCGGCGACGGAGACGTAAAGCAGGACGCCCGTCCTCGATTGCGTCGTGTGCAAATTCTGGACGAGAAATTGCTCCGTGGCGCGCCGCTTGACGTGGGCGTTGAGGACGGACTTCGGCACCAGCGTGGTGCGTACGCGCTTCGGCCACAGCAGCAACAGGAGGACAAAGAACAAGGCGAGCTGGATGAGATAGATGTACTGCACCTGCATCCAGGTGAAATGAATGAGCGGCCAGGGCACCAGGAGGGCGGCGAGCGCCGCCCACAGGAACGGCACATAGTGATAGCTCTCGCTCGTCTCGGCGACGACGGCGACGATTTCACCCGAGGTCTTGATCTCCGCCGCGGTTATGGCCGCCGAGATGCGATCCTCTTCTTCGCGCGTGAAAAGTGGCATGATCGAAATCTCTTCCCTCGTTGCTCGCCTTTATTTCCGACTGCCCACTTCACCAGCTGCCTGAGGCGCCGCCGCCGCCGAAGCTGCCGCCACCGCCCGACCAACCGCCGCCGCTGCTGCTGCCGCCCGACCAGCCTCCGCCCCAGTCGCTGGAACCGCCGGGAATGACGACGACGTTGCCGCCTCTGCGCCGGCGCTGACGCACCAGCGCCGCACGTTGGGCCGGCGTCAAGCTCGCTTCCCATTCGCGCTGACGCTGGATGGCGCGGCGCATCTGCCAGGCGATCAGCAGCACGATGCCGGCAAAGACAACGAGGTGGAGTATCGCCGTCGGATCGTTTTCCGGCGTGCGTCCGCCTCGCGCCCGCTCCTTCACGGCCTCAGCGTCGCCGAGCAACACGTCCTTGGCGTCGTGGATGCCGTCGCGAATGCCGCCCGAAAAATCGCCGCGGCGGAATTTCGGCAGAATGGCGTTCTGGATGATGATCGCCGACAACGTATCGGTCATGACGGGTTCGAGCCGGCGCCCGACCTCGAAACGCACCTTGCGCTCCTTGGGCGCGACGATCAGCAGGAGGCCGTTGTCCTTGTCCTTCTGGCCGATCTGCCATTTGCGTGCCAGGCCGATCGAATAATCCTCGATCGAATAGCCGTCGAGAGAATTGACGGTGACGACGGCGAACTGGTCCGTCGAGGTGCCTTCGAGGGCCTTGAGTTCGGCCAGGATGGCGGCGCGGTCCTCGGGCTTCAGAAGGTTGGCAGTATCGACGATCTGCCCGCTGAGTTCGGGATAAACAGGCGCCGCAAAGGCAGCGCCGGCCGCGGCCAACGCGTAAAGAACGCACGCGACAAACGCGCCGAAAATCCCCCTTGGGGCTTCGGCGCGGCGTCGCGTTTGTCGCGCGCGTCTGTCTTCGCTCATGCTGCGGACGTCCCGATGCTGCCGGCTCGAAAGCCTACTTCTTCTGGAAGTCGACCTTGGGCACCTTCTGCTCTTCGGCCGGGATGTCGAACGACGCCATCTCCTTGGAGTTCGGATACATGAACGACTTCCACCAGCGCCCGGGAATGGTGTTGATCTCGGTATTGTAGACGCGGACCGCATCGATGTAGTCGCTGCGCGCGATGCCGATGCGGTTTTCCGTACCCTCGAGCGCCGATTGCAGCGCGATGAAGTTCTGCCCCGACTTGATGTCGGGATACTTCTCGACCGTCACCAGCAGCCGTCCAAGGGCACCGGTCAGCGCCCCTTGCGCATCCTGAAACGCCTTCATGGCCGCCGGGTCGCTGAGCTTGTCGACCGGCAGCTGCACGCTCGTCGCCTTGGCGCGGGCTTCCGTGACTTCGGTCAACACCGACTTTTCCTGCTCGGCGAAACCTTTGACCGTCTCGACCAGGTTGGGGATCAGATCCGTGCGGCGCTTATACTGGTTGAGCACGTCGCTCCACTTCGCCTTGGCGTTCTGTTCGTAGCTCGGGATGTTGTTGATGCCGCAACCGCCGAGCGCCAGGGCGGCAAGGACGACGGCGAGAAAAGTGGAGAGGCGCCTTGTCGGCGACGATGAGATCGAGAGCATGGTTACGCGTTCCTTCATTTTTCAGGTCGGGTTGTCTGCAGCTTTTGCAGTCCCCGGTTCGGCAGCTCAGGTCCAGCGCGCAATATCAACGGCCTGCGGCGGGACCATGATGAACCTGGGCAACGATTAACAGGTTTACCAATCGCGCCGCTAGTCCTTCGGCACCCGGCCGCTTGGGGATACTCTGAGTGATGAGCGTTTGTGCCGCCCCCGGGGGCAGCCCTCCGTCTCGCCAACGAACTATTTCGGCGCCCGGCCGTGACCGGCGTCAAGGGCCATGAGGGGTACTGACATGCATCTGAAGAAACGCGCCTTTGTGACGGCACTGTTCGCCCTGGCCGCGGCACCGAATGTGGCACTGGCCTTCGACCACCACGGCTGCGGCCGTGGCGGCCGCGCGGTCGCCTGCTATGATAAGGTCCAATTGCCGGATGTCTACCGGACCGAGATGCGTCCGGTCGTGCTGCGCCCGGGCTTCGCCGATGTCTATTGGACGCGGCCCGTGATCAGTGTTCGCTCGCAACGCGTCGATGTCGCTCCCGCTCATTGGCAGACGCTGCGCCGACCGGCCGTCTATGGCGAGCGCGTCGAGCGCGTTCTGGTTGCGCCGGCGCGCCGGCACTACGTCGAAGAACCGGCCGTGACACGCACAATTCGGCAAAGCGTGATCGTGAAGCCGGCGCGCGTGCGCTGGGAACACAGCCGCGGTTTCCTCGGACGTGGCGAGCGCCTGTGCAAGGTTGTCGTGCCGGCTGAGACGCGAGAGGTCGAGCGCCAGGTGGTCGTGTCCGCGGCGCGCCGCGTCGCCGAAGTCACCCCGGCCGTCTACGAGACCCGCGTCCGTTCCGTGCTCCTCAGTCCGGAACGCTCGGCCCGCGTCTACCGCCCTGCCGTGCACGGCTGGGTCCATCACCAGGTCGTGCTGCGTCCCGCCCGCGAATACCTCGTCGATCATCCGCCGCTGATCCGCATGCGCTTCGAGCAGGTGTACGTTCGCTCCGGCGGCTACGGCTGGCGCCGCTCCGATCGCTGGTAGGACGATATCGTCGATAGGGCGGGCATATCGGCCAAGGCCGGAACCGGAAAGCTCACGAATCAAAAACGGGCGGAAAATCTAGTTCTGGCCGGTCCGACGTTGGCGGGCGGTTCAGAGGGCTGATCTCTCAAGCTCCGCGTGGTCCGAAGATGTCGAGCCGGTCACCAACAACGCGCCTGGTATGTGTGGCGTTCCAAACAATTGGTGTTCGAGTCCGCGGGCCGTGATTTCAAGCAACAGACACGACATCGACGCTGACGGCGACAGTGTGCTCCCCGCCGCCGAGCAGAACGCCGCTGATAGGGCTCACGTCGTCATAGTCGCGACCATAAGCGATGGTGATGTGCTCGTCGGCGGCGACGATACCGTTGGTCGGATCGAGGTCAACCCAACCGAACTCCGGCGACCAGACCGAAATCCAGGCATGGGATGCGTCGGCCCCGTGTAATCGCTGTTGGCCCGGCGGCGGTCGCGTCAGAATATAGCCGCTGACGTAGCGGGCAGGGACGCGCATCGCTCTCAAGCATGTGAGGGCGAGATGCGCAAAATCCTGACACACGCCGCGCTTCTGTTTGAAAACCTGCTCGATCGGTGTCGATATGTCCGTCGCTGAAGCGTCGAACTTGAAATCCGTAAAGATGCGATGGCTGAGCTCCATTGCCGCTTCTAGAACCGGCCGGCCCGGTATGAAAGAAATCTTGGCGTAAGCGGCGATCTCGCGTGACGCCGTAGTGAGACGCGAGGCGCACCGGTACTGAACGACGTCGAGCGGCATGCCCTGGTCGAGTGATCTTAAGCTTTCGTCAAGCCGGTCCCATGGCAATGTCGCCGCGGCGTCGAACACAGGACGAGGAAGCGTCTCGACCGACGTGCGGGCATGCAGAACAAGTTCGTTGTGCGGGACTTCAATGTCTAGAATCAGAACCGGATTGCCGAATGCGTCCGTTCCGTCGTAGCGCAAGGCCGGCGCGGGCTCGACGATCAGGCTATGATTGCGGATAATCTGGCGAGCGACCTTGCGCGGGGACAGATGAATGAGATGTTGCGACTGCGCCACCGGGAGCGAATAGCTAAAGTGGGTTTTGTGGCTGACGTCGAAAATCATGACTTTGCCCCCGCGCGCGGCTCAATGCGCGTGTGCACGCGATGTGGGGTATCTTGAGTGAGATTGAAATAGTGCCGTGAAATCGCGTTTGAGAGATCGGGTAAGAGCCTTCAGTTGTTCTTGCAGGAGTTTTTCAAGGGCCGCGCCACTATGCTCGCGCGCGACAGCCTCTACATCCGCCAGCCGGATCGACGTCAGCGCCGCCAGGATCAATCGGCGATCCTCCGAGAGGCTGACGCCGCGCTTGGCATCGGGCAGGCTTTCCATGTGCCGGGATATCGCCGCAAGCTGATAGGCAAGACTTCGCGGGTTGGCTTCATCGAGCAAAAGCAGATCGAGCACGAGCGCCAGCATCGGATCGAGCCGGTAGCGCGAGCGGTAGGTAATGAAGCTGTCGGCGAGTTCCAGAAGCAGGAGTAGACTGCTCGCCTCTTCCTCGGCTTCCGGCACCGGATATGAACAGGGTCAGGATGGCTTCGCTCAGATTATAGGCCCGCTCGATGCGCCGTCCCATATCCAGGAACGACCAGCCGAAATTGCGCGTCATGTTCTCGTGCATCAGCCCGTTGAAAGCCGCGATAGACGCAAGGCCTTCTTCAAGCAGGTCGAGAACGGTCAGCGGCGTCGCCGATCGAGAGCGACCGGACCCATGTGTCTCCGGGACGGAATTTGCTCAGCGCCTGCCACGCTTCGAGCGACAGGCGATCGCGGGCGAGATGCGCCACTCTATAGAGCCCTTCAAACGTCCGTTCGAGCGTGCGATGCCCCATTTTGTTCGAGATCAGGAGCGTGCAAAGTTTCTCGATTTCGATTTCTGCCGGCCGGGCGCTGCCGGCGGCAGCTGCCGGAGCGTTCTTGGCGAGGAGTAAGTCAAGACATTTGCGCGCCGCTCGCCGGCCTGTTGCCGGTCCGTTGTCTTCCTCGACGCGGCGCAGAGCGCTGCGCAGCACCCGCATCGTCCAATCGGCGCGCTCGCTGTAGCGCCCAAGCCAAAACAGATCGTCGGCGACGCGGCTTTGGATCACGCGCTGCGAGCGTTCGACGCGGGCGGTCTCGACGGTCGGCCGCCACAAGCTGACGTGGGGTCCCTGTTCGGCATCCGATAGAACCCATACATCGCGCGTATGTCCGTCAGGCGCCGTCAAGGCAACGGCGCTTTCGGGATCAACCGTCATCGCGAGCCCGCCCGGCATGACCTGGTAGCCGGTCGATGTCTTCGTCACAAACAAGCGCACGGCGAAAGGCTTCGGCGTCAATCCATTGCGGCCGTGGGCGTTCCGCTCGTGAACAGGCGCCGTACTGAACCCGATCTTTTCTTCTGCCACCAGGCATGCGCCGTGAAGCTCAATATCGCCAATCAGCGCTCCACGTTCGATGGCTGACAACGTCCGCGGGTCCTGCCCGATAGCCGCTTGTCCCGGCCGGCCAGTGCCTTCCTGAGCTTGGCGGATGACGAGGTCATCGAGATTGGCATGCACATGGCTGACGGATGCCGGATCGCCCAGCCACCAGCGCGGCGCATCCACCAGCGTCAACTCCTCGCCGAGCAGCCGTTGCGTGATGGTCGGCAGATACCGCCCGAGGCCGCGATTTTGCACAACGGCCGAACCAATCGCGTTGACCGCGATGCGCGGCTGCTTGCGTGTGACGCGAACCAACCCGGCCGGTCCGTCAAAGCCGGTGGGATCGAGTTCCAGAGGATCGGCGTCCCGGCCATCGACGCAGCGGATGATGAGATCGATTTCCTTGAGGCCTTCGAGCGTCTTCAAATAAACTTGGTTGCCTTTGATTCTGAGGTCCGAGCCTTCGACCAGCAAGTACCCTAAGTAGCGCGCAAGGTAAGCGTGCGAAAAGTAATCCGCGTGCCGCGGGCCGGGAGTCAAAAGGGCGACACGTGCATTGTCGCGCTGACTGTGTTCGGTCAGCGCGCTTTGCATGCTTTGGAAATAAGCGGCGAGCCGCACCGCATTGCAGGACTTGAACAAGTCTCCCGCGACATGGGTATGAACGACGCGATTGGCGAGAACATAACCGACGCCAGCGAGCGTTTCCGTATGGTTGTCGATGATGCGCCATTGGCCGTCGGCGCCGCGCGCGAGGTCGGCGGCATAGAACTGCAAGCCGCCCGTGCTGGGATAAAATCCCGTGACATGGCCGCAAGTACGAGCTGTCGGCAAACACAAGTTCGGGCGGCACTGTGCCGTCCCGCATAAGCCGCTGTTCGCCGTAGATATCGGCGAGCAAAGCGTCGAACAGAGCGCGCCCTTTGGATCAATGCTGCTTCGAGCCAGCGCCACTCTGCACTCGAAAAGACGACCGGCGCGAGATCAAGCTGCCAGCGCTGCGACGGTTTATTGGGATCCGAGAAGATGTCGTAGGCGATGCCCGTTTCGCGCACGCGCCTGTCCAGGCGTGCCGCACGCGTCAGACGTTCGCTTTCCGGCAGCGCGCCCATTTCCGCTATTAGGCCGCGCCAATGCGGACGGACCGTGCCGTCCGCCGCCAGCATCTCATCGTAGCAGTCTGGATAGACTTGAGCGATACGATTGCAGGAGTGCGTCGTCGACCGCTTCAGGAAAGGGCGCCGTGCTCTTCATCTTTCAGCGGTCCCGCCCATCCGTCCATGCCCGCAGACAAAAGCAGCCGGCCCATGCAGTCGGCTGCCACCATTCCTACTATGATTTTGAATTATCCCGGCCCGCAACCCACCACACGGGATTGAAGCAACTGGCAGATTGAAATCCCGATAGCGGCAGGTGACGTGAACACGTTGGTTAACGCCGTCAGATCGAGCGTGTAGGGGTATTCTGGATTGATCTCCGCCCGCTTGGGCTGCATTGGCCCGGCCGTGTGCCCAAGGGACTCGTAGCGCGACAAGCGGCGGCCCTCGGCTTCGTACATATTGACTGGAAATACGTCGAAGCTTCGTCCACCCGGATGCGAGACATGATAACGGCATCCGGCGATGGACCGCGCGCTCCAAGTATCGACGATATCGAACGTCAGGGGCACATGCGTCGGGATCGTCGGGTGCAGGGCGGAAGGCGGGGCCCAGGCACGATAGCGTACTCCTGCCACGGCTTCTCCAATGGTCCCAGTGCCGGTCAGCGGCAGTGTTCGGCCATTGCAGGTGACGACGAACCGGTCGCCGGTCAGCCCCGTAGCTTTCACCTGCACGCGCTCGAGGGACGAATCGACATAGCGGGCCGTGCCGCCGACCGACGCCTTCTTCGCCTAGCACGTGCCAAGGCTCAAGTGCCTGACGGACTTCGATTTCGACGTCAAACCGCGAGTTTTGCCAAAGCACGGGAAGCGAAACTCGTAGTGCGGCCGGAACCATTCGAGTTCGATCGGCAGATCGGCGTCCTGCAAATCGGCGACGACACTGGCGAAATCCGACCAGACGAAATGCGGCAGCATGAAGCGATCGTGCAGCGACGGTGCCCCAGCGGACCAGCTTTTGCCGGTAGGGCTTCTCCCAGAACTTGACGATGAGGGCCCGCAAAAGCAGCTGCTGCGCCAAACTCATGCGCGCATGCGGCGGCATTTCGAACGATCGAAACTCGATCAGCCCGAGCCGGCCCGTCGTGCTGTCGGGGGAATAGAGCTTATCGATGCAGATTTCGGCGCGGTGCGTATTTCCGGTCACGTCGATCAGCAGGTTTCTGAAAATCCTGTCGACCAGCCAATGCGGGACGGTTCCTGCCAGACGGATCGGGAATTTGCGACAAGGCGATCTCGAGTTCATAGAGCGACTCGTGACGCGCTTCGTCAACGCGCGGCGCCTGACTGGTCGGACCGATGAACGTGCCCGAAAACAGGTACGACAGCGACGGATGGTTCTGCCAATAGGCGATGATCGAGGCCAGCAGATCGGGGCGGCGCAGGAACGGGCTATCTTCAGGCTTCAGGCCGCCGAGCACGATATGATTGCCGCCGCCCGTGCCCGTATGGCGCCCATCGAGCATGAATTTTTCGGCGCACAATCGCGTCTGGTGGGCTTCCTCGTAGATGGCCGTCGTGATGGCGACCGCATCATCCCATGACGCTGCCGGGTGGACGTTGACTTCGATGACGCCAGGATCGGGCGTGACTTTGATGACGTTCAAACGCGGGTCCGACGGCGGGGTATAGCCTTCGATATGGATGGAGATCCCGGCGGTCTTTGCCGCCTCCTCGATCGCCGCCAGAAGCGCGGCGTAGTCTTCGGCATCGGGACTGGGGGCATGAAGACGCACAACTGTCCGCCACGCGGCTCGATGGTCATCGCGGTTCGTACAGATCCGAAAATCTCTGTTGGCCCATCCGGCTTGCCGAAGGCGGCTCAAGCGCCACGGTCCGGCGCTGCTGCATGAGCACAGAGCGTTCCGGTAACGGGGCCGTCTCGGCAAAGGGGTCGCGCGGCAGAACGTGCGGGAATTCCAGTGGCGTAAGCGATGGCAGCGACCCGAGCGGCAGCCGAAACCCGGCAGGAGAATCGCCCGCTAAGAGATACAGCCGCTCGCGGCGCAGCGACCAGCGCTCGGTCACCCAGCGGCGCCCCGGTCCTGCGTATGCCAGACTTGAATAGGCAGCACGTAACTTGCCGGTTCTGCGAGCCCACGGTCGATCACACGTACAATGCGCTCCCGCTCAAGGGCATCGTCGAGCACTGGATCTGCCACAAAAGCGTTGAGCGGCAGTTTCTGCTCATGCCAGAACAAAATGTGCGGCATCTTCGTAGGCCGGGATCGCGCTTTCGGCCGCCAGCCCAAGCTGCTGACAGAGTTTCTCGGAAAATGCCTTGGCGTCCTTGATGCTGGCCGGCGATTTCGGCGCTTCGGCAGCAATGAGGTTGGAGTTTTCCCAAAGCGGCAGGCCATCACCGCGCCAATAGAGAGCGAATGCCCATCGCGGCAATTGTTCGCCCGGATACCATTTGCCTTGGCCGTAATGCAGCAGCCCGCCGGGTGCAAAACGGGCCTGAAGCCGCCGTATCAGCGTATCGGCATAGTGCCGCTTGGTCGGCCCGACCGCGGCTATGTTCCACTCCGCCCCGTCCATGTCGTCGGCGGCCACGAACGTTGGCTCGCCGCCCATGCTCAAACGGACGTCGCCCTTGTTCAGCCGCTCGTCGACCTTGTGTCCGCTCGTCGAGAATGGCGTTCCAGGCGTCATCCGAATACGGCTTCGTCACCCTTGGCGTTTCAAGAATGCGCGTCACCGCCATTTTGAAATCGAAAGTGACTTCGGCCTTGCCATGGTTGCCGGTGATGGGCGCGGCACTGACCGGATGCGGTGTTGCCGCCAGCGGAATGTGGCCTTCACCCGCAAGCAATCCTGAAGTCGGATCGAGGCCGATCCAGCCGGCACCCGGCACATAGACTTCGGTCCAGGCATGCAGATCGGTGAAATCGATCGCGGTGCCGACCGGACCGTCAAGCGCCTTCACATCGGGTGTCAATTGAATGAGATAGCCCGACACGAACCGCGCGGCGAGGCCGACATTGCGCAGTATTTGCACCAAGCAGCCAGGCACTGTCGCGGCACGATCCACTGGCCTTTTCCAGCGTCTCCTCCGGCGTCTGTATCGCCCGGCTCCATCCGGACCAGATAGCCGATATCCTTCTGCAGCTTGCGATTGAGGTCGCATAGGAAATCAAGCGTGACATTTGTTCGGATGCCGATGCTGTCGAGGTAGCGCCGAAGCCGAAGGCCCACGGGGTCGGGCTCGAGATATGGTCCGAGTTCCTTGGCGAGCGCCGGCTCATAATTAAACGGCCATTCCTTCGCTTCATCGGCAATGAAAAATTCAAACGGGTTGATCACCGCCATATCGGCAACAAGATCGACCGTAACCGAAAAGACGTCTGTCTCTTCCGGCAAGACGATGCGCGCTAGATAATTTCCGAAAGGATCCTGCTGCCAATTGAGGAAGTGCGTCTTCGGCTCGAGTTTCAGCGCATAGCTCAAAATGGGTGTTCGGCAGTGTGGGGCGGGTCTTAATCGGACAATCTGCGGCCCCATCCCAATGCGCCGGTCGTAATGGTAGGTGGTCTCGTGCGTCAGGGCGACATGGAGCGACATCGATTTCGACACATCCTTTGTTCGGTGCTGAGAAACGAGGTTGCACTTGAAACGAAGCCGAAAAATCTGCGTTAGCCCGTCGGGTGCATCGCGGCAAGGCGAACCGCGCGGCACGTGCACTTTCTCTTTCAAATTGACTGAAAGCTCGGCAGCCGCTCGATTTTGCAACATCAAATTGCACAAAAAGCCGCCGCCGGGCGGCTGCACAACGCCGCTAGGTTTTCGGACGCCAGCGGAACTTGTCGGCCCAAAACACTCGTATACACTGCAATCTCAAGGATCCCAGGATCGGAACGCGAATGCGAAATTTTGCCTGCTCGAATTGTGGCAACACCATCTACTTCGAAAATATCGCCTGCCTTAAATGCGGGCATGCGGTTGGCTTTCATGCCCCGACAATGTCGATGGCCACTCTTGAGCCCACGCCGGCAGGCGGAGGCGTGTTCCGGTCATCCAAGGACCGCAAGCCGCGCCTGATACGCTACTGCTCGAATGCAAACCACGGCGTCTGCAATTGGTTGACGGCGGCGGATGACGACAACACGCTCTGTATCGCCTGCGACCTCAATCGAACTATCCCGAATTTGTCGGAAGGCGGCAGTCTCAACGCATGGAAGGAGTTGGAGCGGGCCAAAAAGCGGTTGGTCTATTCGCTCCTTCGGTTCAAGCTGCCTCTCGACGACGGCACGAACCCGCCGAACCGCCTGACCTTCGATTTCGCGCGCAACACTACGACCGGACACCTCGACGGGGTCATCAGCGTCGATATCATGGAAACAGATTCGGTCGAACGCGAACGGATGCGTCAGCATTTCGACGAACCGTATCGAACCCTGCTGGGTCACCTGCGTCATGAGAGCGGACATTTCTACTGGTCCATGCTCGTCGCCAACGCCAATAATATGGCTTCGTTCCGCGACCTCTTTGGAGATGAACGCCAATCCTATGCGGAAGCGATCGACCGCCACTACACTGCTGGCGCACCTCCGAACTGGCAGACGCAGTATGTTTCGGCCTACGCAACATCGCATCCATGGGAAGACTGGGCGGAAACGTGGGCGCACTATCTTCACATGGTCGAAGCGGTCGAAACGGCCAAATCAGCCGGCATGGAACCGCGTGCGTCCGGTTTGAACTTTGGCGCAATCTGGCCGTTCAAACGTTATGACGTCTATCGTGAGGAAACTTTCGGAACCCTCATGGATCGTTGGATCCCGCTCACGATCGCCATGAACCGCATTACCCGCAGCATGGGTCACAACGACTTCTACCCATTCGTCATTCCGGCGCCAGCCTACGAGAAACTGGCCTTCGTCCATCACGTCATTCGAGACCGTGAGTAAAAAGTCTAATGAAACATCAGATGGCTTTTCCTCACGCTTGTCTCGTGTTGGCATCGTGCGATGCCAAGCATTAAACGACGCAGGTGCACGTGCAGAAATTGTCCGAGTTGGGTCAACACCGCAGCCCCTCGATTTGAACAGCAACCATAAGATGACAAGTTCTCGCCGAAAGCCGCCGCGATTTCATCCGCTTTGCCCCTCCCCCTCGACGGGCACCGGTTGAGGCGGAGGGTCAAATGTAATGCTAATCGACACCGCTCGAGCGGCTCCACGCCAGGATCGCCATGCTCGTCAGTTCGGTGCCGTTATCGGAAACACATGTCTTCGGCTGGCAACGCCCCGCAATGATCGCATCCAACTCTCGCGCCGTGCGCTTGGCACACGTGTGCAAGCGCCTGCCGCCGAACGGCGGGCGTCACCACGTTCGGGAGGTCACGTCCATCAGGATGGCGTTGTCCAGCATCGCTTCCGCCAAAAGCTTCTTCAGCTTGGCGTTCTCGTCTTCGAGCGCCCTGAGCCGCTTGACGACAGATACATCCATGCCGCCGAACTTGGCCTTCCACTTGTAAAACGCCGCGCTCGTTATCTCCCGTGCCGGCGGCAGACCTCGGCCGTCGTGTTGCCCGCTTCCTGCTCCCGCGGAATCGCAATGATCTGTGCCTCAGAAAACTTGCTTCTCCGCATCGTCCGTCTCCTCTCAGGAGTTACGGACTCACCCCAATAATGGAGGAGTTGGTGGGTCTCAGATCAACATGACCGAGCAAAGAAACACCGGTGCTTGCCCTGTGCTTCACAGGCGAACAACGTGAACTCCCCGTTGTGGAGCACACTTGGTAACTTGCTGATTTTAACAGATATATTGGAGCGGGCGAAGGGATTCGAACCCTCGACCCCGACCTTGGCAAGGTCGTGCTCTACCCCTGAGCTACACCCGCATCCGTAAAGGGGGTAAGCGCCTTGCGACGCTTCGAGACCCGCCTTATGGCGCAACTGCTTGGCTATTGCAAGTGTCCTGTCGGAGCGTCCAAAATTCGACCTGAACCGGGTCAAGAACGGGGCGATCGGGCTTGATCCCTGATCTCGATTGCCCGCCAAATCGCCGGCAAAAGACGAGGACCGCAGCTTGCAGATGGCGCTCAACCGCTCGACGCTGTTTCACCGTCTGCGCGAACTCGGGATCGTGACGACCACGGTCGAGCACCCGCCGGTCCACACGGTGGCCGAGAGCAGCACGATCGAGTTGAACCTTCCCGGTGCGCACACCAAGAACTTGTTTCTCAAGGACGAAGACGGAACGCTTCTGCTCGTCGTTGCCAAAAGTTCGACCCGGGTCGATCTGAAAGGCCTGGCGCGGGCGCTCGGCATGGGCCGGCTGTCGTTCGGCAAGCCGGACCTCCTCTTCGACGTTCTGGGCGTCACGCCGGGCTCCGTCACCGCCTTCGCCATCGCCAACGATAGCTGCCGGCGCGTTCAATTGGTCCTGGACGACGCATTATCGGCCCATGCCAGCGTCAATTGCCATCCGATGGAAAACACAGCGACAACGAACATTGCATTGGCCGATCTTTTGCGGTTCATTCGAGAGAGCGGGCATGAGCCCAAGGTGATGACGGTCGGCAGCACATGACGCGTTCACGTCGCGCTAGTGTCCCGGTTCGAAAATACCGACCAACATGCGGCTGGCACTTTCGGTATTTGCGAACCATAAGGGACACTAGAATGGTCATGGGCTTAGTGAGGCGCTTGACTTGCAACTGCCGGCTAAGAACCCGGCCGCGGATATTGCTCGGCAATTGCGATGCGCCCACCAGCGCCGGGCCAAGGCGACCAAGGCGAGGAGACGACTAGCAATGGAATTCGGAATCCGGAAAACGCCGCCTCAGAACGCGGCGACCGGCGATATGATCAAAGATGCGACGAGTGCCAGCTTCGCCCGCGACGTCATCGAAGCCTCGAACGACGCCCTCGTGCTCGTC
This sequence comes from uncultured Alphaproteobacteria bacterium, assembly GCA_963732525.1. Lineage (GTDB taxonomy): Bacteria > Pseudomonadota > Alphaproteobacteria > Rhizobiales > Hyphomicrobiaceae > Hyphomicrobium_B. The sequence continues at coordinate 56,641 of CAVSZX010000010.1, forward strand.
GATTTCTGGGCGACGTGGTGCGGACCGTGCCGCCAGCTTTCTCCCATCCTCGAAAAGGTCGTGGCGAGCTACGGCGGCAATGTCCGTCTGGTCAAGATCGACGTCGATGCCAACCAGGCGATCGCGGCGCAGTTGCGCATCCAGTCCATGCCGACCGTCTACGCCTTCAGGGACGGCCGTCCGCTCGACGGCTTCATGGGGGCACAGACGGAGCGCTTTGTTCGCGACTTTCTCGACCGCCTACTCGGCGAGGAACAGAACTCCAGTATCGACGACGTGCTGGCGACGGCGGAGGAACTGCTCGAAACCGGCGACCTGCAAGGCGCCGCCGAGGTCTATGCCGCGATCCTGCAGGAGGATCGCGAGAACGCCCCGGCGCTTGCCGGTCTGGCACATTGCTACTTGAAGAGCGGCGACCAGGAGCGCGCCCGCCAGACGCTGGCGCTGATCCCGCCGGACAAACGCAACTTGCCGGCGGTCGAAAATCTGGCCGCACAACTGGATCTGGCGGAAAAGCTGGCCGGGATCGGCGACATCTCACAATTGGAAGCGCGCGTCGCCGCGGCGGCGGACGACCATCAGGCGCGCTACGAACTGGCGCTGGCGCTCGCGGCTCTCGACCGCAAGGCGGGCGCCATGAACGAGCTTCTTGAAATCATTCGCCGTGAACGCAAATGGAATGAAGACGCGGCGCGCAAGCAACTGCTACAATTCTTCGAGGCCTGGGGTGGCAAGGAACCGCTCGTTGCTGAAGGCCGCCGGCGTCTGTCGTCACTACTCTTCAGCTGAGCGCTTTACTGAAACGGGCGCCTGCCCGGAAACGCACCTGGACATTCGGAGGACTGCGGTCTTGGGACTGGCACAATACTACAGACATCCGTCCGATCTGCCCGCGCGCATTCCCGTTTTTCCCCTGCGTGGCGCCATCCTGCTACCGCGCTCGACCGTTCCGCTCAATATTTTCGAGCCGCGCTACCTCAACATGATCGACGACGTGCTGTCGGGCAACCGCGTGCTCGGCATCCTTCAGCCGACGGGGTACAAGGCCGACGAAGTCATCGAAAGCCCTGCCGGCAAGGATGCCGGCCTGCACCGCATCGGCTGCGCCGGACGCATCACGTCTTATCAGGAACTCGACGATGGGCGCTACGTCATCACGCTCACGGGCATCATGCGCTTCGAGGTGATCGGCGAAGCGACGACCGCCCATCCCTACCGCGTCATGAGCGTCGGCTATGACCGCTTCGTCAGCGATCTCACCGAGGGTCTCGGCGAGGAACTCGTCGATCGCGACAATCTCCTGCGCGTCTTGAAGGCTTATCTCGAGGCCAACCGCCTGCAGACGGACTGGACGGCTATCCAGCGCGCTTCCAACGAAGTATTGATCAACGCCCTCTCGGTCATGTCGCCCTATGGACCGGAAGAGAAACAGGCGCTGCTGGAAGCCCGCGATCTGAAAACCCGCGCCGAAGTTCTCGTCGCACTCGCCGAAATCGAGCTCGCCTCGTCCGGCGGCAGCGGCACGACACTGCAATAGCTTTTTGGTCGAAGCTTTGCGCCAAAGGATTTCGGCCATGACCGACACCGCGAAAGTGCCCGACGCCAAGCCGATGGTCGACCTGAAGCTGCTCGAGCTACTGGTCTGCCCACTGACCAAGACGCGCCTCGAATACGATGCCGGGCGGCAGGAATTGACCAGCCGCGCCGCCGGCCTGATCTTTCCGATCGTCAACGGCGTGCCGCTGCTCATCGAAGACGCGGCGCGGCGGATCGACGACGACAGCGGCGCGAAATAGCAGCCTCGGCGCCTTTATTTACTAATCCTCGGCGCGATCAGAACGGGGTCGTGCGTGCAATTGCTGGACTTGCCGGCAAAGGTTTTCTTCCGTTAACCAACCTAATTCAGATTTTATAAAAACACCTATGGTCTGGTCGCTCTATGCGTAGTCCAGGCGTACCGGCGGCCGGCCCCGATGTGTCGGCCCCGAAGACAGACCAGCACGAACGTGCTTCGGGTGAGGCGGCAAATTCCGCCGCTCGTGCAGCGCTGCCTTACGCCCATGCGTTCGAACCGCTGCTGGTCATTGCGGCCATCGTGCTCGTCGCCTCGGGCCTCGCGTCGTCGGCCACGCCGCTCGATTGGGGCCTGGTCCTCGTCGCTAGCGGCGCCGTCGTCGCGCTCGCCGCCGTGGCGCTGTTGCTGCGCTCGCCCGAAGGCGACACGCACCTGCCGCGGCCGCATCCCCTCTCACGCCTTCACGCCGCGCTCGAAGCTTTGAAGGACGCGCATTGGGAACTGAGCGAAAACGAAGTGCGCTACAAGGATCTGCTCGACCGCCAGGACGACGTCATTTCCCGGCGCAACCTCGATGGCCGCTACCTGTTCGTCAACAGGGCCTTTACCGCCATGTTCGCGGTCGCGCCGGAGGCCGTCGTCGGCACCACGTTCGCCCCGAGCGTTCTCGATAGCGAGACGCCGCCGGAGCTGATCCCCGGCAAGACGCTTCATCGCCGTTTCGAACAGCTGATCGAGACCAAGGCGGGGCCGCGCTGGATCGCCTGGGAGGAACAGCTCGTTCGCGCGCCGGGGCGCGAGGGCTATGAAATCCAGAGCATCGGCCGCGACGTAACGGAAGCGCGCGAAGCCGAGGCGGCGCTTCTCGAGGCGCGCGATCAGGCCGAGGCGGCCAACCGTGCCAAGTCGCGCTTCCTCGCCTCGATGAGCCATGAAATCCGCACGCCCATGAACGGCATTCTCGGCATGGCCGAATTACTGCGCGACACCGAACTCGACAGCGAGCAGCGCTCCTACACCGGCGCCATCGACACTTCGGCGCGGGCGCTGCTGGCGCTGATCGACGAAATCCTCGATTTCTCCAAGATCGAAGCCGGCAAGCTCGAATTGACACCGGCGCCGTTCCAGTTGACGGCCATCGTGCTCGGCGCCGTCGAGATCCTGGTGCCGAAGGCGCACGAAAAAGGTCTGAAACTCGCCTGGTCGTTCGAGGACGATCTGCCGCGCCACGTCATGGGCGATGCGTCGCGCGTCCGCCAGATCGTGCTCAATCTCGTCTCCAACGCCATCAAGTTCACCGACACGGGCAGCGTCACCATTCGTCGTCGGCCACGCGAACACGGGACAAAATCGCGATGCCGCGATGATCGCCATCTCGGTTCGCGATACCGGCATCGGCCTCACCCCCGGCGATATCTCGCGACTTTTTCGCGAGTTCGAACAGGCGGAAGCGGCGGCGCATCGCGGTGCCGGCGGCACCGGCCTGGGGCTCGCGATTTCGCGGCGGCTGGCGCGGGCCATGGGCGGAAATATTTCAGCCGAGGGCGCGCCGGGCGAGGGCGCCGTGTTCACGGTGACGCTGAAACTCGAAGCCGTCGCCGGCGGTATTTCGCAACAACGCAACTCGGATGCCGCGAGCGGATTTCGCGCCGGCGACAACGGCTCATACGCGGTTCGTCCTCGGACGGAACCCAAGTCAAAGCCGCGGCGTGCTCATCGCCGAGGACAACGAGATCAACGCGCTGCTCGCGCGCCGCGTCGTCGAAAAGGCCGGGTGCATCGCCGTCGTCGTCTGCAACGGTATCGATGCCGTCTCGGCCGTGACGCAATCGCGCGCAATTGCCGGCGAAGCTTTCGACGTCGTCCTCATGGATATCTTCATGCCGAACCTCGACGGCATCCGGGCGACGCGGGCCATCAAGGACCTCTTCGCCTCGGGGACCAACTCAGGGCCGGACGGCTGCAAGGCCCCGCCCATCGTCGCGCTCACCGCCAACGCCTTCGCCGAGGACCGCCGCCGCTGTCTCGATGCCGGCATGGACGATTACCTGGCGAAGCCGTTCGACGTCCACGACCTGGAACAGGTTCTGGCGCGCTGGGTCGGTTAATTCGCCACCGGGAAAATGTGCTTTTTCGGCCGGAAACGCCGATATCTCCGCCTTTGGGGATGACATCGAAAATCCGTCATGGAATCGTGATAGCCGGTTGGACACTCGGGACTCTCGGATTTGGGCGGTCGAAACAGCATGCAGGACATGAAGGCAGGGGAGCAGCTTGCCGGATGCGCCGGCTGAGCGCCGGAAGGCGGCGAGAGCCGTGATGCAGAACGCCTTGGCCGGGTTCTTTCCCATGCGGCGGAAGCTGGAACCCAGGATCTACGGCCGCGTCGGCGATCTCGAAGTTCGCCTGGCGCGGACCCGCTCGGAAATTCGCCTGGCACAACGGCTGCGCTATCAGGTGTTCTACGAGGAAATGTCGGCCGAGCCCTCGGGACTTGCGAAATTCCACAAGCGCGACGAAGACGCCTTCGATGCCATCTGCGATCACCTGCTCGTCGTGGATACCTCGCGCTCCAGCCGGCGCCACGGTGCGCGGCCCGACGATATTATGGTCGTCGGCACCTATCGCGTGCTGCGCCAGGACGTTGCCGAGCGGCACCAGGGTTTCTACACCGCGTCCGAATACGACATCCAGCCGCTGATCGCCGCCAAGTCCGCATACCGCTTCATGGAGCTCGGCCGCAGTTGCGTGCTGGCGCCTTATCGCAACAAGCGCACGGTCGAATTGCTGTGGCACGGGCTCTGGACCTACGTGCGCGAGCACGGCATCGACGTCATGCTCGGCTGCGCCAGCTTCGAGGGCACCGACATCAAGGCACATGCCACGGCGCTGAGCTTCTTAGCCTACAATGCCGCGCCGCCGGCCGAATGGGCCTGCCGCGCGCATGCGAAGCTGCACGTGCCGATGAACATCCTTCCGCACGGCGAGGTCGATACCAAGGCGGCACTCAAAGCCATGCCGCCGCTCATCAAGGCCTATCTGCGCTTGGGCGCTTGCGTCGGCGACGGCGCCGTCATCGACCGCCAGTTCGGCACGACGGATGTGCTGATCATTCTCCCCGTCGAGCGCATCGACCCGCGCTACTTCGAGCACTACGGCGCTCCTGACGAGAAGAAAAGCCGCATCGCGGTCGATGCGTGAGAGAGAAAAGCCGGCGGAGCGCCGCGCGTCCGCGCTTGTGGTCGGCAACCGGCCAAGAGACGTTACCTGACAATCTTGCCCTCCGCACTTGAGCGCGTGGATCACGACGTGCCATCGATCGCCGTGTCGCCAAGAGCTATGTTCGAGCTAAAAATCGAGCCTGCACGAGCGGACGCACGTGCCGGTGGTGTCGTCAATTTCGTCGTCGATGATATCGCACGGCCGACAAAATCGAAGTCGAACCGAAGTCCTCACTTACGTGCCAGGCGCCGGCACAGACGAAGACTTCGGTTCGCAACTACGAGCAACCCGCCGCTCTTACTTCTCCGGGGCGGCCATCGCGGTGAGCTCGGTAGCGGCCTTTGTAGCCTTCTCGATGTCTCCCTTGGGCATCGCGATCAAGCCCTTCTGGACCAGGTAGCCGTCCTCGCCGATCGTCTTGGGCGAGACGTACTCGGCAAGCAATTCCTTAAGTCCCGGGATGGTGCCGACGTGGGCCTTCTTCACGTAGATGAAGAGTGAACGCGAGCCGGGGTACTTGCCGCTCGCGATGTTCTCGTAGGTCGCTTCAACGCCGCCGACCTGGATGCTCTTGATCTTTGCCTTGTTCTCTTCGAGGAACGAGAAGCCGAAGACGCCGACAGCGTTCGGGTTGGCTTCGATTTTCTGCACGATCAGGTTGTCGTTCTCGCCGGCGTCGATGTAAGCGCCGTCTTCACGAAGCGACTTCCAGACCTTTTCGTAGGCCTTGGTGCCGTTTTTCTCGTCTGCTTCCTTCATGTCCCGGAGCGCCCCGAAACCCTTGGCGCCCTTTTCCATGATGAGTTCAAGGAAGGCGTCGCGCGTACCGGAGGTTGGCGGTGGTCCGAGAACCTCGATCTTGGTCGCGGGGAGTTCCGGATAGACGTCTTGCCAGGTCTTGGCCGGGTTGGGGATGAATTTCAGGTTCTCGTCATGAACTTCAGCGGCGAGGGCCAAGAAGAGATCCTCCTGCGTCACGCTGAGGTCTGGGCCGTTCTTGGCTTTGGCGAGCACGATGCCGTCGAGGCCGAACTTGATCTCGACAATCTCCGTGACGCCGTTCTTCTGGCAGTCCTCGAATTCGGCCTTCTTGATCGGACGAGAGGCGTTGGCAATGTCTGGAGTTGCCTCACCGACACCGGCGCAGAACAGCTTGAGGCCGCCGCCCGTGCCGGTCGATTCCACGATCGGCGTTTTGCCGCCGCCCGCCTTGCCGAACCGCTCGGCGACCGCGGTCGTAAAGGGGTAGACTGTCGACGAGCCAACGGCGCGGATTTGGTCGCGCGCAAACGCCGCGGTCGAGACAACCGAAGTGGCCGCGCATACGATCGTAGCCAAGGTCAGACCATTCTTGAAATTGGGTGTCATGGGGCCTCGAAGACTTGAACAGGTTGTGGCCGGGGAGCGCCTTATTTCCAGCCTTTTTGAGCGCTCGACGGCGCTTCTACTCAACCCAAACTAAGCATTTATGACGGTTTGGCGCGTTGATCGGCCCCGCCATGCTCTTAGAAACAGCCACGCGATCGAGTTTCGCAGAGAGCCGCTGTCACCAAGTCTCGCCCTGACCACCATAGAATTCCCAGTGATCTAAACGCAGTCGCAGCGAACAGCGCTTCTTGCTGCACCGGCCGGCCGCCAATGCTCGACACCTGGCTACAAAGGGCGAAGGCCGAGCCGGTCACTCAATGTGTCATCTGCTTGTTATGTCAGTTTCGCAAAAGCTGCCCGAGCTTGCGGGGAGGCAAAGGCGGAACCAGCGGCTCTTCGGTAGTTGGTAAGAAAGAGGAACGCTCATGAAGAAGTCCATCATACTCGCGGCTTTGTTCGGCCTGTCGTTTGCATCGAATGCATTCGCCGCAGACGATTGCATCGTCCATTACAACCGCACCGCCTGCCCCGGCAAAGAAGAAGAGTCCTACAGCAAGTGCAGTGGCTCGCAGCAATGCGACAAGAACGAAGACGCGTCCACGGAAGCGGCTTGCATCGCAAAAGCGAAAGAAGCTTGCGCCAATTCGCGTCTCGAAATCACCAAGTCCAAACGCATTACCGCCCGTTTCAATGGCAAGGCGCTGGCTGGCCCCTACGGCGGGAGCTTCTGCGCCCCCAACCGCCCCGACTTCAACAAGTGCAAGAAGTAAGAGCTGTTAATCGGCTCTAAAGAGAACAAGTAGAGGCGGAGGCCGGGTACATCCCGGTCTTCGCTCATCTCACATTCAGGCCGCAACTTGCGCCGGCCAGCGATCGATCATCAAATTGGCGAAGCGAATTGAGGCCGCAGCGGGTTCGCCCTCCCTACGCCGCCCGCAGGAATATGTTCGGCAAATGCATCCTGCACGTGCCGCTGGAACATGAGCGGCGAAACAGTGACGCCCCGTGTGGGCGATGTCGATAATGCGTCCGTGAACAAGAGCGGAGTATTTGCCTGCCTCAGGTCCGATCCACGCCATACGCCGCCAGTGCGGCCATGTTGACGATGTCGGCATCCGTCGCGCCGAAGGAACAGATCTGCACGGAATGCGATAAGCCCACGATGATCGGGCCGATGATCGTGGCGCCGCCTAATTCCTTCAGCATCTTGGTCGCGATGGACGCGGCATGGAACGCCGGCATGACCAGCACGTTCGCGGTGTCGGACAAACGGCAGAACGGATAGTGCCGCAGCAGGTCCTTGCTCAAGGCGACGTCGGCGGCCATGTCGCCGTCGTATTCGAAATCGACTTGGCGTTCGTCGAGAATGCGCACCGCTTCGCGCACCTGGTCGGAACGTTCGCCGCGCGGCTGGCCGAAGGTGGAGTAGGCAAGAAGCGCGACGCGCGGCTCGATGCCGAAGTTGCGCGCCGCGCGCGCCGCTTCCGTCGCGATGTTGGCAAGTTCTTCGGCGCTCGGCATATCGTGAATTGAAGTGTCGGCGATGAGCACGGCGCGGCCGCGGCAGAGCGCGAGCGAGATGCCGATGACGTGGCGGCCGGGCTTCTCGTCCAGCACTCGGTGCACGTCGCGATAGACGGTGGTCCAGTTGCGCGTCACGCCCGAGACCATGGCGTCGGCATAGCCGTGGGCCACCATCAGGGCGCCGAAAACGTTGCGCTCATTCGCTACGAGACGCAGGCAATCGCGTTTCAGATAGCCGCGCCGCTGCAACCGCGCATAAAGCAGTTCCGCGAATTCCTCGACGTAACTCGAAGTCCGTGTATCGATCAGCTCGTAATCGGATCTGAGCGGCACGCCGGCTTCAGCAAAGCGCTGTGTCACGACGTCCTTCGAGCCGATCAGCACCGGCTGGCCGAAGCCCTGGTTGAAGTACGTGTGCGCGGCCTTGATGACGGCCGAATCCTCGCCTTCGGTAAAGACGACGCGCTTCGGCTCGGTCCGCACCTTGTCGAACGTCGATTGCAGCCAGCCGGCCACCGGATCGAGGCGGCCCTTGGAGCGCGAAACATAGGCTTCGAGATCGACGATCGGGTTCCGTGCGACACCCGAATCCATGGCCGCTTTGGCAACCGCTGCCGGCACATGCGAGATGAGGCGCGGGTCGAACGGCGCTGGAATGATGTAGCCCGGTCCAAAGGTCGGGCGTTCGCCGTGGAAGGCGGCCATGACCTGATCCGGCACCTCGGCGCGCGCCAGTTCGGCGATGGCCTCGGCGGCGGCGATTTTCATGGCATCGTTGATGGTCGTCGCCTGCACGTCCAGCGCCCCGCGGAAAATGAAGGGGAAGCAGAGCACGTTGTTGACCTGGTTCGGATAGTCGGAGCGTCCCGTCGCCATGATGGCGTCCGAACGCACCGCCTGCACATCCTCCGGCGTGATCTCGGGGTCCGGGTTGGCCATGGCGAAGATGATGGGCTTCGCGGCCATCGAGGCGACCATCTCCTTGGAGACGACGCCCGCCGCCGAAAGCCCGAGGAAAATGTCGGCACCGGTCATCACGTCTGCGAGCACTCGCGCCTTGGTCTTCTGCGCGAACGGCGCTTTGTACGGATCCATCAACACCGTGCGGCCTTCGTAGACCACGCCTTCGATGTCGGCGATGGTGATGTTCTCGCGCTTCATGCCGATCTTCATGAGCAGGTTGAGGCATGCAAGCGCCGCGGCACCGGCGCCCGCGCACACGAGCTTCACCTTGGCAATGTCCTTGTCGACGACTTTCAAGCCGTTGAGGATGCCGGCTGCGACGACGATGGCGGTGCCGTGCTGGTCGTCGTGGAACACGGGAATGTCGAGCAGCGCCTTCAGCTTCTCCTCGATGATGAAGCAATCGGGAGCCTTGATGTCCTCGAGGTTGATGCCGCCGAACGACGGCCCGAGGTAGCGCACGCAGTTGATGAAGCCGTCGACGTCGGTCGTGTCGACGAGGAGATCGATGGCGTCGATGTCGGCGAAGCGCTTGAACAGCGCCGCCTTGCCTTCCATCACGGGCTTTGCGGCAAGCGCGCCGAGATTGCCGAGGCCGAGGATGGCGGTGCCGTTCGAAACCACGGCGACGAGGTTGCCCTTGTTGGTATATAGATAGGCGTCGTGAGGGTCCGCGGCGATGGCCAGGACGGGGATGGCGACGCCCGGCGAATAGGCGAGCGCCAGGTCGCGCTGGGTCGCAAGCGGCTTCGTCGGCGTGATTTCCAGCTTGCCGGGCTTGCCGCCGGCGTGGAACTGCAGGGCTTCCTGCGCCGTGAAGCGGGCCGCGCGAAATTGTGTCGCCATTTGTGTCTCTGAACCGGTCTGAAGGGTGTCGAAATTTGCCGCTGCCGAGGGCCGTTCGCGGCCGACGTGCAGCGCGGAGCCGCTACACTAGGTTGCGTCGCGGTTCCGCACAACCTAGGCAAAGGCAAGGCTTTCGTAGTATCGCCTTGACCGGCAGCGTCATTTTGACGTTGCGCCTGTCTGCAGTGCGAAACTAGGGACACGTTCGGCGATCGCCATGGCCAGAAGAAAGCCCGAGGACGAGGACGGCGAGGCGCACGTTGCCGATGCGGGAAGCGGCGAGGCGCCGGAGCCGCGCGCACCGGCCGTCGAGGCGACGCCATCGATGGCGCAGTTTCTCGAAATCAAGGCCGCCAATCCTGACAGCCTGCTCTGGTATCGCATGGGCGACTTCTACGAGCTGTTCTTCGAAGATGCCGTTGCCGCTTCGCAAGCGCTCGGCATCGTGCTGACCAAGCGCGGCAAGCATCAGGGCGCCGATATCCCGATGTGCGGCGTGCCGATCCATCGCGCCGACGAATATCTCCAGCGTCTCATTCGCTCGGGCTTCCGCGTCGCCGTCTGCGAGCAGCTCGAGGATCCAGCCGAAGCACGAAAGCGCGGCGCCAAGGCGGTCGTGAAGAGAGACGTCGTTCGCCTCGTGACACCGGGCACGCTGACCGAAGAGGCACTCCTCGACGCCAAGGCGCGCAACTACCTCACCGCAGTCTTTGCCGGTGCCGCGCTGTCCGGCCGGTTACTCTCTCAAGACGTGCGCATTGCGCTCGCCTCGATCGATATCTCGACGGGCGAATGCGAGATCGGCGAAATCCCGGGCGCCGACCTCGCCGGCGAACTCGTGCGACTTTCCCCCGGCGAGGTCATCGCCGCCGACAGCCTGCTTGCGGACAACGATTTCAAGTCCTGGATCGGCATTTCCGGCGCCAAGGCGACGCCCGTTCCGGCGCCCTATTTCGATAGCGCCTCGGGCGAACGCGATCTGAAGGCGCGCCTCGGCGTCAAGGAGCTTGGCGGCTTCGGAGACTTCAGCCGCGCCGAGCTCGCCGCGACAGGGGCCCTGCTCAAGTACATCGACTTGACGCAGATGGGACGCAAGCCCCGGCTCCGAGCCCCGCGCAAAGCCGGAACCGGCGCGGTGCTGACCATCGATGCGGCGAGCCGGACGAGCCTCGAACTGATCAAATCGACGTCGGGCGATCGCACCACGAGCCTGCTTGCGGCGATCGATCGGACGGTGACGGCGCCGGGGGCCCGCGAGCTTCAGGCGCGGCTGTCTTCCCCGCTCGCCAACCCGGGCGAGATCGAGCGCCGCCTCGACGCGGTCGCTTATCTCGCCGATGCGCCGCGGCTTCGCGATCGTCTGCGCGAAGCTTTGCGGTCTGCGCCCGATATCGCGCGGGCGCTGTCGCGTCTCGCCTTCGGCCGCGGCGGTCCGCGTGATCTCGGCGCTGTTCGTGATGGTCTCGTTGCCGCCAGCGGTACAAGTGGCGCGCTCGAAGCGGCGGCCGGTCCGCTCGGCCTCCCCGACGCATTGCAAGCGCTCGCCGATCAGCTTTCCGGCGTCGACGGCAAGATCGCCAAGGCGCTGCAATCGGCACTGGCCGATGAGTTGCCGCATCTGCGCCGCGACGGCGGCTTCATTCGCCAGGGATATTCAGGCGATCTCGATAAGGCGCGCCGTCTCAGGGACGACAGCCGCGCCATCATGGCCGGGCTCGAAGTGAAATACGCCGAGCAAACGGCGATCAGAACGCTCAAGGTTCGCCACAACAACATTCTCGGCTTCTACATCGAGGTGACGCAGCTCAACGCCAAGCCGATGTTGTCGCCGCCCTTGAGCGACACCTTCCGCCATCGCCAGACCATGGCCAATGCCGTGCGCTTCACGACGCCTGAATTGGTGGAAATCGAAGGCCAGATCGCGTCCGCGAGCGAACGCGCGCTCAACCTCGAACAGGAGATTTTCGCGGAACTGGCGCAGATGATTGCCGAAGCCGACAAGGCCCTCGGCGAAGTCGCGGCGGCGCTGGCCGAACTCGACGTCCATGCAGGTCTTGCGGCACTGGCTTGTGAGCAGAACTATGTTCGCCCGGCGATCAATACGTCCGAATGTTTCGACATTCGCGGCGGCCGCCATCCGGTCGTCGAGCAGTCGCTTGCGAAGTCGCAGGGCGGCAGCTTCATCGAAAACGACTGCTGCCTTGGCACCGAGGCACCCGCCCCACCGCCGGGATTCGACGAAATGCCGGCGGCGCGGATCTGGCTTGTCACCGGGCCGAACATGGCCGGCAAGTCGACGTTTCTTCGCCAGAACGCCTTGATTGCCGTCCTGGCACAAATGGGCTCGTTCGTGCCCGCGAAGTCGGCGGCGATCGGCGTCGTCGACCGCTTGTTCTCACGCGTCGGCGCCTCCGACGATCTTGCCCGCGGCCGTTCGACGTTCATGGTCGAAATGGTCGAGACTGCGGCGATCCTCAATCAGGCGACGCATCGTTCGCTCGTCATCCTGGATGAAATCGGCCGCGGCACGGCGACCTTCGACGGCTTGTCGATTGCCTGGGCGACCGTCGAATATCTGCACGAGGTCCTGAAGTGCCGGGCCGTGTTCGCGACGCATTATCACGAGCTGACGGCACTGGCACGCCGCATGACCGGCATTGCCAACGTCACCATGGACGTCGCCGAGTGGCACGAGGACGTCGTCTTCCTGCACAAGGTGAAGCCCGGCGCGGCGGACAGGTCCTACGGCATTCAGGTGGCAAAGCTCGCCGGCCTGCCCGAAACTGTTGTGGCGCGCGCCCGGGAAGTTCTCCAGGTGCTGGAAAAGGGCGACCGGCGCATCAAGGACAAGGCGGGCGACAAGGGCGGCCTCGACGAGCTGCCGCTCTTCGCCGCGGCGAGGCCCAAGAGCCATTCGGGCCCGCGCGAAGCTTCCAAGGTCGAACTGGAACTTCGTGATCTTCGCCCGGACGAGCTCAGCCCCAAGGCGGCGCTCGAGAAACTTTACGAACTAAAGGCACTGCTTGACTTGGCCAAGCCGAAGGATCGCAAGTAACCGCAATGACGATGACAGCCCCGTACTTCGACCCAGAGGTGCTCCGAGAAGAGCTGACGGCGTTTTTCCATCGCCACGGCGGCCATGCCGAGGCGCGGCCTCATGTCGTCGGGCGGCTCAAAGAGATCGTCAAGGTCTCGCGCGACAGTGCCCGCTCGGCGCTGGAAAGGGACGGCAACGGCCGGGCCTGCGCCGCGGCGCTCTCCGCCTTTCAGGACGAACTGACCCGCCTCATCTACGACTACACGATTGCCCACGTCTATCGCGCCACCAATCCCTCGGACGCGGAACGCATGGCCATCGTCGCGACCGGCGGCTACGGCCGCGGCCTGCTGGCGCCGGGCTCCGACATCGATTTGCTGTTTCTCTTGCCCTACAAGCAGACGCCCTGGGGCGAGAGCGTCGCCGAGTACATGCTCTATTTTCTCTGGGATCTCGGCTTCAAGGTCGGGCACGCGACGCGCACGGTCGAACAGTGCGTGAAACTCGGCAAATCGGATATGACCATCCGCACGGCGCTGCTCGACGCCCGGCTCATCCACGCCGACCGCCAGCTCTTTGCCGAATTCGAGGATCGCTTCCGCGCCGAGGTCGTGCGCGGCAGCGCGCGCGAGTTCATCGACGCGAAAATGAGCGAACGCGACGAGCGCATTCGCCGGGCCGGAGAAAGCCGCTACAAGGTCGAGCCCAACGTCAAGGACGGCAAGGGCGGCCTGCGCGATCTGCACACGCTCCACTGGCTTTCGAAATATATCTATGGCCGGGAAGTCGGCGAGGCGACGGTTGCCGAAGGCATCTTTACCCCTGACGAAGCTCAGACGTTCCGCCGCTGCGAGAACTTCCTGTGGAGCGTGCGCTGCTTTCTGCACTTTCTCACCGGCCGCGCCGAGGAAGTGCTGACCTTCGATCTGCAGCCGGCGATGGCCAAGAACCTGGGCTATACCGAACGCGATGGCGTGCGCGCCGTCGAGCGCTTCATGAAGCACTACTTCCTGATCGCCAAGGACGTCGGCGATCTGACGACGATCCTGTGCGGCGCGCTCGAGATGCAGCAATTGAAGACGGCGCCCGGCATCAGCCGGTTTTTCAAGCCGCTGACCTGGGCCGCACGGCGCGAAGTGCGCCAGCGCACCGATTTCCGCGTCGACAACGATCGCCTCAACGTCGCCGATCCGGATGTGTTCACGCGCGATCCCGTCAATCTCATCCGCTTCTTCGCCCAAGCCGAACGCACGGGCAGCTTTATTCACCCCAACGCCATCCGGCTTCTGCGCCACTCCCTGCGCCTGATCGACAAGCGGCTGCGCAACGATCCCGAGGCCAATCGCATCTTCGTTGAACTCTTGACCTCGGACGGCGATCCGGAAGGAACGCTTCGTCGCATGAACGAGGCGGGCGTGCTCGGGCGGTTCATTCCCGAATTCGGCCGCGTCGTCGCCATGATGCAGTTCAACATGTACCACCATTTCACGGTGGACGAGCATCTCCTGCGCACGGTCGGAAATCTGGCCGAGGTCGAAAAGGGCACGCTCACCGCCGAACTGCCGCTGTCGAGCGATCTCATCAAATTGATTTCCAATCGCCGGGCGCTGTTCGTCGCCGCCTTCCTTCACGATATCGGCAAGGGCCGCCCTGAAGACCATTCCATCGTCGGGGCCCGCGTGGCACGCAAACTCTGTCCCCGCTTCGGCCTGACAGCCAGCGAGACCGATCTCGTGGCCTGGCTGATCGAAGAGCACCTCTTGATGAGCAACGTCGCCCAGTCGCGCGACATCACCGATCCCAAGACGGTCAAGGACTTCGCCGAGCGCGTGCAAAGCCCCGAGCGCCTGAAATTGCTGTTCCTCCTCACCATCGCCGACATTCGCGCCGTCGGCCCGGGGGTTTGGAACGGCTGGAAGGGCCAATTGTTGCGCACGCTCTACTACGAGGCCGAACCGATGGTTGCGGGCGGGCACACGCAAAGCCAGCGCCGCGAACGCATTGCAGCCGCGCACGAGGCCCTGAAGTCGGCGCTCGGCAAATGGCCGGTTGAGGATGTGACACGCTTCATCGAACGCCATTATGCCGACTATTGGCTTCGCTCCGACACCAAGACCCAGGTCGAACACGCCGAATTGCTCCGCAGCGCTGAGATCAAAGGCGAGAAGCTCGCGACTCGCATCAAGACGGATGCCTTCACGGCGATTACCGAGCTCACGGTTTTTGCGCCGAACCATGCCCGTCTGCTGGCGCTCTTCGCCGGCGCTTGCGCCGCCGCCGGGGCCAACATCGCGGGCGCCCATATTACGACCACGCGCGACGGCTACGCGCTCGACACCTTCCTTCTCAATCGCGAGTTTCCAAGCGACGAGGACGAGCTCAGGCGCGGCAAGCGCATCGGCGAGACGATCGACAGGCTGCTCGAAGGCAAGGATCGTCTGGCGGAGCTGTTGCGGCGAAAACGGCCGAGCGTACGCTCCGTCGAAGCCTTCACCGTCGAACCCGAGGTGATCATCAACAATACGCTGTCCGATCGCTTGACCGTGATCGAGGTTGCCGGCCGCGACCGCCCCGGCCTGCTCTACGATTTGACGAATACCCTTTCCGATCTCTCCCTCGACATCGCCTCCGCCCACATCACGACTTTCGGCGAAAAGGCGGTCGACGTTTTCTACGTCACCGATCTGACGGGCAAGAAGATCGAGAACGAAACGCGCCAGAAGACCATCCGCGAGCGGCTGACGACGGTGCTCGCCGGCCAGGAGGCTGTGACAACCGCATGACAGTCCAAGCGGTTAGGCCGCCGCCGTCAGGAAGTGAGTAGCCCCGGCTTCAAGCCACGCGAGGCATGTGATAGCATTTTATCTCGGTTCGGATAATGCGGAACCGGGGGATCGTCACATGCGTACTTTATTCCTTTCAGGAGCGGTCTTGCTTCTGGCATTGCACGGCGCGGTTTTGGCCGAGGAGCCGTCGGTCGATGGTTTCGCGGTCTACAAGGACCAGCTCATCAAGGCCGGCATTTACAGGGTCGACACACCAAGGGCCGGCGAAAGTCTGGAAGATTCCGAAAAGCGGGTCCTGCGCAGCGCCGTCGAGCGGTTCCGGACGCGCATGCTTTCGATCCATTCCGGCCCGCCGGCGGAAACCGAAAAGACCTTGCTCGCCGAGCCCGAGAAGCTCCAGAGCCTAGTCGAGCTGTCGCGCCAGGAGCTGCGCAATCCCGACATCCAGGAAATGCTCGTCACCGCCGGCGCGCTGAACGAGGAGCCGGGGGAGGCGACCCTGGACGAGATCGAGAAGGCGGTCTTGGCATTCAGGGCCGCCATCAGGGACGCCAATATCGAGCCCGGCGTCGGGCGGCTGACGCAGACGGAAAAGGATCTCCTCACCGCAGCCAAGGACAGCATCGACAAGTTTGCCGGATTTGAAGAACGCAACTCGCCATCGAAGCGGCCCGCGAAAGACAAGATCGTTCTGCCTCTGGCCCTCGTCGAGGAAGTCCCCGACGGCGACGGGAGCGATGGATCGTGGACCACCTACAGGGGCAAGGACAGGAACGGTCTCAGTATCGACCATTTCGCCACGCGCTTGAAATCCTTCACACCCATTTCGTTGGCCAACAGGTTGCTTGAAGTACGAAAGGACCTCGAATTCGAACGCCTTGAGCTGACGGGTGACGCCTTTCGCATCGACGCCTTCGCGCGCAGCAGAGTATCCGATGAAAGGCAGTTCGTATCCTTCCGTGGCCGGGAACTCTCGGGCTACGTCGTCGGCTTCGGCATCCGGGGGCCCAACGAGCCGCCATCGAACCTTGCCATCCCGAAAGTGCTGGTCACGAAGCCCGCCAATCTCGTCGCCTCAGAGGGCCAGTCGAAGCTGACGCCGGACGTCGAAAACTGGCGTTCCGTCGTGCGCATCGTTCGCAACTTGCTGGGCGCGAGGCAGGCGAAGCTCGAATACTTCGAGCGCATTGCCCGAAAGGACTGTTCGGGAACCCGGCTCATCCCCGGCAACGCCGGCAAGGTCGTGCGCATGATCTACGCCACGGGGCGAAAGCCCTTGAGCAAACTCGTACCCGGTCCTGTGGACTTGGCCAAATTATACGGTGCCGGGCAAGACAGCCTTCTGCACATGGGCTGCCTCGAGATCGAACTGAAAAAGCCCAAAGCCGTTGGCGCTATCAAGCCCATCCAAAATCGCGTCGTTCGGCCGGCGCTTACGGCACGGCTGGTCGCTGTCTATGGCTCTTACGATCTGACTTTGCCCTTGCAGATCGCTCTCCGGCGGGACGGCGGGCCACGCCTCGAGAAAAGAACGACCCTGCATACGGATGAAAGAGCGCTGCTGTTCATCCACGGCTATAACAACGGCTTCCACGATGCCGTCGAATCGGCGGCGCGCATCGCCGCCGAGAAATTCCGCAAGGGCTTGAACGACGAGGAACAGCTCTATCTGTTCAGTTGGCCCTCGACTTAGAATTGGGTCAACTATGCGCCTGACATGGATTTTGCCGAGCAGGCCGAAGTGCATCTATCGGCGTTCATGAAGGCCATTCTGTCTAGCGGTCGCATTCTGGGACTCGATGTCGTGGCGCATTCGATGGGATCGCAAATCCTGTTGAGGACCATTGACAGCCTGCGCTCCAAGTTCGACCGACGCTTGGATATCGGCGAAAAAGTTTCGCTGGGGCAAGTCATCTTCGCGGCGCCCGACGTCTCGAGCCTGGTGTTCGTGCAGAAGATCATACCCTTTACGCAGTTTGCCGAGCGGGTGACGCTCTACGCCTCCGCCAACGACGGCGTCCTCGACGTCTCGGGACGGGTTCGCCTCGGCGTGCCGCGTGCCGGATTTATCAATGGCAAGATGCCGATTGCGGCTCAGGGCGTGCACGTCATCGACGTGACGCGCGACAAACGGCCGGGATATCTGGCGTCGCGCGCGGTCTGCGGTCCCTACCATTCCGCCTTCATCAACGACCCCTCGGTTCTCCAGGATATCGCCGAGGTGCTCAACGACGGATTGGACGCGTCGCGGCAACGCGTGAGATATCCCGACACCCGCGGCAAGGTGGATGTCCCGGGTAATCTCAAGTTCTTGAAAGCGGACTACGAAGGTCTGCCGCCAAACTGGAAACCGCCGACGTTCTGGCGGCTGCGGGCCGATTATGGCAAGGAAGGAGTTGATGTTTCGCGATTCCAAGATTGCTCGGCGATCTGTGCATGCGCTGACCTCGGCCTGTCGCCGGGGCTGGATTGCCGCCGGCTCCAGTCCTGAGAACAAGCTGCCTTGCCAGTGCCGCCGAACCCGGATACCTCGCTCATCCCATGAAACTCTACAAAGCCTTTGCGACCGTCGGCGGTCTCACGCTCTTGAGCCGCGCGCTCGGATTCCTGCGTGACATCCTGTTCGCCTGGGCTTTCGGCACCGGCTGGGTGGCGGACGCCTTCAACGTCGCGTTCCGCTTTCCCAATCTGTTCCGGCGGCTCTTCGGCGAGGGCGCCTTCAACTCGGCGTTCGTGCCGCTGTTTGCCAAACGCCTCGAGGGCGAGGGCAAGGAATCGGCGCGCGTCTTCGCCGAGGAGGCGCAGGCCGGCCTCGTCTTCGTGCTCGGCATCCTGACGGTCGTTTTCATCGTCTCCATGCCGTGGCTGATGTACGTGCTGGCGCCGGGGTTCAGCGCGCAGCCGGAAAAGTACGATCTTGCGGTGCTGCTCACCCGCATCACCTTTCCCTATCTCATGTGCATGTCGCTCGTCGCCTTGCTCTCGGGCGTGCTCAACACCTTCGGCAAGTTCGTCGAAAGCTCGTCCGTCTCGATCGTTCTCAACCTGACGCTGACGGTCGCCATCCTGATCGGCTTCTGGCTCGGCTATCACAACGACCCCAACGGCGGCATCGTGCAGGCGATCGCCGTGTTCGTCGCCGGTCTTCTGCAGCTGTGGCTGCTGATGGACGGCGTCCGGCGCAACGGCTTTTCGCTGAAGCTGAGGCGGCCGAGGATGACCGAGGGCATGCGCCGTCTCGTCAGCCTCGGCCTTCCCGGCGTCGTTGCCGGCGGCGTCACGCAGTTGAACATCATGATCGGAACCATGATCGCCTCGATGCAGCCGGGCGCCGTGTCGCAGCTCTATTATGCCGATAGGCTCTACGAGCTGCCTCTCGCCATCGTCGGCATTGCGGTCGGTGTCGTGCTGCTGCCGGACGTGTCGCGGCACTTGCGCGCCGGCAATCACGACGCCGTCATGGACAGTCAGAACCGCAGCTTTGAATTCGCCATGCTGCTCACCATTCCGGCGGCGGTGGCGCTCGCGGTCATTCCGACGGAAATCACGCGTGTGCTGTTCGAGCGCGGGCAATTTACCGCCGCCGATACCGCCGCCACGTCACTGCTGCTTGCGGTGTTCGCGCTTGGCCTGCCCGCCTTCGTCATGATCAAGGTGTTCTCTCCGGCCTATTTCGCGCGCGAGGACACCAAGACGCCGATGCGCTATGCCACCATCAGCTTGACGGCAAATACGCTGGGCTCGATCGGGTTGTTCTTTCTCTTCCGCAACCTGGGCTGGATGCCGCAACTCGGCATTGCGATTGCAACGACGCTCGGGGGCTGGCTCAACGCCATACTGCTGTGGGTGACACTCGCCAAACGAGGCGAATTCGTAGCCGACGCGCGGCTCGTGAAGGCCCTGCCGATGATCGTCGCGGCGAGCGCCGTCATGGCCGTGGTGCTGTTCGTCATGGCCCGCTGGCTGGCACCGGTCCTCGCCGGCCATCAATCGTTCGTGGTGAAGGCCGGAGCCCTTGGCATCCTCGTCAGCGCCGGCCTCGCCGTCTACGGGCTTACGATCCTGCTGTCGGGCGTTATGACGCCGGCCCAGTTGAAGCGCTTCGTGCGCCGCAGGAGCTGAGCAAGCGCCACGCGCAACGATGTTGGCGCTTGCCACGCCTTTTGCCGCGGGCCATAACCCGCGCCGAACTCCTTAAATCGGTGACCCAATGAAGATCACGCCCCGCGTATTCTCCGGCATGCAGCCGACCGGCAGCCTGCACCTCGGCAACTATCTCGGCGCCATGGTCAACTGGATCAAGATGCAGGACACGCACGAGTGCATCTATTGCGTCGTCGATCTGCACGCCATCACCGTCTGGCAGGAACCGGCCGAATTGCGCCAGTCGATCCGCCAGGTGACGGCCGCATACATCGCCGCCGGGCTCGATCCTAAGAAGAGCATTGTCTTCAACCAGCGCCAGGTGGCGGAGCACGCCGAGCTTGCCTGGGTTTTCAATTGCGTGGCGCGACTAGGCTGGCTCAACCGCATGACGCAGTTCAAGGAGAAGGCGGGCAAGGACCGCGAGCAGGCCTCCGTCGGACTTTACGCCTATCCCAACCTGATGGCCGCCGACATCCTGGCTTACCGCGCGACGCACGTGCCGGTCGGCGACGACCAGAAGCAGCATCTCGAACTCGCGCGCGATATCGCGCAGAAATTCAACAGCGACTTTGCCAAGGAGATCGCCGCCGCGGGCTTTGCGGACGGCATCTTCTTTCCCCAGCCCGAGCCCGTCATCACCGGTCCCGCAACGCGCGTCATGAGCCTGCGCGACGGCACCAAGAAGATGTCGAAGTCGGACCCGTCCGATCTTTCGCGCATCGCGCTCTCCGACAGCGACGATACGATCGCCGATAAGATCAAGCGGGCCAAGACCGACATGGAGCCGGTCCCAGAGTCGCTCGATGCTCTCGAGAAGCGCCCCGAGATCGATAACCTGATCGGGATCTATGCCGCGCTCGCCGGGGTCGATAAACAGGCTGCACTCGACCTGCTCAAATCGACGTCGGGCGAAGGTCCAAGCCTGTTCACCGGGTTCAAGAAACGGCTGACCGACGCAGCCATCGCCAAGCTCGCGCCGATGCGCAACGAGATCGACCGGCTGACGGCCGATCCGGCCAGCATCGATGCCGTACTCGCGGACGGTTCGGCGCGGGCGCGCGCCATCGCCCAGCCGGTCATGGACCAGGTCAAGGATATCGTCGGACTGATTCGGGCGTAGTACCAACCCCATCGCGGTACGATCGCGCACGCGAGCGTGATTCCCACAGTCAGCCCGTCCCGAAGTGTAGGGACGTCATTTGGTCGCTAGCGGGATACTGTCGACGGCGCGCTGGCCGATCTTGCGTCCCATCTCTTTGCCAATTTCTGCCGAAGTCCGATAATGCACGCCGCCCCAAATACGCGCATTCGAGACTTCCTCGACGAAGTCCGCGATGCGCAGCCAGGTGCGGCTCATGCCGGGCGCAGTCGGACTTGTCATCGTGAGCGGCCCGACGACACCTGAGCCGAACTGCGCTGCGAGGACGGTCCCGACGGCAGAACTCGTGATGCAATGCGCGCATGGGTATTCGGGATGCGGCGGCGTATCTATGAGCGGGACCCAGGTGGCATCCCGCGCCGTCGCATCGTTGTCGTCGATATCGCCATTTCGGATAGCCGTAATCGGTCGCCAGAAATTGTAGTGATACTTTGCGTCAAAGACGGCGATGTAGGCATCCGCGGCGGCCATGTGCACCACGGCAAACAGCCTGGCATTCTCGATCAGGCTCAATTTATTGGCCAGCGCCAGCTGCTGCACTATGGGGTTCCAGGTTGCCGCTCCGGTAAAGGCCCAGAACCGCGCAATATCCGTTTGCGCCGCCGTGCGTCCCGTGCCGAGCTTGCCGCCGCTTTCCTTTACCTCGTTGAAGTCCCGAGCCCACTGCTCACCGTCGAGCGGCGGCGGCGGGCCCGGCCGGAACTGCTCGGGGCGGTCCAGAATCCACGGTCTAGCGGTCGCGGTGTCGAAACTGACCGGAAGGGAAGTCGATATGTACACGCCTTTCGTGGTGACGGGGCGGTACGCATTGGGCGCACCCGTCCCGTCCGTGACGCGCGCGGCATGAATCTCGGCCGCAATGGCGTCCCCCAGCTCGCTTGCGGCCCTTCGGTCGGCATCGTCCACAATGGGCGCCAGAGACGCGGCAAGCGCTTCGTCGAATGTCGTCTTGGAATTGGGATAGAGCCGGGTCAGAATTCCATAGGCTGCTGCAGCCGCCGCGGCGTCCTTGGACAGGCGCGGGTGTGCGACGGCTTTCGTCAGCCTGAAACGGTAGCGTTGCTCAATGCTATTCACCGCTTCGAACATGGCTGCGTGCACCATGGCCATGGTGCGCGACTGATCAGGTGGCAGCTGCCTCGCATTCACCGCCTGGGCCAAAGCCGTTTGGCTCCAGTCCGTGATGACATCCGCGACCGCGGCCGTGGCCTGCAACCACAACAGCGTGAGGAAACTGCCAATATTGATGGCTTGTTTGGGCATGATTGACCTCCGGTCAGACCGACAATTGACGTGATCGACCCGTCGCGTGCTGGTATGATCCAAGTCGGTTCAGGCTTGCTAGTTTCAAAAGTGAACCTGCTGCCTGCCAGGAAGGTGCGCCATGCAGCACGGATTTGGTCAGTTTTGTCCGGTCGCCATGGCCAGCGAGGTGTTTGCCCAACGCTGGACGCCGATTATTCTTCGCGAGTTGTTTGCGGGCAGCCACCGGTTCAACGACATCTTGCGCGGCATGCCGCTTATTTCGCGCTCCCTGCTGGCCCGCAGATTGCGCGAGCTCGAGCAGCATGGGGTCATCACGAGTGTGCCGATCGAAGGTATGAGAGGACGCGAATATCAGCTTACGGCGGCCGGCAAGGAATTTCGCGAGTTGGTCGAGCGGTTGGGTGCTTGGGGGCAGCGCTGGACGGTGCGCGTCGATCCCAAGAACCTGGATGCCGGCTTCCTGATGTGGAATGTTCGCCGGCGCATTGCCGTGGACAAACTACCGTCGCAGCGGGTGGTCGTATGCTTTGCCTTCAAGGGCGCACCGCCGAGCTACTGCGGTCCGAAACTCTTTTGGCTGGTGCTGAATAAGCCGGAGGTGGACCTTTGCCTCGAAGATCCAGGTCATGACATCGACCTGTATGTCGACGCAGACCTCGCTGCCATGGCGCGCGTATGGCTGGGAGATCAAACGCTGCAAAGCGCATTGCGATCCGGCGCGGTGGAGCTGACGGGCCCGCGTTCGTTGGTTGGCGCCTTCCCATCGTGGCTGCTGCTCAGCCGATTTGTGGATGTCCCGCGGCCGGTCTTTGACGGTTCCGGCCTATCTGCCAATAGCCGACAATGCTTGCAACGGACGCGAACCGGGCAACGAAAGAAGTCGCTGGATCGCAGCTTGTGAGGCCGAATCACACTATGAAAGGTTCGGGCCAAGACCCGCTATCCCTAGCCGCAAGAATTAATCTCGCTAAGCCCCCTCGATTTTGGGTGCATCCCGGCCCCACCCCCGCCATTGCCCTATGACCCAAGCAATGGCACCATCCCCGCCGCCATGACCCAGATGAAACCCCGCCGTTCCTTCGAAGCCGGCCACAGCCGCAAATTCCTGCTCGTCGTCGACGAGAGCCAGGAAGTCGAAAGCGCGCTCTATTACACGGCGGCGCGCGTTCAGCGCTCCACAGGCAGCGTCGCCATGCTCTACATTATCGAACCGGGCGAGTACCAGCATTGGATGGGCGTGCGCCAGAAGCAGCTCGAGGAAGAAACAACCAAGGCCAAGGCGCTGTTCCGCCTGTTCCGGCGCAAGCTCAATCTTGCCGGCTTCGAAGACGTGCCGACCGAGGAAGTCATCCGCGAGGGCAGCGCCGCCGACGAAATCGTCAAGCTCATCGGCGAGGACGAGGATATCGCCATCCTGGTTCTTGGCGCCGCAACCGATGTCAAAGGCCCGGGTCCGCTGGTTTCGTCGTTGGCGGTCGGTAAATCGGCGGGTGGTTTTCCCATACCGATCACCGTGGTGCCTGGGAAATTGTCGCTGGACGACATCAAATCTTTGGCGTAAATCGTGTCCTCGGTCACCCTCGACAAACCGGGTTCCCTCGCCTATATTTTAGAAGAGTTCTAACCCGTTCAACCGTTCTGCTCTGCCGTGCATTCCGCCGCTGCGTCGATTGCTTCAAACCCGGCAACGAACCAATCACGAAGGCCAAGCCTCATGTTCATCCAGACCGAAGCCACCCCCAATCCGTCGACTTTGAAGTTCATGCCCGGCAAGTCGGTGCTTGACGGCGGCACCGCCGACTTCCGCACGAAGAAGGATGCCGTGCAGTCGCCGCTGGCGCTGCGCTTGTTCGATATTCCCGGCGTTAATGGCGTCTTCCTCGGATCGGACTTCATTTCCGTCACCAAGGGCGAGATCGAATGGCAGCACCTGAAGCCCATGGTGCTCGGCGCCATCATGGAGCACTACATGTCGGGTGCGCCGGTGACGGCGGGCGGTGGCGATGAAGATACCGAAGGCAACTACGATCCGGCGGACGAGGATACGGTCTCGACCATCAAGGAGCTGATCGAGACGCGGGTGCGCCCGGCAGTTGCGCAAGACGGCGGCGACATCACGTTTTCGGGCTTCCGCGAAGGCGTCGTCTATCTGCACATGCGCGGTGCCTGCGCCGGCTGCCCGAGTTCGACGGCGACGCTGCGCAACGGCATTGAAAACCTGCTGAAGCACTTCTGCCCCGACGTGCAATCCGTGCAGGCCGTTTGACGGCAACGCGCCTATCATCCGACCCTTCCGAAGCCCCGTACACGTGTGCGGGGTTTCGTTGTATCGAGGCTCAGTGCTGCGCATTCGATAAGGAGAGCTGGCCAATGACCGAATCAATTCCGCCCCCCGCCAACGGCCACCCGATCGACGAAACCGCCCTGCGGCAGATTTACCTCGACGCTCGTACGCATAACGCCTGGCAGCCGCGCGAGGTGCCTGATCAACTCTTGCGCCGTCTCGTCGACGTTCTGAAAATGGCACCCACGAGCGCCAACTGCTCGCCCGCCCGTATCCTGTTCGTCAAATCGCCTGAGGCCAAGCAGAGGCTCTCGCCGCACTTGAGCGAAGGCAACCGCGCCAAGACGCTTGCGGCACCCGCGACCGCCATCATTGGCTACGATCTCGAGTTCTACGAGCACCTGCCGAAGCTCTTTCCCCACACCGACGCCCGTTCCTGGTTTGCCGGCAATGACGCCAAAATCCGCGAGACGGCCTTTCGCAACGGCACCCTGCAGGGCGCTTATCTGATCGTTGCGGCGCGTGCACTCGGCCTTGACTGCGGGCCGATGTCGGGCTTCGACAATGCCGGCGTGGACGCGGAATTCTTTGCCGGCACCGCAACGAAATCGAATTTTCTATGCAACCTGGGCTTTGCAGATGCCTCTGGATTGCGACCCCGTTCACCACGCTTTGGCTTCGACGAGATGGCCCGGATCGTCTAATAATCCCGGCTTAATGAACGTTCTTGCATTCGATACCTGTTTTGATGCGTGCTCGGTTGCCGCAGGCCGCCGGCTTCGCAGCCTGTCACCGTCGATTTCGTCCTGCTACGAACCGATGGCTACGGGCCATGCAGAGCGGCTGATGCCGATGATCGATGAACAGTTGGCGGCAACGGGGCTGGCGATCGGCGATCTCGACAAAATCGCGATCACTATTGGTCCAGGAACATTTACGGGCACGCGCATTTCCGTCGCCGCCGGACGGGCGTTGGCTCTGGCCCTCGGCGTACCGGTCGTTGCCGTGAGCAGCCTGAAACTGATGGCCATGAATTTCGCCGCCAGTTGCCGCGGTTGCAGCGAATTGGCGATTGCGACCGATGCGCGCCGTGGCGAAGTCTATTTCGAACGCTTCGATCCGCACACGCTGGAGGCACTGGCCCCTGCCGCGATCCTGACCGTAGAAGGGGCTGCATCCGCCTTTGCGAGCGAGGGCGTCGCCGTCGCCGGATCAGGTGCGGTAGCCGTTGCGGACATTGCGCGAGCGCGCGGACGCGATGTTCGCGCCGTCATGCCCGACCTGCTGCCTGACGCCCTCGACATGCTTTTTTCCGTCATGGAGATGCAGGCGGCGCGCGATATCCATGCACTCTATTTGCGCGCACCCGACGCCAAACCGCCGGCGGGCGCCGCCATTGCCAGGAGCGGACTTTGACGTCGAATGTCACCCCGTTCAGAAACTTGAACCACATCAGCTTGCTGTGGGCGGCGCCAGAACGGGCAGGCGAGATCTCGCAATTGCATGCGCGACTTTTCGAACAGCCCTGGGACGAAGCCAGCATCAGGTCGCTGCTCGAGCATCCGGCCGCGGCGTCGCTCATCGCCGTCGCCGGCAATCCGCAGGTGATCAAGGGTTTCATCATCGCGCAGCTCGCTGCCGATGAAGCCGAGATTCTGTCGGTCGGCGTTTCGCCGGATTGGCAGCGCGCCGGTCTTGGTGCGCGTCTCGTGGAAGGTCTCTGCCGGGCGTCGAAGCGCGGCGAGGCCCGGCGCGTGTTTCTCGACGTCGCCGAGGACAACGTCGCCGCGCGCGCGCTCTACGCCAAGATGGGCTTTAAGGAAATCGGGCGCCGCAAGCGCTATTATGTGCGTTCCGACGGCAAGGTCGATGCGCTCAACCTGGCGTTCGACCTTTGAGCGCCGATGCTGCCCGAGCAAGTGGACGTGAGGCGGCCCTAAGCCTATAACCAACTGGATTAAGACCGTTTTTTGGAAGGGCTAGCGAACCTCGATGTCTCAGACGCGCGCCGCCCACTCTTCGCGCATCGAAGAGCGTTGCACCGAGCAGGGGCTGCGCATGACGGGCCAGCGCCGCATCATCGCGCGCGTCCTTTCGGAGGCGCGCGATCACCCCGACGTGGAAGAAGTTCACCGGCGCGCCCATCGTCTCGATGATCGCATCTCGCTGTCCACCGTTTATCGCACGCTTCGCCTGTTCCAGGAAAAGGGCATCCTCGAACGCCACGACTTCGGCCATGGCCGCGCCCGCTACGAAGAAGCCACACGCCGGCACCACGACCACCTCTTCGACGTCGAGAGCGGCCGCGTCATCGAGTTTTCGAACGACGAGATCGAGGCCTTGCAAGAGCGCATCGCGCGCGAGCTTGGCTTCTCCCTCGTTGGCCATCGCCTCGAACTCTATGGCGTTCCCCTCGTTAAAAAGAAGCGCGCGCGCGACGGCCGGTCCTGATGCGAGGTCGCAAGCGATGAGCAACATCAGGGCATCCGCCATCCTGGCCGCCTTCTTCCTTCTCACCGTGCCCTTGATGCCGGTGCAAGCGGTGCTGACGAAAGTTTCGCGACGGGCGGCGCGGCGCTTTCCGCACTGGTATCACCGCCAGGTCTGCCGCCTGCTCGGCGTCCACCTCAATGTGAAGGGCGAAGTCGTCGGCGACCGGCCGGTGCTGCTCGTTTCCAACCACACCTCCTGGCTCGATATTCCCGTGCTCTCGGCCGTCGCGCCGGTGTCGTTCGTCGCCAAGAAGGAGGTCGGCAGCTGGCCGTTCGTGTCGTCCTTGGCACGGCTGCAGCGTACGGTCTTCGTCGACCGCAACCGCCGACATACGACGGGAGAAGCCGCCGACGAGATCATGGAACGGCTGAACCAGGGCGACGCCATCGTGCTCTTTGCCGAAGGCACCTCGAGCGACGGCAACCGCGTGCTCCCGTTCAAGACCTCGCTGTTCGGCGCCGTCAAGCCCGGCGGCAGGGACGTACGGGGTGACGCGCCGGCCGCCGACGCTGTGGTCCAGACCATCGCCGTCGTCTACACGCATCTTCATGGCGTGCCGCTCGGCCGTGCCGACCGCCCGCGCGTCGGCTGGTACGGCGACATGCAGATGCAGTCCCATGCCTGGGAGGTGCTCCGTTCCGGCCCGCTGGCCGTGACCGTGACCGTCGGCCCGCCGGTTCCGCTTTCGGAATTCACCGACCGCAAGGAACTTGCACTCGTCAGCGAGCGCCAGGTCCGCCGCAACGTGCACGCCGTCCTGCGCAGTCGCAAGGCAGGCGAAAGCGTCGAGCCCGTGGAGCCGCCGGACGAAGCCCGAAAACTCAAGATCCAGCGGGTCGTGCAAAACGAAAAATGGACATGAGGACGGGCATTCGTGCTATCGGGGCGGCCCAGTGTTCCGGATCGAACGCTTGATTCCCGGGCATAGGCCGGCAAGCGTTCGTGAATCCAGAACACAAACCAAAAAGTGGCTAGTGTTCCGGGCTGACGCGGGGACCCGGAGGGCGCCAAGCGTCAGAGTCGGAATACTAGGCCGAGGCAACTGCAAGGCGATATGGGCGTGACCCTCGAGACGGAGAGCGACGCGAGTGAAACGCAGGCGGCGCGGAAGACGCCCGCAACGCCGAAGACCGTGTTCGTCAAGACGTTCGGCTGCCAGATGAACGTCTACGACAGCGAGCGCATGATGGAAGCGCTGGCCCGCGACGGCTACATGCCGACTGAGGCCCCCGAAAGCGCCGACCTCGTCATCCTCAACACCTGTCACATCCGCGAAAAGGCGGCGGAGAAGGTCTATTCGGACCTCGGCCGCCTGCGCAAGATGAAGACCGCCCGGCTGAAGCGCGGCAAGACGACGGTCATCGCGGTCGCCGGCTGCGTGGCACAGGCCGAAGGCCGCGAGATTGCCGCCCGCCAGCCCGCCGTCGATCTCGTCATCGGGCCGCAAAGCTATCATCGCTTGCCCGAGCTGATCGCCCGCCTCGGCAAGGGCGAAGCGCGCATCGTCGAAACGGAATTTCCGGCTGAAGACAAATTCAACAGGCTGCCCGATCGCTCCGGGCGGCGTGCGCCGGCGGCGTTCCTCACCGTGCAGGAAGGATGTGACAAGTTCTGCACCTTCTGCGTCGTGCCTTATACGCGCGGCATCGAGTATTCCCGTCCCGTCGCCGACATCGAAAAAGAAGCGCTGAAACTCGTTCGCTCGGGTGTCGCGGAATTGACGCTGCTCGGGCAGAACGTCAATGCCTATCACGGGCTGGGCCCGGACGGGCTGAACTGGTCGCTTGCCGCGCTGGCGAAACATCTGAGCCTGATCGACGGCCTCGAACGCATTCGCTACACCACGAGCCACCCGCGCGACATGAGCGACGATCTCTTCGCCGCGCACGCCGAGAATCGCAAACTGATGCCGTTCCTGCATCTCCCCGTGCAGTCGGGCTCGGACCGCATCCTGAAGGCCATGAACCGCCGGCACACGAGCGACGATTATTTCCGCCTCGTCGACCGCATCCGGGCGGCGCGAGAGGACATTGCCTTGTCCAGCGACTTCATCGTCGGCTTCCCGGGCGAGACGGAGGCCGACTTCGCGGCGACCCTCGACCTCATTCGCCGAGTGACGTTCGCGCAGTCCTATACGTTCAAATACAGCCCTCGACCCGGCACGCCTGCTGCAAACGACGAGGACCAGGTTCCAGACGCGGTCAAGATCGAGCGCCTGACCCGCCTCAAGGAGTTGCTCGACGCCCAGCAGCTCGCCTTCAACGAGGCGAAGGTTGGCCGCACGTTGCCGGTCCTGTTCGAGCGCAAGGGCCGCCATCCCGGTCAGCTCGTCGGCCGCACGCCTTATTTGCAGGCCATTCACGCCGAGGCCGAAGAGGCCCTGATCGGGTCGTTGTGCCCCGTCCTGGTCCGTTCTGCCTCCCGGATGAGCCTTGCGGGTGTCATCCAGACGGCATAATTGCCGTTTACCCAAAATTCCTGTTGCTCCGGCCTTTTCGCCGGGCGTGCGCCGAATTACCTTCAGCCATGTTAGTTTGGCGTTACGCAGTGCGATTCGTCAGGCGCATCGAACCCGGCACCCGCCGGCAGGCCATGGAAGGAGTTGAGCGACTTGGCAGCTTTCCGCGGTCTGCCCGCATCCGCCCCCCGGCGCGAGGGAAAATCAGAGGCGCAAAGCGCCAGGGTCGTCGTCCCCTTTGAAGACAACCGTCAGCTCACACGCCTGCTCGGCGAATTCGACAGCCACCTCGCGATCATCGAAGACCGCCTCGGCATCGACGCCCATGCCCACGGCAATGTGGTGATTTTGACCGGCAATGCCGCAGCCTGTGCCTTGGCCCGTGACGTGCTCGAAAAACTTTATTCCCGTATCGGCAAGGGCGAGACCATCGGCGCCGGCGATTTCGACGGCCTGATCCGCCACTCGCGCGCCGAAGGAACGGGCGGCGACGAACAGGCGCAGGTCGTCACCCGCCGCCGTGCCGTCAAGGCGCGCACGCCGATGCAGAGCGCCTACATCCGCGCCATCGAAAAGCACGACCTCGTGTTCGGCATCGGCCCCGCCGGCACCGGCAAGACCTATCTCGCGGTCGCTTTCGCCGCCCACTGTCTCGAACGTGGCGTCGTCGAACGCATCATTCTGTCCCGCCCGGCGGTCGAAGCCGGCGAGCGTCTGGGCTTCCTGCCCGGCGACATGCGCGAAAAAGTCGATCCGTATCTGCGCCCCTTGTACGATGCACTCTACGACGTTCTGCCGCCGGAAAAAGTCGAGCGCGACCTCGAAACCGGCATCATCGAAATCGCGCCGCTCGCCTTCATGCGCGGACGCACGCTCGCCAATGCCTTCGTCATCCTGGACGAGGCGCAGAACACGACGAGCATGCAGATGAAGATGTTTCTGACCCGCATCGGCGAGGGCTCGAAAATGATCGTCACCGGCGATCCAACTCAGATCGACCTGCCGCCCGGGATGCGCTCGGGGCTCGAAGAAGCGGTCGCGCTGCTCGACGGCATCCAGGGTATTTCAGCGATCCGCTTCACGGGCGCCGATGTCGTGCGCCGCGATCTCGTCGCCAAGATCGTCGCAGCCTACGACAAGGCGACGTAGCAGAGCCGCCATGTCCGAGCGCCGCACCCGCAAGAGACCCAAGCTCGCCATTGAGGTCGTGGAGGATGCCGGCAACTGGTCGTGGAACGACGACGTCGCCGGCATCATCGAGGCGGCCGCCGCCGAGCTCGCGACGGAACGTGACTTGGCAATCGAGACCGCTGCCGCGGCCGTCGTGCTGTCGTCCGACACGAAGATTGCCGAATTGAACGGCAAATTCCGCGGCAAGCCGAAGCCGACGAATGTCTTGTCGTTTCCCTCCGGCCATGGGGCGGCCAAGGGCTATCTCGGTGATATCGTCATCGCATGCGAAACGGTGCTGCGCGAAGCCGAAGCCGAGGACATCCCGCCCGAGCATCACCTCCAGCACCTCGTTGTGCACGGATTGCTGCATCTTCTCGGCCACGATCACGAGAACACCGCCGACGCCGAGCGGATGGAAGCGCTGGAAATCCGTATTTTGGCGCGCCTCGGTATCGCAAACCCCTACACGGGGCCCCTCGATACCTCTAAGACATGATTTTGGAGCGGCGAGCGCCACCCCCCATGAGCGATACCACAAGCGACAAGTCCCAGACCGATACTTCCGCGGAAGACCTGCGCGGCCAAGGCTGGATGCAACTGCTTCGCGCCAAGCTGGGGCTCACCGGGCCGCAGACGCTGCGCGATACCCTCGAGGGCGTGCTGAAGGCGCCCGACACGGACGCGGCCTTCTCCGACGCCGAGCGCAGCATGATGGCGCGGCTGCTCCGCTTCGGGGCGAGCCGCGTCGTCGATATCATGGTGCCGCGCGCCGACATCACCTGCCTCGACGAGAACGAGCCCATCGCTGATTTGCTGCGCACGTTCAACGAGGCCGGCGTTTCGCGCATTCCAATCTATCGCGAGACTTTGGACGACCCGCGCGGCATGATTCACATCAAGGATCTTTACCGCTGGCTGATGGCGGAAGCCTTGCGGCTCGAAGGCGATGCGATTGCGTCGGGGGCCTCTACCGACGTGCATGAAGGCATGGCCCCGAGGATCGATCTCTCGCACGTCGATCTTGCGCGCCCGATCACGACGGCGAAAATCCGCCGTCAGGTTCTTTATGTCCCGCCGTCCATGCCGGCCGCCGATCTGCTCATCAAGATGCAGTCGACCCGCATCCATATGGCGCTCGTCGTAGACGAATACGGCGGCACCGACGGGCTCGTTACCATTGAAGACCTGGTCGAACAGATTGTCGGCAACATCGAGGACGAGCACGACGAGGAGGAGGAGACGAACATCGTTGCCGATCCGCGTCTGGGTCTCATTGCCTCGGCGCGAACCCCGATTGCGGAACTCGAGAGACGTCTGGAAGTGAAACTGCTCGGCGAAGGCGAAGAGGAAGATATCGACACCCTCGGCGGGCTCGTATTCGCGCTTCTGGGCCGTGTCCCCTCGCGCGGCGAGCTGATCCGCCATCCAAGCGGCATCGAATTCGAAGTCCTCGATGCCGACCCGCGCCGGGTCAAGAAGCTGAAGATCCACCGGCCGCGCACGCTGGCGCGAACCGAAGTTCGATCCGAGAAGTCCGGCTGAACATGACTGAGCCGCACTCCGGCATAGCGACGCGCGCGCGGGCGGCCGTGATGGGTCTCGGCGGCAGGCGGAGGGCGATCGTCGCATTTCTTGGTGGTAGCCTCAGCGTTGTCGCCTTCGCGCCCTTTCATCTCTTTCCGATCCTGTTCCTGACACTTCCCGTTTTCGTCTGGCTAATCGATGCCGCGCGCTCGCCCTCTGATGCTGCCGTTGCTGGGTGGTGGTTCGGTTTCGGCTATTTCTTCTTCAATCTGTTCTGGCTCGGCGAAGCCTTTCTGGTCGAGGCCGACAAGTTCGCCTGGTTGCTGCCGTTTGCGGTCACCTTGCTGCCGGCCGGCATCGCCCTCTTCTGGGCCGCCGCGGCCTTCGTGATGAGACGTTTCTGGTTTCGGGGTTGCGGTCGCGTCGTCCTGTTCACGCTGGCGCTCGGACTCGCCGAATGGCTGCGCGGCCATCTCTTCACAGGTTTGCCTTGGAACGTCATCGGCTACGCGCTCACCTATCCGCTGGTGCTCATGCAGAGCGCGGCGCTGTTCGGCGCCTACGCGTTGACGTTCCTCGCCATAGCGGTTTTCACGGCGCCGCTTGTGCACTTTGCGGAGGCGCCCAGACCGCGTCGGCGAGGTGCGCTGCTGCAATCCATTTTCTTGGCAGCCTTGCCGCTTGCGGCGTTGTCAGCTTACGGCAGCTGGCGGCTCTCAGCATCCCAGCCCGCAGATCTCGCGGGCCTCAAAGTGCGCATCGTACAGCCGAGCGTGCCGCAGCGGGAGAAGTGGCTCGCCGAAAAGCAGCGCCAGATTTTCAACGATCATCTCGAACTGTCGCGCACGGCACCTTCTGGCGAGAAAGATGACATGGCCGGCATCACGCTGGTCGTGTGGCCGGAAGCGGCCATGCCGTTTTTGCCGCTGGAGCATCCGGAAGCCCTCGCAGCGATCGGCAACCTGGTTCCCGACGGGACGCTACTGGTCTCGGGGGCGTTGCGGCGCACGCTCGATGCCGGCGGCGTCCAGCGCGGGTTCAACAGCCTGATGGCCTTCGACAGCTCTGGGACAGTGATCGCGACCTACGACAAGGTCCACCTCGTGCCCTTCGGCGAGTATCTGCCCATGGTTTCGGTTCTGGGGGCGCTGGGGCTTACCAAGTTGACCCACGGCCTCGGCGCCTTTGATACCGGACCGAGCCCCCGCCCGCTTCTCGCTCTTCCCGGCCTGCCGCCGGTGGGCGGGCTCATCTGTTATGAGGTCCTTTTCCCGGGCGAAGTTATCGATGAATCACATCGCCCCGGGCTCCTCATCAACGTTACCAATGACGGCTGGTTCGGCGACACGACCGGTCCCAGGCAGCACTTTTACCAGACGCGCGTTCGCGCGGTTGAGGAAGGGCTGCCCATCATTCGCGTCGCAAACAATGGCATTTCGGCGGTCATCGACGGCTTCGGGCAGGTGCGCGCATCGCTGGCCCTCAACTTACGCGGCGCTGCCGACAGCGCCATCCCCGCCGCCCTGCCGCCGCCACCCTATGCTCGCTATCGAGATTGGATCTTCTGGTTCATGGCAGTCGTTCTCGGCGCGCTCAGCGCCCTTATGCGCCGGGCTAACATAGACAAAGGTGCCGGAGACAGGTTGTCGCGCATTTGACCTTGGGTTGACATTCCGCGGCAGTTGCACCTAGGAATTGTGCGCGGGCTAAGTTTTTGCGGACGCTTAGGTTTATACGATGTCGGAAGACCAAATGCTGGACCATGCCGAAGAGCCGGAGCGGAATTCGCGCCGTGCCAACCCGATGGACGTGCATGTCGGCGCCCGTGTACGCTTGCGGCGCATGCTCCTTGGCATGAGCCAGGAAAAACTCGGCGAACATCTCGGCCTGACGTTCCAGCAAGTCCAGAAATATGAAAAGGGCGTCAATCGCGTAGGCGCCAGCCGCCTGTTCGAACTGGCGCGAGTCCTGGGCGTACCGGTGCAGTTCTTCTATGACGAAGCTCCAGCCGTCGCGCTTGGACACGGCGCGGCACCGGGCTTTGCCGAAAGTTCGGGCGACAGCTACGTCGTCGAGTTTCTCGCCAGCCGGGAAGGCCTCGAACTGAACAAGGCTTTTTCGCGCATTTCCGATCCCCGCGTGCGCCGCGCCATCACCGATCTCGTCAAGTCGTTGGCGGGCGAGGCCGACTGAGCCGCTATCCACGGGCGACGTTGCCGCCGCGGAATGGGCGTGCTTGACCCGTCCGGCAAAGGCTGCAACAAACCGCCCGCAATTCCGGCTCCGGAGAAAGCTCAGCCGCCGGCGCCGAACTTCCAGGCGGATCATCTTCAGATTCAATTCGGCAACGATCAATCTCAAGGACATCAAACTCAAGGACGGGGGCCATAGTGGCACGCAAGTCATTTCTGTTCACGAGCGAATCCGTATCGGAAGGACATCCCGACAAGGTCTGCGATCGCATCTCGGACGAGATCGTCGATACCTTCTATCGTGAAAGCCTCGCGGCGAAACTCGACCCCTGGGCCATCCGGGCCGCGTGCGAAACCATGGCCACGACGCAGCGTGTCGTCATCGCCGGCGAATTCTCCAATACGCCGAAAAGCGTCACCGTGCAGATGCTGCAGGACGTCACCCGCAAGGCTATTCGGGACATCGGCTACGAGCAGGAGGGCTTCCACTGGGCCAACTGCAATATCGAGGTTCTGCTGCACGGTCAGTCGGCCGATATCGCCGCCGGCGTCGATGCCAAGCAACCCACCAACAAGGAAGAAGGCGCGGGCGACCAGGGCATCATGTTCGGTTACGCCTGCACCGACACGCCGGAACTCATGCCGGCGCCGATCTACTATGCCCACAAGATCCTCGAAGACCTGGCGCACGACCGCAAGGCCAAGAAGGGCGACGCGGCAAAACTCGGACCCGACAGCAAGAGCCAGGTGACGGTGCGCTATGAGAATGGCAAGCCCGTCGGCGTCACCGCCATCGTCGTCTCGCATCAGCATGTGGTCGAGGATCTGAGCTCCAGGCAGGTTCGCGAAATCATCGAGCCCTATGTGCGCAAGGCGCTGCCCGAGGGCTGGATCTCCAAGGACACGATCTGGCACATCAACCCGACGGGAAAGTTCTTCATCGGTGGTCCCGATGGCGACTGCGGTCTGACGGGCCGTAAGATCATCGTCGATACCTACGGTGGCGCGGCGCCCCACGGCGGCGGCGCCTTTTCCGGCAAGGACCCGACCAAGGTGGACCGATCGGCGGCGTACGCGGCGCGCTATCTGGCCAAGAACGTGGTCGCTGCCGGTCTCGCCGATCGCTGCACCATCCAGCTCTCGTATGCCATCGGCGTCGCGCGCCCGCTGTCGATCTACGTCGATACGCACGGCACCGGTAAGGTCGACGAGGGGCAAATCGAAGTCGCGCTCGACAAGTCAATGGACTTGACACCGCGCGGCATCCGCGAGGCGCTCGATCTCAACAAGCCGATTTATGCCCGCACTTCGGCGTATGGCCATTTCGGCCGCAAGGCCGACAAGGACGGCGGCTTCTCGTGGGAGAAGACCGACCTTGCCGATAAAATCAAGAAGGCGATTTCCTAGGGCGGACACGCTGCGTGACAGTCGATAAGAACGGCCGCAATCTGCGGCCGTTCGTTTTTGAGCCGGCAGCAGGATCGTTCGCCCGTGTCTGACGACCGCAAAGATCGGGAGTTGCGTTCCTTCGGCCGCCGGCGCGGGCGAAAGCCGTCCGACCGGCAGGAGGCACTGAAGCGCGATCTGCTGCCGAAAGTGGCGCTGGACCTCACGTCTCCGGCTCGCTTTACCTCCCCCCTTGAGGGGGAGGTAGCCCGAAGGGCCGGTGGGGGGACCAGCCCCCCCTCCGTCGCTGCGCGACACCTCCCCCTCAAGGGGGGAGGTAATTCAGAGGTATTCCTCGAAATCGGTTTCGGCGGCGGCGAGCATCTCGTCTGGCAGGCAGGGCGCAATCCTCACGTCACCTGCATCGGCTGCGAACCGTTCGAGGACGGCGTCGTCAAGGTGCTGACGAAAATCGATGAAGAAAAACTCGGCAACATTCGACTCCACATGGGCGACGCGCGTGAAGTGCTGCGCTGGCTTCCGGAGGCCTCGATCGATCGCGCTTTCATTCTCTTTCCCGACCCCTGGCCGAAGATCAAGCATAGGAAGCGCCGTCTCGTGAACGCTGCGACGCTCGCCCTGCTCGCCCGCGTCATGAAAGCGGGCAGCGAGCTGCGCATCGGCACCGACATCGCCGACTACGCCCGCACCATGCTGCAGGCGTTCCGCGAGGTGTCGCAATTCAAGTGGCAGGCGGAAAGCCCCGCGGATTGGCGCCTCCGTCCCGCCGACTGGCCGGAAACCCGCTACGAACAAAAAGCCGCGCGCGAGGGGCGCTTCAGGTATTATTTCAGGTTTGAGAGGGTGTGAACCTCCTCTCCCCTTGGGGAGAGGGGGTGGACAATTTCCTCTGCATCACGAGCCCGTCCCCTCACCCGGCGCGGAAGGGGCGGCCCTTGTTGGCAATCTTGCATCCGGGCCGCGCCGGCCTCTCCCAAGGGGCAGAGGCTCACTCTTACGATCACGCCTCTTTCGGCAGCCATAGCGCTTCAAACGGCAAGGCGCGAAGCGCGTCCCACTCTTCCAAGAGGAGCGGGATCAGAACGTGTTCGCGCAACCAGGCAGGCTCGAAGTGATCGGGGTACAGCGTGAGCAATCCCAATATCACACCGAGGCCGCGCGAAGCCTCGAACCCGCGTTCGATCCAGGCTAGGGTTCCCGCCGGGTCCTCGGCCAGCGCGCTGCTGGAAAACCGAACCACTAGTAGATCGAACCCCGCTTCGTCCGTACGAATGAACAGCGAAGCGCCGGCGACGCCGGGCAGATCCCAGCGGCCACTGGCGCCGGACGTGTAGTAGCTGGCGCCTTCGAGCCATGAACCGAGCGCCACTCGGACCCGCTCCGGGTCGGCGGCTGCACGTGAGGGCAGCACCCAAACCCCGCCCATCAACGCCGACATCGCTCCTCCACCTGCCGCTCCGCAATTGCCGGCCGATGATCAGGCCCTTGAGAAAGCCATCCATATCAATCGTCAACCGGGCGATCCTGCCGCGTACGTCCTTCGGCTGTAATCTGGGTGGAATTTGGGAACCGGCTCGACACTGCTCGATCCGGCTCAGACGCCAACAGTGGCCCTCATTTTTGCATTAGGCCGGCGTTTGCGAAAGGCCCGTGGCGCGCCTGGACGCTTTCCTTCAATTGCGGACTGGGTATATTTTAAGTTAGACGGCCCCGCGCTGACGCGACGCGGCCCGAAAGGGGGACGGCAATGTCACCGCGCATGCATCGGGTGGCCGTACATTCCAGCTGTGCGGCAATTCTTGTCCTTGCAGCTTACCAGGGCGCTCAGGCGGCAGAGGAAACGCGGCCCCACCCGATATTCGACGCTGGAAACGGCGACGCGTCGGCGATGGCCTGCTTTACTCGCCTCTACGACGCCGAGCATCTTGCGCAGCATCCCGAGCAGAATGTGGACGCAATGACGGTTCTTATCTACAGATCCGACCCCGCGCGCGAAGACCGGCCCTACGCAATTCGGGCCGGAGTTAAATTCAAGACCGCATCCGAACGTTTCGACAGCTATGGCGAGTGCTCGAGTGCTGGCGGCGAGGGCGCCAATTTCGATTGCGCCCTCGAATGCGACGCCGGGCACATCGGCATCCGCCAGAAAGACGCCACCTCGATCTACGTGGACGTACCCGCCGGCGCCCATCTATCCGAATGCGGTGAAGACAATGTACAGCTCGGCGAGGACGATCGGATTTTCAGACTTGAGCGGGTCAAGCCGGGGGCGTGTTCGACGCTCGTCCATGATTTGCCTGACTTGCAGGAAAGACTTTCCAAGGCGAAATGACGTTCGTGATGCCCGCGATGTCCCCTGAAGCAAGACGCCACTTTGCAGCCGCTGCGACCTACGCACTCGCCGGACCGCCCCTGGCCGGGCTCTTGCTGGTCTTGGCCGGCTTTCTCGTCACCGTTGTGAGCGACGCAGAATTCCGCGGCAGTCCGTCAGGGGCCATCGCCGGCCTGCTTGTCATGGGCCTGCTCGGCATTCCCTTCTCCTACCTGTTCGGCGGGCTGCAAGCCGTGTTCGTCGGCATCGGCTGCGCGCGTTGGCAATTGCGGCGCGGGCCTGTTCCGCTCGCCCTTCCCCTGGTGCTATCCCTCTTCGCCTGGATCGGATTTTCCTTTGTGACCTGGCTCACAAATGAACCGCCCGTCGGCCTCGCCGCCGTCATGTTTTCGCAAAATGGCGCACTTTGGCTGGCTAACCATCTGTTCGCCGGTGGCGTTTGCTGGTGGCTCGCCCGCCGGTGGGCTGTCTGGTTCCTGCTGACGCCCCCTTGCAATTCGCACTGAATTCGCCTATCTCACCCTCATCTCAATAACAAACTGAAGATTTTGAGAGTGGTCCTGCCGGGCCGCTCCCAAAGGACTTTAGGAACTTGGACCGACGACGATCGTGATGGCAACCGAGCCTGCCAATGCCGAAAAGGCCTCTGCGACGAGCGCCGCCTCGCCCGTGCGTTTTGCGCGCGAAACGGGTATGGCCGCCGAAATCGCCTCGATCGTCGAGCCGGTGCTCGAGGGCATCGGCTTTCGCGTCGTGCGCGTTTCGATGATGGGCCGCAGCGAAGACCGCATCGTGCAGATCATGGCCGAGCGTCCGGATGGCTCGATCACGATCGACGACTGCGAGCAGATTTCGCGCGCGCTTTCGCCCGTGCTCGACGTCGCCGATCCGGTCCAGGGAACTTATCGCCTCGAAATTTCATCGCCCGGCATCGACCGTCCGCTGGTCCGCCCTAGTGACTTCGAAGACTGGTCGGGACACGTCGCCAAGATCGAGCTCAAGGAGCCGGTCGAAGGCCGCAAGCGCTTCAAGGGCACGCTCGAAGGTTTCGAGGATGGCGAAGTGCGCATTGCCGCCGACCTCGGCGAGCTCGGATTGCAGCATCTGGGTTTGCCGGTGAACCTCGTTGCGGAAGCCAAGCTGGTGTTGACCGACGAACTCGTTCGCGAAGCGCTCGCCCGCGCCAAGAAGCGGCATGAAAACCGTCCCGGCGACGGCGCGGAAATGGACCAGGAAGATTTAGACCACGACGTGGAGGACTAACCATGGCCACGGCAGGCATCAGTGCCAACCGGCTTGAACTCTTGCAGATCGCCGAAGCGGTCGCGCGCGAGAAATCGATCGACAAGAAGATCGTCATCGAGGCGGCGGAAGAGGCCTATCAGAAGGCCGCCAAGCAGCGCTACGGCGCCGAAAACGACATCCGCTGCGAGATCGATCCCAAGACCGGCGAAGCCCGCCTCATCCGCGTGCTCGCGGTTGTCGAGCTGGTCGAGAACGACGCGACGCAGGTCAATCTCGCCGACGCCCAGAAACGCAATCCGCAGGCCCAGATCGGCGACCTCATCGCCGAGGCCCTGCCGCCCTTAGAATTCGGCCGCGTCGCGGCGCAGAACGCCAAGCAGGTCATCGTCCAGAAGGTGCGTGAAGCCGAGCGCGACCGCCAGTTCAGCGAATTCAAGGACAAGGTCGGTGATATCGTCAGCGGCACGGTGAAGCGCGTCGAGTACGGCAACGTCATCGTCGATCTCGGCAAGGCCGAAGGCATCATCCGCCGCGACGAGATGATTCCGAGGGAAAACGTCCGTCTGGGCGATCGCGTCCGCGCCTACGTCTACGACGTGCGCCGCGAACAGCGCGGCCCGCAGATTTTCCTCACCCGTGCGCGGTCTGAATTCATGGCCATGCTGTTCCGCGCCGAGGTGCCGGAAATCTACGACGCGGTGGTCGAGATCAAGTCGGTCGCTCGCGATCCCGGATCGCGCGCCAAGATCGCGGTCATCTCCAAAGATTCCTCCATCGATCCCGTCGGCGCCTGCGTCGGCATGCGCGGCGCCCGCGTCCAAGCCGTCGTCAACGAGCTGCAGGGCGAAAAGGTCGACATCATCCAGTGGAACCCCGATGCCGCGAGCTTCATCGTCAACGCGCTGGCGCCGGCGGAAGTCACCAAGGTCGTGCTCGACGAAGATTCAAACCGCATCGAGGTCGTGGT
The DNA here is from genome assembly GCA_963732525.1 of uncultured Alphaproteobacteria bacterium. Classification (GTDB taxonomy): domain Bacteria; phylum Pseudomonadota; class Alphaproteobacteria; order Rhizobiales; family Hyphomicrobiaceae; genus Hyphomicrobium_B. Next base: position 96,828 of record CAVSZX010000010.1, read on the forward strand.
GCCGGAAGCGCAGCTGTCGCTTGCCATCGGCCGGCGCGGTCAGAACGTGCGCCTCGCGTCGCAGCTCACCGGCTGGGATATCGACATCATGACGGAAACCGAAGAGTCCGAGCGGCGGCAGAAGGAATTCGCCGAGCGCACGCAGCTGCTCATGGAAAGCCTGGATTGCGATGAAGTCATCGCCCAGCTTCTCGTCACCGAAGGCTTCGCCACGATCGAAGAGGTGGCGTTCGTCGATCTTTCCGAGATTGCCCACATCGAGGGCTTCGACGAGAACACCGCGCAGGAGATCCAGGGCCGTGCGCGCGAATTCCTCGAGCAGCAGGAAGCCGAGCGCGATACCAAGCGGCGCGAACTCGGCGTCGCCGACGAACTCGCTGAAATCCAGGGCATGACCACCGCAATGATGGTGGCGCTCGGCGAGCACGGTATCAAGACGGTCGAAGATTTCGCCGATTGCGCCACCGACGAGCTTGTCGGGTGGACCGAGCGCAAGAAGGAAAAGGACGCCGAAGCGGTGCGCCACAAAGGCTATCTCGACGGCTTCGAAATCTCCCGCAAGGACGCCGAGGACATGATCATGTCGGCGCGCGTGCAGGCGGGCTGGATCAAGGCGGAAGATCTCGTACCGGCGGAAGCGGAGCCCGAAACTGCAGAAACGGACGACGCGTCCGCTTCTCAGTCCTAAGGCCATGGAACGCGAGGAAGTAGTTACAGCGTGGCGAGCAGAGAACGGTCGCGGCGAGAAGTGGATGACGAGGGGGCCGGCAACGGCTCCGAGCGTCTCTGCGCCCTCACGCGCGCCGTCCGCCCGCCCGAAGAGCTGATCCGCTTCGTCCTCGCCCCCGACAACTGCATCGTTCCGGATCTCGAGCGCAAGCTGCCGGGACGCGGCGCGTGGCTCACGTGTCAGCGGGATATTGTAGAAAAAGCAATAAAAACAAGGGCACTTTCCCGGTCTTTCAAGGCCGACGCGAAGGCGCCAGACGACCTGCCGCAGCGCATAGAGGCGCTTTTGCAACGCCGCGTCACTGACACGCTGGCGCTGGCCAACAAGGCCGGATTAGCCCTTTCCGGCTTTCAGAAGGTCGAAAGTGCGCTTGAAAAAGGGGCTGTTGCGGCGCTTATCCACGGCTCCGACGCGGCCAGCGACGGCTGTCACAAGCTCGATAAGAAATTCCGAGCTATTCAAGGGGCTAGCGATCTCCTCGCTGAAATCGTGACGGTGCTGACCATTAACGAAATCAGCTTGGCCATGGGCAGGCCAAGTGTGGTACATGCTGCCCTTATACCCGGAGGACTGACGGAGCGATTTCTGCGGGAGGTGGGGCGTGTGGTGCGCTACCGGACCTCCTCGCGCGCTCCCGACTTGGCAGTCGCCGAAACCCTTTCGCCGCCGGCGAACGAAAAAGAAGGCTGAACGGACAAACGCATGACGGAACAAAAGGACCAGACCGACAAGACCGTCAGGGTTGGCGCGCGCAAGCCGCTGACGCTGCAGAAGACGGTCGAATTGGGGCACGTGCGTCAGAACTTCAGCCATGGCCGATCGAAGAGCGTGGTCGTCGAAAAGAAGAAGACGCGCAAGCTCGGACCTCCCGGCTCCGAAGGCCAGGAGACGGCCGTTGTCGCCGCGCCCCTCCCTGTTGCCGAAAAGACCCGTCCGCAGACAAAGGCATCGCCTGAGAAATCGATCTCGGCGGAACAGCAACGCGCCCAACCCGCACAGCGCATCCTTTCGGAGGCTGAACGCAAGGCCCGCGAGGACGCGCTCGCCGCAGCGCGCGCCTACGACACGACGCACCAGCCTGATGCCGAGCCCGTTCGTTTCGAGCCCGTGCGTCCGCCAGAGCCGGAGCAAGAATCGCCCCGCGCCGCAGCGAGCGAACCCGTGGTCAAGGCCGAGGCACAGCCGGCCGAACTGGTGAAGGCCGCGCCGCGGAGCGAACCTGCTCCGGCCGCGAGACCACAGCATCAGCCGCGCGAAGTGCGCCGCGAACCGCACTCCGACAGCCGCCCGCCGATGTCCCGTGGCGGCCCTTCGGGCGGCCGTCCGCAGTCCGGTCAAGGGCCGGCGTTCATGCCGCGCGAGGCCGGCCGTCCGCGCGAGATCGAACTGCCAGTTGCCCGCAAGGGCACGGCCGATACCGTCGAAGCCCCGAAGCGCATAACGCGTCCCGTCGCCGTCAAAGAGGTGATGGAGGAGGAAGACACCGGTTCCGCCAAGCGCGGCGGCGTCAAAATTCCGCGCCCCGCCGTCAAGGTTGCCGATGACGGCCGCCAGCGCCGCAAGATTTCCATCACCAACTTCGACCAGGAAGCGCAGCAGCGCTCGCTGGCCTCTCTGCGCCGCAAGCAGCAGAAGGAAAAGGCCAAGGCGATGGGCCTGCCGCAGGTGCGCGAAAAGATCACGCGCGAGGTCACCATTCCTGAAGCGATCACCATCCAGGAATTGTCGAACCGCATGACCGAGCGCGCCGTCGACATCATCAAGTACCTGATGAAGCAAGGCGACATGCACAAGATCACGGACGTCATCGACGCCGATACGGCCGAGCTGATCGTGCAGGAATTCGGCCACACGCCGAAACGCGTCTCGGAGTCCGACGTCGAAATCGGCCTCGTCGGAGACAAGGACGTCGACGAGCATCTGGAATCGCGGGCGCCCGTCGTCACCATCATGGGTCACGTCGATCACGGCAAGACGTCGCTGCTCGATGCCATTCGCCAGACCAACGTCGTTTCCGGCGAAGCCGGCGGCATCACCCAGCACATCGGCGCCTATCAGGTGACGACGCCGAAAGGTCACAAGGTGACGTTCATCGATACGCCCGGCCACGAAGCCTTCACCGCCATGCGCGCCCGCGGCGCCAAGGTGACGGACATCGTCGTGCTCGTCGTCGCCGCCGACGACGGCGTCATGCCGCAGACGGTCGAAGCCATCAATCACGCCAAGGCAGCCGGCGTGCCGATCATCGTTGCGATCAACAAGATCGACAAGCCGCAGTCCGATCCCAACCGCGTGCGCACCGATCTCCTCCAGCACGAGATCGTGGTCGAAAGCATGGGCGGCGAAACGCTCGAAGTGCCGGTCTCGGCCTTGAAACGCACGAACCTCGACAAACTGCTTGAAGGCATCCACCTGCAAGCCGAAATCCTCGACCTGAAATCGAACCCGAACCGCACCGCCGAGGGCATCGTCATCGAAGCCAAGCTCGAGCGCGGCCGTGGCCCCGTGGGCACCGTTCTCGTGCAGCGCGGCACGCTCAAAGTCGGAGATCTCGTGGTGGCCGGCTCGGCCTGGGGCCGCGTCCGCGCCCTGATCGACGACCATGGTCAGAACATCGTCAAGGCCGGGCCGTCGGTGCCGGTCGAAATCCTGGGCTTCGATTCGGCGCCTGAAGCCGGCGATCAGTTCGCGGTCGTCGAGAACGAAAGCCGCGCCCGCGAAATCAGCGATTACCGCGTGAGGAAGCGCCGCGAGACCCTTGGGTCCGCCGGCAACAAGAGCACACTCGAGCAGATGATGCAGCAGCTGAAGGACGCTGCCGGCCAGAAGGAATTCACGCTGCTCATCAAGGGCGACGTGCAGGGTTCCGTCGAGGCCATCGTCGGTTCGTTGAAAAAGCTCGGCACCGAGGAGGTGATCGCCCGCATCGTCCACACCGGCGTCGGCGGCATCACGGAATCGGATATCGCCTTGGCGTCCGCTTCCAAGGCGGTCGTCATCGGCTTCAACGTGCGTGCCAACGAGCAGGCAAAACGCGCCGCCGACGCGCAGGGCATCGAGATCCGCTACTACAACATCATCTACGATCTGGTCGATGAAGTGAAAGCCGCGATGTCGGGCCTCTTGGCACCGACCAAGAAGGAAGTTTTCCTCGGTTACGCGACGATCAAGCAGGTCTTCAACATCTCGAAGTCCGGCAAGGTCGCTGGCTGCCAGGTCACGCAAGGCAAGGTCGAGCGCGGCGCCAAGGTGCGTCTCCTGCGCGACAACGTCGTGATCCACGAGGGCTCGCTGTCGATCCTCAAACGCTTCAAGGACGACGTCAGGGAAGTCACCGCCGGTCAGGAATGCGGCATGTCGTTTGCCAACTACCAGGACCTGCGCGAAGGCGACCAGATCGAATGCTTCCAGATCGAGACGATCGCCAGGAGCTTGTGATGATCACGGAAAATTCAAACAACCTGTTTGCAGTTCTGGTCTTTCGCGATTCTGTTGTCTTTGGACGGCTATGTGGTGGCAGGGTCGTTTCTTGGATGGCGCCGATTGGGACATCGGCCCCCTCCATTACAATGACGTTCCGCGAACTGAGCTACGTCGATCTATCCCCTGGCGATCTTCGGTCGGGATTGGCCTGTCGCGGATCAAGTGCTGCGGTTCCTACCGCCTTTTCTTGACCGCGACATGAGAATCTGTCAGCTTTGAATTGAAGGCGCCACGCGCGGTCCGACCCCGCGGTGGATGACTAACAATGATAATTCGTGCCTGGCGCGGCAACCCGAGATTGTTCGCGCCGACTTCCAACACCCACCGTCATGGCCGCGCAGGCGGCCACCCACGACAGGCGTCGAGCGAGTCGCGGTGTTCTGGTCTGGCCTGCACATGGCGGGACACGCGCCTCAATCGCAAGCCCGGAGAACGGTGCGAATTTCCGCTGGATGGCCGCCATGCGACGGCCATGACGAAATTGGATTGCCTATGACACGCAAAAAATCAGCCGCATCCGCCAAAGCACCCTCCCAACGCATGCTTCGCGTCGGCGAGCTCATCCGGCACAAGGTTGCCGAAATGCTGGTGCGCGGCGACATCCATGACGATTGTCTGGCCAGCCACTCGATTACGGTTCCCGAAGTGCGCCTGTCGCCCGATCTGAAACTCGCGACCGTCTACGTCATGCCCTTGGGCGGCGCCGACATGAAACCGGTGCTCGCCGCGCTCGAAAAAAACAAGAAATACATTCGCGCCGAGGTCGCCCAAACGCTCGATCTCAGATACGCGCCGGATCTCCGCTTCCGCGAGGACGAAACCTTCGAGGAAGCAACCCGCATCGACCGCCTGCTCGACAGCGAGCGGGTGCGGCGCGATGTCGAGAAGAAAGACTAACGAACCCCCTCTCCCCATTTCTGCACTTAATGGGGAGAGGGTTGGGGTGAGGGGCAGCTGCAAATTCGGTGCAAGAGGCTGCCCCTCACCCTAACCCTCTCCCCGCGCAAGCGAGGCGCGCGGGGAGAGGGAATGGAGCACACATGGCACGACGCAAAAAAGGCAATCCCGTTCACGGCTGGCTCGTCCTCGACAAGCCGCTGAACTTGACCTCGACGCAGTCCGTGGGCTTCGTGCGGCGCATGTTCAATGCGCAAAAGGCCGGCCACGCCGGCACGCTCGATCCGCTGGCGACGGGCATCCTTCCCATTGCGCTGGGCGAAGCGACCAAGACCGTGCCCTATGCCGTCGACGGCGAGAAGGCCTATCGCTTCACGGTGCAATGGGGCGCGGAAACCGCGACCGACGATGCCGAAGGCGCAGCGACCCAAACGAGCGACACGCGTCCGTCTCGGGCCGAGATCGACGCATTGTTGCCGCGCTTTATCGGCGAAATCATGCAAGTGCCGCCGCAGTTTTCGGCCATCAAGATCGACGGCGAACGCGCCTACGACCTGGCGCGCGACGGCGAGGTGGTGAAGCTCGAAGCCCGCCCCGTCTTCATCGAACGCCTTGAAATGGTCGACATGCCCGAGCCGTCAAGCAGCGTCTTCGAAGCCGAGTGCGGCAAGGGCACCTATGTCCGCGCCATCGCCCGCGACCTGGGCCGGCTGCTCGGCTGCTTCGGCCACGTCATTGCGCTCCGGCGCACGCGCGTCGGGCCGTTCGACGAAGCGCGGGCCGTCACGATCGAAGACATCGAAGCGGCGAGCAAGGCGGACGACGGCGGCGCGGCTCTCGCTCGGCTTCTGGCGCCAGTTGAAAGCGCGTTATGCGAAATTCCCGAGCTGATGGTTTCGCCTCAGGACGCCGCCAGTCTCGTGCGCGGTCAGGCGATCCTGATCCGTGGCCGCGACGCGCCGGTGCTTTCCGGTCCCGCCTTCGCGACCTCGAAGGGCCGCCTCGTGGCGCTCGGCGAATTGGACAAGGGCTCGTTACACCCGACCCGCGTCTTCAACCTCGGCTAATTTTCCACAAAGACCAGACTTTGCAGGGCGCATGTTCGTCAAAGTTCGTCGCGCTGAATCGCGGCGCTGCGCCGCTATGCCATGGTGACGAGGCGGCCGGTCTCGCGCGTGTCCGCGGCTGCCGAGGCAAGGGCCTCGAGGGCGGCAATCGTCGCCGCGAGGCAAGGACCGAGTTGCTCGACGAGGGCGTCGATCCGGCCGATGCCTTCCGCCCGCGCCAGGACTTCGATTTCGCCGCACATGACGCTGACTTTTATGGCGCCAATGCTGAGACTGAGAGACTTCAGCGCGTGTGCCGCGTCGGCCGTACTTAGGTGGCCCTGGCCATGCATGGCGTCGCGAAGGCGTTCGTAGGCCTTCGGCGCATGGTCGCCGTAGATCGCAATCATACGCGCAACGAGATCCTCGCCGGACTGCTGCATGTCGCGCATGGCGTCCAGCGTGCCGCGATCGACAAACACCACATCGCCGGTACCGGCCGGGGGGTTGGAGCTGTCTGTATCCGGCACGGCCTCATCCGCCGGCGCCGCTGCGGCAACGCCCGGATCTGCGAGCCAGCGATCGAGGCAGGCCTGCAGGCTCGCGAGCGTGAACGGCTTGGTCAGACAGGCGTTCATCCCGGCGTCGCGCCAGGCGTCGGCCAGTTCGCCGAGCACGTGCGCCGTCAAGGCGATGACGGGAAGCGCGGTACGGCCCGTTTCGACTTCAAACGCGCGCATGGCGCGGCAGGCCTCGAAGCCGTCCATCACCGGCATGCTGCCGTCCATGAACACGAGGTCGAAGCCGCCGGATTTCATCGCTTCCAGCGCCTCGCGGCCATTTTCGACGCACGTGACGCTGACGTCGAGGCGGCTCAGGGCTTCGATCAGAAGCTCCCGGTTCACGGCGCCGTCGTCCGCAGCGAGAATGCGCACGCCGGGGAAGCGCTTCAGGCTCGTTGTAGAATTCGCGACGAGGTTGGCGTTCTGGGTCAGAACGCGCAATTCCGTCCGGCCGCCGGCGCAGGCGCCCAGAAGCAGCATCGCTTCGGCGGTGGAGACCGGCATTTCGAGCGTCGCATCGGCGGCGCCCTGTGCTGTGTTGTTCGCCTGCCGCGAGGCGCCGAAGCGCGTGAGCGCGATGGTGATCGGTGCGCTTGCGGCGTCGAGAGCATCCGGCCGCAGGCGTTTCAGCGTGCGCGTCTCGGCAATGATGACACCGGCATAGGCCGCGTCGGCAGACGTAATGCTGGCGGGATCGGCCGCCAGGACTTCGAAGCCGCAGTCGCGCGCCATACGTTTGAGTGCGCGGCGCGACGGCCCGTCGGGGAGGGCGATCAACGCAATTATGCCGCGGCGCGGCGACACGGCAAGCGGTGACGGCGGCTCGATTGCCGTTGCGCAGAATTCGACGCTGAACGTCGAGCCGAAGCCTTCCTTGGACCGGACCTTGATCGCGCCTGCCATTGCTTCAGTGAGACGCCGGCAGATGGTGAGGCCGATGCCCGTACCGCCGAAACGCCGCGTCGTCGATTGATCGGCCTGGGAAAAGGCTTCGAAGATCGCCGTAAGCTTGTCGTCCGCGATGCCGATGCCCGTATCGGTGACGTCGAGGACGAGGCGCAAGGCACCGTCGCTCGTTTCTCCTTGCACCGACAGGTCGATCGAAATGCCGCCGCTTTCGGTGAACTTCAGGGCGTTGTTGACAAGGTTCGACAGGATCTGATTGAGACGCACGGGATCGGCCGCAAGCCGGCGCGGCACCTCGGGCGAGACGTAGCCGCCGAGATCCAGTCCCTTGCTGGAGGCGCGCTCGCTGAACAGCTTCAGAACGTCATCGACGATGGCACGGGGATCGACCGGGACCGCCTCGAGCGTCATTTTCCCCGATTCGATTTTGGAAAAATCGAGGATGTCGTTGATGATGGCGAGCAGGCTATGGCCGGATTTCACCAGGACATCGGAATAGCGCTGCAGGCGCGGCGAGAGACCGGAGACGCTCATGAGTTCGGCCATCACCAGCATGCCGTTCATGGGGGTGCGGATTTCGTGGCTCATCGTCGCCAGGAAGTCCGACTTGGCGGCATTGGCGGCTTCGGCGCTGTCCTTGGCGGCGAGATATTCCGCCGTGCGTTCGGCGACTTCGATCTCCAGCCTGTCGCGGTGCGCCGTCAGGTCTCCGTCGCGAACGCGAATTTCCGCAAGCATGGCATTGAAGGCGTCGACCATCTGGCCGATTTCGTCGCCGCTCGCGTGCGGTACGGCATGGGCATAGTCGCGGCGGTCGCGCACGTCCTGCATGGCTCTTGTCAATCGGCCGATCGGCCGCGTCAGGCGCCGCTGCAGGCGGGTGGCGGCGGCAATGCCGATCATCGCCACCAACGCCCCGGCGAGGAGCGACGACGCAAGACTATCGAGCAGCGCGGCACGCAGGCTCGAAAGGTCGGCAATCATGACCAGCCGTCCGGCCGTCGTACCGCCCGCGATCACGTCCGCGGCCACGGGATAGGTACCAAGATAGATCGTGGTGAACGGATTGAGTTCGGGTGCGGCGTCGATCGGTCCGGATTGCCGCGAGACGATGACGCCTGTGCCGAACTCGGCAACCAGCCTTGAGGTCGTGTCGGTCAGGCGCGCATAGCGGATATCCGGCCGGCGCCCGATCGAGGTGAGCACGCGGGTCGCGGCAGCCTTGTCGCCGCGTGACATTGGCTCCCCCGCCATGGTGGCGAGAAGTCCCGCATAGGCGCTGAGTTCTTCGCGCTTCGAATCGAGCCGCGATTGCGCATCGCGCCAGGCGGCCACACACGAGCCGAGCGCGACGGCGCCGAGCACCGCCACGGCGACCAAGCCGGCCAATTTCGAATTGAGCGAACGCAACTGACTTCATCCCCTGAGGAACGGGGGCAAGTGTCGCAAACAATGGTAAAGCATTCGCGCCCGGGCTTGGCGGGGCGGAATTCCCATGAAATTGCCTAAAATTCTAAGCAAACTCATAAGCGGATCTGAATGTATTGGCGATATCTTAACGTCTAATCGGTTGCCGACAGCGTGAGATATGAATCAGTCATTCCGCACTAATCGTGTCCTGGTTGTCGATGATGATCCGATCACTCGGAGCCTCATTGCGGCGCAGCTTACGAAACTTGCGTGCGAGGTGATCGAGGCAGAAGACGGCCGCCAGGCCTGGGGCCGGCTGACGGAGGAAACCTTCGATCTCGCCATCGTCGATTTGAACATGCCGAACATGAACGGCTTCGAATTGATCCAGTGCGTGCGCGGCTTTCCTCGCACGCGGCATCTTCCCGTCGTCGTCGTGACGTCGCATGGCGACGGCAATTCGATTGCCAACGCTCTGAGTGCGGGGGCCACGTCGTTCATGACCAAGCCCCTCGCCTGGGGCACGTTTCGCCCCCACATCGAATTCCTGCTTCGTCTGACCAACGAAGCGCGTTGCGCGCGTCAGAAATTGCACGAGGCGATGGCGAGTTCGCGCGCCAAGGAGCAGGTGTTGAGCGGGCTCTGCGCGGAAGTTGCCGCATCGGCCGAGCGGATCACGCAGGCCTTGAAGCAGGTTTCCCTGAGGCCGGCCGTACCCGGACAGCCCTCGGGCCTCGCGGACCGGAAGCTCCAGTCTGCCATCGAGCAGGCCGCATCGCTTCGAACAGCGGCCGAGACCGCGCATGAAATCCTGCGGCAGATCCCCTCGACGACGGATGCGTCCAACGACAAGACGTCTCTCAACGAAATCCTCGAGGGCGCCCGCTTGTCCCTGCAGGCGCAGAGCCAGAAATTTGGCGTCAAGATCTCCGTCACTGCCGCCACGGGCGAAGTTGTGATGGCCTGCAACAAGTCTTCGGTCATTCTGGCCTTGCACCAGCTCATGGACAACGCCATCCGCTTTTCGCGCAGCGGCGACAGCGTGCAACTCTCGGCAAGCGTCTTTCCCGACGGTCTGATCGCCATCGAGGTGACGGATCGCGGCTCCGGCATGAGCCCGGATTATATCGCTCAGCGGCTGACGCCATTCGCCGATCAACTGGGCGACGTTACGCCCGGCGTCGGCAGGGGCTGGCCCATCGCCAAGGCAATCGCGGAGGCGCATAACGGCTCGCTTGAAATCCGTTCGATGCCGGGCGAGGGCACGACCGCATACTTCTTCCTGCCGCCGGAGCGCCTGATTGCGCGCTCTTCCGCGAGCGGCAGGCGCGCAGGTTAGAGGGCGCCTGGACCAATGGACATCAAGCCATGACGTCTTCAGCAGCAGCCAGCGCGACTGTCCGCGTGCCCCGGCCCCGGCATCGGAGCGCATCGTCGCAGGCATCTGGGCTGACGCGGAAATCCTTTCGCGCCGACAAGAGCGCCAGCGTCGCCATGATCTTTGCACTCGCGGCGCCCGTGTTCTTCCTGATGGCGGCAGCAATTATCGATTTCGGCCGCGCGTCGAAGATGCGTGAAACGCTGCAGAAGGGCGCCGATATCGCCAGTCTCGCCGCCGCCAAGCAGTTGAGCATTTCCGATCGCAGCCATCAGAATACGTCGATGCGATTGTCCAGGCGGTCGTCGACAACTATATGAAGTCGAGCGGCATCGACCCCGCCGCCCAGTCGATCAAGATCACGACGACCGATTTACGATACGCCGGACGCGCCGCTGCAGGTCGAGGTCAAAGCCTCGATGATGGCTCAGAGCCTGTTCAAAGGCGGCTTCGGCCTCGGCGAGTTGCTGTTATCGGTGCAGGCCGTCGCGACCATCGTCGGCAAGCCCAACATTTGCGTTCTCGCGCTCGATCCCGCCGATGGTGGCACCATTCTCCTGCAAAAGCTGTCCAAGGTCGATCGGCCAGAACTGCGCGGTCTACTCGAATTCCACGCATTCCAACGGCATCAAGTCGTTCGACAGCTCGTCCATGAAGGCCTCCATGATCTGTTCGGCCGGCGGCAAGCTCGGCGGCAAGGGCAGATTTCTCGCCGGAGCCTTATCTCGACTGTCCGCAATTCGAGGACCCTCTGGCCGAACGCCCCGAGCCCGCAGCAGGTGCGTGCGTTGCCACCGATCTTGCGATCACCAATCAGACCACGACGCTGAGCTCCAGGAACCTACTGCGGCGGCATCGCCATTTCGGGTCTCTCGAACGTGACTTTCGCACCGGGCGTCTACGTGCTGAAGGATGGCCCGCTCAATGTCACCGGATCGTCGGCGATCAAGGGAACGGGCGTCGGCTTCTATTTCAATGACGACAAGGCAACGTTCACTTTCGACACCGGCACGACGATTGAACTCTCGGCGCCGACATCGGGCGAAATGGCCGGCCTGCTGTTCTTCGGGTCGCGCAGCCAGAACAATCCCGTCTACAAGATCTTTTCCGATCATGCCCGTCAGTTGCTCGGCACGATCTATCTTCCCAAGGGGGAAATTTCCATCGACGCCAATCAGCCGATCGCCGACCAGTCGGCTTATACGGCCATCGTGGCGCGCAAGCTGACCGCCAACTCCGGCCCGACGATCACGCTCAACACCAATTACGACGCCAGCGACGTGCCGGTGCCGGACGGTATTCGCGGCGCCGGCATGCCGGTGGCCCTGACGCGCTAGTCTTCCGATTCGCAAAGCCGTAGCCTCGTGTTGGGTCTGTGCTCGCAAAGGGCTCGCTTGACCCAACCTACAAGTGTCACGGCTTTGCCGCCGCCGCGCTAACCATCCCCAAAAATAAATCCGCGAGAAGTCCAAAGCGCATCGCTTGTAGGTTGGGTCAAGCGCACGCGCAGACCCAACATCTGAACACGCAGCCTTGTGTTGGGTCTGTGCTCGCAAAGGGCTCGCTTGACCCAACCTACAAGTGTCACGGCTTTGCCGCCGCCGCGCCGCGGCCGCTTAACCTTGCCAAAAATAATTCCTCGAAAAGTTATCCCCGCCCCCCTGCACCCGCTTGATACTCGCACCCGACCCCGCCGTACTTCGAAGGGCGCGCGCCAGAGCTTGTGGCACGCGCGGCGGTCGGGGGCCTGTCACGCTCCAGGGTCTAAGCTGCTCTGGGATTGTCTGCCGGCCTCGATGACCCTGGATGGGTTGACGAGGTTCAACTCCTGCTCGGTGAACCGGGATGCACGGGAGGATGGCGGTATTCGAAGCGCCGTTCCGGGCAACCGGTTCGGGCTCGAGAGCTCGAAGTCCTCAAGGCCCATCGTGGCCGCTCGGAACTGATCCGGAGGAGTTGAGTAACCTCGAGAGGCATGTGCGTGGGGTGGCGAAGGCTGCATCACGGAACAAACAGAACAATGAGTTCGAGGCCTCGCCGCCCCGCCCCTTCACTTCACTTGCTCACGGCGACTCCCCTGCGGGGAGCCTGCCGCCGTTCGCGTTGGCCGTTTCGCGCCGGCCGGCTGCGCTGGAGCATCGAATTCGCGGCGCGTGTTCCCGCCCGTGCGCGCAGTAAACGTAGGTTGGGCTGAGCCCTCTTGCGAAGCCCGACAATCACCCCGGGACAAGGACCAAGATGCTTCATTTTCGCCGGCGCCAATTCAACGTCAGTCGGAACCGACCCCATCGCAGCTGCAAATTAATCATGTCCGCCTCCTATTGGCCTGTGATCCATGCCGCGAGTGTACGCCCGGCGACCACGGTGGTGACTTTTGGGCAGGACTCAGGGAAAGACGCCGGAGTAGGAAGCTAGAACTCTAAAAATCACCTAGACGATTGATATTACGCGCAAAAAACGCATCAAAAACAATATCGCCTTGCCCCGCATTTCGTGTATAAGTACGCCCACGCGCGGGCCGGATTTCTAAGCCCGCGCGAAACATTTGGCGACCCTGCTGGACGACATCCCGGCCCGGCCTGCCACCCTGAAACACCATTCCGAAAGGAGCTCCCGATGTCGGAAATTGCCCCGCACCGCCGTGCGGCTAAAGCTGTTGTCATCAAGGACAATGCGACCAAGGCCAACGACACCGGTTCGCCGGAGGTGCAGATTGCCGTGCTCACGCATCGCATCAACGAGTTGACCGATCACTTCAAGGCCCACAAGAAGGACAATCACTCGCGCCGGGGCCTCATGAAGATGGTATCTCAGCGCCGTCAGCTTCTCGACTACGTCAAGAAGAAGGACGTCGCGCGCTACCAGAAGATCATCGAAAAGCACGGTATCCGCCGCTAAGGCGCGCACGGTGCGCCTCGCGTTGTCGAGGCGGGCCGACGGCAGAGGACGGCCCAAAACCATGGCCGCATGCTCGACATAGGACAACAGTGTGCGCCGGTGCTCGCTCGAGCCCTGGCGCAAGACGTGCTGGCGTAGGCTTCAGGCCCCGCCCGCGACCGACCGTACGAGAGAGAAGAGAAAAAGCGAAAACGAAAGACGTAACCGACATGTTTGACATCCATCGCGTGGAAATTGACTGGGGTGGGCGCAAGCTCAAACTCGAAACCGGGCACATGGCCCGCCAGGCCGACGCCGCAGTCGTCGCCCAATATGGCGAGACGACCGTGCTTGCCACCGTCGTTGGCGCCCGCTCCGTAAAGCCGGGCATCGACTTCTTCCCCTTGACCGTGAACTACCAGGAACGCACCTACGCCGCGGGCAAGATCCCAGGCGGCTATTTCAAGCGTGAAGGCCGGCCGACCGAAAAGGAAACGCTGACCTCACGTCTCATCGACCGGCCCATTCGGCCGCTGTTCGTCGAAGGCTTCAAGAACGAGACGCAGGTCGTCGTCACCGTTCTCTCGCACGACATGGAAAACGATCCCGACATCGTCGGGTTGGTGGCGGCCTCCGCCGCCCTGACGCTCTCGGGCCTGCCCTTCCTCGGCCCGATCGGCGCCGCCCGCGTCGGCGTCATCAACGGCGAATTCGTCTTGAACCCGATGGTCGACGAGATGGCGGAAAGCTCCCTCGACCTCGTCGTCGCCGGCACTCACGACGCGGTGATGATGGTCGAATCGGAAGCCAAGGAACTGCCCGAACAGCAGATGCTCGAAGCCGTCATGTTCGGCCACAAGCACATGCAGCCGGTGGTGCAGGCCATCATCAAGCTGGCCGAGACGGCCGCCAAGGAGCCCTGGGACATCAAGATCCCCGACAAGGGCAAGTACAAGGCCGAAGTCAAGAAGCTCGCCGAGGCGACGCTCAAGGAAGCCTTCAGCACAAAAGAAAAGCAGAAGCGCAACGACCTCGTCGGCACCGCCAAGAAGGCGGTCATGGAAGGCGTGAAGCTTGCCGAGGAAACGTCGGACGAGAAGGTCCTGCTCACCGACGCCTTCAAGGCGCTCGAGATGGACATCATGCGCGGCGACGTCTTGAGGACGAAGCATCGCATCGACGGCCGCGATCTGAAAACCGTGCGCCCGATCCTCTCGGAAGTGCACGTACTGCCGCGCACGCACGGCTCCGCGTTGTTCACGCGCGGTGAAACCCAGGCGCTCGTGGTTGCGACGCTCGGCACCGGCGAAGACGAGCAATACGTCGATAGCCTCGAAGGCACCCGCAAGGAGCGCTTCCTGCTGCACTACAACTTCCCGCCCTTCTCGGTCGGCGAAGTGGGCCGCATGGGTTCGCCAGGCCGGCGTGAAATCGGCCACGGCAAGCTCGCCTGGCGCGCCATCCGCCCGATGCTGCCGGGCGCCGACGAGTTCCCCTATACGCTACGTGTCGTCTCCGAAATCATGGAGAGCAACGGTTCGTCGTCGATGGCGACCGTGTGCGGCACGTCGCTGGCGCTGATGGATGCCGGCGTTCCGCTCAAGGCGCCGATCGCGGGTATCGCCATGGGCCTCATCAAGGAAGGCAAGGACTTCGCGGTCCTGTCCGACATCCTGGGCGATGAAGATCACCTGGGCGACATGGACTTCAAGGTTGCGGGCACCGAAAAGGGCGTCACCGCGCTGCAGATGGACATCAAGATCACCGGCATCACCGAGGAGATCATGAAGGTCGCTCTGGAGCAGGCGCATCACGGCCGTCTGCACATCCTGAGCGAGATGTCGAAAGCCATCACCGGTTCGCGTGAGGAGCTCGGCGAGTTCGCGCCGCGCATCGAGACGATCAAGATCCCGACCGACAAGATCCGCGAGGTCATCGGCTCGGGTGGTTCCGTCATCCGCGAGATCGTTGCGGAAAGTGGCGCCAAGATCGATATCGACGACGACGGTACGGTGAAGATCGCGTCTGCGAACCGCGAGTTGATCGAGAAGGCGTTGGCGCGCATCCGCGGCATCACATCCGAGCCGGAAGTCGGCACGATCTACAAGGGCAAGGTCGTGAAGATCATGGAGTTCGGCGCTTTCGTGAACTTCTTCGGCTCCAAGGACGGCCTCGTGCACATCTCGCAGCTGACCAACGGGCGGCCCCAGACCGTCGGCGAAGTCGTCAAGGAAGGCCAGGAAGTCTACGTCAAGCTTCTCGGCTTCGACGATCGCGGCAAGGTGCGGCTGTCGATGAAGATCATCGATCAGACGACGGGCGTGGAACTGCCGCGCGCCGAAGGCGAGCCGGAGGAGGTCTTCGAAAGCCGCCCGCCGCGCCGCGAAGGCGGCCGTGGCGGCGATCGCGGTGGACGTGGCGGACCGCGCCGCGACCGCAACTGAGGGACGAAAGTCTCGGCGCCTTTCGGCCGGCTCCCCGCAAACGCGCGTGGGGTTGGTGGGGCGGCCACGCGCAAGAGAAAGTGCGTGTCGCAAGGCGCAAATAAAAAGGCCGCCGGAGTTATCCCCGGCGGCCTTCGTCGTTTTAGAATGTGGATTTTCGATCAATTATGGACGCAGCGGCGCACGCCCCACTTGTTGGTCCAGCAGCGGCGCGAAGCACAGGTTACGCGGCCGACGCCGGGGATGTGGCGGTGCCAGTCGGTAAAGCCGCGGCGGCAGCTGCGATGCCAGCCATGGGTCTTCTGGACCATGGACTGTTCGAGGTTGAGGGGCTTCAAAGGCGCCATAGCCGCAGCAGCCGACGCCGCTGACGCAGGCGCACTCAACGAGGCCAAGCCGCAGAATGCCAGTGCGACGGCACCGAGGCTAAATCTAGAAAACCGCATGGGGGTACTCCTTCCCGTTTCGAACTTGCCGTTACGAACTCGTTTGCCCGTCAGCGCTCATGTCAGCGAAGCCGGGTCCGATCAACAGGCGCTCCCTAGGTGCGGCCCGTCGCCAGGAACCTGCCAGATCGCGCCTCAGCTGGCAATGTCGAGCCGTTTGGCTCCCAATCTCAAGGCATTGGTGATGACGGATACGGACGAGAGGCTCATGGCGAGGGCCGCAATCATCGGCGAGAGCAGAATGCCGAAAATGGGATAGAGCACGCCGGCGGCGATCGGGATTCCGAGTGCGTTGTAGCCGAAGGCGAAGGTGAGGTTCTGCTTGATATTCGCGACGGTGGCCGTGGCGAGCCGCCGGGCCCTGACGAGCGCTCGCAAGTCGCCCTTGAGCAACGTGATGCCGGCGCTCTCGATGGCGACGTCGGCGCCGGTACCCATGGCAATGCCGGTATCGGCAGTTGAAAGTGCCACCGCGTCGTTGATGCCGTCGCCGGCGAACGCAACCGTGCGGCCGCGCGACTTGAACGTAGAGATGAGCCGCGATTTGTCGGCAGGCAGCAAGGCGGCGTGGACCTCGTTGATACCGAGCACTTGCGCCACGGCGTCGGCGGTCTCGCGCCTATCGCCGGTCGCCATGACGACGTGAAGACCGAGCGCCTGCAGGTCGCGCACCGCGTCGCGCGCCGTCGACTTGACGGTATCGGCAACGCTGAGCAGGCCCGCGGCGCGGCCGTCGATGGCGACGAACAGCGGGCTTTGGCCGCGGCGCGCCATGCGATCGGCGTCGGCACGGAGCGGCTCGGCGTCGATGTTCAGCGTTTCGAGGAAGCGGGCATTGCCGACGGCGACCTTCTTGCCCTGAACGATGCCCATGGGCTCCCTGACCGGCGACGGCGGTGAAGGATTGCGCCGGCTCGAACGTCAGGCCCCTCTCGCGGGCGGCGGCAACAATGGCGCCGGCGATCGGGTGTTCGCTCGCGGTCTCGATGCT
Source organism: uncultured Alphaproteobacteria bacterium (assembly GCA_963732525.1). Lineage (GTDB taxonomy): Bacteria > Pseudomonadota > Alphaproteobacteria > Rhizobiales > Hyphomicrobiaceae > Hyphomicrobium_B. The sequence continues at coordinate 113,999 of CAVSZX010000010.1, forward strand.
CGCCGCCAATGCCAGAAGATCGAGTTCGGCGACGCCGGAGGAGACGATATCGGTGAGCTTCGGCTTGCCTTCGGTCAGCGTGCCCGTCTTGTCCACGACGAGGATATCGGCCTTGGCGAAGGTTTCGAGTGCCTCGGCGTTGCGGACGAGAATGCCGGCGCGCGCGCCTTTGCCGGTCGCCACCATGACGGATATCGGCGTGGCGAGGCCAAGCGCGCAAGGGCAGGCGATGATGAGCACCGAGACGGCGGCAACGATGGCGTAGGCGAGGGCCGGCGCCGGACCGAAGAGGAGCCAGGCGAGAAAAGCGAGTGCGGCGGCAATTACGACGGCGGGCACGAAGTAGCGCGGCGACGCGGTCGGCGAGGTTCTGCAACGGCGCCCGGCTGCGTCTGGGCTTCGGCGACGAGTTGGACGATGCGGGCGAGCACCGTCTCGGCGCCGATGGCACGCGCCTCCAGGACGAACGAGCCGGAGGTATTGATCGTGCCGCCTGTTACGGCGTCTCCGGGACTTTTGTCGACGGGCAACGCCTCGCCGGAAAGAGAGACTTTCATCGATCGCGGAGCGGCCGCTTAAGATCACGCCATCGACGGGAATGGCGGCGCCGGGTTTGATGCGGACGTGGTCGCCGTGCAGAATGTTCTCGAGCGGCACCTCGCTTTCGCGGCCATCCGCTGCAACGCGGATCGCGGTCTTGGGCGCAAGATCAAGCAAGGCGCGAAGAGCGTCTCCCGTGCGGGCGCGGGCGCGCAATTCCAGCACTTGGCCAAGCAGAACCAGCACGACGATCACCGCCGCGGCCTCGAAGTAGACGGGCACGGTCCCCGCGTGCGCGCGCATGGCGTCGGGAAAGAGGCTCGGAAACAGTACGGCCACGAGACTGTAGAGAAACGCCGCACCGGTGCCGAGGGTCAGCAGCGTCCACATATTCGGGCTGTTGTTGCGGAATGACGCGAACCCGCGCTCGAAGATCGGCCGGGCGCACCAGACGACGACGGGCAGCGCCAGGAGCAGCTCGATGCTTGTTCGGTTCGCGCGCCGATCCAGTCGTGCAGCGGAAAGCCGACGTGCGGCGCCATGGCCAGAATGAAAAGCGGAACAGTGAAGACGAGGCCGAGTTTCAGGCGGTGCAGGAAATCGATGAGTTCCGGCTCGGGCCCGGCATTGGCATCGGGCACGCCCATCGGCTCCAGCGCCATGCCGCAGATGGGGCAGCTGCCGGGGGCCTCACGGATGATCTCGGGATGCATCGGGCAGGTATAGAGGCGCTTGGCCTTAGGCGCGCTCGCGAGCTGGCGACGACGCGCATTGCGGCCTTCGCCGAGATAATGCTCGGGATCGGCGGCGAACTTGCTGCGGCAGCCCTCGCGGCAAAAATAATAGACCTTGCCGTCGTGCTCGAACACCGGCCTGCCCGCGTGCATGTCGACCTTCATGCCACAGACCGGATCGATCGCAATGTGCCCTTCACCAGCCGGTGGCGCCTGGCCGATCTCATTTGCAAGATGGCCGGATCTCTTGAATAGGTCTGTCATGTGTTCCAACCCTGCGCCCGCCGCATCGAGATCATAGGCACCACAACGCCATATGGGTTGCGCCGGATCAAAATGAAGCGGCTAGGCGCTTAATTCAAGCCTTGGAGAATTTGGCGACTTCAGGCCAGAAGACGCGCGCCTTGGCGCTCACTTCGCTGGCGTTACCGGTCGTCAGCAGCGTCAGCCGGCCGCCGTCGTTGCCGGCAACGTATTGCGGCCGACGGTGCAAATAATCCTCGAAACTGTCGGCAACCACCACGGGTTGCGAGAGAATGCGCGTGTGGGGCGGCAGATGCTTGCGAAAAAGGTGCTCGACGAGCGGAAAGTGCGTGCAGCCGAGGACGGCCTGATGCGGCGGCTTGCCGCCCGTTTGCTGGAGTACCCCGGCGATACCGTCGCGCACGAGGACCTCGAGTTCGCTCTCCGGGCGTTCGTTCTCGATTGCGCCGGCGAGTTCCGAGCAGACCTGCTGGACGATCGTGACCTTTGGACAGCGCTTGCGGATTTCCTCCGGATAGACGCCAGAAGATACCGTCCGCGTCGTGCCGAAGACGACAATAGTGTCAGTGTTGTTCTTCTGCGGATACTGCGGCGACATCACGGCCCAGGGCGTCTGCGTCGCGGCTTCGACGGTCGGCGCCACAATGCCGAGTACGTTGTGCGTGCCCTGCCATCGCGATTGCGGCAGCCACTGCTGCTGCAAGCGGCGCAGCGCCACTGCGGTTGCCGTGTTGCAGCCAAGCAGCACGAGCCTGGCACCGCGTTGGAATAGTTCGTCGACGGCATCGCGCGTCAGGTCCACGACTTCGTCGGATGGGCGATTGCCGTAGGGTACGTTGGCGTGATCGGCGAAATAGACGAAGTCTGCATGCGAATAGCGCGAAACGAGTTCGCGCAGCACGGTGAGGCCGCCCAGGCCAGAATCAAAGACGCCGATCATGTCCCGTGTGTGCGCCGCAACCAGAGGAATTGTCAACGGCCCAGGATAACTGCACTTCTGGCGATTCCGCACCGCCGCTTCGCGGTCGCGAGATCACTTTGCCCGCATGCGACCGAAATCAATGCGCGCGGGCCGGAGCAGGGCTGAGTTGAGCGCGTAGCCTTCGAAGGCGAGAGTCCGCTCGAAGGTCTATTCCAACGTCAGCGGAAACGACCGGTGGCTGCCATGATCACGCTAGAGGACTGCATTGCGCTGTGCGGCTTGAGCGAGGAGGAGGTCCTGGCGATCGCCGAACACGAGCACATCCCTGAAATCGCCGCGACAGAGCTTGCCGAATACCTGCTGATGAGCGCGCGCGGAGAACAGCGAATTTGCCAGATGATCGTCGATGACATCCGCCGGGCGCAAAAGCTCGACGACAAGACCCACGTCGTGACGCTTCTGCACGTGCTGCACCATTACTTGCGTAAATTTCCCGACGCCTGCCCGCAGTGCCACCCGTGGAGCCGCATGATGTGAGGCGCGGGCTTACTCTGCCGCTTCGGAAGGAGATCGGCCTTGGCCTTTCGATTCCGGCGACTTGCCCTCGGCGTCGTGCTCCTTCAGGGAGGTGAGGTTGGGCATCGAGACGGTGTTATAGCCGCAATCGACGAAGTGGACTTCGCCCGTCACCGCGCCCGACATCGGCGACAACAGGTAGAGCGCCGAGCCGCCGACTTCGTCCAGCGTCGGCGTGCGCTTCAGGGGCGAATTCTCGCGCTGGAAGTTGAAGATGACGCGAGCGTCCGAGACGCCGGCACCGGAGAGCGTGCGCATGGGACCGGCGGAGAGCGCGTTGATGCGGATGCCCTGGGGGCCGAGGTCGGCCGCGAGATAGCGCACACTTGCTTCGAGTGCAGCCTTGGCGACGCCCATGACGTTATAAGACGGCACCCAGCGGGTGGCGCCACCGTAGGAGAGCGTGATCATCGTGCCGCCGTTGGGCATCAGCTCGGCGGCGCGTTTGGCGATCTCGGTAAACGAGAAGCACGAGATGACCATGGTATTGGTAAAGTTCTCGCGCGTCGTGTCGGCGTAGCGCCCGGAGAGTTCCTTTGGGTCGGAGTAGGCGAGCGCGTGGACGACGAAGTCGATGCTGCCCCATTCCTTAGCTGATCTTTTCGAACACGTTGTCGACGCTATTCAGATCGAGAACGTTGCATTCCTCGATGATCTTCGGCGCCGAGCGACTGAGCGAGCGGTAGAGCGCGGCGGCCGAAGGCGCCGCCCTGATACGTAAAGGCGAGCTCTGCGCCTTGTCCGGCGAGGATGCGAGCGATGCCCCAGGCAATCGAGCGGTCGTTGGCGACACCCATCACGAGGCCGCGTTTGCCCGCCATCAGCGGGCCGGGCTTGGCGATATCGAGTTCGGTCATTGGGAGCCTCGTATTCCTAGAAAATGAACGTCCGTGAACTTGAAACCAGCCGGCCCCGCGTTTGTAAACTCTCATAATCCGGTCCGTCTGTCGTTACGCAAGACACAAAACAACGACCCCGGACGGCCTGGCGATTAACCATCGTGGCGTTTGAGGACGAGAGTGGCATTTGTCCCGCCAAAACCGAAGCTGTTCGACATGACACAGTTAAGCTTGGCGTTGTCGATACGGCTGCGAACAATCGGCATATCCGCGAACGCCGGATCGATTTCCTCGATATTGGCGCTTTCGCAGATGAAGCCGGAATTCATCATAAGCAGCGAGAATATCGCCTCCTGCACGCCGATGGCGCCGAGCGAATGGCCCGTGAGCGACTTTGTCGCGGCGATCGGCGGGGCATCCTTGCCGAAAACCTGGCGGATGGCATCGATTTCCTTGGCGTCGCCGACCGGCGTTCCGGTGCCATGCGGGTTGATATAGTCGATTCTTGGCACGCCCTTGCCGTCCATGCCCTTGAGCGCCAGCTGCATGCAGCGAACGGCACCCTCGCCCGAAGGCGCAACCATGTCGTAGCCGTCGGAGGTCGCGCCGTAGCCGGCGACTTCGCCGTAAATTTTGGCGCCGCGGGCCTTGGCGTGCTCCAGTTCCTCGAGCACGAGCACACCGGCACCGCCCGCGATGACGAAGCCGTCGCGGTTCTTGTCGTAGGCACGGCTGGCGGTTGCAGGCCTGTCGTTGAAGCGCGACGACATGGCGCCCATGGCATCGAACAAGTTCGACAGCGTCCAGTCGAGTTCCTCGCAGCCGCCGGCAAAGACGATGTCCTGCTTGCCCCATTGGATGAGTTCGGCGCCATTGCCGATGCAGTGGGCGCTGGTGGCACAGGCCGATGAGATCGAATAGTTGGTGCCCTTGATCTGGAACGCGGTGGCGAGCGCCGCGGATGGTCCAGAGCACATGGCTTTGGGAACTTCGAAGGGTCCGATCTTTTTCGGACCACCAGATTTAACGGTCGTCTCCGCCGCGTCGACGATGGCGCGGGTCGAAGGACCGCCCGAACCCATGATGATGCCGGAGCGCTCGTTGATGACGTCGGCTTGTTCGAGGCCGGCATCACGGATGGCTTGATCCATGGCGATCCAATTCCAGCCGACGCCGGGGTTCATGAACCGCTTCGGCTTCCTGGGAACCATCGTCTCCCACTCGATCTTCGGCTCGCCGTGAACCTGGCATTTGAAGCCGAGTTCGGCGTACTTTTCGGCGCGCGAAATTCCAGACTTGGCCTCGCGTAGCGATGCGACGACTTCCTGGGTCGTGTTCCCGATCGAGGAAACGACACCCATTCCTGTGACGACGACGCGCCTCATCGGCATTCCTTCCCTGGCGCCGCTCTTGGCGTGAGCGATGCAACTGCGCAAGCCCGCTCCGCACTTCGGCGGGGGCCGTTGTCGTTTATCCGAAAGTCGGGGCCTTGCTCAAGCGCCGCTTGACGATGGTGCTTCGCCGGTCTGGAAAAGCCCCACCCGGAGGTCGGTTGCCTGATAGATCGGCTCGCCGTCGGCTTTAAGCGTTCCATCGCCGATCCCGAGCTTCAATTTGCGCAGGATCACGCGTTTGAGATCGATGACGTATTCGACTTTCTTGGTGGTTGGCAGGACCATGTTCGAAAACTTGACCTCGCCGACGCCCAATGCGCGGCCGCGACCGGATGCCCCGAGCCAGCCGAGATAGAAGCCCAAAAGCTGCCACAGCGCGTCGAGGCCAAGGCATCCGGGCATCACCGGATCCCCTTTGAAATGACAGTCAAAGAACCAGTCGAGGCGCGGATTTCCCGCAACCTGAAGCTCGGCCACGATTTGCCCCTTGCCATGGGCGCCGCCGGTTTCCGAAAGCAGGGAAATCCGGTCGAACATGAGCATGGGCGGCAACGGCAGCTGGGCGTTGCCCGGCCCGAACAGCTCACCTCGGCCACATTTCAAGAGATCATCGAATTCAAAACTCGAGCGGCGTTCCGCCATCGTCGCCCCACCTTTGCTGTTGGCGCCCAAGAAGCCCTGCCTGCGCTCAAAAAGTGCGTTTCGGCACGCCTCTTTCGATCAAGCGGGGGTCTCTAACACAAGCGGCAGGGTTCTCAAAGGCCTCAGGCCCTGCCCTTGGCCCTGGGAGGGCCACAAATCATAAGCAAAAATAAAGCCTTGCGAGTGAGTTGCGTACACTTTCCAGGATGCCTATTATTGCTTGGATCGTAAAATCTGCTTTTGCCAGGGTCATTGGGGGGCGTAAGACAAGGGCAGGGACGAGTGACGCGGACGGTGAGGTCCGGTTCGCGACAAAAGTTCGAACTTAGACTTCGGCAAATCGACAGCAATCAACCAGGGACGCCCTGTTTTCCGCTATGAAGGACCAGCTTCAGCCCCGTCATTCGATCGGCTACGTCCTCCGCCAATCCGGCTTGCGCCCGACGCGCCAGCGCTTGGCCTTGGGTGGGTTGCTGTTTTCGGGTGAGGACCGGCACGTCACGGCCGAGCAGTTGCATGCGGAAGTCGAGGCGCTTGGCGAGCACGTGTCGCTGGCAACCGTTTATAACGCGCTGCATCAGTTCAAGCGCGCTGGTCTCGTGCGCGAAATCGCCGTCGAAGGTTCGAAGGCGTACTTCGATACCAACACCTCGAACCACAATCATTACCTGATCGAGCAGGACGGCGTGTTGATGGACATACCCGGCGACACGATTTCGGTCGGCGGATTGCCCGAGCCGCCGGACGGCATGAAGATCACACACATCGACGTGGTCGTGCGGCTCGCCAAGAAGTGAGGTACTAGATTCTGGGTTCTAGGGATGATGTTTGCGAGACGGGCTTCTGCGCAAGCGTCTGAACTCCCGTCACCTAAAACCTAATCCCTATAACCTGATCCCTCACTTGATCGTCTCGCCGGCGTAGACGCCCCAGAGCTTTTTCTGCTCGATGTAGCCGATAAAATTGTCGATCGTGACGCGGCACCAGGCGCCGTCGCAGGTGTGGACGTTGGCGATGACGCCAGCTTCGACATTGGCGATGATGGAGGCGCCGGTGCTGTCGCTGGCGTGGATCGGGACTTGCGGCGGCTGCACGCCCTTCTTGATCTCCCAGGGCAGAATGAGTGCGGTCCGACGGCCCGAGAGCAGCGACTGGAGCACCCAGCCGGTTGCCCCCTCGGCATCGCGCACCTGACGCCAGGCCTCGAACTCCTTGATCACTTCGAGCGGCAGTCCGGCGCGGCGAAACACCCAGCCGGTCGGATACTCGGTGCTCGGGCCGTTGCGCAGGTTGACCCGGTCGGATTTGAGGCTGACAAATCTCGGCACCGGCAGGCCGCTGCCGGTCGCCGCCGCGGCGGGTGAAGGGGGCGGGGCTACCTCGGTCCCGGCTAAGGCCGGGTTGACGAGCACCGCTAGGACCAATGCTGTGAAAGCGGCTGCAACCCCGTTCCGAGCCGACGTCCTTGCGGCATGAAAGCGGTGGGCAAAATAGTGTGGGGGAAAAAAACGTTCCACGGGTCTGTTCAATTCTTATCTCAATTCACGGCTTGTTTTACGGCTTATGGGATGGGGCGTCCCCCGAGGCAGGCCTCGCCACACTATTCAGCACTTTGTCATGGACAAGGCCTTCTGTTAGACACGGGGTCCAGCCCGTCCTGTGGCCCAAGCATTCGCGGGATCGGCGCCAGTCAACGCTTTTCCCCCGCTGGAATCAATATGCCGAGCACCCAAAGAAAACCGGTCGTCGTGGTCACACGCAAGTTGCCCGACGTTGTCGAAACGCGGATGTGCGAGTTGTTCGACACGCGGCTCAACGCAGGCGACATGCCGATGACGCCGCAGCAGCTGACGGAAGCTGTAAAGATCGCCGATGTTCTGGTGCCGACGGTCACCGACCGGATCGACCGTTCGATCCTCACCCAGGCGGGACCAAGTCTACGCCTGATCGCAAACTTCGGCACGGGCGTCGACAACGTCGATCTCGATACGGCGCGCAATCGCGGCATCCTGGTCACCAATACGTCTGGCGTTCTGACCGAAGATACGGCCGACATGACCCTGGCGCTGATCCTCGCCGTGCCGCGGCGCATTTACGAAGGCGCAGCGTACTTGAAGAACGCGGAATCGCACTGGATGGGTTGGTCGCCGACTTGGATGCTCGGGCACCGGATCTTCGGCAAGCGCTTGGGCATCATCGGCATGGGCCGCATCGGCCAGGCCGTCGCCCGGCGCGCCAAGGCTTTCGGCCTGCAGATCCATTACCACAACCGCCGCCGCGTCGCGGCCGAAGTCGAGCAGGAGCTGGAGGCGACCTACTGGGAGAGCCTCGATCAGATGCTGACCCGCGTCGATATCGTATCGGTGAATTGCCCGCACACGCCGGCGACCTACCATCTGCTCTCGGCGCGGCGGCTAAAGCTCTTGAAGCCGAGCGCATATCTCGTCAATACCGCCCGCGGCGAGGTCGTCGACGAAAATGAACTGGTGCGGTTGCTCGAATCCGGATCGATCGCCGGCGCCGGTCTCGACGTGTTCGAACACGAGCCGACGGTCAATCCGCGCCTACTGGCGTCGAGCCGTGTCGTTGCCCTGCCGCACATGAGTTCGGCGACCATCGAGGGCCGTATCGACATGGGCGAAAAGGTCATCATCAATATCAAGGCCTTTGCCGACGGCCACGCGCCGCCCGACCGCGTCCACCCGGCGATGTTCTGAGGCGGTGGGAACCTTCCGCCAAGCCGCAACTCCGCAAATGGTCCGCGCCAGGCGATCAAGAATAGCCCCCGTCCCGCTCCTTCCTAGGTTGAGCGGGACGGGCGGCGCATTTTCAAAAATAGAATTGCAGACAGTATGCGTCGTTGGTCGCACGCAGCAGCGCGCCGGTTCAGTTCCCCGTGAAACACGCGCCACCCGGTGCAGGCAGCCACCCCGCAGCCGCAGATGCAGCGCCATTGCGCTTGTTACCGCCAGCAACATCCAAACCCACGCCATCCGCAACTCCTGACCTTCGAGCACAGGCCCGAAAGGCGAGTATGAGACCGCCGGGAGTGACGGGGATAACTTTGGCTGTGATTTTTATTGGCTTCAAAATCAGCGTGTTGCGGCAATTTTCGGAAGTCGGTTTGAGTTAACGCCCGGGCATTGGCAGAAGGCCTGGCGCCGAACCTTGGAGGTATTCGCTGGATCTATTCCGCCGCGCAAGCCGGGCCTGAGGTGGCGCGGTGAACCGAGAGGTCCGTGATGCTCGGGTGCGTGCCCGATAGCGGATTTTCCGGGTCGTAGGCGAGCTGCACGGTATCGAAGCGGCTCGCCAGCGCGTCGTAAATCAACAGCCGCCCGGCGAGGCTGTCGCCGAGACCTAGGATTTCCTTCACCGTCTCGGTGGCCTGCAATGTCCCTATGACGCCCGCCACCGGGCCGAGAACGCCGACCTCCGAGCAGTTGGCGACAAGGCCCGCGGGCGGCGCCTCGGGAAAGATACAGCGCAGCGATGGGTAGGGTGTGCCGTCGGCCTGTCGCTCGTGCGGCTTGAACACCGAGACATAGCCGTCGAGCGGTCCGAGCGCGGCGTAGACGAGCGACTTCTTGGCAAAGTAACAGGCGTCCGCCACCAGATAACGCGTAGCGAAATTGTCGGAACCGTCGGCGACGATGTCGTAGCGGGAGATGATCTCGAGGGCGTTGTCCGGGTCGATGCGCTTGTTATAAGTTTCGACCGCGACATGCGGGTTGATGCGCCTGATCGTATCCGCCGCGCTCTCGACCTTGGGTCGTCCGGCGTCTGGCGTGCCGTGCGCCACTTGCCGTTGCAGGTTGCTGATCGAGACCGTGTCGTCGTCGATGAGCCCGAGCGTGCCGACGCCCGCTGCCGAGAGATAAAGGAGCACCGGCGAACCGAGCCCGCCGGCACCGACGACGAGTACGCGCGCCGCCTTGAGTTTCTGCTGGCCCTGGCCGCCGACGTCGCGCAACACGAGGTGGCGCATGTAGCGCTGGGATTCTTCCGGCGTCAGCGTCGTCATGCCCGCCACTCCGATCAGCTTTTTGCGGGCTCCAAAAACAGCTCGCTGGAGAAATAGCGCTCGGCGCTCGAGGGTGCGAACGTCACGATCGTCTTGCCGGCCATCTCCGGTCGCTCGGCAACCGCTATCGCGGCCGCCAGGTTGGCGCCGGTCGAGATGCCGCCCGGAATACCCTCGACGCGCGCCAGCATGCGCGACATTTCGAGGGCGGCTTCGCTCGGAACGGTGAGGATTTCGTCGATGAGCTTGGTATCGAGGATCGTCGGCACGAAGCCGGCGCCGATGCCCTGGATCTTGTGCGGGCCGCGCTGGCCGCCCGACAGGATGGCGCTCGTCGAAGGTTCGACGGCAATGATCTTGAGGCTCGGCTTCCTGGGTTTCAATACGCGCCCGCAGCCGGTCAGCGTACCGCCGGTGCCGACGCCGATGACGAGGGCATCGACCTTGCCGTGCGTGTCGTTCCAGATCTCTTCCGCCGTGGTCAGCTCGTGCACCAGCGGATTGGCGGGATTGTCGAACTGTGCGGGGATGACGGCATTCGGAATGGTCTTCGCCATTTCTTCGGCACGGGCGACGGCGGCCGGCATGCCGCCAGGACCCGGCGTCAATTCCAGTTCGGCGCCGAGATGCGCCAGGATCTTGCGCCGCTCGATCGACATGGTCTCCGGCATCACCAGGATGAGGCGGTAGCCGCGTGCCGCCGCAACGAATGCGAGGCCGATGCCTGTATTGCCAGAGGTCGGCTCGATGAGCACCGACTTGCCGGGCGTGATGCGGCCTTGGGCTTCGAGCGTGTCGATCATCGAGACGCCGATGCGGTCTTTCACCGACGACAGCGGATTGAAGAACTCGAGCTTCATCAGAATGTCGGCCTTGAGCTTCGCGGCGGCCTTGACCTTGGAGAGCTTGACCAGCGGCGTATGGCCGATCGTCTCGGCGATGTTCTCGTAGACTCGGCCGCGCCCCCACGATTTGGTGGCTGCAAGCGTCTTGATCTCAGTCTGGCTCATCTGGCGTTCCAATGCGAATGTTGCCTGGGTGGCGGCCCACCGATTCACGAAGTGGGTGCCGCCTCAGTTCTTGGCGATAGCTTGTTGCAGGGAACGCGCCCTGGCTCAAGGGGCTGAAGCGAAACGATCTTCTGCGCCCCGGTTCAGGCGGGGGTGCGTTTCTTCGCGTCTGCCCGACGACGGGTGGCGGTTTTCGCGGTTCTCACTTTACCCGGAATGTCCTTCTTATCTGGGTTTCGCTGCACATCTGCGTGTCCGATGCCGGTCGAGCCGAAACCGCCCTTGCCACGCGCTGTGGCGGGCAATGCCGTGACTTCGGCAAGGCGAATTTGGACGACCGGTGCAACGACCATTTGCGCGATCCGGTCGCCGCGGTGAACCGTGAAGGCAGAGCGGCCATGGTTGATCAAGATGACGCCAACCTCGCCGCGGTAGTCGGCATCGATCGTGCCCGGGCTGTTGAGGACGGTGACGCCGTATTTTGCGGCAAGTCCCGAGCGCGGCCGCACCTGAGCCTCGAAACCTGCGGGCAGCGCCATGGCGAGCCCCGTCGGCACCACGGCCGAGGCCCCGGGGGCCAGCACCAAAGGCGTCTCTTTCGCAACAGCGGCCACTAGGTCGAAGCCGGCCGCAAGAGCGCTCTGGTAAGCCGGTATGGGCAAGCCCTGGCCATGGGCAAGGCGCATCACCTCGAGCCTCTTTCGGCTTGAATTTTTCGCAGCAGCGACCTTCGCCTTTTTCATTCGGCCGCCGCCTTGCTGCGGTTCAGGCTGGAGGCGGCACGCTCCATCAACAGTGCCGCGACCTTTTCCTTTGTCATCTCCGGCCAGCTTTCGACGCCCGACGCCGAGATCAGTTTCACCGTGTTGCGATCGCCGCCCATGATGCCGGTTTCGGGCGAGACGTCATTGGCGACAATCCAGTCCGCGCCCTTGCTCTTGAGCTTCTTCTTGGCGTTCGCCAGCACGTCCTCCGTCTCGGCCGCAAAGCCGATGACGAGGCGCGGACGGCGTGCCTTGGCATGGGCGATTGTCTTCAGGATGTCAGCGTTCTCGGTCAAGCTTCAGATTGGGCGCTCCGGCGTCCGTGCTCTTCTTCTTGATCTTTTCCGTATTGGGCTTTGCGATGCGCCAGTCGGCGACCGCGGCGGCGAAAACGGCGATGTCGGCGGGCAGAGCTGCATCGACCGCTTCGAGCATTTCGGCAGCCGTCACCACGCGCGCGACCCTCGCGCCCGTCGGATCGGCAAGCGAGACGGGGCCGCTGACGAGCGTGACGCGGGCTCCAAGGCGCACGGCTTCCGCGGCAATGGCGAAGCCCTGTTTGCCGGACGAACGATTGGCGATATAGCGCACGGGGTCGATCGGCTCGTGCGTCGGACCGGCGGTGACGAGCACATGCCGTCCGGCAAGTACGCCGCGGGGAAGGTTCGGCGCAAATTCGCCGGCCGCCTCGGCGTCTCGACTCTCAACACTGCCAGTCAACTCGTCGATCGCTGCTACAATGTCCGGGACCTCGACCAGGCGGCCAAGGCCGGCTTCGCCTCGCTCTGCCATTTCGCCGCTGACCGGACCGAGGAATGTCACCCCATCCTTGACAAGTTGCGCCACGTTGCGCCGGGTCGCCGGGTTGGACCACATGCGCGGGTTCATTGCCGGTACGGCCAATACCGGCTTATCCGTCGCCAGGAGGACGCTGGTTGCGAGGTCGTTGGCATGGCCCCCGGCCATGCGGGCCAAGAGATCGGCGGTCGCGGGCGCAACCACGATCAGATCGGGGTCGCGCGCCAAGCGGATGTGGCCGATCTCGCGCTCGTCGTCGAGGTTGAACAAATCGGTAAACACGCGCTCGTTGGTCAGCGCGCCGACCGATAGCGGCGTCACGAATTCCTGTGCCGCCTTGGTCATCACGGTGCGCACGGCAAAACCGCGCTCGCGCAGGCGGCGGATCAGGTCGAGGCACTTATAGGCCGCGATGCCGCCGCCGATGATCAGCAGAATACGTTTTTGCGACAATTCACTACCACCCGGAGTGCGCTGATGAGACCGCTTGTAGACTATCACAACTCGGGCCAGTTTAGCGCCGTTCGACCCCCACCTCACAGACGTGGTTACGGCATCGTAAATTTGACCCGGAGTGCGGGCACCGGAGGGGCGAATGGCCAGGATATGACCGCCGAGAGCCCTGTTCACCACGATCAAGCAGATCATCGAAAGCCGGAGACGAACATGCAGAAATTATTGCGCGCGCTGGTCCTGGTCGCGGGACTACAGTTGGCAGCGCCTGCCGGAGCGCATGAAGCCGCCAGCAAGGGCGTGACCGTCGCTCACCCTTGGGTTAGGGCCAATCCAGGTGGTTCGACGCTGACCGCGGCATTCCTCGAGCTGCTGGCCAGCAAGGAAAGTGCCGGCGACAAACTCCTATCGGTTTCGACGCCGGCGGCCGGGCGGGCGGAAATTCATACCCACATCATGGACGGCGACGTCATGAAGATGCGCCGCGTCGAAGTGCTCGAAGTCAAAGCCGGCGAATTGCGCGTCCTGAAGCCATCGGGCGACCACATCATGCTGCTCGATTTGAAGGCACCTCTGAAAGAGGGTGACCTCGTGAAGTTGACGCTTACGTTTGAGAAGGCCGGTGCAATCGACATCGACGCGACGGTCGAACCGCCTGGCGCCACGGGCCCACATGGCATGAGTCATCAACCTGTCGCAGATGACGAGAAATCGGCCGGCGGCCACGCCGAACACGACCACCACTAACGAGCGGCAACGGAAAATAATCCATCCGGATGCAAGAAAAATTCTCTGCGCGCGCCGTCTTGACGCAGGTTCGGTCTTGTTGCATGGTGCGCCCGCATTCGGTGCCTGGGCCGGCCCGAAGCTCAAAAAAAAGAATTAGGGTCCAAGTCTAGGGACGCATACAGATTGGGGTGGTGCATCATGTGCGCCGCCCCATTCTTTTTTGGCGTGGGCTGATTTGGCTCGGCCTGCATTTGCACCCGGAAATCTTCAGCGGATCTTGCGCCGCGCGCTTCAGCCGGCATCGCGCCGCCCGCAGCGGAATTCTTACCGCATCCCAGTGCGCAAAAAATTCGGGAGCGGCGGTCTCCTGAAAAGACCACCGCTCCCGATATCGCATTCACTTACGAGCCGCACGCGCGATCCAGCGATGCCGACGGCCCTAGTGGGACGCCGAACCGACCGCGCCGATGCCTGTCTGCGAGCGCAGGTACTGCGCCGCGTAGCCGGCGCGATCGAGGGCTGCGCGGGCGCTGCGGTCGAGGACCGAGAACAGCCAGATGCCTCCGAACGCAAGCGACATGGAGAACAGCGCCGGGTTGGTGTAGGGAATGGGCGCCGAGCCCTTGGGATGGCCGAGCACGGCTTCCCAGACGCCGGGCGAGAGCACGACGCCGACCAGCGCCGTAACCAGCCCGAGGAAGCCGCCGATCACCGCGCCGCGCGTCGTCATTCCCTTCCACATCATCGACATCAGCAGAACCGGGAAGTTACACGACGCGGCAACCGCGAAGGCGAGACCGACCATGAAGGCGACGTTGACCTTCTCGAACACGATGCCGAGGCCGATGGCCAGGATACCGAGCACGACGGTCGCGATCTTGGAAACGCGGATCTCGTCCTGCTCGTTGGCCTTGCCGCTCTTGACGACCGTGGCATAGAGATCGTGGCTGATCGCCGAGGCGCCAGCCAGCGTCAATCCCGAGACCACCGCCAGAATGGTGGCGAAGGCCACCGCGGCTATGAAGCCTAGGAACAAGTCGCCGCCGACGGCATTGGCGAGATGGATGGCGGCCATGTTGGAGCCGCCTTTGATGGCATCGATGGTACTCTTGGACTTCTCCAAGATGCCGGCGTCGAGATAGGCCGGATCGGTCGACACCAGCGTGATGGCGCCGAAGCCGATGATGAACGTCAGGATGTAGAAGTAGCCGATGAAGCCCGTGGCATAGAACACCGACTTCCTCGCCGTCTTGGCGTCGGCCACGGTAAAGAACCGCATCAGGATATGGGGTAGGCCGGCCGTGCCGAACATCAGCGCGAGGCCAAGAGAAATCGCCGAGATTGGGTTCGAAATCAGAGATCCCGGTCCCATGATCGCCGCCGGGTTGGCGCCCGCGACACCGTCCTTGGCGGCCTTCGGATGGACCTGGACGGCCTTGGCGAACAGCGCTTCCGGGCTGAAGCCGAATTTGTAGAGAACCATGAACGCCATGAACGTGGCGCCGCCCAAGAGCAGGCAGGCCTTGATGATCTGCACCCAGGTCGTCGCGACCATGCCGCCGAAGGTGACGTAGGTGATCATCAAGACGCCGACGATGGCCACGGCGACGTAATAGTCGAGGCCGAAGAGGAGCTTGATGAGGGTTCCCGCACCAACCATCTGGGCGATGAGGTAGAGGGCGACCGTGACCAGCGTGCCGCAGGCCGCGAGGATGCGGATCGGGGTCTGGGAAAAGCGGAACGAGGCGACGTCGGCAAAGGTGAAGCGGCCGAGGTTGCGCAGCGGCTCCGCGATTAGGAACGTCACGATGGGCCAGCCGACCAGCCAGCCGACGGAATAGATGAGCCCGTCGTAACCCGAGGTGTAGACGAGGCCCGAAATGCCGAGGAAGGATGCGGCCGACATGTAGTCGCCGGCAATGGCCAAGCCGTTCTGTAGCCCGGTGATGCCGCCGCCGGCGGCGTAATACTGCGAGGCCGACTTGGTGCGCTTGGCCGCCCAATAGGTAATGACCAGCGTCATCGCCACGAAAATGCCGAACATGATGATGGCGTGGTAGTTGATGTCTTGTTTCTGGACTTCGCCCGAAATGGCGTCGGCGAGGGCCGGGGTGGCGAAGGCGAGCAATGCCGCCGCGGCACAGAGGATATTCCGGACGATCATTGTTTCGACTCCTGGACGATTTCGTGCGTGAGCGTGTCGAATTCGGCGTTGGCTTTCCAGACGTAGATGCCGGTCAGCACGAAAGCCGAAAGTATGACGAACAGTCCGACGGGGATGCCGATGGTGGTCAAACCGCCGGCAAGCGGCGTCGCCAGCAACTGCGGCGCATAGGCGACCAGCAGAATGAAGCCGAAGTAAATCACCAGCATGATGGCGGACAAGGTCAGGCCGAGGCTCTTGCGGCGGTGAACGAGCTCCGAATATTTTGGGTTTCGCTCGATCTTTTCTTGCAGTTGCATCCGATCCTCCCAGGACGTGACCGAGATGCGCCGGGTGCATGGCCAGCGGTCTCGACGTTCGCGAATTTGCTGTCTTGGGGGAGGAGACACACCACGGTTAGCCGCATTCGGCCGGCAGCATGGCCGGCGCGGATTGCCACCCTCGTGCTCATGCCCAGTCGGACCTCCCCAAGTTCAGGTCTTTATTGCCTGATTTCCAACAGCCTGAACTAACGCACCGTTGGCGTCAATTGCCGCCTTGATCGAAACGCTATCGTTAGCCAAAAGAACAACCACGGGAAGAGGTGGGGAGCCTTGGATGAGCGACGGCGATGTTGCGGGTGCGAGCAGGCCGACGCGGCGCCTGACTATTCTATCGACCCTGCTCTGGGCCTTCCTGGCTTTGGCCGTTCCACTTGCGGCGTTGACACTCAACGTGGTGCATGTTGCCGGATTCCCGCTCGGCTTCTGGTTTGCGGCGCAAGGTTCACTGATGGGGCTTGCGGGGCTGGCCGTTTACTTCACCTGGAGGGCCGGCGGCGACCACGGCCGCGAGGGTATATTCGCGCCGCTCGCCTTTGCCGGCGAGTGCATCGCCAGCGCCGGCTTCATCGGCTTTGCCGGATTGATCGCGCAGATCGGCTTCGACGCCCTCTCCTATCCGCTTGGCCTCACGGCTGGACTGGCGCTGATGAGCATCCTTTTCGCTCCCCGATACGTGCTCTATCCGGGCCGTAGCATCTCGACCTTTTGCTCATCGCGTTTCGAGGGGCCCTGGCCGCGCCTTCTGGTGCTCGCGATTATTGCTATTGCGTCCGTCTTTCTTCTCGCCGCAGACATCCGCGGCCTCGGTCTGGCAATCCAGGCGCTTGTTGGGTTCGAACTTTCGCAAGCGCTTGCTGCCGCCGCGACTTTGCTCTGCCTCGTCTGGCTGGCGGTGGCGATGCGCGAGGAACGACAACGGCCCCGCGGTCTCGTCTACGGTGCCTTGCTTGTCGCCTTCAGCACGCCGCTGGTCATGATGGCGCTGTTTCAGCATCGCCTGCCGTTGCCCTACTGGTCCTACGGCTTCGCCCTGCAGGACGTGGCGACGCTCGAGCAAGGGCTCATCGGTCAGAAGCTCGCGGATTTCAGGGCCTTGAAGCCCCTGACCTCGCCCTTCCTGCAGCTCTCCAACTGGAACTTTGCCGGCATCGTCCTGGCTGTCGCCTTCGGCATCGCCGCCCTGCCGCAGTTTCTGGGCCGGCACTTATCGCAATCGGTGGTCAAGCCGGGCGAGGCCGTGCGCCGGGCGACCATTACGACGGCGCTCGTCGCGCTGTTCCTGTGCGGCCTGGCGCCATTCGCAGCCTTCACGCGGGCGGCCATAGCCGGCTTCCTGCAAACCGGCGTCAAGGTAAATGCCTTACCCCCGTCAATCACCGCCGCGAGCGCCCGCGGGTGGCTCGACGTCTGTGGCGCCGGCTCGGGTTCAACCGCCGATCTCGCCGCCGCCTGCGCCAAAGTGCAGGGACACAAGGGCCTACTTCGCCTGCAGGACCTTACCTTTGGCACCGACAGCTATCTCTTCGCCGCCGCCAAGGTGTCGGGTATCGAGGGACCGCTCTGGCTGTTGCTGGTGCTCGGCGCTTTGACCGCGGGGCTCGCCGGCGGCCATGCCATTCTTGCTGGTTTTATTGCGGCCGAAGCGGATGCGCGCCGCGCCCCCGTCGTCGAGCCGAGTGCTGCCGTTGATGTGCGTGGTATCAGCATCGGGGTGGCGCTGCTGCTCGCCGCCGTGGCACTCGCGGCTTTCGCCAGAGCCGACCTTCCCTCGCTTGCAGCCGAGGGCCTGGCGCTCATCGCTGCTTCGATTTTTCCATGCCTGCTGCTGGCTCTTTACTGGCGCCGGTTCAACGCGCCGGGCGCCGTCGCGACGTTGCTCACCGGCTTCCTTTGTGCCGGCCTATACATTGTTGGTGTGCGCCTTCTCCCGGTCATGCTGCTCGACGTGTCGGGCTCATGGTCGAATGCGCCGCCGGCCGCCATGCACCGCTTCCACGAACTCGAGAGTGCGCTTGCCGCTGCGACCGATGCGGCGGCCCGCGCCGAGGCACAAGCGCAACTCCACCGCCACGCTACAGTGATCGCCAACTGGTGGGGCCTGAAGCCGGCCGCGTTCGTGCTGATTGCCATCCCGGCTGCCATTGCCGCCGGCGTCGTCACGACCATCTTGACCTCGGCGCGCCAGCAAGCGGCGGGCGCCGGAGACAGACCTTAGTCTGTGCGAATACTTGTGAAGTTTCCGAGGAACCAAATAGAAATTGCGGCGGGTTGACGCGACTTTGCCTGTCAGTCTTGATTAATATTTCGCTTAAACGTGATCTCTGCGAAGGATCAGCAAACTATACAGTCATTGCCAAGACTTCCCGGCCCCGGATTAAATACTCGAATTCTTTGCAATACAGTTCTTCTTTCAAGTTAACCAATCGAGTTAATTTATTGTAGTCTTTGGCAAAACTCCCGTGTACGCGCTCTGTGTTGACGTGATGGGCATAGGGTTGGGACCAGCGCTCCGGAGTTTGCGGCGCCACTGGGCCTCAAATGGGAGAGACCCAAAATGAGTATGCGTACCGCCGGCTCGGGCCGGTTTGCCGCCTTGCGGCGAATTTCTACCGCAGTGCTTTTGGCATTCGGCACTTTTTTGGCGATATCGGGTGGTGCCGCGCGCGCCGACGACAAGCCTTTCTGGGAGCAGAACGAACCGGCCAAGGCTAAGACCTCCGGTTATAAGAAGATCAGCTTCAGTAAGAAATCCAGCCACAAAAAGTACAGCGCCAAGAGCCTCAGCAAGTCGAACGCAAGTGTGTCGACCAAGAAGCTCGGCGGCTATGCCGAGGCCGAGCGAGCCCAAGAAGAAAAAGAAGGGCTACAAGGTCGCCGCCCTCGGTGGTGCGGCGTACGGTGGTTATGAAACGTCCAAGAAGAGCCTGTCGGGCGGCAAGGTGAGCTGGTCTGCCTCTTCGGGCTGCCTCGACAGCGGCATCAAGGCCGTCCTCTACGCGGTTGCGTCGAACTTCGGCCCGCTGACCGTCAACTCGACCTGCCGCAGCAAGGGCCACAACCGCTCGGTTGGCGGCGCGCCAAAGTCCAAGCACCTCAGCGGTGACGCCGCCGACTTCCGCGTTTTCGGCAATGTCCGCGCCGTTTACGCTTATCTCCGCGACAGCGGCTCGTCGGCGGCCTGAAGCACTACGGCGGCGGCCTGTTCCATATCGACAACGGCCCGCGCCGCAGCTGGTAAAGCCGCGCCGGAACCGAACCGGTTAAATAGTGACGAGAAAATCGGAGCGGGCGCTTTCGGGCGCCCGCAATCTGGCGGAAGCATCCCGACCTACCCGCACTCTGGCGGCTTATGATCGTCACGAGCTCGTTCCGCGCTTGGCGCCCGTCCGCCCGCCGGCGATGGTGTGGTGAAGCAGCAGCACCGGCAGCAGGCCGGCGAGCACGATGCTGATGGCGCCGAGCGTCGCTTCTTCCAGCCGCTCTGCCGCCGCGAGCCCGTAAACATGGGTCGCGAGCGTATCGAACCCGAGCGGTCGCAACAGCAGCGTCGCCGGCAGCTCCTTCATGGCATCGACGAACACCAGCAGCGCCGCCGCGCCGAGTGCCGGCACGAGCATCGGGCAGATGCACGCGCAGCATGATCGCAAATGCGCTGGCTCCGAGCGCCCGTCCCGCCGCGTCGAGGTTGGGCGAGATGCGCTCCAGCCCGGACTTCGATCGAGCCGATGGCGACCGCGAGAAAGCGGATCACCAGGGCCGCCGTTACGGCGAAGAGCGAGCCGGATAGCATCAGGCCGGTCGATACCGAGACTGTCGCGCGCATCCAGGCATCGACGGCGTTGTCGAAGGCGGCGAGCGGGATGAAGAGACCGATGGCGAGCACCGTTCCCGGCAGCGCATAGCCGAGCGAGGCAACCGCTTGGCGCCGGAGGTGAAGGCGTTCTTCGCGACCCGCGCCGCGTAGCCGAAAATAACCGCAAAGACGATCGTGACGAACGCGGTGGCCGCGGCCAGCAGCAGGCTGTTGCGCACGGCGGCGAAGTAAGCGGCAGAAAGGCCGTCTGGAAGTTGTGCCAGGGCGTGGTTGGCCAGCACCGCGAAGGGCAGAAAGAAGCCGATGAGCGAGGGAAAGCCGGCAATGGCGAGGGCCAATACGCCGCGCCAGCCGCTCAGCGTCTCGAACGGAATGGCGCGGTAGCGCCCGGTCGTGTCCTCGATCGTCCCTTCGCCCCGTGCGATGCGTTCGGCGATGAGCAGGGCGAAGATGACGATGAGCATGACGCCGGCGATCTGTGCCGCGCCCGTCAGGTCGCCGCGCTGCGTCCAGGTCGCAAAGACGCTTGCCGACAGCGTTTCGACGCCGAGATACTGCACGGCGCCGAGATCATTCAGCACTTCCATGAGCACGAGCGCGAGACCGGCGGCGAGCGCTGGGCGCGCCATCGGTAAGGCGACCGACCAGAAGGCGGAGAGCGCACTGCGGCCGAGCGTTCTGGCGACCTCGAGCACGCAGATCGATTGCTGCACGAAACTGGCGCGCGCTGCGAGGTAGACATAGGGGTAGAGGACGCTCGCGAACACGACGATGGCGCCAGGCAACGAGCGGATGTCGGGAAAGTAGTAATCGTGCGGTTGTTTGGCGCCCAGGACGTCGCGCAGCAGGCTCTGCACGGGCCCGGCATAGTCGAGAAGATCGGCATAGGCGTAGGCGACGATATAGACCGGCATGGAGAGCGGCAGCACCAGCAACCGGTCGGCCAATGCGCGGCCTGGAAAGCGGTACATGGTGACGAGCCACGCGGCGCCTGTGCCGGTGACGAGCGTCAGCGCGCCGGTGCCCAGGATCAGCCAGAAGGTGTTGGCGAGCGCCGCCGGCAGCACCGTCGCGGCCAAATGCGACCAGGTTCCGCTGCTTTCGCGCATCGCAATCGCCACCACGGAAACGACCGGCACTGCCGCGAGCATCGCCAGCAGCAGTGCGGCGCCCGACCACCCGGGCGCGTGGCGGGCGTTGGCCAGCGCCGATCTCAGCCGCCGCGACTGCCGCTGGCAACGGCCTTGCACAGCGGTGAGAGGCAACGCGCGTCGCTCGACGGGCGGGGCGATGGTCATCGGTTTCGCGCGCCTTTTGTCACTGGAGCTTCCGCTGGCCGGAAAAGAGCGGGCAATTCGCCGGGCAGATCGAGGAGGCGCTCAGCATTTGCTTTACGTCCTTCAGTTCGAAGGCGAAGGCCTGGGCGCAATGAATGGTGTCGCCGATATCGTCGCAGCCCGTCAGCGCCGCGGCGCAGGCGCACAGTTCGGCGCGGGCGTCGTGCTGGCTCGCCGCGATGATCGAGATCGCCAGGCATTCGTCGCGGCAGAAGCCCCGGCACGCCGCCGGATAGAATTCGATGTCGCGCTCAGCCGAGCCCTTGACGGCGCGCACAAAGGCGGCGAGCCGAAGCACGAGATGCTTCGCCGCCTCCTTCCCGTCGCATACTCATAGGCGTTCCAGGCGTTTTCCCAAGAGCCCATGTCGCCGGTCTCGAGGCCCGAAAGCCAGCAGCGGAAGCCGAAACCGACGAGGCGCTCCGGCCTGCGGCCGGGAAACGGTACGACGCGGGCGGGTTGCGCGCCGGCGCGGGGAAAGCCGTTCGAAGAGGAATTTCTCATGGATGTTCTCACTCGACGCTGATGCAATTGAAAGCATTTTCCGGGACGTAAAACGCGGGCGTCGCGATCACGACCCGGGCCCGGCATCGAAGTGGACTTTGTCGACCAGTTCGGAGGCTTTCTTCCGCAGGTCGGCAATTTTTGCGAGCGGCAGGGGGTCCGGCTTCAGCGGCCCCCAGGAGTTGACGAAGTCGGACGCCTTGACGCCCGGAACCGCCGGATATTCGCCGTTGGCGTCGGCGTAGATCTGCTGCGCCTCGTCCGAGACCAGAAATTCCATGAGCTTCAGCGCATTCGCCTTGTTCGGCGCATTCGGCGATCAGCGACATTCCGGAAATGTTGACGTGCGTGCCGCGGTCCGCCGGCGTTGGGAAAGAGGATCTTCACCGCGTCCGCCCAGACCTTCTGATCGGGCGACTTTTGCATGGCGACCATGTAGTAGGTGTTGCCGATGGCGAGGTCGCAGAGACCGGCCTTCACGTCGCGCACCTGTTCGCGGTCGCCGCCGGCGGGTTTGCGCGCCAGGTTGGCCTGGACGCCCTTGAGCCAGGCTTCCGCCTTCTCCTCACCCAGGTGCGCGATCATCGCGGCGATCAGCGAGACGTTGTAAGTGTGCTGTCCCGAGCGCGAGCAGATCTTGCCGCGCCACTTGGGGTCGGCCAGTTCCTCATATGTGATCGTCGTCCTGCTGCACGCGCTCTTTGGAGGCGTAGACGATGCGGGCGCGGCGCGTGAGGCGCGATCCAGTGGCCTTGCGGATCGCGGAGTTCGGCCGGAATATGCTTTTCGATCGTCGGGGAAGAAACGGGCTGCAGTGACGTTGGCGTTGACGGCTTGAATGAGCAGTCCGAATTCGTTGGTCAAGCAGAACGTCGGCGGGACTGTTCTTGCCTTCGGCCACCATGCGCTCGACGAGGCCGGTACCGGCGAAGACGACGTTGGTCTTGATGCCCGTCTTGGCCGTGAAGGCGCTCGAGCAGCGGATCGATGAGTTTGGGCTCGCGATAGGAGTAGATGTTGACGCTCTCTTCGGCGCGAGCAGCGGAAGAGAGTGCGGCCAACACAACGGCGAGGGAGAGGAGCGCGCGCGGAACCGCGCGAGAAAACTTGATCATTTTTTGCTCCAATAATCGGGGTTCAAGGCCCCGGTATCGGCTTGACGCGGCCCATGCCGCGCCGGGCGCACAGTGGCGCTTGGCTGCCAGTTAGCCTTGGCCAATGGCGATGGTCAACACTTCACATGTCTAAAGTTCGACGCCGTACCAGCTTAGAATTCTTATAATTATCAGCAAGCGTGGCGGCCGAGTTCTGCGATGCGTTTTCGCGGCGCAGAGGCCCTATCCAATGGCGTGGGGAAACGACAGCAGGATCGCAGTGCCCTTCCCCGGCGCGCTGTCGACTTCCAGGGCGGCGCCCATGTCGATGGCCAACCGGCGCACCAGCGGCAGGCCATAACCATAGCCGCCGCCTGGCCGCGGCGTTCCTTCTTCGCTGTCGGCGAAGAAGGCGCGTGCAATCGCGGCCTCGTCCATGCCGGAGCCCGTGTCGCGCACGACGAGGTAAACCGAGCCGTCGTCGAGAAACCCGCTCAGCACATGTATTTCGCCGCCCGCGGGCGTGAACTTCAAGGCGTTGCTGATCAGGTTGAAGAGGATCTGGCGCACGGACGTCGCGTTCGCCAACACCTCGAGCCGGCCCTTGTCGGAACGTACGAATAGGCCGACCCGCGCCGCCTCGGCCAAGGGCCGCATGACGGAAACCGCGTCGCGGGCAATTTTATCGACAGCCGAGATAACGGCGGTGCCTGTGTCGCCGGCGCCGCGTCGAAGCATGGCATCGACCACGTCGAGGGCGTGTCGGGCGCTTTGATGGATGTCATTTGCGTAGTCGAGATAGCGCTCGTTGCCCATGGCGCCGAGACGCTGGTCGCGCATGATTTCGGATGCCGCGACAATGGCGCTCAAGGGCGTTTTCAGCTCGTGCGCGATCTGCGCCAGGCTTTGTGCATTCGGCGCCGCTTCGGTTTGAGCCGTCGACGGACGGTCGAGGTCGCGTGTATCGGGCGTGCGGGATCGAGCGGCGCCACATGGAAGGCAGACTCTGAGTTCGGCGACGCAAGTATTGGAGCCGCGGCCAGCGGCGTCTGGCGCGCCGGTTGCCCCTCGCGGATGCGGCGCGCGATTTCGCGCAGCGTTTCGGCATCGCTGCGTGGGCGCGGCGGCGGCGATGCCGGAGTAGAGGCGTTCGCAGCGGCCGTCGCATCCGGCGTCGCGGACGGTTGAGGCTCGTCGATCGCCGGCGCCTGCTTCGACTTGCTGCGATTGCCGTCCGATCCGGCGCTGGCGCCACAAACGAGGATCAGCGTTCGGCCGTCGGGGGCTTCGATCAGCGCCAGCGCCGACGGCATGGTCGTCATTGCGCCGGAAACCCAGAAGTTCAAGGTCTCCGATTTTGCCGGACGCGCGTTCGCCAGCACCTGGCGTAAGCGGATGAGCGCCGGCATGGCGCTGTCGAGGGCGCGCGGCAGCACATCGGCGCTGGTCAAACGGAAAATCCGGCGCGCCGCGGCATTTGCCGCCTCGAGGGTCGAGCGGATCGGATCGATCAGGAAAGACGGGGCGTCACCCGGTTCAAGCAGCCCTTCGAGGCCGCCCATCCCGGAATGCCCGTTGCTCTCGGCGCGTCGCATGCTCATTCGAAATTCGCCAATTTCTTTAGAGTGTTATAGCGTCGGGCTGTGAACGTCTATCGGGTTTTCGCCGAATTTCGCGGCCAACATGTGAAATTGAGTGTGCCGCGAGAAGCCTGCCGCTATAGTTCCTGACATAAAATATGGGCATTTCCAGAGCCGCGGGCTCTCAGCCGACGCCTGATCGCAAACGGCTCGATCTCGCCCCCATCAAGAATGACTAGGAGCGACGACGATGTACGAGACGCCTCAGTTTGAAATCCCCGCCCCCGTCCGCGAAATGGCGGAACGCAACGTCAATCAGGTTCGCCAGGCTTACGAGCAGGTGGTTGGGCTGATGCGCAAAGCCCAGGAGACCATGGCCAAGTCGCAAGGGGCGATGACGCAAAGCGCCCTCGAAATCCAGGCCAAGGCCCTGCAGTACGCGCAATCGAACATCGAATCCAATTTCCGCCTTGCGACCGATCTCGCCCATGCCCGCGATTTGCGAGAGTACCTGGAGATCCAGACCCGCTACGCGCAGGAGCAACTCGAGGTCTATGGCAAGCAGGCCCAGGAGATCACGCGGCTCATCGGTGACGCTGCCCACAAGTCGCAGCCCAAAGCCTGATCGTTCCCACCCCCGGCCGGGGCGATGCGCCGCGCCCGGCACCATAGGGCGTTTTTCTCTTGACGATCGGGGGCCAAAGCGCCTTTTAGGGCCGGGAGCGGTCGCGCATTGTCGGCCCCCACATGCGTTTGCCGCCTTAGCTCAGATGGTTAGAGCGCCGGATTGTGGATCCGGAGGTCCCCGGTTCAATTCTGGGAGGCGGTACCAATTTCTGCCCCGCATTCTCACCTGCCGCATCACCCGGGCTTCGTCGTCGCCGCGAGGTAGTTGACGTCGGTGTCGGCGCTACGCGACCAGACGTCCATCAGCGGATTGTAGACCATGCCTTCGAACTGCGGCGCCTCGAGACCCGCGGCCGTCGAGTGGCGTGCGAGTTCCTCCGGCGTCACGAAGCGGTCCCATTGATGCGTGCCGCGCGGCAGCCAGTCGCAGCACGTACTCGGCGCCGACGATGGCCAGCGCCCAGGCCTTCATCGTGCGGTTGATGGTGGAGAAGACCGCGAGCCCGCCGGGCCGCACCACCTTGGCGCACTCGGCGATGAAAGCGGCGACGTCCGGCACGTGCTCCACGACTTCGAGGCAGGTGACGAGATCGAAGGTTTCGCCCGCTGCCGCCACGTCTTCCACCCGCGCGACGCGGTAATCGATTTGCAGCCCTTGGGGGCCGGCATGCTCCTTCGCGATCGCAATATTGCGCTCCGCCGGATCGATGGCCGTGACCCTGGCGCCAAGGCGTGTCAGGGGTTCGGCGATGAGCCCGCCGCCGCAGCCGATGTCGAGCACGTTGAGGCCGCCGAGCGGTCTCAAGGCGCCGGAATCGAGCTTAAAATGCCGGCAGACGTGTTCGCGGATGAACGCCAGTCGCGGCGGCCCGATCTGGTGCAGTGGTCTGAATTTGCCCTTGGGGTCCCACCACTCGGCGGCGATACGGGAAAAGCGCGCGACCTCGTCGGGGTCGAGCGTCGGTCCCCTGGGCCGATCGGTTTCACCCACACTGGCAGTGGACTTGGACACGTTTCGCCTCCTGATAGGCCCGATACTCGCCGGACTTCCAGCCGGATTGTCAAGTTGCAGGCGATATCCCCTCGTCTCTCCAGTTGCGGCACCTCGGCGATGCCGCTAAGAAGCGACCGTCTCATGAGATTTTCGGTTAAGCGTAGAGGGGTTAGGCTCGACCGCGTCGCCGCCGGCGCCTTTGTCCGAGTATCTGCAAGAGGCACGGTCCTGCTGCTTCGGCGCGGGTGAACAATTTTTGGGAACCGGAAGCGGCGAAGCGCTATGGCAGTCGTGGTGATGAAATTCGGCGGCACCTCGGTCGCCAACATCGAGCGCATCCGCAACGTCGCCAAGCCACGTCAAGCGCGAGGTCGATGCCGGCAACAAGGTGGCGGTCGTCGTCTCGGCCATGTCGGGGGTCACCAACCAGCTCGTCGCCTGGGTGAAGGAAGCTATCCCCAAGCGTCTCGCCGACAGCAAGGAATACGACGCCGTCGTCGCGACCGGCGAGCAGGTGACGGCCGGCCTCCTGGCTATTGCGCTGCAGGATCATGGGCTCAAGGCCCGCTCGTGGACCGGCTGGCAGATCCCGGTCAAGACCAGTGCCGCGCACGGCTCGGCCCGCATCCTCGACATTCCCGGCGACGACATCATGCGTCGCATCAACGGCGGCGAGATCGCGGTCGTCACCGGCTTCCAGGGCATCGAGCCGAACGAGAACCGCATCTCGACGCTCGGCCGCGGCGGCTCGGATACTCGCGCCGTTGCGCTGGCCGTCGCGCTCAAGGCCGACGTGTGCGACATCTACACCGACGTCGACGGCGTCTACACGACCGATCCCGCGCATCGTGCCCAAGGCCCGGCGGTTGCCGAAGATCTCCTACGAAGAGATGCTGGAGATGGCGTCGCTAGGCTCGAAGGTTCTGCAGACTCGCTCGGTCGAACTGGCCATGGTCTATAGGGTCAGAACGCGCGTGCTTTCGAGCTTCGTGGCGCCCGAGGCCATGCAGGCCGTCGACATGAACAATCTCGAGAATATCGGCACAATCGTTTGCGACGAGGATGAAATCGTGGAACAGCAGGTCGTGAGCGGCATTGCCTACGCCAAGGACGAGGCCAAGGTCACCATCCTCAAGGTCGACGACAAGCCGGGCGTCGCCGCGCGCATCTTCGGGCCGCTTGCCGACGCCAACATCAACGTCGACATGATCGTCCAGAACGTCACGCCCGACGGCAAGCAGACGGACATGACGTTCACCATCCAGGCGGCCGAACTTCCCCGCGCCCTCGAAGTGTTGAAAAAGGCCAAGGCCGATATCGGGCCATTCGAGGTCAAGAGCTCGGCCGACGTCGTCAAGATTTCGGTCATCGGCATCGGCATGCGCAGCCACGCCGGCGTCGCCTCGCAGATGTTCAAGGCGCTCTCCGACAAGGGCATCAACATTCACGCCATCTCGACGTCCGAGATCAAGATCAGCGTCCTGATCGACGCGGCCTATGCCGAGCTGGCGGTGCGCACCTTGCACTCGACCTACGGACTGGACAGCGACTGACGGCGTCACCGTCGCCACACGGGCGCGGCCGCTGTCTTGAGCAACGGGACCCGCACCTAAAGCGCGGAAAATGAGCGGCAGCAGCGATGGCCACACGGCGCGGCGAAGATCCAAGACCCTTACCGAGCGAAACCGTCGCTGCGCGTCATCATGCGCCGCCTGCGCGAGATCATGGTCGACGAGGCAGCAGGGCCAGGAGAGGCTCGACCGCATCGTTCGCCAGATCGCCGGCGTCATGGTCGCCGAGGTCTGCTCGATCTACCTGAAGCGGCAGGACGGCTCGCTCGAACTTTTCGCCACCGAAGGCCTGAACCTCGAGCGCCGTGCACAAGACCCGCATGAAGCGCGGCGAAGGTCTTGTCGGGCGCTGCGCGGAACTCGGCGTCACCGTCAACGAGCCCGAGGCCTCGAGCCACCCGGCCTTTTCCTACCGGCCCGAGACGGGCGAAGAAATCTATCATTCGCTGCTCGCCGTGCCGATCGAGCGCTCGGGGCAGGTCCTCGGCGTCCTGGTCGTGCAGAACACGCACGACGAAGGAATATTCCGACGAGGACGTCGAAGTCCTTCAGGCGACCGCCATCGTCATCGCCGAGAACCTGATCTCGGGCGCCGTCGCCGGCACGGGCGCCGCGATCGAGAGTTCGCGCATCGCAGCCATGGTGATCGAGCGGCGAAGCCCTGTCCGACGGCATCGCGCTCGGCCATATCGTGCTGCATGAGCCGCGCATCGTCGTCACCCAGCTGATGGCCGACAACCCGGGCGCTCGAACTCGAACGGCTGAATGAAGCCCTCGACAAGCTCATGTCAGCACATCGACGACATGTTCGAGCACGAGGAACTGGCGGCGGCCGGCGAGCACACGCGAAGTTCTCGAAGCCTACCGCATGTTCGCCCACGACAAAGGCTGGCACCGCCGCCTGCGCGAAGCGGTCGAAGGCGGGCTGACGGCGGAAGCCGCGGTCGAGCGCGTGCAGAACGCTGATGCGCACGCGCATGCTGCGCCAGCACGATCCCTATTGGCGCGAGCGCCAGCGCGATCTCGACGATCTCTCCGACCGGCTGATGCGCGTCCTCGCGGGCCGCATCACCAGCGCCGATGCAGCAGTCGACCATGCCGCCCGACACCATCCTCGTGGCGCGCACCATGGGCCCCGCCGAACTTCTGGATTACGACCGGACAAGACTGCGCGGCCTCGTCGTCGAGGACGGCTCCAGCCAGAGCCACGTCGCCGTCGTCGCCAAGGCGCTGGGCATCGTTGCGCATCGGGCCAGGCAACGGGCGTCGTCGAGCGGGTCAACGCAGGTGACGCGGCGATCGTCGATGCGGTGGCCGGCGAAGTTCACTTGCGGCCGAGTTCGGAAGTCATCTCCGCCTATTCCGACAAGGTCCGTTTCCGCGCCCGCAAGCAGCGGCGCTTTCAGGCCTTGCGCGACCGTGCGGCCGTCACCAAGGACGGCGTGCGCATTTCGCTGCAGATGAACGCCGGTCTTCTCGTCGACATGCCGCATCTCGCCGAATGCGGGGCGGACGGCGTCGGACTTTACCGCACCGAATTGCAGTTCATGCTGTCGGACGCTTTTCCGCGCCTCGACAAGCAAACCCAACTCTACCGCGCGGTCATCAAGGAAGCGGACGGCAGGCCGGTGGTCTTCCGCACGCTCGACATCGGCGGCGACAAGGTGCTGCCCTATCTGCGTCAGCCGAAGGAAGAGAACCCGGCTATGGGCTGGCGCGCCATTCGCATGGCGACGGACCGGCCGGAACTGTTCCGCATCCAGGTGCGCGCGCTGTTGAAGTCGGCGCCCGGCACTGAACTGCGCATCATGATCCCGATGGTGACGGCGGCCGAAGAGCTGGACGCCATGCGGGCCATGGTCGACAAGGAGAACGCGTTTCTCACCAAGCACGGCTATCAGTTGCCGTCGAAGATTTTGGTCGGCGCCATGTTCGAGGTGCCGGCGCTGCTGTTCGAGTTGGAAGCCTTCCTGCCGCAAGTGGATTTCGTCTCGGTCGGCTCGAACGATCTGCTGCAGTTCCTGTTCGCCTCCGACCGGACCAACGCCCGCGTCGCGAGCCGCTACGATGCGCTGTCGGCTGCGCCGCTGAAAGCGCTGAGAACGCTGGTGAAAGCCGCCAGGAAATATCGCGTGCCGTTGAACGTGTGCGGTGAGATGGCGGGCAAGCCCATCGATGCCATGACGTTGATCGGACTTGGATTCCGCTCGCTGTCCATGGCGCCTGCTGTCGATCGGCCCCGTCAAAGCGATGATTTTGTCGCTTCACGCCGAGAAACTCGCCGACGAGGTCGAAAAACTGTTGAAAACCGATTGTCACACCATTCGTGCGGAACTGGCTCAGTTTGCCGAAAAAAACGGCGTCGATATCGAAACGTGATGTGAAGTCGCGCGCGAAGTCGGGCTTTGACATGCCGGCGGATTTTGCCATCATGCAGCTCGTGATGAGGGTTGCCGGCGCAGGGGCTGCGACGGACTTTGTTTTGGTGTTGGGGCGTAATTTGTCAGTGAATGCGTATCGCGACCACGCGCGGCGGCGCGTCCCGGTTGAGAATCGCGCTCGGGCGCACGGCCATCAAGCGTATGCAGAGCAGCATGGTAGCGCTGGCGGCAGCGACAGCGAGACGCTTGGCGTCTCGGCCAGGGCGCAGATGCGCGCCGACGTTTCCCGGTTTTTTGTCGACCTTCGCCTGGCGATCGGCGTGCATCCGATGCAGGTCGCGACCGGGCTCCACACTCAATGCCGGCGTCCTCGCCGCTCTCGAACGCTGCGATATCGCGCGCCTGCCGCCTGGCCGGAGACGAGCCGCGTGGTCATGGCCTATACGGCGTGGGCCGGCATCGACGGCCGCCCGGTTCTGAGTGCGATCGCGTGCGCTCATCCGCGACGCCGAACAACAACGCCGCTCGGCCGCACATTTCGCGGCCGTCAGGCCGGCGGTTGCCGCATCGGCGGCGCGTCTGCGCCAAGCGAGCCTCGTCATCGCCCAGGGCGCCCGCCGCTTGCCGATGGAGGCCCTGACGCAGGCCCGCGAGCGTCCGGTCAGGACATTTTATGCCCTTTCCCTGCCGCTCGGGCTGCTGCTGCTCGCCATGAACACCGGTCTCATCGGCAAAATAGCCGCCAAGGCGCCGAGGCCTGTCGTCCAGGTTGCGATCTCCATCCGCGATAGTCTCGCGGTGAATTTCGCGCCCGTTCGCGAAGGCTTGCGCTGGATCGAGGTCGAGAACCCCCGCAGTCGCCGCGGCGACAGATTGTCCGGCGCCGAGCGCTAGAGTGCTTACGCAATAGTGTGAAGCGGTTCTCCGAAAAGAAGCACGACAAAACAATGAGCTAGGGTCTGTTCGTAATTCAATCAAAGCCGCACAGACCCTAGCGACTTTGCCCGCCGGCCGGCCTATAAGCAGGCCACAAGACCCTTCAGGGCGGCAGCAGGAAATCCATCACTTACGGTCATGACCACGCTACCAATTGAAAAACTCGAGCGCCTCGTCGAGCGCTGGTCGCTCATTCAGGACGAACTCAATGCCGGCGTCGGCCAGGCTCAGTACGCCAAGCTGACGAAAGAGTTCTCCGATCTCACCCCCGTGGTCGAGAAGATCAAGGCGCTGCGCAAAGCCGAGGATGAGATCCAGGACTTGTCGCAACTGATCGGCGATCCCGGCACTGGCAAGGACATGGTCGACATGGCCTATGCCGAGCGCGCCGAGCTCGAGCCGAAAATCGCCGGCCTCGTCCAGGATTTGCGCATCGCGCTTCTGCCCAAGGACGCGGCGGACGAAAAGAGTGCCATCATGGAAGTGCGGGCCGGAACCGGCGGCGACGAGGCGGCATTGTTCGCGGCCGATCTCGCCCGCATGTACACGCGCTATGCCGAATTGAAGGGCTGGAAAACGGAAATCATTTCGATCTCGGAGAACGATCTTGGCGGCTACAAGGAAATCGTCGATGTCGATTACCGGCGCGGGTGTGTTCGCGCGCCTCAAGTTCGAAAGCGGCGTGCATCGCGTGCAGCGCGTGCCGGCGACGGAAGCGAGCGGGCGCATCCACACCTCCGCCGCGACCGTCGCGGTGCTGCCCGAAGCCGAGGACGTCGATATCGAAATCAAGGCGGAAGATGTTCGCATCGACACCATGCGCGCGGGCGGCGCCGGCGGTCAGCACGTCAACAAGACCGATAGCGCCGTGCGCATGACGCATTTGCCGACGGGCATCGTCGTCGTCTCGGCGGAAAAATCGCAGCATCAGAACCGCCGCCTCGCCATGCAGGTGTTGAAGGCCCGCGTCTACGATCTCCAGCGTGAAAAGGCCGACGCCGAGCGCTCGCTGAACCGCAAGGAACAGGTTGGCTCGGGTGACCGTTCGCAGCGCATCCGCACCTACAATTTCCCGCAAGGGCGCGTCACCGACCATCGCATCAACCTGACGCTCTACAATCTCGACGAGGTCTTGCTGGGCAACGCCCTCGACCAACTCGTCGACGCGCTCATCACCGATCATCAGGCGAGCCAGCTCGCCGAACTGGGTGCGGCATAACGTTTTGCAACCGGCGCGTTGGAACGCAATTGGGTGAATGACAGTTATGCAACCGACACTGTCGCTTGGACCCGGCACGACGCTCAAGGTGGCGCTTGGATCGCTCACGCGCGCATTCGCTGCAGCCGGACTCGCCTCACCTGAAATCGACGCGCGCTTTCTGGCCCAAGGCGTTCTCGGTCTCGCCGCGACGGACTTCATCGCTGCCCCCGACCGCCTCTTGGGCCCCAGTGCCGCACGTCTCGAACAGGCAGCGTTGCGCCGGATGAAGTCCGAGCCCGTCGCGCGGATCCTGGGGGAACGAAATTTCTACGGGCGTGTGTTCGAGGTAAACGCAGATGTGCTAGATCCGCGCCCCGAAACCGAAACCCTGATCGAGGCGGTGCTCGCCATCGCCAGCGAACGCGGACTCCGTGATCGCAGCATTACGCTTGCCGATATCGGCACCGGCTCGGGGGCCATTCTGGTGACGCTGCTGTGCGAGCTCCCCCTGGCCACGAGGCATCGCCACCGACGTCAGTCCCGAGGCGCTCTGCGTCGCCCGGCGCAACGGCGAGCGGCACGGCGTCGCGGACCGTCTCGAAACGATCCCTACGCGCGGGCTCAGGGGCGTCGATGTTCCGGTGGATATCGTGGTTTCGAACCCACCCTATATTCCAACGGCTGAAATCTGTCGTCTTGCTGTCGATGTTCGCGACTACGATCCCCTCGTGGCACTGGACGGAGGTTCGGACGGACTGGATATTTACCGTGAAATAGCACGTGATATCAAAGTCATGACCCATCCGGTGGCGATAGTACTTGAAGTCGGGGCCGGGCAGGCGGACGACGTCGCAGGCATTTTCGCGTCCCAGCTGGCACCCCGATCGAGGCATCGCACCCGCCATATCAAGGACCTGAGCGGACATGTCCGCTGTGTTACATTGGAGAACGAAAATTAGGCGCCAGAGCGAAAATTGTTGGACCGCTCCCATTTCCGCGATATTATGTTTTCTGGCGGTTTTGATCGGACTTGATCGGTCGTTAGGGAAATCCGCGATGTTTCGCGCGGACCGCCTTCCTATCTGACTTAGAAGGCTCCGGCAGAGTTTGTGATGCGCAGGGCTCGCGCGCCGTCTTTGGCGTCAGACGGGCCGGATGAAAGCCATCGGTTAGCCGTGGCCACAGCGCGCGACGCCCCACTTCCGTATGGATGGTACGACAAATTTGGATCAGATGTCACAGCAAGGGTTTACACGCACACGGACGAGCGGGTCCGCGGGGCGGGCAGTACGCCAAGGGGAATGAAGCCAAGGGACGCCGAGCCAAGAAAATCGGCGCCGAAGCACGATGCGCTGAAGGGTAAGCCAAAGGGCAGCAAGAAACGCATGTGCGACGAGACGAGATTTGCGGGCGGTCTTCGACGGTAGGGCAAGGGAAGTGAGCCCTGGTGCCGTGGAGTGGCCGGAGCCAACGAAACTTCACAACACTCAGAAACGCAAGAACGGGAGCCCATGAGGCAAGGTCAACAGAATCGCCGCGGTCGCGGCCGTAATCGCAAGTCGCAAAATCCGATGACCCGTAGTTTCGAGAGCACGGGGCCGGATGTCAAACTGCGCGGTACGCCCAATCACATCGCCGAGAAGTACATGTCGCTGGCGCGCGATGCGCACTCGTCCGGCGACCCGGTGCTGGCTGAAAACTACATGCAGCACGCCGAGCACTACAACCGCATCATCATGAGCTTCCGCGAACAGCAGATGAGCCAGGGCGGCGCCGATCCCTTTGCCAATGGTATGGGGCGTCCGGCGTCGATGAACGACGGCATGGACGGCGACGAGTTTGGCGACGAGGACGGCGACGACTTTGGCGGCATGGGCGGTGGGCAAATGGGGCCCGGCGACATGCCGGCTCCGGCGCCGCAGCAGTCCGGCCAGCCACGCTCCTTCGAGCAGCCGCAGCGCTACGACAACCGCCAGCATCAGCAGCGCCGCGATCAGCATCGCCAGCACAACAGTCCGCGCCACGATCGGGGCGAAGGCAGAAACGACGGCCGCTTCGATCGTCAGGACCGCCCCGACAGGGGCGAGCGTCAGGACTTCCGCGGCGATCGCAACGATCGCAACGATCGTAATGACCGCGGCGACCGCAATGGCAACGTCGAGCCGCGCGGCTTCCGCGAAGACCGTCCTCCGCCGCAGCAGCCAAGCGCCGCCGAGGCAGCGCCCGAGGCGGCGCCGGCCCCACGCCGCCGCGAGCGCTTCCCGAACGGCCCCGGCGCCGAAGCAGCACCGGGTCCGGCCGTGCCGCCCCACAGCCAGCAGCCGGAGTTTCTCCGCCGCCCCGTGCGCCGTCCGCGCGCGGAGCCGGAAGAAGGTGCGGCGCCGCGCCAGCCGGCTTCAGAAGATCAGGAATGATCCCAAATTAGGTCGAGCGGTTCGCGTGCGCGGTGTCCGACCCTCCGGGTCGGACACCGGCTATGCCGTGCGGCCCTTGCCGCCCTGCACTCTCATCGCGGCAACGACAGCCCGTCTCCGACCGCGATATTTCCCGCCTGCGTCACCCGCGCGTAAACGCCGAAATCACTGTGGCCGAGCGTGCGCGACAGCAGCGACGGAATTTTCATGTCGCGCCTGCCCGTCACTGGATCGACGTTGGTCGCGGCGCAGCGCTCGGTCCGCTTGAAGAGTTCGAGCCTTGCGCCGCCCGCCTCCAACGACTTGCCGACCCAGTCGAGCTCGCTCCAAGCCGGCACGCCGTCGATGACGATGTTCGCCCGGAAGCGGCGGTAATCGACGGGCTGTCCCATGATCGTCGCCAGCGCCCGCACGCTTTCCAGATTGACGATGTGCAGGCATTTGGCCGCGACATCGGAAAAGCTGTGGCCCGGCGCCGAGACGACGCGGAGCCTCCCCCGCAAAGCTGCAGCTGGAATATAGCCGGCGAAGAAGTCTTCGATTCCCGCGCGACCTGCCTCGGTCTCGAGACCGCCACATGCCGCCTCCGCGCCATCGCGGAAAATGCGTAGCGTCCGGCTCGCATCTTCGAACCGGCAATCGAGGCTCGAGAGTTGCTCGTTCTTCATCAGCATCAGGAAATGGATTTTCGGCAGGTACGCCGGGCGAGCGGGATCGAAGCTGCCGGTGCCGTTTTCGATGGCGTAAGCCCGATCGAAGGGCATCGTTGCGCCGGCTTCGATCGTGACACTTTCCAAGGCCTCGGGCGTCAGGCCCTTGACCGGGTAGCGATACAACGACTTGACGGTCGCTGAGACGGGTTCAATCATGGTTGCTCGAATTTCAGTTGATCTGGCGCAATTCGCCCCCCTTTTTCAGGGGCCGATCAGCACTATATGCGGTTTGCACGTGGTGCAAGCCGGACGCCCGGATCGGGGTTTGGGCTGGCGCCGCGGATAGACTGGCCTGACATGACGGCGTCTCATTCCGTGCCTCAAGGGCGGTAAGGGCGTGCCGAGGAGGGAAGAAATGAATTTCGAACGCTACACCGACCGCGCCAAAGGCATCGTCCAGTCGGGGCAGTCTCTGGCCTTGCGCGAGAACCACCAGCACTTCACCCCCGAACATCTTTTGAAGGTCCTGCTAGACGACGCCGAGGGTCTGGCGAGCGGGTTGATCCAGCGCGCCGGCGGCGACGCCAAGGCGGCGTTGCGTGCGACCGAATTGGCGCTTTCCAAGCGGCCGAAAGTTTCGGGCGGCAGCGGTCAGGTTTACGTTTCCTCCGAAGCGGCTCGGCTGTTCGACACCGCCGAAAAGGCCGCCGATAAGGCATCCGACAAGTTCGTCACCGCAGAGCGGCTGCTGCTCGCCATCGCGCTCGAGACCACGACGGAAGCCGGCAAGGCCCTGCGCGACGCCGGCATCACGGCCGAAAAGCTCAACTCAGCCATCAACGATATTCGCAAGGGCCGCACCGCCGACAGCGCCTCCGCCGAACAGGCCTATGACGCCCTGAAGCGCTATGCCCGCGATCTGACCGAAGCGGCGGCTTCGGGCAAGCTCGATCCCGTCATCGGCCGCGACGAAGAAATCCGTCGCACCATTCAGGTGCTCTCGCGGAGGACGAAAAACAATCCCGTGCTGATCGGCGAACCCGGCGTCGGCAAGACGGCCATTGCCGAAGGCCTGGCGCTGCGCATCGTCAAGGGCGACGTGCCTGAGAGCCTCAAGGACAAGAAGCTCCTCGCCCTCGACATGGGCGCGCTCATCGCCGGCGCCAAGTATCGCGGCGAGTTCGAGGAGCGGCTGAAATCCGTGCTTTCCGAGGTGCAGGCCGAAGAGGGCGGCATCATCCTGTTCATCGACGAGTTGCACACCATCGTCGGCGCCGGCAAGTCCGAAGGTGCCATGGACGCCGGCAACCTGTTGAAGCCGGCGCTGGCACGCGGCGAACTGCATTGCGTCGGCGCCACGACGCTCGACGAATACAAGAAGCACATCGAGAAGGACGCGGCGCTGGCGCGGCGCTTCCAGCCCGTCTTCGTCTCCGAGCCGACGGTCGAGGACACGATCTCGATCCTGCGCGGCTTGAAAGAAAAATACGAGCTGCACCACGGCGTCCGCATCACCGACAGCGCGCTTGTTGCTGCCGCGACGCTTTCCAACCGCTACATCACCGACCGCTTCCTGCCCGACAAGGCCATCGACCTCATGGACGAGGCCTCGTCGCGCCTGCAGGATGCAAGTCGACAGCAAGCCCGAAGAACTCGACGCCATCGACCGCGATCTCATGCAGATGATGATCGAGCGCGAAGCCCTGAAGAAGGAGACGGACGTTGCCTCGAAAGACCGCCTGGCGCGCCTCGAAAAATCGATCGCCGATCTGACCGAGCGCTCGAACGCCATGACGGCGCGCTGGGAGGCCGAAAAGAAGAAACTCGGTTCGGCGCAGAAGATCAAGGAAGAGCTGGAGGCCCGGCGCAACGAACTCGAACAGGCGCAGCGCAAGGGCAACCTGCAGCGTGCCGGCGAGCTCCGCTATGGCGTCATTCCCGATCTTGAAAAGAAACTTGCGCCGCTGGAAGGCGAAGCGGCCAAGGGCGCCATGGTCGAAGAAGCCGTGACCCCGGACCAGATCGCCGGTGTCGTCTCGCGCTGGACGGGCGTCCCCGTCGACAAGATGCTCGAAGGCGAGCGCGACAAGCTGCTCAAGATGGAAGACGCATTGGGCAAGCGCGTCATCGGCCAGAAGGAAGCGGTGATCGCGGTTGCGACCGCCGTCCGCCGCGCCCGCGCCGGCCTGCAGGACCCGAACCGGCCGATCGGCTCGTTCATGTTCTTAGGTCCGACTGGCGTCGGCAAGACCGAACTTACCAAAGCGCTCGCCGGCTTCCTGTTCGACGACGATACAGCGCTCGTGCGCATGGACATGTCGGAGTACATGGAAAAGCACTCGGTCGCGCGGTTGATCGGCGCACCTCCGGGCTACGTCGGCTACGAGGAAGGCGGCGCCTTGACCGAAGCCGTGCGCCGCCGGCCGTATCAGGTCGTGCTGTTCGACGAAATCGAGAAGGCGCACCCGGATGTGTTCAACGTCCTCCTCCAGGTGCTCGACGACGGCCGCCTCACCGACGGCCAGGGTCGCACTGTCGATTTCAAGAACACGATCATCATCATGACCTCGAACATCGGCGCCGAACTGCT
Organism: uncultured Alphaproteobacteria bacterium; assembly: GCA_963732525.1. Taxonomy (GTDB): domain Bacteria; phylum Pseudomonadota; class Alphaproteobacteria; order Rhizobiales; family Hyphomicrobiaceae; genus Hyphomicrobium_B. Next base: position 151,871 of record CAVSZX010000010.1, read on the forward strand.
CGTCAACCAGAAGGAGGGCGAGGACACCGACATCGTTCGCGACGACGTGCTCGACATGGTGCGGGCGCGCTTCCGGCCCGAATTCCTCAACCGCCTGGACGAGATCATTCTGTTCCACCGTCTGCAGCGCGCCGACATGAGCAGGATCGTCGACATCCAGATGGGCCGCCTGCAGAAGCTGCTTGTGGACCGCAAGATCACGGTCGAACTCGATGAGGCTGCCCGCGCCTGGATCGCCAATCGCGGCTACGACCCCGCCTACGGCGCGCGGCCTCTGAAGCGCGTCATCCAGCGCCACGTGCAGGACCCGCTTGCCGAGCAGATCCTGGCCGGCGGCGTCAAGGATGGCGACAAGGTTCACGTCTCCGTACGCGACGGCGCCTTGACTATCAACGGCTGGCCGGTCAAAGCGGCGGCGTAAGCGAGAACGCCGCTCTCGCGGCGCGAGGAAGACGCGAACGAAAAGGAGCCGGGCCAAGAGGGCCCGGCCAAACGAAATGCTCGCGCTACTTATTTTGCCATGTGTTCGAGCGAGAAGATATTCTGCGTCGTTTTCTGCGGCGCATGACAGGTGCGGCATTGGTTGAGGTCCTTGTCCTTCAACCGTTCGCCCGCCGGGCTGAAAATGGCGAAGTCCCAATCACCATTACGCAGGTCGTCGGGATATTTCTCGCCCCATCCCTTCTCTTTTTTCATGACGGCGATGGCCGCGAATTTGTCGCGGATGCGCTGGCCAAGTGCGCTCTTGATGACTTTTCCATCGGCGTCTTTTTTGGCCTTGTAAACTTCCGCAACCAGAATCGAGCCGTTCGGAATTTCCTTCCCGGCCTGCACGGCGTCGAGAGCCTCGCTGGACGAGAACAGCCTGATGATCTGATCGTCGTGCGGCGGCACGCGATCGAGGCTGAGATAGTTCACGAGCTTCGTGCGATAGTCTTGCGGAAATGCGATGCGTTCGTCGTCGGCGGCCGCGAGCGCCGCGGCGAAAGTGACCGCAACGGTTCCACCAATCATTAGTCCTGCGATGCTTTTCGACAGCATTCCGTGTCTCCTCTCCCTGATTGCGTCTCTTCTCATTCTTTTGGCGGCGTGCCAGGACCGGCTGCGAAGCGGACACACACATCCGCTCCGCGAGAAACCGGGCGCAATTCAGCCTGTCACGCGGCCTCCGTCGTGGGGGTTTAGAGGACGTGACAGAATTTAGTCGGGGAGCATGCGCGTTGCGTTACACGCGTCACTGCAATATTCTGCGTGCCTTATGATTGGCGCCGATCACACCGACTTATCGAATGAAATCGCGGTTCTGCGGCCTGCGATCTACAGGCTGGCGCTGCTTCAACTTCGCGACGGCGCAGCCGCTGAGGACGTCACTCAGGATGTCCTCGTCGCGGCGTTGGAAGGCCAACGGTCGTTCAAGAGGCATTCGTCGCTTCGAACGTGGCTATTCTCGATATTGCGGTTCAAAGTGATCGATGCCATTCGCGATCGCAGTCGCAATGGGCCGGCAATAGATCCGCACCTGCTGGCCCGGGAGCTGGACCTGGCTCCGTTCCAAGCCATGTTCGACGAACGCGGGTGCTGGACAGTGTCAAAGGATGCGTGGAGCGATCCCCATACGAATCTCGAGCGTGATGATTTCTTTCGGGTTCTCGACGCCTGTATGACGAAGCTTCCGGCCAATACTGCGCGCGTCTTCCTGATCGCGAATGGCTGGAGCTCGAGCCCCAGGAAGTCTGCGCGAATTTGACCATCAGTCCCGGCAACCTTCGCGTACTACTTTATCGTGCGCGCATGCAGCTGCGCGAGTGCCTGGACCAGAACTGGGACCGCACGACATGAACAACACGCGAAAGCCCATCTCCTGCGTCGAGACAACGTGGCTCGTGTCGGACGGTTGCGAGCGCATGCTGACGCAGGACGAAACGCAGGACCTTGTCGGTCACATCGAGTCCTGCTCGCTCTGCCAGGGCGCGAGCAAGCAATTCGAGGTCCTGTTTCGCCAGGTGAAGGCCTATTTCGGAACCCGGCACGAGGTGCAGTGATCGCTTGGATTCGCACTGCGAGGTCCCCGAGCCGATATCGGGCGGCGGCATAACGACGTCCTCAGCTGTGCGGAGACTGCGACTGGTGCACGTCCTTCCAGGCGAGCATCTGAAGAAGGCGCTGTTCCTTCTCGTCGTCGAAGCCGCAGGTATGGGTCCAGTCTTTCGGATTTTCATAAGTTCCAAACAGCATGTCCCACCACGTGATGTCGCCGTAGTTGTTCTTGTGGCGCTCGTGTTGATGATGGATGCGGTGCATTTCCGGTCTCTGGAAAAAGAAACCGACCCAGCGGGGCGTGCGGATATTGGTGTGGTAGTAGAATTCGCCGATCGCGGTGCAGGCGGTGTAGACGGCGCCGCCTTCGAGCGAGAGGCCGAGCGTGGTGTAGACAAGCAGACTGCCGAGCATCGAGTTCACCACCATTTCGGCAGGGTGCTTGTAGAACGAGGTGATGACTTCGAGCCGCTGCGGGCTGTGATGGATCTGGTGGAACATCCGCCAAAGGAAATCGTTTTCGTGGCGCCAGCGATGCCACCAGTAGAAGATGAAGGTGGCGATGAAATAGGCGATGAAGCCGCCCGCCGTTGGGCCGACATGAGCTTCGAGCTTGAACAGCGAGGCCGACGACAGCCATTTTTCCCATGTCACGCCGGCGAGCAGCACGATCGCGATCTGTATGAGATTGACGGCGACGACGCGCAGCGGCCAGGTGCGCACCTTGGGCAGTGGCCAGCCGGGAATGGCGCGCTCGACGGCAAAGCAGACGACGAAGACGCCGAGAAGATAGACGATCATCATGTCCGTGTTCCCTTGCCGTCGCCGTCAGCCGCACAATCGAATTCGGTTACTCTTGCGAACCTTGCGGTTCTATTTCCTTCGGCCAAAGCACGTCGAGTGCGAAGGTGTGCACTTCGAAGGGTGGCGCGGTGACGGCATCGGCGTCCTTGAAGGTGGCGGCCAGCAGCCATTTGCCGCCCGTCAGCTCCAGCACTTCGAGCGTCTTGGCGATCGGGTCGACATACCAGCAGTGTTTCACTCCAAACTCGGCGTAGACGGCGAGCTTGTCGGTCCGGTCGATCGCTTGCGTCGAGGGCGAAAGGACTTCGCAAATCCAGTCGGGCGGCGTTGCAATGAAGGCGGATTCGGGAAAGGGCGTCAGCCGCTCGGCCCGCCAGCCGCCAATATCGGGCACCACGACGTGGGCCCCAAGATGCAGTTCCGGCTCGACAACGAAAATCCACCCGCCAGGCCCGCCACGTCCGCGGTCGAATGGAAATGTGAGCTCGGATTGAAGCTGACCCGCCGCCACGCCATGGCGCGGGGACGGTCGCGGATGCGTGTGGAGCACGCCATAGATGATCTCGCCCACGATATTGGGCGGCAGAGCCTCGATGTCGGCGTAGCTTGAGGCACGAGATTTGGCTTTGAGCATCTTGCAAGTCCGCGGGTACTGCGATTGGCGCTCATTATGCGCGTCCCGTTTCAACGAGGCAACCGCGACGCGGATAAGGGTTACTTACTCGCCGTCATCACCGGCGAGCGGCGCATCAGCTCTTCGATGTGGGCGCGCTCTTTCTGGAAATCGCCGAGCTCCTTGCCCGCGAGCTTCCTCTCGCGCGGAACTTGAATTGACATCGGATCGACGAAGCGGCTGTTGACCAGCACCTCGAAATGCAGATGCGGACCCGACGACAGGCCGGTCGAGCCGACGTAGCCGATCACCTGTCCCTGGCGCACCTTGACGCCGGCTTCGACGCCGCTCGCGAACCGCGACATGTGGCTGTAGGCGGTGTGATAGCCGTTGGCGTGGCGGATGCGGATGTAGTTGCCGTTATAGCCCTTGTGCCCCGCTTCCTCGATGACGCCGTTGCCGGAAGCGAGGATCGGCGTTCCCTGGGCGCAGGCCCAGTCGACCCCGGTGTGCATCTTGCGCACGTTGAGCAGCGGGTGGAAGCGCACGCCGAAGCCCGACGTCAATCGAACGTCGTCGCCGCGCACGGGCTTGCGCATCAGGAACTTGCGGGAGTTGTTGCCTTCCTCGTCGAAATAATCGACTTCGCCGTCGGCGGAGCGGTAGCGGTAGAAGCGCGACACGGTCCCGCCGCTGTTGACGGCGGTGTAAAGCAGTTCTCCGGGCGGCCCTTCCGTCGACTGGTCGTCCTTCATGTCGAAGAACATCTCGACCGTGTCGCCGCCGCGCACGCGCCTTCGGAAGTCGGTGTCGAACGCGTGGATGCGCAGCACCTGCTGGATGGTATCGGGCTGCAGGTTCTGCACCAGCCCGGCGTGATAGAAACTGGCATAGAGTGAGGAGAGCTGGCCGCCGTCGGCTTCCGCATTCACCGCCTTCTGCAATTCCCGCCCGATCGTCGGCTGCGCGCTCGCCACGAATTCGCCGGCGGCGCTGCGCATCACGGTGATGAGATGATCGTGTCCGTCGGAGAAGATCGAGAAGGCGGAAGGTTCGCTCTTGTTCGCCTGCGTCAGCGAGGGAACGAGCGTAATGCGCACTTCTTGCCCTGGCACCAGAGCGGACTCCGGGAACGTAGCGTGTGCGGCCTCGATCATCGCGCGGGCTTGCCAGGCTTCGGCGCCCGAACGCGTCAGGATCTTGCTCAGCGTGTCGTCGCGGCCGACCTTCACGACCGTGATCTCGCCGCCTTCGAAATCCGTATCGACCTCATCGAGAGCGTCGGCGGCCTTGGCGATTGAGGTCGTATTCGGCTGGTCGGCGGCGTTGCCCTCGGGCTTTACATCCGCTGCCGGCGCGATCGCGTCGGCCGG
>CAVSZX010000011.1:0-60837 GCA_963732525.1 uncultured Alphaproteobacteria bacterium
GTGCTTCCGCCGAGATCCTCGGCTGCATGACGGCAAAGACGAAAGAGCGGGCGAAGGAATTGGACGAGAGCTACGAGAGGAAGTGAGGGGGGTGTGTTGAAACAGCAAAGAGCGCGAACCATTGGGTAAGCACCGTCGCGGGGACGGCACGCGCCACTCTCGGGCTCAGGAAATGCGTCAGTTGGCGGCTTGCGGCAGAAGCTTCTTCCAATGCACGCTGACCTCGTCCGTGGCCCGCTTGCGGTGAAGCTCCAGTTCGTCGCGCGACATCTCGCGGCGCACATACTTCTTCAGCGCTTCGGTGTAGGAATGGACGTTGCCCGAAATCGGCTCCGTATTCGAGCTGCCTGAAAATATGCCGCGGAAGGTACCCTCGCGCAGCGAAGCGTAGACATCGTGGGTCAGCATGAAGACGTCATTTTCCGATGTCATCAGGTCCGGCGTCGTGCTCGAGAAAAGCCTTGAGAGCACCGGCAGTGTCGTTGCGAGAAAATCCCAGTCGACTTTTTGCCGGGCGAGCCGGCGCTCGTGTGCGAGGCTTTGCCGGTGCAGGATGAAGCTCGCGATTGCGGTCACGATCGAGCCCGTTGCCGCGCCTGCGACCGCAGACAGAACGTCGGTCGATATTTCCACGGGCTGCGCCTCCGGCGTGTCTCGGATCCCGAGTTCGCTTTGACACTGCGAGAAATCGGGCGTCGTTACAAGTCCGGCGATGGCGGCGGGGTGTTGGGTTTTGCCCCAAGTGCGCGCGAAGTGCGCGGGGCTCTCCCCAACCAACGGGCTGGGTCCTAGGTTCGCCGGCGCAAAATCGCGTGGATCTCGATGTCAACGTCGTCGGCGACCAGCGATCGGTAGCCGGTCATCTTAAAGGCGCTGCGCTGGATGCGCGTCGTTGCGACGAACTCGCGGGCGGCCGCATTGTGCTTCAGCGCCGGGTCGTTGAGCGCCCGCACGTTGACCTTGAGACTAACTGGCTTGGTGATGCCGTTGATGGTCATGTCGCCTGAGACTTCGGCGGCGCCCTCGCCGGTCGGCTTGACCAAGCGGCTTTTGAAGGCGATCACTGGCGAGTCCTTGGCGTTGAAGAACGAGGCGCCCTTCAACTCGTAGTCGAAAATGGGTACGCCGGTCGTGAGGCTTGCCGTGGCGATCGTGGCGATGACCTGGCATTTCTCCGGCCTCGCAGCATCATAGTCCATCGTGCCGGTCACGCTGGTGAAGCGCCCGCGCTAAGTCCAATAGCCCCACGTGTAAACAAAACGGACTTCCGTGCGCAGCCGATCGAATTCGAAGCGAGCAGCATGCGCAGGAAGAGCTGCCATAAGCTGCAGTGCGAGCAGAACGGCAACGCCTGCGCAGGCGCGACGGGTGAGATGAGGCAGCATTGCGAAGATTCTCCCTCGATGCGTACCGACCCGCCGAGGCGTTGCCTCATCGATGCGCAAGTGCCCTTGCATCATGCCGCCTGGTGTGCGGCCAAGTCATGGCAATGCGGAGCGAAGTACCGTTTCGGGATGGGCTCAAGTTGCGACGAAGCGATAACTCGCGATAGCGCTCAGCGGCAATCGCTTCGCTGCGCAGGCACTTGCGCCGCGAGCCGGGAAAGCAAGTGGGAATGAGACGGCGCAAAGAGCGCGAATTGTAGCAACCATTAAGCGGAAGTGATGTTCTCGACCCAGCGTTTGTCTCTTTGGATGACGGTGTTTGCATAGATGAGCAGCTTTCTGGCGCAGGCGACGAGGGCGGTCTTGTGGGCTTTGCCTTTGGCAGTGAGACGCTTGTAGAGAGCGACGAGAGCCGTGTTCCATCTGAAGGCCGCGGGCAAGGCGGCGGCGAAGAGCGATCGGCGAACGCGGGCGCGGCCTCCGGCGATCCTGCGCAAGCCGCGGCGGGTTCCGCTGTCGTCGTCGAAGGGTGCGAGGCCGGCGAGGCTGGCGGCTTCTTCGCGGCTCACGCGGCCGAGTTCGGGCATGCGCACGATGAGTGCGAGAGCGGTGCGCTCGCCGATGCCGGGGACGCTCAGAACAAGATCGAGGCGGCGGGCGAGATCGGCATGGCCGTTGATCGCGGTTGTGATGCGTTTGAGCTCGGCGGCGCGGCGAAGCTTCAGCCTGGCGATATCGGCGGCGACGATGCGGACGAGGCGCTTGTCGTGGATATGTTCGAGACGGGTCTTGAAGCGGACGATATCATCCTCGATCTGCTCGACGAAGGTGAGCTGGTGGGCGAGGTCTTGCAGGCGTTCGTCGGGTTTCGGACGCGGTTCGGCGATGTCGTGTGCACACCGTGCGATGAGGGCCGCATCGAGCCGGTCGTTCTTGGCTCTGCGCAGGCGTGCGCACGCGTAGGCCTTGACCTGGACCGGCTGCAGCACGAGGACGTCGAACCCCCGCCGTCTGAGGTGGCGGGTGACGCCCTGTTCGTATCCGCCCGTGGCTTCGATGCCGACGCGCGTGACATGGGCTTCGGCGAGCAGTCCGGCGAGCTTGCACCAGCCGTCTTGGGAGTTCTCGACCTGCCAGCAAAGGTCGCTGCCGTTGACGGCGATGTCGAGTTTGGGCTTCGATGTATCTATTCCGGCCGTCGTGCTAATATTGGGCATCTTCGTCGTCCCTGCCTTGTTAGCGAACCTGAAAGTTCGTGCAACCATCCGGGTCAGATGAAGAGCTGGCGCGATCACGCTACAGGGCAGCCCACCTCAAACGGGTATGAGGCGGCTCAGGTCGGGCACGATCAGATCGCCAGCCGCTCTGCCGCGGATGGCCGTCTGCGGCAGAGCGTTCCTCGCGGAACGCGGCGAAGATAGCAGAGATCGCTATAACAAGGTTGGGTTAGCACCGGCCCGGATGGCGCGGGACCGCACGCGTGTCGTTCCGGTGCGTAACCCAACGGTCAAGACCAGTGACTGGCGATGGCATCGATATTTCGCTCTCGGTTGTTGGGTTACGGCGCGCGCACTTTGTTTGGCGCTTCCGACTTCGTTCCTCGATCCCCGCCGTCGCGGGGAGGCCGGAAGCGCATGCGCGGTTGCGGTGGGCAACCGAAGCCCCAAGAAAAATGCGCGCCTAACCCAACCTACGGTTCTTTGCTTTGGCGATGAAATATGCGGGCTACGTGCTATTTCGATTACCTCTTCAGCTCTGCACGCCTCTGGTCCCTAAGCGGATTGGCGTTGGCTAGCGCCGAGACGCGACCATACCAGTCGGACTTCGGGCATGTACGTAAAAGCGGGTCGCGCTTGATCAAAGCGGCCGTGTAGTACGAGAGAGGCCTCTTCCTGCGAAGTGAAAATAATTCGCCATCGAACTGATCGCTCCGATCGTCCGGTCTTCCGTGCGTAGGATGGTCGAAGCCGCCACGGGCTTGCATTGCGTTGGCAAGATACGCGTCGCCGTCAAGCAGAGCATGAAATCGCTCAAAGACATCTAGATACTCATTTGCGCCGACGCTTAGCAGGCCCGTTTTGACCCTCTTGAGGAGTTCGCTCAAGGTCAGCGCAGTGGCGCGAGTTGCGTTTGCTACGAATTGCTCGTGACCTCCATTCACTACCTCGCCCTCGTAAAGACTGACATGAAATGCGATCTGCGAGGTCTGAGGCAGCTCGTCAATCCGATATAGGCCGATATCTCGTAAAATGCCCACAAATGCAGCGTGCGAAGTCTATGAGGTGCTCTTCTTTCCCTGCGAGCAGTTCTTCCTTCGGGAGGAGGATCTCATCTATCATCTGAACTTTCCCGCGACATATTGCGGCTCCAATACCAAATCCGGAGGCGTTGCTTCCTTCGCGAACGCAGCGACCGCGTCGTCGAGCTTGATCACAGGCAAACCTGCAAGGCGTCCTCACTTCGCGGCCTCCAGCGCCTTGATGACGGCTTTGGGATTTTTGAGGATGACCTTGAGATAGCTCTCCGCCGCCTGATCGGGCTTGGAGCGGTGCTGCTCCCAGTCTCGCAAGGTCCCGATCGGAATGCCGAAGCGCTCGGCGAATTGTTCTTGGCAGAGGCCGAGCTTGAAGCGCGTGAACTTGGCAATGGACACCCGGCGCGCGCGGCCAAGCTGCGCTCTTGTCATTGGCTGCGCATCGGGATCGGCAAGGGCGGCAGCCATGACTTCCTCTTCAGTGAGCGCGTCGAACGCGGCCCAATCCATTCCTCCTGGACCTGGGGCGGCCGCCTGAGACTTTCTCTTAGACTTGGTTGCGGTATTTGATTTGCTCATGACGCGAGGCCTTTCTGGCCGATATGATGCGAATGCGCGGAGGGCGGTCCGTGTAGGTGACAGTCACAAGCCTGCCCAACACCATTCCTACAATATTGAAGCGCTCCTCGCCGGGATCGTCGTCGCGTTCTTCAACGAAGTTCGGGTCGTCGAATACTAAGCACGCGATTTCGAATGTGATCTTGTGGGCGAAGCGGTTGAGTTTCGCCTTCTCATCATCCCACTCGAAACGGTCATTTTTCATATGTACGGGATACCCGTAGTGATGTCAAGGCTGATCCCCTCTCCCCGTCCTTCACGGGGAGAGGGCTAGGGTGAGGGGCGGCAGCTTGTTCGAGCTTGTTGCTGCCCCTCACCCCGGCCCTCTCCCCACGCAAGTGCAACGCGTGGGGAGAGGGGGGAATTCCTCACCCCAAATCCGGTGGTGTGGCTTCTTTCGCGAAGGCGGCGACGGCGTCGGCGAGGGACATGACCGTCTGCTCTTGCGAGCCCAGGCGCCGCACGGAGACGGAACGAGAACTCCGCGTCTCGCATGCCGACGGCCAGGATGAGCGGCACCTTGGCGAGCGAATGCTCGCGCACCTTGTAGCCGATCTTTTCGTTGCGCAGATCGGTTTCGACGCGAAGCCCAGCGGCCTTCAACGCGGCGGCGACTTCGTTGGCGTAAGCGTCGGCCTCACTCGTGATGGTGGCGACGGCGGCCTGCAGCGGCGCCAGCCAGAGCGGAAAATGTCCGGCGTAGTTCTCGATCAGGATGCCGGTGAAGCGCTCCAAGGAACCGAACATGGCGCGGTGGATCATAACCGGCGTCTTCTTTTCGGAATGCTCGTCGATGTAGAAGGCGCCGAGGCGGCCGGCGAGATTGAAATCGACCTGCGTCGTGCCGCACTGCCATTCGCGCCCGATGGCGTCCTTCAAGACGTATTCGAGTTTCGGCCCATAGAACGCGCCTTCGCCCGGATTGATCGAGGTCTTCACGCGGCCGTTGGAGCGCTTGGTGACTTCGTCGAGCACGTCGCCGAGCGCCTTCTCGGCCTTGTCCCAGAGATGATCGGCGCCGACGCGTTTTTCGGGTCGCGTCGAGAGCTTGATGAAAATATCTTCGAAACCGAAGTCCTTGTAGATCGAGAGCATCAGATCGTTGATCTTGAGGCACTCCTCCATGATCTGGTTTTCGGTGATGAAGATATGCGCGTCGTCCTGGGTGAAGTGGCGGACCCGCAGCATGCCGTGCAGCGCACCCGACGGCTCGTAGCGGTGTACCTTGCCGAACTCGGCGATCTTCAGCGGCAGATCGCGGTAGCTCTTCAAGCCGTGCTTGTAGATCTGCACGTGACCGGGACAGTTCATCGGCTTGCAGCAGAACACGCGCTCATCAGGCAGCGTCGTCGTGAACATGTTCTCGCCGTAGTTCTCCCAGTGCCCTGAGAGTTCCCAGAAGTGCTTTTCCATCATGTCGGGCGAGTTGACCTCGACATAGCCGGCGCGTTGTTGCGCCCGGCGCATGTAGGAGATGAGCGTCTGAAACAGCGTCCAGCCCTTCGGGTGCCAGAAGACGGAGCCCGGCGCTTCTTCCTGGAAATGGAAGAGATCCATTTCGCGGCCGAGTTTGCGATGGTCGCGCTTTTCCGCTTCCTCGAGCTGGGTGAGGTAGGCTTTCAGTTCCTCTTCGGTCGCGAAGGCGGTGCCATAGATGCGCTGCAGCTGAGGTTTGGTCGAATCTCCGCGCCAGTAGGCACCGGCGAACTTCTGCAGCTTGAAGGCCTTGCCGATTTGTCCCGTCGAGGTCATGTGCGGGCCGCGGCAGAGATCGAACCAGGTGCCTTGGGTGTAGATCTTCAAGTCCTGATCGGCGGGAATGGCATCGACGAGTTCGATCTTGAACGTCTCGCCCATCTTGGCGAACGTCGCTTTCGCCTTGTCTCGGCTCCACACCTCCTTGGTGAAGGCGGCGTTCTTAGCGATGATCTCGTGCATCTTCTTTTCGATTTTTGCGAGATCGTCGGGGTGGAACGGTTCGGCTTTGGCGAAGTCGTAGAAGAAGCCGTTGTCGATGACGGGGCCGATGGTCACCTGCGTGCCGGGCCAGAGAGACTGCACGGCTTCCGCCATGACGTGCGCGGCATCGTGGCGGATCAGTTCCAGCGCAGGCGCATCCGTGCGCGAGACGAAATTGATTTTCGCGTCTTTGGAAATGGGATCGTTGAGGTCCGCCAGGACGCCATCGAGTTGCATGGCAACCGTACGCTTGGCGAGGCTCGGCGAGATGCCCTTGGCGATGTCGAGGCCGCTTGTCCCCTTGGCGACCTCTTTGGTCTTGCCGTCGGGGAACGTAATGGTGACGTTGGCAGTCATGGCATAGCCTCCTGTTGCTCACTCGCCGCGTACGGGATGCGGCGTAAGACGATTGTCGAAGCGGTAAATCGGCGATTTCCCGTGTGTAAGTCAAGCACGTTAGCCGCGTTCGGAATCTGACGTTGCCGGTCCCATGCACTGGCCGCTAAACTCGCTCGATATTTGCGCTGTTTGCCGAGGTTGACATGCGAAAATTCATTGCCCTCCTGATCGCGCTCATGGCCCTCTCGACCGAATGCGCCGCCGAGAGCTGGGAACTCGTGAAATCGGACAGCCTCGGCTTCGAGGCCGAATTTCCGGGCAAGCCCGAATTCAACGAACAACTGGGTGACGACGGCGGCAAGATTCGAACCTACGTCCTACACTCGTCCGCCGCCGCTTACGACGTGACGATCTGGGACTTGCCCGAAGGGGCGGTCACGCCTGAGAACTTGGCGCAAATTCTCGATAATTTCCGCGACGTCAACCTCTATGGCATAACCGCGAAACTCCGAACCGAAACTAAAATGGAGATCGGCGGACATCAGGCCCGCGATGTCGTAGCCGATGTCATGGGCATGGTCTGGCGGGGCCGTTTGGTCATTGCCGGGAACCGGCTTTATCAGATCGTGGCGATCGTCTCGAAGGATGCCGCTCAGTCGCAAGCGACCGAAAGGTATCTGGCGTCGTTGAAGTTGCACGGCGGCGCGGCCGGCGAGCCCAAGAAATAAGGCTCTCGCTGCCCCGTGTTTACGGCCCGGGCGCCAATTCCATAAAATTGCAAGCAATTCCCTCGGCCTTTGGAAACTCTCCGGCGGCTATCGTTTGCCTTCGGGATCAGGTTCGACAAGTGGGGAATAACGATCATGGCCGCCGCCAGGTTGATCATCAAGAAGCGCATGCAGTTCATTCAGGGCAAGGTGCGCCCGTGCTGCCATGTGCAGGCTCGCGTCGAGCAGGACGTGCAGGCCGTGCTCGAAGAGCATTTTGTCACTGAAGTTCTGTTCAAACGCGCGGCCTATGCAGCTGCCTGGCCGGCGGGCGCGCTCGAAATTCCGCCGGCGCTTGCATCTGCGATGTCGAACTTCCTGAAAAACGACGCCTGCCCCGAGATCACGGTCAAGACCTTCCTTGCCGGCCAGTTGCACCAGGGCGCGAACGTGTGGGAAATGATGGCGTTCGAATTCGTCGCCAAGCTGGCGTTCGAGAACTTCATCGTCCTTTGCGACACGGTCGGCGAGCTCAATCGCGAACTCGCCTACGAAGGCATTGCGGCCGGGATGCCGGTCACGCTCACGACGGACGACGCGGTTATGAAGCTCGAGCGCATGGCCGCGCACATGGCGGCTTAAGAGGCACGCCGATATCAGATAAGTGGGACTTCGCCTCCTGATTGCATTCCCGGGCGCAGCGAGGCGCGGAACGCGTGTCGCGAGACCCGGGACCGCTTGGGTTCTGAAGGAACATCTGGTGGTGCCACTCATACCACCGCGTAGGACGTGATCCCGGCTCTCGGACGTCTCGCTCACGCTCGTCGCCTTCGGCCGGGAATGCAAACGGTGGGGCCGTTGCCAACCTACTCCACGCTTCCTACCTGCGACTTGAGCCAATCAACGCGCTCGCGCGCCTCACGTTCGGCCGTATCCGGTGCGTCGCACATGCTGAAGGATCCCCCCCGCAGAGGGCACCAAACCGGCTTATGACCGGGGTAGTCATCCGGATTGGGTTCAGAGAGATATTCATTCTCGAAGCCGTAGAGGCCACTAGGGTGGCGAATGATACTCACCCGGCGCTTACCATCGGGGTGCATTATCGTCTTGATGATGCTCGTCATCCGTTCCTGTGACGGTCCTTCGTTCACTCCCCGCCACCGTCCATAGCGCCAGGGCGCGAGGGCATGAGAGTGTTCGCGCGATGTCGGGGACGGGATCGACGCCGCTGGTGCCGCCGGGGCCGCAGCGAATAACGCGCGACGTCGTCAGCCAGAAGCCGCGCCAGGCGCCGTTGGTATCGATGGCTTGAAGCCCATACTCCGAGCACGTCGGCCAATGGCGGCAGTAATGGCCGACGAGCGGCTTCAAAGTCCAGCGGTAGACGTGGATCGGGAGTTTCAAAAGCGTCGCCGCGAGCCGCATGACAATGACATCTCAAATCAGACCATCGAGATCGGAGCGGGAAATCTTGCAATCCCTGAGTCTTTTGGCCAGGAGACCTGGCCCGATCGTTTCACCTGAATGAACCGGAACGACGGTGTGCCGGCCGTCGGCATGAACCAGGAAGTGATGGCTCCCGCGAATGCGCACGCACCGGAAGCTGAGGTTTTCCAGGGCGCGGACGAGTTCCTTGCCCGTCGGTTTCGGCAACCGGTTCATGCCGCGACTGTCACACGCTCGACCGCGATCAGTTCCAGTTCCGAAACGTCGGCCTCTCCAGCTTCGAGGCAAAGCGCGATGGCTTCGCGGATGCGCGCATTGAGATCTTCCCTCGTCGTCGCCTGCGTATGACAACCGGGAAGTGCCGGAACGCTGGCGACAAAAAAACCTTCGGCGTCACGTTCGATGACAATCGTGAATTCCCGCGTCATTGAGCCACTCCTTCCAATTCTTTCGACTTCGCCGCGATTTCGTCGAGCGCCTTCTCGACCGCGTCGAACACGAGCAGCGTCGAGGTGATGCGCTGCTTGTAGTTGCGCACGCCTTCGAGCATGCCGAGGTCGGCCCAGCGCCCCGTCGGCGGGGGGCCGTTGTCACGCAGCATGGCGCGCATTTGGGCCCCGACCTTGCGCAGTTCCTCCGGCGTCGAGCCGACGATCTCGCGCGCCATGATCGCCGCCGCCGACTGGCCGAGGAGACAGGCCTTGACCGTCTGCCCGTAGTCGGCGACGCGGCCGCCTGCCATTTTGAGGTCGATCGTCACCGTCGAGCCGCAGAGTTTGGAATGTGCCGTCGCCGTCGCGTCGGGGCTGCTTCAACCGCTCGCCCCTGGTCGAGGCGCCGGCCAGCTCGATGATGCGCGTGTTGTAGATGTCGTCCAGTTCCGCCATCGGCGAGAATCGCCCTGCCCGTCCTTACCGAATTCGAGGCAATAATCTCGATGAAATCGAGGTCGATGCGTATATATAGGGGGTGAGGCCCGTACAATCGAGCCAATCCGGCTCGAGACCGGAAATGCGCTGAAACATGAAGAAGATGCCCACGACACCCCAGGTGCACCCCATGCTGCACCCCATGGCGTCCAACATGGCGCCCCAAATATCGCCCCGCTGCCCCGCCGCCGCCCGACGCGGGCCGAGGCCGAGGAAGCCGTGCGCACGCTGCTCGCCTGGTCGGGCGACGATCCGGCCCGGCCTGGCCTCGCCGATACGCCGGCGCGGGTCGCGGACGCCTATGGGGAGTATTTCTCCGGTTACAGGCGGATGCGCGCGCCGAACTCGCAGCGACATTCGAGGAGCCGGCCGGCTACGACGACATGGTGCTTTTGAAGGACATCGAATTCGAGAGCCACTGCGAGCACCACATCGCGCCGTTTTACGGCGTCGCGCATGTCGCCTATATTCCGAACGGCCGCATCGTGGGTCTGTCGAAGCTGGCGCGCATCGTCGAGATCTACGCCCGCCGCCTGCAGACCCAGGAAGGCCTGACCAGCGAAATCGCGCAGGCCATCATGGACGGGCTCAATGCAAAGGGCGTCGCGGTGATGATGTGGGCCGAGCACAGTGCATGTCGATCGCGGGGCGTGCGCCAGCGCCATGTCGAGACCGTGACGATGCGCCTGCTCGGCGCGTTTCGACAAGGAAGCGCATGGCGGCAGCGGTTCCTGGCGCTGGTCCAGGAGACGACGGCCGCGTGATCGGCCGCCGCACGAGGCTCGGACCCAATCGTTCGAGGGACGCCCCTGATGCCGGAATTCAAGAGGCTTGTTCAGCGTCGCGGCAGCACTGCCGAGATCGAAAAGGGCAGCGCCTTCATGCCGAAGTTCGATGCCGCGGGATTGATCGGCGCCATCGCACGGACCAGCGCACGGGCGCGGTCTTGATGTTCGCGCACATGAACGCCGAGGCGCTGGCAGAGACGATCGAGACGCGGATACGCGCACTTCTGGAGCCGCTCGCGCGCCAAGCTCTGGAAGAAGGGCGAGGAGAGCGGCAATCTTCTCCGCATTGGGGAAATCCGCGCCGATTGCGACCAGGACGTGCTTTTGCTGATGTGCGAGGTCGAGGGCCGCTGGCGTCGCCTGCCATACCGGCGCGCCGAGTTGCTTTTACCGCCGATTGAAAGCCGGCGGAACGGCGGCGGGGGCAGTTGCACTCGAAAATGCTGCGCTGCCAGCTGATGCGCTGCGAAACGGCGAAGCCAAGTTCCCGTTCGCAAAGTCTTTTGAACGGAATCTAAACCCATGTGTAACAAATCGGTAGCGCCCCTTTAATAGGGTTACCGTAGGATTTTTAATCCTGTTCGCAGACAATTGCCAAACTTCGCACCCAATTCTGCAAGGTGGGCCGCGACGAACCAGAGAGCGACGGAGCACAGCAATGGCCGGCTTGAAAATTGGCTTGGCATTCGGCGGCGGCGCGGCGCGCGGATGGGCGCACATCGGCGTGCTGAAGGCGCTGAAGACGCCGGCATCAAACCCGACATCATCGCCGGCACCTCGATCGGCGCCGTCGTCGGCGGCTGCTTTTCCGCTGGGCATCTCGATAGCATCGAGGACTTTGCGCGCGAACTGACGCCGCGGCGCATCTTCGGACTGTCTCGATTTCAATCTTGCGGGCAACGGCCTCATCGGCGGCCAGCGGCTGTGCGAACGTCTCGACAAGCATCTTGGCGAAAAGCGCATCGAGGAGTCTCGACACGCGATTCACCGCCGTCGCCACGGAAATCGGCACCGGCCACGAGCATTGGCTGTCGCGCGGCAAACTCGTCGATGCGGTGCGCGCCTCGTATGCGCTTGCCCGGCATCTTCAAGCCCGTGCGCATCAACGGCCGCTGGCTGTTCGACGGGGCACTCGTCAATCCGATTCCCGTTTCCGTCTGCCGGGCGCTCGGCGCACGTTACGTCATCGCCGTCAATCTGAACTTCGACATTCTCGGACGCGGCGGCATTCTTTCGCAGAACGAACTCGATCATGGTCCGGTCGACGACGTCGACGGCGACGATTTCCTTCCAGACATTCGCCGACGACGCGCATGAAGGGACTGCTGCAACGGCAGATCTTCGGGCGCGGCGACGGCGCACCCGGCATTTCAACGGTGATGGTAGATGCCTTCAATATCGTGCAGGATCGCATCGCGCGCTCGCGCCTGGCGGGCGATCCGCCGGACGCGATGATTTCGCCGCGCCTGCAGGGCTTCGGCCTGTTCGATTTCCATCGCGCCGACGAACTGATCGAATGCGGCCGCGTTGCCGCGACCCGCCAGATCGAGGACATCCTGCGCGAAGTCGAAGCGCGTGGAGCGAGACGCGCGGCGCCGCCGGAATCGCGCCGTCCCAAGGTACCTCAGCCGGTCGCGAAGTAACCGCGCATCGCCGAGGCTTCCAGTTCGACTTCGGCGACGTGATGCTTGACGACGTCGCCAATCGAGACGATGCCGACGAGCGCGCCGTCCTCGATGACCGGCAAATGGCGGAAACGCCTCTGCGTCATGAATTCCATGGTTTCATCGACCGACGTCGCTTCGGTGCACGATACGACATTGCGCGTCATGACCTCAGAGACCGGAAGCTCAAGGCCTTGGCGCCGTGCTGGGCGATGACGCGAATCAGATCACGTTCGGAAATGATGCCCGCAACCACGCCGGCGTCGCCGACGATGACGATGGCGCCGATCTTGCGCTGCGCCAGCCGGTTGGCGATCTCCTGAACCGTATCGTCGGGCCGGGCGGTCGAGACGCCGCGTCCCTTCACTTTGAGAATATTGCCGATGATCAAAGTCCGAACCTCCATTGATTGAACCGCGCGCGTCCTGCCCGAACACACCCTGCCGCACCCTTGAACTCGGCAATCACGCCGCCGTCTTGGCCGGCCCGCACGGTCGTCTCTTCCCTAAAACTGCTCGTTCGCCCCGAACTTTTGTATCCGGTTCGGCGAATGGTGAGGCAATTCAGTCCGCGGCGCAAGTCTCTTATGCGACTTCCGGAGGAGTTGGTGAAACGCGTTGCGGCGCAAAATCAAAAGCGGCGAACGTCAGCAGGCCAAAGAAATAGCCGCCAACATGCGCTTCCCAGGCGATGCGGGCCGCCTCCGCGCCGGGCGCAAATCCCGCACTGCCAAAAGCGTGAAACCCACCATGATGAGCAGGTTGAGACCAATGAACATCGCCGTCGCCATCAAAACGCGGCGATCGACGAGCGCGGGCGTTAGATCCATCCGGGCAATGGCCGCCGGGTTCTTGCCGAGCAACGGACCTTGGCGCGCATCGATGGCCGAGAACAGAAACCGCATCACCGCGCCCATCAATCCCGCAATGGCGCCGGAGGCTCCCACGACCGGCGCCGCAAGGCCGAAATTGAAGGCAAGAAACAGCGCCGCGCCCGCCGCGCCGCAAGCGAAATAGAGAGCAAGAGCCTGAGCCAGCCGATGCGCCGGCAAGGATCGGGCCGAAGGCCAGCAGCCAGGCGCTGTTCATGATCAGGTGGACGATATCGGCATGGACGAACATGTGCGTGAAGAACGACGTTGCCGTTGCTGGCCAGCCGTCCGGGAAGCGCCGCCGCCGCGCCCGCGTAGCGCAAAGGGATAAAGGCCATGGCGACGACGCACCATTCGTCGCGTCGTCGTCGCCGAGCAGGTGGCGTGCGGCGTGGAGACGGCGAGGCTGCCGAGGAGCAGCAGCACCGGCCCCGGCACGTTGAAAATCGGCTGGTGGCCGTCCGGCAACGTCTCAGGACCCACGTCGTCCCTCCTCGTTCAGTCGATCTGCCGGAAAAACGGACAGCGTGCCCGCACTGGGGCGGCCCTCGGCTAGTTAATGGCGCAGGCGTGCTCGGGCAAGCGTTAAGGCTCTTTGCCGCGGCTGGCATGAACGATGCTCCTTCAAACACACAGGAGCTGTTCCCGGCGAGTCTTTGTCCCTGTGTGGCACAGCCCACGATCGAAGGCGCCGGGAGAGAAACAGTCACCGGGCGAACGGAAAAAATGAAAGAAACGACCAGCCAGCAGCTCTACGCCTATTGGAACGACGTGCGCGGCGGACGCCTGGCACCGAGGCGTTTCGAGATCGAGCCTTCGCGCATCGCCGCCATCCTGCCCGACACGTTCATTCTCGAACGCATCGACACCAACACGGCGCGTTTCCGGCTGGCGGGTACACGCATCTGCGAGGCCTTCGTCTCCGAGTTCCGCGGCATCAACATCTTCGAGCTTTTCGCGCCTCGATCGCGCCGCCCTGAAGCAGGATATTGCGATCATCTCCAAGAAGGCGGCGTCGGCGTGTTCAAGCCTCGAAGGCACGACGGAAAGCGGCAAGAGCCTGCTTTCGAAATGCTGATCGTCCCGCTCATCCACACCAACGAAACCATCGACCGCCTTCTCGGCTCCCTGGCGCCGCTCGAGACGCCGGCCTGGCTCGGGCACGAGCCGGTCACGGTCCGCCGCCTGACGTCGCACGAGATCATCTGGCCCGAGGGCCGCCCGCACGCGATGGCGAATGCCATGAAGCGCCAGTAGCCGTTCATGCCCCACGTCCGCAATGCCCGCCTGGTGCGCGTCGATCGCCGCCAGTTCCGCGTCTACGAAGGCGGGCTCGCCGGCAGAACGACGACAAGCGCTCGTAACGCGCCACCGTGCAGACGAAGGCTTCGCAGCGGGCGCCGGCAGTGGCGGCCGCTTGGCGTTATGCGGCCACGGGTGACACCGTCGCGCCCTCCAGCCGGCGATGACACGGGTCGAACAAAAATGGGGCGGCGATTAGCGAATCATTAAGAGCCGCGCCGCCATACTCCCGGCTCTGCATCTAGCCCGCCGAAGGCATTTCGCGGCGGCGGGAGAGGGCCAACCGGCTCGAATGACAAGGGACCCGCGCCCCAATGGCCCTGCTTTCCCCCTCTATCGCGATGCCCCTCAAGACGCCGCGCATCATGCCCGATCTGCGCCGCCACCGCCGCGTTCCCTTCGACCTCACGGGCCGCTTCATGCGCGAGGACCGCAAGGAATACGCTTGCACACTGCAGGATATTTCGGTCGGCGGCGCCGGCATCACCTCGCCCATGAAAGTTCAGATCAACGAACGTATCATCGCCTATTTCGAGCATCTGGGCGGCCTCGAAGCGATCGTCACCCGCGTCTACCGCGACGGTTTTGCGGTCCAATTCAAGGTTTCCGCCCATAAACGCGAGAAACTTGCGGCGCAGATTACCTGGCTGATCAATCGCGACGCCTTCCCCGAGGAGGCCGGCCGCCAGCATGAACGCTTCGGCGCGACGGGGCGCAAGGCCCGCTGGAGACGGCCGACGGCATCACCATCGATGTCGACATTTTAGACGTCTCGATCTCGGGCGCCTCCGTCGGCACCACCGCCCGCATCGCCATCGACACCCCGGTAATGCTCGGAAACTTCACAGCCGTCGTGCGCCGCCACCACGACCAGGGCCTCGGCCTCCAGTTCACGGAGATCCAAGATATCAACGTTTTTCGTCAGGCCTTTTTCCGGATAACCACATAAGCTGTTCGGGCGGATTGCAGATGCCAAGATGGCCCGGCGCGTTGCCCGAAACCAACACTTAAAGTTTAAGCTAAAATTACCTCAAATTGCAGCGCAACCTCTTGAGGGTAAATCGAGTTCCGTGGTGTAAGGTCGCAGTGGGTATTCGAGGGCGTATCATGAAGTTGGGTAGCGTTCGTTTTGCAGCGTCTTTTGTCTCGTTGCGTGCGTCGATGGGGCTCAAGCGCAGACGGTGGCGGCATTGTCGCCGGCTCCGGCCACGCGCTCGCCGGCCTTCATGCGCATCTACGGCAACGCCCAGCCGCCTTACGGATTCGTTCGTTTCTGCGAAGGTCTTCCCGACGAATGCGCCTCGGGCCCGACGAACGACGCGCGCTTTGAGCGACGCCAGAGCGCCTGAGCGAACTCGACCAGGTCAATCGCGACGATCAACACCGCGATCGAGCCCGCGACCGACAGCGAGATCTACGGCGTCAACGAGTTTTGGACGCTGCCCTCCAAGAAGGGCGACTGCGAGGACTTCGCGCTGCTGAAGCGCCACAACCTGATGCAGCGCGGCTGGCCGGCGAGCGCCGCTGCTGATGACCGTCGTGCGCGACGAGAAGAACGAAGGCCACGCCATCCTCACCGCCCGCACCACGCAGGGCGACTTCGTTCTCGACAACAAGACCGACGAAGTGAGGCTGCTGGAACCAGACGCCGTATCACTTCGTGATGCGCCAGTCTTACATCAATCCGCGGGTTTGGGTTTCGCTCGATCCGACGGACGCCAACGACCCCTGCGGCCATCGCCGGCGTGCAGGCCAATCCCGATCCGATCGAGAAGGAATAAGTTCGAACCAGACCCGGGCTCTCACCCTGCCATCCCCCCGACCCCCCAACCCGGGTTTGCCACCGAGCCGGACACTTTCCCAGTGTCCGGCTCGGACCCTTTTTGGGGTCCTGATAGGCTGGCTTGAGGGATCGTGATTTAGGCTCCGCGCGGCTTTAGACCGGCGGCGTAGCGCTGCCAATTGGCGACGTAGCGGGCCGCGGCTCCGTGGATGCGATTCACATCCTCGTCGCTCAATTGCCGGACGATTTTGCCCGGCGAGCCCAGCACCATCGAGCGCGGGCGGGATGTCCTTGCCCTCGGCGATCAGCGTATTGGCGCCGATCAGGCATTCCTCGCCGATCTTCGCCCCATTGAGGATGATCGAGCCGATGCCGATGAGGCTGCCGCGGCCGATGCGTGCAGCCGTGCAGCATGACCATGTGGCCGATGGTGCAGTCGGGGCCGATGGTGAGCGGAAAGCCCGGGTCGGTGTGCAGCACGCAGCCGTCCTGCACGTTCGAGCGCGCGCCGACCGTGATCGGCTCGTTGTCGCCGCGCAGCACCGCGCCGAACCAGACGCTCGCCTCCTCTCGAGGATGACGTTGCCGAGGACGACGGCGTTCGGCGCCACCCAGAACTGGCCCTCCCCGGGCGTCGACACGGATTTGCCGTCGAGATCGTAGAGCGGCATGAAAACTCCTGCCTGCGGCGCGTCAATCCCCTCTCCCCATGCCACTGCGCTTGGCATGGGGAGAGGGCTGGGAAGTTCGTAGCGTCTCTGCATTGGAGCGTTCAGACGCCTTCGAGGTCCAGGTCGAGAATGGCCATCTGGAACTGGTAGGACGACTTCGCCGTCCTCGTCCTCGCGGTAGAGCGCGGCGACGAATTCGCCGTTGATGAAGACTTCCGCCATGTCGTCCTTCTTCGGCTGCGGGCGCACCTCGAGCGAGGGCGCGCCGAAGGTCTTGCGCAGATAGGTCTGCAGCTTCGCCAATTCGTCTTTCTTCAAGTCCTAGTCTCCTTGTTGCGGACAGGCCCTGATGCAGCCGCGTTGGCAAAGCGGTCAGAGACCGCCGAAATCGTCGACCCAGGTCTGCTCCATCGAGCGGGCCGGCTCCGGGCAGCCCGCCGAGCCGACGACTCGCGCCGGAACGCCCGCCACCGTCACGTTCGGCGGCACGTCGGCCAGCACGACGCAGCCCGCGGCGATGCGCGAGCAGTGGCCGACCTTGATGTTGCCGAGGATCTTGGCGCCGGCGCCGATCATGACGTTGTCGCCGATCTTCGGATGACGGTCGCCCGTCTCCTTGCCGCTGCCGCCGAGCGTCACGGCGTGCAGGAACGAGCAGTTGTCGCCGACCACCGCCGTCTCGCCGACGACGAGGCCGGTCGCATGGTCGAGCATGATGCCCTTGCCGAAGCGGGCGGCGGGGTGGATGTCGACGCCGAACATGCGCGAGGACTGGCTCTGCAGGTAGAGCGCGAAATCGCGCCGCCCCGCCTTCCACAAGCTCGTGCGCGAAGCGGTGCGTGACGAGCGCATGGAAGCCCTTGAAGTAGAGCATCGGATCGAGATAGCGCTTGCAGGCCGGATCGCGGTCGTAGACGGCGGCGAGGTCGGCGCGCAGGATGGCGCCCAGTCTCGGGCGCGCTTCTCGAGCACCAGCTGGAAGGTCTGGGCGATCAGGCCGGCATCGACGTCGGTATGATTGAGGCGCTGCGCGAGGCGGTGGCAGATCGCCTCCTCGAGCTTGTCGTGGCTCAGCACCGTCGCATAGATGAAGCTGCCCAGCGCCGGCTCGGCCGCCATGGCGTTGCCGGCCTCCTGGCGGATCTCGGCCCAGATCGGATCGAGCGATTGGATCTTGCCCTGGGCGGCACGATAGGGCCGCGGCGCCATGGGCACTCCTGTTCGCTTGCTCACGCGTAGCCTCGCTTCAAACAATGCCGCTGGCCGCACGCCCGGCGGGCCAACCTTCAGGTTGCACCTGGAATCGTCGACGCCTTCCGAGCGGATAAGCCTCGGCCTCCGCCCCGGTCAATGCACATGTCGTACCTATACCAGCCCTGATGCCCGGGCTCCAGTCCGCCGCGGCTCAAGCAATTTGTTGCAGCCCTGATAACCCCGGCGTCGTAAAGCGCGGCTGAAGCACCAGTCCCACGCTGCCCCGGACGGCCGTCCTGTGACCGAGGCCACCGCGCGCAACCTGCGCCTCGACATTGCCGCGACGGACGAAGCGGCCATCGCCTGGATCGCCGCCGACAACCCGGCCCGCATGAACGCCTGGACGGCGGCATGTGGGCGGCGCTGCCCGCTGCCGTCGCCAAGGCCGTCGCCGATCCCGACGATCCGCGTCATCGTGCTGCGCGGCGCGGGCAACGAGGCCTTCTCGGCCGGCGCCGACATTTCCGAGTTCGAGACGGCGCGCACGGGCGACGCCGCCAAGGCCTACGACGCGCTTGAACGAGGCCGCCTTCCAGGCGCTGAGCCAATGCCCGAAGCCGACCATCGCCATGATCCACGGCTTCTGCCTCGGCGGCGGGCTCGGCCTCGCGCTCTGCTGCGACATGCGCCTGGCCGACGACGCCAGCCAGTTCGCCATTCCCGCCGCCAAGCTCGGCATCGGCTACAACGCCCGCTGGGTGCGGCCGATCCTCGCCGCCGTGCCGCCGGCCCGGGCCAAGGAGATTGCTGTTCACCGGGCGGCGCTTCAAGGCCGAGGAGGCGCTCGCCATGGGCCTCGTCTCGCGTCTGTGTCCGGCGCGCGAGCTCGAAGCGGAAACGGTGAAGCTCGCGACGAGATCGCCGCCAACGCGCCGCTCTCCGTCATGGCCGCCAAGCGCACGATCGACGAGATGGTCCGCCAACCCGAAGACCCCGACATGGACGCCCTCGACACATGGGTGGCACATTGCTTTGCGAGCGAGGACTATGCCGAGGGACGGCGCGCGTTCCTCGAAAAGCGCAAGCCCGAGTTCAAGGGGAAGTGACGACGAGCGATGACGACGTATCCGGCAGCCATCGCAGTCGCGGCGCTCGCTGCTGCCTGACGGCGCTTCGGCGTGGCGCGCGGCCGGCGATGCCAAGCGCGGCGCTGCAGGCGGCGTGCTTTGCGCCGGCGGCGCTTGCCGCCATTGCCGGCGAGAAGGTCGCGGCCAAGGGCAACCACAGTTTCGAGCAAGCCGCCGGCACGCACGCCCGTGCTCGCGGCCGAACCGGTCGCCGCGACCGCTCAGAGGCGCGATCCGCCGCGTCGAGCTGCCCAAGGGCCAAGAAGCTCATCGCCCTCACCTTCGACCTGTGCGAAGACCGCGGCGAGGTCGCGGGCTATGAGGGCGCATCATCGACTACCTGCGCCAGGAGAACGTCAAGGCGACGTTGTTTGCGGGCGGCAAGTGGATGCGCTCGCACCATGGCGCGCACCGAGCAGCTGATGGCCGATCCGCTGTTCGAGATCGCCAACCACAGCGAAGGCGCACCGCAACCTGCGGCTGCTCTCCGGCGTCAAGCTCACGGACGAGATTCTCGGGCCGCAGCGCGCCTACGAGGCGATCCGCCAGGGGCTCGCGGCCAATCAATGCACGGCGGCGCGCGCCGGAAGGGCTGCAATCGTCGCGCCGCGCCTGTCGCTGTTCCGCTTTCCCTTCGGCGCCTGCAATCCGCAAGCCATGACTGCGGTGAACGATGCCGGGCTTCTCGCCATCCAATGGGACGTCTCGACCGGCGATCCGGCCCCGAGCCAGAGTGCGGCCGCGATCGTCCGCGCCATGACCAGGAACGCCCGCCCCGGCTCCATCATCATCGGCCACGCCAACGGCCGCGGCTGGCACACGGCGGAGGCGCTGCCGATCGCCATTCCGGCGCTGAAGGCTCAGGGCTACGAATTCGTCACGGTTTCGGAATTGCTCGCCGCGGGCAAGCCGGTCATCGCCGAGAGCTGCTATGACAGCAAGCCCGGCGACACCGATCGTTACGACACGCTGCACCTGCTCGCGGCACGCCAGAAATCCCTCAACAGCCAGTCCTCGGTGGTCGAGCTGCCGTGGTTGACGCAAACCATTCAGAACAAATCGGCCCGCCATCGTGACGAACCGCGCGACCCCTATTTTCCCTATTGAGCGCCCGCAGGAGCGCATCGTCATCGCCGCGGCATCGGCGGCGGGCGGCGCTACGCTCGCACTGCGGCCGATGGCCCGGGACGATGCCGGAGACTGGGCGCCGTATTCGCCGAGATTGAGCCCTGGTCGCGTTATCCGCTTCACGGCCGACGGCCGTCGGCCATATCTCGCGGCCGAGGAACCGGCGCGCCACGCTACGTGATCGAATACGGCGGCGAAGTCGCCGGGGCGCTCGGGCTCAGACTGAACTGGCTGCGCGGGCCCTACATTCAATTCCTCGGGGTCGTTCCCGGCTACCAGAACAGCGGCATCGGCGCTCGCGTACTCGATTGGGTCGGAACCGGCGCGGCGGCGGGCGACGGCGCCGCAATTTATGGGTCGCCGCTTCCGCCTTCAACGCCGGAGCGCTGCGCTTCTACGAGCGCCACGGTTTCACGCCGCGTCGCATCGCTCGACGGACTGATCCAGGACGGCTGCGACGAAATCCTGCTGCGCAAGCGGCTGTGACTTCATGCGATGTCGATGACGATGCGGCCGCGGACCTTGCCGTCGAGAATGTCCTTGGCAAGCCCCGGCACGTCTTCGAGCTTGTGAAACGTCGTCACCGCCGGCGAGCTTCGCCGTGTCGAGATCGCTGCGCCAGACGCGTCCAGGCCCGCTCGCGCTTTTCCATCGGCGCCATGACGCTGTCGATGCCGGCAAGCGTAATGCCGCGGACGATGAAGGGCAGCACGCTGCCCGGCAGATCGGTGCCTTGCGCCAGGCCCGTTGCCGCGACGCAGCCGCCGTATTTGGTGGCGGCCATGAGATTGACCAGCGTCGTCGAGCCCGCGACGTCGATGGCTCCGGCCCAGCGTTCCTTGTCGAAGCCGCGCGCCGGGCCGGAGAGTTCCTTGCGATCGATGATCTCGGCGGCACCGAGCGAGTTCAGGTAGTCGCCTTCCTCCGGCCGGCCGGTCGAGGCGACGACGTGATAGCCGAGCCGGGCGAGCAGCGAGACGGCGATGGAGCCGACACCGCCCGCGGCGCCCGTCACCGCGACGGGGCCTTTGTCGGGCGTCACACCATGATCTTCGAGCGCCAGCACGCACAGCATCGCGGTATATCCGGCGGTGCCGATGGCCATCGCTTCCGCACGCGAGAACGCGCCGGGCAACTTGACCAGCAAGTCGCCGGGGACGCGCGCGCGCTCGGCGTAGCCGCCGTGGCGGCGCTCGGAGGCGCCGTAGCCGTTGAGGATGACGTCGTCGCCGCTCGTGAAGCGGGGGTTGCGCGAGGCGGTCACGGTGCCGGCGAAGTCGATACCGGCGATGAGCGGCAGCGGCTTTACCGGGATGCGGCCGGCGAAAACCAGCCCGTCCTTGTAGTTCACCGTCGAATGCGTGACGCGCACATCGATGTCGCCTTCCATCAAGTCGTTATCGTCGAACGTGGTCAATGCGGCGCGACGGTCGCTGCCGACGACGATGGCCTTCATGAGCGTCATGGGCTTTTGTTCCCTCGATTATGCAAAAATATTTTCTTTGTGCGGCGCAACGGTGTGTCTCTGCTGCGCAATGCGACACAATGGCAGAACGCCCGCTAAGCCGCATTTTCCCTTTGTTGCCGCGAGTTGACGACACCGCCGAACATGCGGCCGGCGAGGTCGACGCATGTGGCCGGCATTAACCCGGCCTGTTGCAAAAATCGAAAGGGTCACGAGTTGCATTTTCATCCGTATCGGCCGACGGCACTGCAAAAACTTTTTTCCTTGGCACGGGACCTAAGTCGCATCTAGGGTCCGCGCTGCTGGCCAGCAAGGCCAGTCTAGAACAATGCATCTCCGGGAAGGAGACGTCGATGGAACTGGGAATGAGACTGAATGTGCTGGCAGCCTGCATGTCCTTCGGGTTTGTGGTGGCCGTCGTGTTCGGACTGATTTGACGTCGTTCGCGTACACCCATCGATTCCGAAGGCAGGTCCAGCACACCCCCCGTTAGCCGGGACCTGAAGAACCAAGCGGGTTCTGAATCACAATAATTTCAAAGGCGCGAGCACCGAGGTGTTCGCGCCTTTGTCGTCTCAAAGGGATCACGGCCGTCTGCGGATGTCACGCCTGTGCCCGTCGCTCACTTGCGCAGAAAATACCCGAGGACGGCGCCGGCGAGAACCAACCCGCGATTTGAAATCGTGCCGCCGGGAATGGCGTGAGCGATGGCCGGGAACGAAGGTCACGACCGCCGCCGCGATCAGCGCCACGACGAGCGCACTCGTCAGCGTCGCCGTCGAAGGCGCAGCGACGTCCTTCAACACCTGGGCTGCAGCACGCCGGTGAGAAACACGACAACAGCGAAGAGTAAGCGCGTAGAGGAAGAGATCGTAGGCGCCGCCCGTCGGGATTTGCCCGCGAATGATGGGCGCGAAAAACCACGCAGCCACGACCTGCAATAGTAGAAGTATGATCTTGCCCAGCATGTCCCATCTTCAGCGCCGCCGTCACCGGCCCAGCGTCCCCAATGCGTGCCCACTATCCAGTCGCCGGCCGCGCCGAAATCATGCTCGGCCCGCGCACCAGCTATGCCAGCAACGCAAGCGGCGATCAAGAAACTCCCGAGCCTAGAAGAACGCCATCGTGCGCACTTCGATGCTTTCGCGCTTCCTGGCGTCGGGCGGCGAGGTCGGGTCCTCGAACGCGGTATGGGCCATGAAGCGGGCGCGGGCGATGTCTGAATCGTAGGTCTTGAGCAGCAGCGCCTGATCCGGCTGCATCAAGGGGAAATAGTACCACTTGTGGCGGGGCGAATGGCGGCTGACGAAAATTTCGCCGGTGCGCTCCTTGTACTTGAGTTCCATCATGAGATGGTCGGCATCGGGATGCGAACTCGCATCGCAGCAGGCCAGCGGCAGCTCCTCGACCTGTTCGTAGAGCGGCTTCCAGACGTTGAAGAAGGCGACGCGGTTTGCAAGGAGGGCATCCGCCTCCTCGGGGAAGATGTCGCGCACGCGTTGCGGCGCCGACTTCGGCGTATAGTCGGCATGCACGAGCAGCACCGCCGGACGGTTCACCGTCGTCTGCTGTTTCAGGTCCGCCGGCATGCGCTTCCTGATCGTATGATCGAAAATCGCCACGCGTTTGGCGCCGGTGTTGCGTTTCACAAAATCGACGACCTGGGCATAGAACTCGGACTTCACGGCGTCGTCGTCGTCGAAGGTCTTGAAACTTGCCTCGAACGGCTTCAAGGCGAAGCCTTCGCGGTCGAGCGAGAACTTTTCGACCTGCGGCCAACCGTCGAAGATCTCGACCTCGCGCGGGTCGGTGCCGGGCGGGTTGAGCTTGACCGAGGGGTCGGGTTCGTAAAAGTAATAGTCCGGCGGCGTGCCGTTATCGACCGTATAGTTCATGCTGGCGCGAACCGAACCTGGCATGGTCATTTCTCCGCGTTGAGTTGAAAATTTCAGGTCACGCTTTGGGGCGCTCGAAAGTGAACCCCGGACCGACATAGGTCTTGTCCCAGCTGGGCAGCTTCTCGATGCCTTGAACCATCCAGCGTGTCAGATGCGGGTGATCGGCAAGCGGCAGCTTCTGCTCGCGGTGCATGTGCATAGGCGCTGCAATCGCGATATCGGCGATGGTCGGCTTGTCGCCGGTGATCCAGGCCTGCTTCGACAGGCGCTCTTCGAGGATCGCCGCGTGCTTGTGAAAGACCGGGTCCTGGGCGGCAAGAATGGCGGGATCCGGATTGGCGCCGAGCAGCGGCTTCACGCAGTTCTCGACCAGATAGACGTAGCAGGTGGGGAACCAGTGTGCGGCTTCCCAGAGCATCCAGCGGTTGATGTCGGCGCGCTTCTGCGGATCGAGGGAATAGGCCGCGGTGTTGTTCACCTTGTCGGCGGTGTATTGCAGGATGGCGTTCGACTCCCACAGCACCATGCCGCCATCGACAAGCGCCGGCAGCGACTGATTGGGATTAAGGGCGGTATAGGCGGCGCCCTTGTGTTCGCCCTTGAAGTAGTCGACGTGCACGCGCTCGAACGGTGCGCCAAGGAAGTCGAGACCCGGCCAGCACCTTGCGGCAGTTGACCGTAATCGGATCGGCATAGATTTTCATACTTAACTCCCCGTCTCAGGCGCCGGCGCCGACGGACGCAGGAGCTACCTGAGGAATACTATCCGCCCTTGGACGCCATGCAATGGGGTATCGGCGAAAACCGTCATTGCTTCAGCCGGTAGCCGGTGCGGAAAATCACCCAGATGACGGCTAGGCAGAGGCACAGAAAAGCGATCATAACGGCGGCACTCGTGGCCACGTTAACGTCCGATATGCCGTAGAAGCTCCAGCGAAAGCCGCTGATGAGATAGACGATCGGGTTGAGGAGCGTCACCTTCTGCCAGAACGGCGGCAGCATATTCAGCGAATAGAACGTGCCGCCGAGGAATGTCAGCGGCGTAATGACGAGCAAGGGAATGATCTGCAGCTTCTCGAACCCGCTCGCCCAGATACCCATGACGAAGCCCAAGAGACTGAAGGTCACCGCCGTCAGCAGCAGGAAGGCCAGCATCCAGTACGGGTGCGCTATCCTGACTTCGACGAAGAGGCTGGCCGTCGCCAGGATGATGAGCCCGAGGATCACCGACTTCGTCACGGCGGCGCCGACGTATCCGAGCACGATCTCGAGCGGCGACACCGGCGCCGACAGCAACTCGTAGATGGTGCCCGTGAACCGCGGCAGGTAGATGCCGAAGGAGGCGTTCGAGGTGCTTTCGTTCAGAAGCATCAGCATGATCAGGCCGGGCACGATGAAGGCGCCATAGCTGATGCCGTCGATCTGCGAAATTCGCGAGCCGATCGCCGCACCGAAGACGATGAAGTAGAGCGATGTCGAGAGCACGGGCGAGATGATGCTCTGGAGCAGCGTGCGGCGCCACCGCGACATCTCGAAAGCGTAGATGGCTTTGACGGCATGTAGGTTCATTCGGCCCGCCTCACGAGTTCGACAAAGATCTCTTCCAGAGAGCTTTGATCGGTGCTGAGATCCTTGAAAGCGATGCCGGCGCCGCGCATGTCGCCGAGAAGCGTCGTGATGCCGGTGTGCTCGGCCTTGGTGTCGTAGGTGTAGATCAGCTTCCGGCCGCCGTCCGTGAGTTCCAGAGCCGCGCGATGAAAGTCCCGGCGGCAGGGCCGCGAGCGGCTGCGAGAGTTCGATTGTCAGGCGCTTCTTGCCGAGTTTGCGCATCAGCTCGTTCTTGGGCTCTACGAGAATAATCTCGCCTTTGGCGATGACGCCGACGCGGTCGGCCATTTCCTCGGCTTCCTCGATGTAATGGGTGGTGAGGATGATCGTGACGCCCGCCGCCTTGAGCGAGCGCACGATATCCCACATGCCGCGCCTGAGCTCGACATCGACGCCGGCCGTCGGCTCGTCGAGAAAGAGAATGCGCGGCTCGTGCACGAGAGCCTTTGCAATCATGAGCCGCCGCTTCATGCCGCCCGAGAGCGTCATGATGCGCGCGTCTTTCTTGTCCCAGAGTGCGAGATCGGTCAGGACCTTCTCGACGAGCGCGGCGTCCGGCGCCTTGCCGAACAACCCGCGGCTGAAGTTGACGGTCGCGGAGACCGTCTCGAACATGCCGACGGCGATCTCCTGCGGCACGAGGCCGACAAGCGCGCGCACCCGGCGATAGTCGCGGCCGATGTCCATGCCGTCGACGGTGATGTTGCCGCTCGTCGGCGTGACGATACCGCAGATGGTGCTGATGAGCGTCGTCTTGCCGGCGCCGTTGGGCCCGAGCAGCGCGAAAATTTCACCCTGCGCGATTTCGAGATTGATGCTTTTCAGCGCCTCGAAGCCCGTGGCATAGGTCTTGGAGACATTCTTGAGTGAGATGATCGCCGGCATGGCGAGATGCTAGCAGAAGCGATTGTGTTTCGAAACACTTCCCAGCGACAGTTACGTCATTCGCGCTTGCAGAGTTCGGGTCGTGACCCGACGCCACTCGGCTGCCCACGATCGACCGCGACCGCTCCGCCGTCTTCAAGGATGACCGTCGAGGCACCTGGTTTACCCGTGGGCAACGTCATCCCTGCTGGCAAACAAAATGTGAAATCCCAGCGCCCGTCCAACTCCGCAGGAAAACGCATTGGCTTCTCGATGCGGTAGGCCCGCGGCCGGGAAACGCTCGACACTTTGGGATCGTTGGGAATGATCAATCCGCCCTCCGGCGCCTTTTCGAGTCCAATGATCGTCACAGCCTGGTTCCCGACAGGCCGCAGCACCCCGCGATCGATTAACTGCAGCATTCCAGCTCCTGCGGGAAGCACGTCATAGGCCTTCACGGGTAGAGCGGAGAGTACGCTGCCCGCCTCGAGCGATTGGATGCCCCCGGGCCACTCTTGCTGCATCTCGGCCTCGATCTGTTGACGGAAATCGCTGCTCGGCGGTGGATAGGGGATCCGCTCCGTTGAGTTGCCCTCCGTGCGGCCCGAAGGGAGAAAGACATCCGTTGCAAAAGTGCTTCCCACGACTTGATTTATCTTCCGCGACAACTTTGGAAAGAGATTGTCGAGCCTACCGTTCTGCTTAGCATTGAGGACCCATCCGGCGGAGGGCGCGCAATATGCAGGCCTATAGTGCTCGTAGATGATACCCCGCTTCATATCTGCACGTACTCGCTCTTCAACCGCCCAATCGGTCGCCGCGATCGGGGTTACCTTTTCGGCCGCGATACCGGCGACGCCTATCATGGGCGCATTTCGAACGGCGACGCTTCCTAGCGTCACGAACCGTTCGACGCGCGCAACGGCGCCAAAGACGCTGAATATCACCGGTCTGTCGGCGACGGCCAAGATGAAAAGCTGCTGGCCTCCTTCCTCAATGTGGATGCGCAACACGTTGACGACGCGGTCGTCATCTCCAATCGTTACGGTTGACAGAATTCGCGGCTGTTCAACGGCGGCGGCGACCACGTGTGCGTTCGGGGACGGTTGCGGGATATCGCAACTCTGCAGGAGAGGGGATTCGACGCTCTGCTAACCGGCCTGCGCAATCGGAACCCCGCTGGCAAGCACCCAGACCGCGACGGCGGCGCTTGCGAGAAGTGCCAATGACGTCTGAACTTTGAAATTTGCCATTATTGTCTCTCCTCAGCCGATAGACGGCGGGCGTGTGGACAATCCTTGGGCTGAGACCAATTCGATCTCGTGCCTCCTGACCGCCGCGCGCTGCGCTGGTTAAGGGCCGCTGAAGACGGCCATAAAAGTACGAATGAATGATGCGAATTCAAGCCACCTTCGCGGCGCCGGCGCGCGCGGGTTCGTAGTTCAGGACCGGCCCGAGCCAGCGCTCGGCTTCCTCCACCGTCCAGCCTTTGCGCAGAGCGTAGTCCTCGACCTGATCGCGCTCGATTTTGCCGACGCCGAAATAGTGGCTCTTCGGGTGCGCCAAATAGAGCCCCGAGACGGAAGCGCCCGGCCACATGGCGTAACTCTCGGTCAAGTCGATGCCGACCGCATGTCTGACGTCCATGAGCTTCCACAGCGTCGCTTTTTCTGTGTGATCGGGCTGCGCGGGATATCCGGGCGCCGGGCGGATGCCGGAATATTTCTCCAGGATCAGATCATCGTAGGACATGGACTCGCCCTTGGCGTAGCCCCAAAGCTCCTTGCGCACGACCGTATGCATGGCCTCCGCGAAGGCTTCCGCCAGCCGGTCGCAGAGTGCTTTCGCCATGATGCGGGAATAGTCGTCGTGCCTCGGGATGTACTTGGCTATCGCCTCCTCCTCGCCTAGACCCGTCGTCACCGCGAAAGCGCCGACATAGTCGGCAACGCCGGTCTCTTTCGGCGCAATGAAATCCGAAAGCGCCGTATGGGCGCGGTCGCGGGAGGGATCACGCGCAATCTGCTGGCGCAGCGTGTGCAGCGTCGCGAGTTTGGAATGGCGCGGCTCGCCGGTATAGAGTTCGATGTCGTCGCCGACGCTGTTCGCCGGCCAGAAGCCGACGATGCCCGAGGCCGTCACCCACTTTTCCGCAATCATGCGCTTCAAGAGCGCCTGCGCGTCGTCGAACAGCTTTTTCGCTTCCGCGCCGAACTTGTTGTCGGCGAGGATCTGTGGATAGCGCACGTTCATTTCCCAAGTCTGGAAGAACGGCGTCCAGTCGATGTAGGGCACGAGGCTCGCGAGATCGAAGCCCTTGAACGCCCGCGGCCCGAAGAACGACGGCTTGACCGGCTTATAGCCGGCCCAGTCGATCTGAAAGGCGTTCGAACGCGCCTGCGCGACCGTGATGCGCTGCTTCTTGGCTTCGCTCGCAATATGTGCGGCGCGCACTTTCACGTAGTCGGCCTTGATGCCGTCGACGAAGGGCTTCTTCTCTGTCTCAGAGAGCAAATTGGAAACGACGCCGACGGCGCGGCTGGCGTCCAGCACGTAGACCGCTTGCCCTCGGAGGTAATTCGGGTTGATCTTGACGGCGGTATGCACCTTGCTGGTCGTCGCGCCGCCGATGAGCAGCGGACAGGCGAAGCCCTCGCGTTCCATCTCGGCCGCAACGAAGCACATTTCGTCCAGGCTCGGCGTGATGAGACCGGAAAGCCCGATGATATCGACCTTTTCCCGCTTGGCCGTCTCGAGGATCTTCGCCGCCGGCACCATGACGCCGAGATCGATCACCTCGTAGTTGTTGCACTGAAGCACGACGCCGACGATGTTCTTGCCGATGTCGTGCACGTCGCCTTTCACCGTCGCCATGAGGATCTTGCCGGCCGAGGGCATGGACTCGAGCCCGGACGCCTTTTTTTCTGCTTCGAGGTAGGGTTGCAGATACGCGACCGCCTGCTTCATGACGCGCGCCGATTTCACCACCTGGGGCAGGAACATCTTACCCGCGCCGAAGAGATCGCCGACGACGTTCATGCCGGCCATCAGCGGGCCCTCGATGACATGCAGCGGCTTTTCGGCCTCTGCGCGGGCTTCTTCGGTGTCGGCTTCGATGAAGTCGGTGATGCCGTGCACGAGCGAATGCGTGAGCCGGTCTCCCACGCTCTTCTCGCGCCAAGTCATATCCTTTTCCTTGGCCTTGGTGCCCGCGCCGCCCTTGAACTTGGCTGCGGCCTCCAGCAGGCGGTCGGTGGCGTCGTCGCGCTTGTTCAGGATCACGTCTTCGCAAAGCTCGCGCAGGTCCGCCGGAATGTCGTCGTACAGCGCCAGCTGCCCGGCGTTGACGATGCCCATGTCCATGCCGGCCTGAATGGCGTGATAGAGGAACACCGAGTGCATGGCCTCGCGCACCGGTTCGTTGCCGCGGAAGGAGAACGACAGGTTCGAGACGCCGCCGGAAATGTGCACGAGCGGCATCTTCTCCTTGATTCTACGCGCCGCTTCGATGAAGGCGATGCCGTAGCCGTTGTGTTCCTCGATGCCCGTCGCGACGGCGAAGATGTTGGGATCGAAGATGATGTCTTCAGGAGGAAATCCGACTTTTTCGGTGAGCAACTTGTAGGCGCGCTCGCAGATCGCAACCTTGCGTTCCGTGGTGTCGGCCTGGCCCTGCTCGTCGAAGGCCATGACCACGACGGCGGCGCCGTAGCGCAGAACCTTGCGCGCATGTTCGAGGAACGGGCCCTCACCTTCCTTCATGGAAATCGAGTTGACGATCGCCTTGCCCTGCACGCATTTCAAGCCGGCTTCGATCACGCTCCACTTGGAGCTGTCGATCATTACCGGCACGCGCGAAATGTCGGGCTCGGAGGCGATGAGGTTCATGAACGTCGTCATGGCCTTCTCTGAATCGAGCAACCCTTCATCCATGTTGACGTCGAGGATCTGCGCACCCGCCTCGACCTGTTGGCGCGCGACCGTCAGCGCTGCCTGATAGTCGCCCTGCTCGATGAGTTTCCTGAACTTCGCCGAGCCGGTGACGTTGGTGCGTTCGCCGACGTTGATGAAGACGGTCGCGGCGGAGGTGGTGGTCACGGGGTCTGCTGCGGTGGATGTGGTCATTGTTTGTCCGTTTCACTTATTGAATTGCCTTCTCCATCGGGGAGAAGGGCCTGCCCCGGACTTGATCCGGGGTGCCCCGCCCCGCGCGAAGGCGCCAAAGATTGAAGGGCGGATGAGGGGGACCTCAATGGACCAATCCCTTTTTCTTTCGAGCCTTCACCTCAGGGACCTGTCCAGGAACGAGCAACGTCGTGACTGTCACCTGATGGCAGATCTGGCAGGTACTTGGCTCCCGCCGAAAGAATTCCCTGTTTAGAATCTCACAAATCCGTCCGACCTCAGCCTTCGTTCGAAGTGAACTGGCAACGCACGCGTCGCAAACAGCGAGACCCTGTCGTCGTCGAAAGAAGTCGATCACGCGTTCTCCAATATTCATTCAGACGCCCCTCACCCATGCACGAACGGCTCTAGTCCCGAGAGACGCATCTTGGGTTCGAGCTTGGTGAGTGAGCGCGGCTTGTGGCCCTTCGCGTGGCTCGCAATATGCGCGATGTGATCCGGCGTCGAGCCGCAGCAACCGCCGATGACGTTGATCAAGCCGTCGGCGAGCCACGGTTCCACCTTGCAGGCCATATCGTGCGGGCTCTCGTCGTATTCTCCAAATGCATTCGGCAGCCCGGCATTCGGATAAGCCGAGATGCGCACGTCCGCCACGTGCGAGAGATCGGCGATGTAGGGACGCATCAGCTCGGCGCCGAGCGCGCAGTTGAGACCGATCGAGAATGGCCTGAGGTGCCGCATCGAATACCAGAAAGCTTCCGCCGTTTGCCCTGAGAGCGTGCGGCCCGAGCGGTCGGTGATGGTGCCCGAAATCATGATTGGAAGTTCGAGATCCAATTCTTCGAAAACCTCGAGCGTCGCAAAGCCCGCTGCTTTGGCGTTCAAGGTGTCGAAGATGGTTTCGATCAGGATGATGTCGGAGCCGCCCTCGATCAGTCCGCGCACCTGCTCTTTATAGGCGTCGCGCAACTCGTCGAAGGAGACGTTGCGGTAGCCCGGATCGGAAACCTTCGGCGAAATCGAGGCCGTGCGGTTGGTCGGGCCGACGGCGCCGCAGACGAAGCGCGGCTTTTCCGGCGTCTTCTTGCTCCACTCATCTGCTGCCCGGCGGGCGATCTTCGCCGCCTCGACGTTGATCTCGTAAGCGAGTTCTTCCATGTGATAATCGGCCATGGAAATGGCTTGCGCGTTGAACGTGTTCGTCTCGATCAGATCGGCGCCGGCGCGGAGATACTTGCCGTGGATCTCCTCGATGATTTCCGGCTGCGTCAGCACCAACAAGTCGTTGTTGCCTTGCACGTCCTTGGAATGATCCTGGAAGCGCAGGCCGCGATAGTGGCTTTCGCCGAGCTTATGCTGCTGGATCATGGTGCCCATGGCACCGTCGATGATCAGGATGCGTTCTGCCGCCGCCTTTTCGAGTAGCGCCCAGCTCGGTTTGCGTCTCATGTGAACTCTCTCCGTCCGGTGTCCGACCCTCCGGGTCCGACACCATCATTCATTTCCGTTTCCGGTGTCAGACCCGGAGGGTCCGACACCGCAGCCAAGACTTTTTTCTACGCCGCTTCGAACCTTTCACGCATCCCCCGCGACCAACATGCAGGAGGATGCGAGACTGATAGTGCGAGCCCACC
Organism: uncultured Alphaproteobacteria bacterium; assembly: GCA_963732525.1. Classification (GTDB taxonomy): domain Bacteria; phylum Pseudomonadota; class Alphaproteobacteria; order Rhizobiales; family Hyphomicrobiaceae; genus Hyphomicrobium_B. Next base: position 31,760 of record CAVSZX010000011.1, read on the forward strand.
GTCTCCCCCGTGCCGTCCGGCTCCCGTCAGTCTCGCGCCTCTGATTTTTTGTTTTCTACGTTTCCTCGTTCCGTAAGGAACCGCCTCGTGCAGCCCTTGCCGCTATCGTTGCCTTGCGTGGCCGATGCCGGCCATGAATTTGAAACAAGGAGATTTCATGGGTCCATTTGCAAAAAACACTCTCAGTCTCATGGCGGCGACGCTCGAAGCGCTTGGCTCCATCGGCGTCACCATGACAAAGTCCGGCGCGCGCGGCCTCAAGGGCGACTCGAGTAGCAGCTCTGGTTCTGCCACCGAAGAATCCAGCGACGCGCGCGACAACATCCGCGCCAGGCGCGCCAACAAGGACTTCGGTACCACGAAACATTAAAGTACGATCCATTGTCTGGTGCCAGCTCTGCCCCAGTTCGGGACCGGAGCCAATTTCAATCCACGTGTCTCGCCTTCACTACATTACAAGGCGTTTGTTCTCGAGTGGCGCCACCTTCAAGGGTCTCAAGCCCAGAAGGTGGCAGATCGCATAGACGAGATCGGCGCGGTTCAGCGTGTAGAAGTGGAACGAACGAATACCTTCGTCGACCAGACCCAGCGCCTGCTCGGTCGCGACCGCCGCGGCGACGAGATGCGTCGTCTGGGGATCGTGTTCCAGACCTTCGAAGCGCCGTGCCAGCCAGGCGGGAACGCTTGCTCCCGCCCTCACAGCAAAGCCCGCGACCTGGCGGAAATTGTGGATCGGCACCAGACCCGGCGTGATCGGGATCCAGATGCCTGCCGCGCGTGCACGCTCCAGAAAGCGCAGGTAATGCGTGTTGTCGAAACCAAACTGCGTGATGATGCGGTCCGCACCCGCATCGACCTTGGCCTTCAGGTTGTCGATGTCGGCTTGATGCGTCTGGCTCTCGGGATGCTTTTCCGGATAACCCGCGACGGAGACCTCGAAGCCCGCGATCTTCTTCAGGCCCGCGACCAGATCGGCGGCGTTCTGATAGCCGCCCGGATGCGGCTGATATTTGCTGCCGACGCCATCAGCCGGATCGCCACGCAAAGCCACGATATGACGGATGCCCTCGGCCCAGTAGGCGCGCGCGACCTCGGCCACTTCTTCTTTGGTGGCGTTGACGCAGGTGAGATGCGCCGCCGGACGCAACGCCGTCTCCTTGACGATGCGCGCCACGGTGGCGTGCGTCCTCTCGCGCGTCGAACCGCCGGCGCCGTAGGTCACCGACACGAATTCCGGTGCCAGTGGCGCCAGCCGCTTCACTGCCGACCACAGCAGGTCTTCCATCTTTTCCGTCTTTGGCGGAAAAAATTCGAACGAGACGTCGATGTCGCCAGCGCCCAGAAGGCGGCTTTTCTTTTCCGTGAACTCGGCGCTCATCGGGCGTTCTCCAGGTTCTGAGTGAGGCGCGGCTTGGCCTTCGCCGCTGTTGGCGGCTTCTCGCCGAGCCAGATGGAAACGGTGAGCTTCTCATCTTTGCCAGTGGATTTCGGTGCGAGATTCTGGCGCGAACGCACGGCAAGACCGGCGTCCTGCATCCATTGGGCGACCTGCGCCTCGCCAAAGCCGAGACGCTCATGCGCTTGAGTTTCACGCAGGAACTCGAGCGTGTGGGGCGCGAAGTCGACGGCGAGCAGTTTGCCGCCTGGCGCAAGCACGCGTGCGGCCTCCCGTATCGCGAGGGCCGGATCGGAGAGGAAATGCAGGACTTGGTGCATCAGCACGGCGTCGGCGACGTTATCGGGAAGTGACAGCGCGTAGATGTCGCCGTGGCGCACCTGCGCGTCGGCCTTGCCGGCTTTCGCGAGGCGAGCGCGGGCATAGGTGAGCATCGCCTGGTTGACGTCGATGCCGAGGCCGCGGGCGTAGCGGTCGGAAAAGAGTTCGAGCATGCGCCCGGTGCCGGTGCCGAGATCGACGAGAAACTGGAACGGACCGTTGCCCAGCGCCTGCAGCATGGCGCTCTCGACGTCGCTTTCCGAGACGTGCAGCGAGCGGATACGGTCCCAGTCGGCGGCGTGCAATTCAAAAAACGATTGCGCCGCCGCCTCGCGCTCTTTCTTCACGGCATCCGCCCGTTCGCGGTCGCGCCGGGCGGCGGTGTCGTTGGCATCGACGTCGGCGACGAGACGCAGCGCCAGGCGGCCGCCGGACGAGCGGTCCGAAATATGGAAATAGACCCAGCTGCCTTCGCGGAAGCGCTCGACCAGCCCGGCCTCCGCAAGCAGTTTCAGGTGACGACTGATGCGCGGCTGACTTTGACCCAGGATGACGGTCAGGTCCTTGACGTTCAACTCGCCCGCCGCCAGCAGCAGCAGGATGCGCAGCCGCGTCGGCTCCGCGGCGGCCTTCAAGGCCGTGACCAGGCTGTCGGTGTCGAGTTCAACGCGCTCGTTCATCCCCGCATGGATATAAAGATATGTTTATGTGTCAAGTCAAATCGAGCGGAGTGCGCGCGTCCTCCCCTGCCGAAGCAATTCAGCAGGATGCCCGGCGATCAGGCTGGAACGTCCGGCAACCCCGTCTTAACCATAACCCCCCTACGTTCGGCCTCGAATTGCGGACTTTGGGTCAGATTTGGGTTTTCTAGTCTTGGCAATGCCTGCTGCAGCTTATGTGAGTGAAGTCCCGCGCCAATGGGCAAAGGACAACAGCGGCGCCCTGCCGGCTGGCGCGGACACTGAAAAGGTCCGCAGCTTCCTGGCTGGCCATCGGTATCGTCGCCATCGCGCTGCGGCACCTGAGTGCTGCGCGTTTGAGTGCCGCAGAGCATTTCGAACAGGCCGGAAAATCAACGTACTCCGGCAGTCGCGCGCCGCCGGAGAGCTTGCCCTCAGGCCAACACGGTACAAGAGATGCGGACGCGTCAAAGGAAGGCCAGGATTGCGTGGCCAGGATTGAATGGATAGATCTGCCGCGGCGTAAAGCGATGGCATCGTTTTGACGAAGTTCGGGTGCCACTCTTGTCATGGGACCCCGAGTTATGCAGGAGTGTGCTGAGTTGCAGGAACATTGCATCCGGCGCGGTTTAGGGACGGCTTGGTGAAGTTGGAAGGGTGAGATGTTGCTTAAGACGGATTTTGCGACCGGAACGCTGTCGCGGCACTTGGCCAAATTTGCAGGCATTGCGCTCATCGTGGCGTTCTCGGCCGGCTCTGCGTCGGCTGAACAGGCCGCTGCCTATATGCAGCGCGTCCAGAACGAGTTGATGGCGGCGCAGCGAAGCGGTTCGTCAACGGCGTTTCAGAACGTGCTCAGGAAGCACATGGACGTGCCCTCGATCGGCTTGACGGCGCTCGGCGAGCATGCCCGCTCGCTGCCCAAGACCGACCGTCCAGCCTACTACGCCGGCATGATCAAATTCATTTCAAACTACGCCGCCAAGGAAGCGCCGAAGTATCCGGTCGCCTCCGCCAGCGTCACCGGCATGGGCGAAGAAACCGCCGGCGGCGCCACCGTCGACAGCAAGATCAATCTGCGCTCCGGCGAAGGCTACGACATCCGCTGGAAGCTTGTCAGGACGGGCGGCACCTTCAAGGTGCGCGACGCCCAGGTCGTCGGCTTCTGGATGACGTCGTTCCTGGACAACCTGTTCCAGAACTACATCGCCGAGAACGGCAACAATCCCCGCGCGCTCGTGATGGCACTCAACCGCTAGATCAATTTCGTTTCAGCTATACCCACGCCGCGCCATCACCTTCTCCTCCCCCTCGAGGGGGGAGGGGTTCTTGGCTCAACGCAATTCCACTATATGTGGAGAGACGTTAGATCGGCCTTACCTCAAGTCGCGCACGACGCGGAAGCCGATGCCAGCCTCGGGCACATCGTGGCGCCAGGGACGGCGCGCGCTGAAGCGCCGGAAGATCGCATCCTCGCCCGGGCGCGCGCCTTTCAGAACGCGGTCTTCGCACAGCCATGGCCTTGCCGCGTCGGCGCGACGCTCGAGGCCGGCTGAAGGGATGTAGGGATCGTAGCACTCCGACGTCATCTCGGCGATGTCGCTGCCGATGCCGCCGAGCAAGGGCACGACCTCTTTCGGTGCCTCGATGCTGGCGACCACCGTCAGACCGCGGCTGCGCGCCGCGAATTCCCATTCGATCGCCGTCGGGACTTTGAAGTGCAAACCTGTACGCGCGGAAAGCCAGGCCGCGTAGCTTCCGGCTTCGTCGGCGGTGAGGCAGCGCGCCAGTTTCAACGTCTCCGGTACAAGGCCCGGGCAAACCCGGGCGGCGACGCCCGTCTCGTTCTGAAAGGCCGCGAATTCCTCGATCTGGATCGGCCGGCGGCTGATGGCGAAACCGGGCCAGAGCTTGACCTGGCGCTGCGGCCGTTCTGCTGGAGTTGCGTTGGCATCGCTATCGCTGGCGCCGATCATCGCCGTACCGCCGGCAATCACCACCATTTCGGGACAACCGAGACAATCACGTTTCACATCGCCATCGACGTCGGCGGGTGCCTTGCCTTTTTGAGACGGCTTCGGGCCCGCAAGCAGGCTGTCGACAATGCCGCCGACGCTGTCGGAAACCCGCGTCCCGGTCTTGCTGACGATACGTCCGATACCGGAGGATGGCTCGCCTTCCGCCTCGCCATCCGGGCCGGTGCCGTTGCCGCCGGCGCGGCCTCGGGCGTGGACGTTGCCGCCGCCGCCGCTGCCGCCGCGATCGACAAATGTCGAATCACCTCCGCCTTTGCGCGCGAAGTGGCGGGCCTCGTAGGGCGAGAAGACATACCCCTTCAGATAAATCGCGTAGCACCACACGCCGCCCGAGAGCAGAGACAACATAATCGCCGATCGCGCCGCACCGCGAGCCAAGACGTGCCAAGGCGAGAATTCGACGATGGCGACTAAGACGATGGTTAGCGCGATGCCGCCGAACGCCAGCGCGTGATAGTCAATGAACATGGTTTCACCCTCACCGGATCGGAACGGCAACGGCCGTTCCGGGAATTCGATGAGTGTGCTGAGCAACAGCCGTGCCAGCCGGCGCTTGTGCGTGAGGTGTTGGTGAACGCACTCGTGGTGGCGGACTTAACGTCTCAGCGATCAAAAGTGCGGCAAATGCACCGGCGCCGCAGTTTGCGCCTTCAATGCGGCGCTCATGAAAAAGTGATGACAGCGTTTCCCGCGATCGTGATCGCTTCGTACCAAGCGTGATGGTGTCAACCCTAACGTCTCCACGTTTTGGGACCTATGTGCGCCAGCATCAGAGTTGCGCGCGCGCCTCGATGCCGCGGCCGCACCCGGCGGAACACTCTGGGGTGCCGGCCCGTCATCGCTCGAATGGAGCCAGCGCACGTTATGAAAGGAGACCCGCCATGAAGACGAGAGACAACCTCCAATCCCTGACGCAGACCCTGGCTCTGGCGGCGGCCCTCGCTGCCGCTCCGGCCCTCCTCGCCGTGGCTGTCTGGGCCGAGCCCACCGCTGCTCCCAAGGCCGCCCAGCAGAAGACGACGCCGCCGGCCACCGGCGATGATGACCTCAGCGCGCCCGCTGCCGGTGCGGCGAGCAAGCCCGCCACCACGGGCGCGGTGTCGCAGACCAAAGCCAAGGACGTCAATCTCGGCACCGCCGTCTACGGCTCCGACGGCTTGAAGGTCGGCGAGGTCAAAGCCGTGAAGACCGTGGAAGCCTCGGGAACCGTGCAGGAAATTCACGTCGCGACCCCAGCCGACAAAACCGTGGTCGTCCCCGGCACCAAGATCAAGCGCGGCGGGCCGAACGTCTTGCTCGTCATGACCTCGGACGAGGTCGGCAAACTGCCAGCCTTTGCCGAACCCAAGGCCCCCGACCCCAAGGGATAAGTGCCTCAGCCGCAATGCGGATTGACGTTGTCCCGTGGCCGCGAGCCGCAGTGCGAACTGCGGCCCGCTTCCGGTCACAGTTTTGGTGCTCTTACGCGCCCATTCCAAATCGAAGAGGCCACAACGGAGATTGTCATGCCTTCAACCGTGTTGAAGTTCCTCTCACGCTCGGCGGCGTTGGGTGCGTTTGTCGTTTTCACGAGCTTGGGCGCCAGCGCTGCCGACCAAAAGAAGCCGGCGGCTGTGGCACCGGCAGAACCCGCCGCTGCCGCCAAGGCGGCACCGGCTCCTGCCGCGGCGGCCCCGGCTGCGGCGGCAGCCCCGGCCGCAGAAGTTCCCGCCGCTGAGGTCGCGGCTCCCGCGACAGACGCGGCGCCTGCCGACGACGCGGCGCCTGCGGAGGCTGAAGCCGCGGTCGAACCCGCAGCCCAGCCCGAACCCGTCGCAGCGCCCAAGGCGGCACCCGCAGCTGCCCAGCCAGCGGCAGCACCGGCAAAGGAAACCGTTCCTGCCGCGCCCGCGAAAGAAGCCGCGGCACCTAGCGCTGCCGGCGGCGGCGTCACCGCCCAGGATCTCGCGATCGGCAGTGCCGTCGTCGGCACGGACGGCGTCAAGATCGGTGAAGTCAATCGTGTCAACTCAAACTCGAAAGGCAACGTCACTGAAATTCACGTGACGCAGGGCAAGACCGCGGGCCTCGGCGTGCCTGTCGTCGCCATTCCCGTCGGCCAGATCACCAGCGGCGGCAAGGACGTGAAAGTCGGATTGTCGTCGGCCGACGCCAAGAAGCTTCCCGTCGTCAAGGACGACAAAAGCTGAAAGGTCGTCAAGGACGGCAACGATTGAACTTCCGCTCCGTCGTCGTTTTCCATTCGATCAAAATTTGGGCCGCTTCGCGCGCGTGAGGCGGCCCAATATATTGGGTAGCGACGTCGCGCCTGCGTTTGCGGGTGCTTTCCAGCACTGCCAACTCGAAACCTTTTTGGCTCCGTACGCGTTGTTCACGCTGAGGGTGCGTGCGCGCCTGCGTCCTCAAGCGACTGCGTCCTGAAGCGACTGTGTCCTGAAGCGACTGCGTCCTGAAGCGACTGCGTCTTGAAACAGCGTGCATCCGACCCCAATTGCTGAACCTGCTGCGAACCCTCTCCCATTCGCAAAGGAGTTTTGAGATGAGAACAACGAAACGGGCGCTTGTGCTTCCTACACTGCTCGCGATCGGCCTGTCGAGTGCAACTCTATCCGCGCCGACTTACGCCCAGGACGCTGCGCCGCAGGCGCAACAGGCGTTCAAGGTGCAGGATTTGAAAATCGGGAATCCGGTCTACGGCGCCGACGGCATCAAGGTCGGCGAAGTCAATCGCATCAAAGCCAATAGCGACGGCAAGGTGACGGAAGTGCAGGTGACGACCGGCGGCCCCGCTGGGCTCGACGCCGAAGTCGTCGCCATCGCTCCGGACCAGATCGCGACGAGCGAAAATCAGTCGCTGAAATTGTCGTTGAGCGCCGACGACGCCAAGAAGCTTCCCGTTCTCACAGACGACGGCAAAGGCTGATCGTTCGAGACTTTTCGTTCGACAGCATGGAGAAATCGGAGCGTGGGCCGCGCCTTGCAAACTGGGCGCGGCCTTTCGTAATCCTACCGCTCGAACTTCTTGAACTTGATGCGGTGGGGTTCGACGGCGGCGTCGCCCAGGCGACGCACTGACCGCCTATTTCATTTCAACCACTGCCACGCCGGCTTCTCAACCACTGCCACGCCGGCTTCGATCGCGGCGACAGCATCCGGCCAAGACTTGTCGAGCCTCGCAATCAACTCGCGATTGATAGCATTACCGATGCGCATCCAGATCACGGTCGGACCATCCGGCGCGCGCTCGCGGAGCCTGACAAAATCCTCGTCTTTGGTGATGAGATGCGCGCTGAGTTCCCTGGCCTTGGCCCAGGCTTCGACGTCAATGGCCTAGCGCATTCCGATTACCTCGACATGCCACGCCTCATGACCTGCGGTCTTCAGCCAATTTACAAGATCGGGTGGAAGCTGCGCGTCGACCAGGAAGCGCATTGGCTATTCGGCCGCGAGCACGGCCCGGCTTTCTGCCGAGCGGGCCGCATATTGCAGCGCTGCGGTAATGTCGGCGTCTTCGAGGTAGGGGAAGTCCTTCAGGATTTCTTCGCGGCTGGCACCGCCAGCCAACATGTCGAGAATATCGCTGACGAGGATGCGCATGCCGCGAATGCAGGCGCGCCCGCCGCATTGGTTGGGATTGAACGTGATCCGGTCGAGTTGCGATTGCGTCATGGGATTAGGCTCCGATGCCGAAAAGTAGCACAAATCGCCTGGCGGCGCCATATTGCCGAAGTAAGACGCGGGAGCCATTCTGCGCGCTCCCCCTTACCTCTCGAACTTCTTGAACTTGATGCGGTGCGGTTCGACGGCGGCGTCGCCGAGGCGGCGCTTCTTGTCTTCCTCGTAGTCGGCGAAGTTGCCTTCGAACCATTCGACGTGGCTGTCGCCTTCGAAGGCGAGGATGTGCGTCGCCAGGCGATCGAGGAAGAAGCGATCATGCGAGATGACGACGGCGCAGCCCGGGAAATCTTCCAGCGCCGCTTCGAGCGCCGACAAGGTTTCGGTGTCGAGGTCGTTGGTCGGCTCGTCGAGCAGCAGCAGGTTGCCGCCCTCCTTCAAAAGCTTCGCCAGATGCACGCGGTTGCGCTCGCCGCCGGACAGCAGCCCGACCTTCTTCTGCTGGTCGGCGCCCTTGAAGTTGAACCAGCCGCAATAGGCGCGGCTCGGCACTTCCTTCTTGCCGCCGAGCAGCATCTGATCGAGGCCGCCGGAAATTTCCTCCCACACGGTTTTCTTGTCGTCCAGATGCGCGCGGGTCTGGTCGACGTAGGAGATCTTGACCGTCTCGCCGAGCCGGATCGAGCCGCTGATCGGGCTTTTCGACGCCGGTCAGCATCTTGAACAGCGTCGTCTTGCCGGCGCCGTTCGGGCCGATGACGCCGACGATGCCGCCGGGCGGCAGCTTGAATGAGAGGCTCATCGATCAGCAGGCGGTCGCCGAAGCTCTTGGAGAGGCCGTCCGCTTCGATGACGATGCCGCCGAGCCGCGGCCCGGTGGCGATCTGGATCGTGGACTTCGAGACTTCCTCGCGGCCCGCTTCCTCGGCCAGCTTTTCATAGGCCGTGATGCGCGCCTTGGATTTGGCCTGCCGTGCTTTCGGAGACGAGCGGATCCATTCGAGTTCGCGCGACAGCGCCTTCTGCTTGCTCTCTTCCTGCGATTTCTCGACCGCCTCGCGCTTGGCGCGCTGTTCGAGCCAGCTCGAATAGTTGCCCTTGTAGGGCACGCCCTGGCCGCGATCGAGTTCGAGCGTCCATTCCGTGACGTTGTCGAGGAAATAGCGGTCGTGCGTCACGAGGATGACGCAGCCCGTATACTCTTTCAGATAGCGCTCGAGCCAGGCGACGCTTTCGGCGTCGAGATGGTTGGTCGGCTCGTCGAGCAGCAGGATGTCGGGCTTCGACAGCAGCAGCTTCGTCAGCGCCACGCGGCGCTTCTCGCCGCCGGAAAGTTTTTCGACGGACGGAGTCGCCCGGCGGGCAGCGCAGCGCATCGAGCGCCTGTTCGACCTGGCTATCGAGATCCCACAGATTCTGCGCGTCGATCTGGTCCTGCAGCGACGTCATCTCGTCCGCCGTCTCGTCGGTGTAGTTGGCGGCGATTTCGTTGTAGCGGTCGAGGATCGCCTTCTTCTCCGCGACGCCTTCCATGGCGTTGCCGAGCACGTCCTTCTCGGGATCAAGCTCGGGCTCCTGCGACAGGTAGCCGACCTTGATGCCGTCGGCCGCCCGGGCTTCGCCGAGGAAGTCGTCGATCTTGCCGGCCAAGATCTTCAGCAGCGTCGACTTGCCGGCGCCGTTCAGGCCCACGACGCCGATCTTGGCGCCGGGCAGGAAGGACAGCGAGATGTCCTTCAGGACCGTCTTGCCCCCCGGATAGGTCTTGGAGAGCTTGTGCATGTGATAGACGTATTGATGGCTGCGGCCATGAGATGGCGCGTCTCTTCGGTTTCAGGTTGCGGAGAATTTGGGGCGGTTCTAGCCGATTGCACGCGGCATCTCAACCCGCTCGTCACCACGCCGGATTGCGCACGCCGGTGAAGAAGTAGCTCCCCAGGCCGACCGTGAAAATCAGCCAGCCCCAGAGCGTGTGCTCGAGCCAGATGGCCCAGAACGATTTCGTCCTGTCGTAGCGCCAGGCGAACAGCATGCCGCCGGCGAACGTCAGCGTCAGCGCGATCCAGTTGCGGAACAGCACGTGCGCGAAGGCGAAGGCGAGGCCGTTCACCAGGATCAGGGTCCGGTGGTCCTTGAACAGCGTGCCGTAGCGGTGAAAGAAGAAGACGCGGTAGACGAACTCCTGGGCCAGCACGCTGGTGAAGGGATAGAGCACCAGCAGCTTCAGCCAGCGCTTCATGCGCGTCGGCGGCAGATTGAGAAACTGCTCGGGCATGGACATCGCCACAGAACAGCGCCAACAAGCCGCCGAACACGGCGAAGATGGCGAGAATGGAATACAGCGTCGGCCGCGTGAAGCCCTTTTTCAGCTCCTGCGTGAGGTGAAAGCTCTTGTCGAAGAACAACAGCGCCAGCATGAGGCCGAGGACCGGCGGCAGGGCGTAAAAGAGCGGCACCTTGTGGTCGTAGACGACGTAGCGCATGAACAGCGGCGCGACGATGAACAGGATGCCGATCTCGCCGATGAGGAGAATGCGGCGCATTTCGTCGGGATCGCGCACGTGGTCATGGCGCGGCAGCGTCCCGGCCGCGGTGAAACGGTCTTCGCGCTCCAGCGGCAAATCCGGCGCCGGCCCGGTGCTGTTCGTGCCTTCGTTCACGCGTCCCTCTAACGGCAGATCCCCGACAACAGCTGCGCGCGCTTGCCCCAGCGCCGCGCGATCTCGGCGGCGATGAGCGCGCGCCGAATCGATCGGCTCGTAGCGCCAAGATTGCAACGGCTGGCCTTGCTCAGGCAAACGCCGCGTCACGCCCCTGGCTTCGAGGGCGGCGTGGTAGCGCGTCGAATTTCGCCGAACCGCCGGAAGGATGAAAGACGTAAATCGGTTTTCCCGTCGCCGCCGCCTCGCCCGCCATGTTGACGCTGTCGGCGGTGACGATGAAGGCGTCGGCGTGGGCCAGAAAATGAGCATAAGGGTTGTCGCCCGTCCCCCGAAAGACAATGCGCGGCGCATCGCGCGTCGCCGCGTCGATCGCATCGATAAGAGCCGCCGGCGTGCGCCGCGACGCCGTGATCATCAACCCGGCACCGCTCTTCGACAACGAGCCGAGCGTCGCGATCAATCGCGCCTCGTCACGCAGCCGTGAAGCGATAGTCGCCATTGGGTCCGCCAAGCAGTACGGCAACGCGCGGCGCCGGCAATGCCGCGATGTTCGCCGGCATCTCGCGGCGCAATTCCGCAAGACGCGCAGGCGAAAAGCGATGCGGCGACGTCAACGTCGTCACCACGTTGGCGCCGCGGCGCTTGTCATGCTCCGGCACCCAGAACAGATCGGCGCTGGCGGCGCTCACTTTCGGGTCGAGCAGGATGACGGTGAAGGTCTTCAGTCCGGCCTTTTTCTTCAAGGCGCGGATGTAGGGCGTGGTCAGGCGGCCGGTGGCGAAGGCGATCGGAGGGATAGGGCGGAGCGAAAAGCCCATCGCCTTTTCCGAAGCGCGCGGCGCGCGGCGGCGGCCCGAACGGGCGCGCGGACTTTGTAGAGGCGTCCCGGTGGGGGAATATGCTTAACCTCGATCTTCAGGCCCAGCGCCTCCGCGACTCCCAGGCACTGGATCTCGTGCCCGGCCTTGCCGTCCGAAATGACCCAGGCGCTGAGCCCTTCCAGTGGCCGCTCAGCGGCTTTTCGAGGCTGGTCGGTGGGGATTATCATCGCCCGGTTCTGCCCGCTGGCGGCCCGTCTGTCGAGCCCTGAGAGGGGCTCCACATAGACGCAAGATTCGGAAAGCGCGACTTCGCCCGCCATTCCTGATATTACGGCAACTGTACAGCCGCTGGAGCCCTGATTAATGCCGATCGTCCTCGACGCCATCGACTGGCGCATTCTGAAGGAACTGCAGGCCGACGGCCGCATCACCAACATTGCGCTCGCCACCAAGATCGGCCTTTCCGCCCCGCCGTGCCTGCGCCGCGTGCGGGCGCTGGAGGAAGCGGGCCTCATCGCCGGCTATAGCGGCCATCCTCGACGAAGAGGCGCTCGGCTTTTCGCTCACCGCCTTCGCCATGGTCCGCCTGCACAACCAGGCAGAAGCCGACCTGCGCGCCTTCGAGAACCTGCTCATCGGCTGGCCGGGCGTGCGCGAAGCCCACATGCTCTCGGGCGAAAGCGATTACATGCTGAAATGCGTGGCGCGCGACCTGACGGCGTTCCAGAATTTCGTGCTGAACGAGTTGACGGCCGCTCCCAACGTCGCGAGCGTCAAGACCTTTCTCACCATCCGCCGCGCCAAGCGCGAACCCGGCGTGCCGATCGCGGCCGACGAGAAGCAGCGGCCTTAGACCTCAGAACCAGCTGCAACCTAATCGCGAGGTCCGAATTCGCTGCGGTCTTGGGCATGATGAAAAAGGGCAAGAACCGTGACGACGCCCGCATCATCATCGATACGATAAATGATGACGAAGGGAGTGCGGGCTATCCAAGCTTCGTAGAGATCGCCATCAACCAACTTCCGCCCGGCACGAGGATAGGCGCCGAGAAATCCATTCAGAAACACGTCGACGATTGCGAACGTTCGCGCCGCTGTTCTTCGTCCGTGAATAGCGGCACCGTAAGAAAGTTGGAGGGCAATGTCAGCTTCAACACGAGCCGACAGAACGACTTTCACGAGCGCTTGAAGTCAAATTGGCGCGCAATGCGATCCATGGCTTGATTGGCATCTGCGACATCGCCGCGATCTGCTTGCTCGATGCCTTCTTGGAGTTGTGTCCGTTGTGCGGGCGTCATGCGGTCGTAGAATGTTTCGGAAACAGCCGTTTCGTAGAGCTCCGACATGACTTCTTCACGCTCGGAAGCATCGAGCGTGCGAAACATTTCAATGATCTGCGCTTGGGTGCGGGTCATGACTTTTCATACCACCAAACAACGGCATGGGCTAGAGTAGCAAGTAGCGCGGGTCGGGACGAGTTGAAGGTTGGTTCAAGCGAATGCGCAGACCCAGTATGCCGCCGCGCCAAGCGCGAGCCGGGCGTGCCGATCGCGGCGGACGAAAAGCAGCTGCCTTAGACCCAACACAGGTCCCGATCCATTCACAATTCGTCATGCGAAATCGACCTGCGCGCGCCATGACGAATGTGTAGGATTACGACCTGCCCGTCATGTATGGTGTAGAACACCAGGTAAGGGAACCGCCCTAGCGGAATGACCCGTACTTTGGGACGTTGTTCGAGCACGCGACCACTTTTCGGAAATTCACCCAAGAGCCGGACGGTCGATTCTATCGCGGCTCCGACGATCGCGGGCGCAACAACACTTTTATCCGCCAAATATTCCGCCATCCTCTCGATGTCCGAAATCGCACGAGGGCTGTAGCGGACATTCATTTGCGAAAGCGAGCGTACGCAGCGTCAACCTGCGCCTGCGACGCAAACTCACCACGCCCAATCTCAGCCAGTGCATCGTCGATGGCCCGGAGTTCCGCTTCGCTAGCCCTGTAAGCGCCTGCACCCAGGCGGTCCATCGCGAGTAGCAGCCCGGCGGCCTCGTCTTGCCGCTCGGATGGCCAATCGCGGATCGCGGCCAGCGCCTTTTGCATGAGATTGGTCATGAGTCACCATATCACGCTGACTGCCAACGGCCAACACCGTGATCACTCGTAGCGGTTTCTATTGAAAACGCCGATCGCCAATAAGAACGCGACCACGCCCATCGCAGCACTGATCAGCGCGTTTCGCTTATATCTGGCGAACAACTCAGGAGATCGGCACTGCGGCCAATCAAAACTCTTGTAGAAATATCGTGCGGAGCCGCGATCCACACGCATCAGACATTTAAAATTGATCGCAGTTTGTCCAAACAAAAATATGCTCGAGAAGCGATTGACGAAATCAGGACCAACCAAGTCGCAGGCGCACGGCCCATTGCTGTAACCACCAACATCTTGGGTCGCGGCAAAATCGGGAGAGGCTAGTTTCCAATACGCTATCCCGCTCACCAGCAAGCTAATCAGAAGCGATCACGCAAGATTTTGGATTCGCTTCGTCAAGTGTGCCTCGATGCTCGCTCGGCTGTAGCGAAACCTACTTCCACTCGACTTTCAGCACCTGGAACGAGCGCGAGCCCTTGGGCGTCGTGACTTCCACGCTGTCGCCCTTCACCTTGCCGATCAGCGCGCGGGCGATCGGCGACGAGATGGAAATCTTGCCGTCGCGCAAGTTCGCCTCGAGGTCGCCGACGATATTGTATTTCACCTTGTCGCCGGTGTCGTCGTCCTCGAGGCTGACCACGGCGCCGAACTTGATGGTGTCGCCGGAAAGCTTCGACGTATCGATCACGTCGGCGCGCGAAATTTTGTCCTCGAGCTCGGCGACGCGGGCCTCGTTCATGCCCTGCTGTTCCTTGGCGGCATGATACTCGGCGTTCTCCGAGAGGTCGCCGTGGGCGCGGGCTTCGGAGATCGCGGCAATGATGCGCGGGCGCTCGACGGCCTTCAGCCGCAGCAGTTCCTCTTCCAGGCGCTTGTGGCCCGCAATCGTCATTGGAACGCGTTCCATCGACATCTCCAACGTCTCCTTCAAAGCTCGCACTTTCGTGCAGCCCTCACTTCGACGCGCATCGACCTGAGGATAATAAGCTATGCTGGCAACCTTGTCCGGAGTTTGCAGGAATTGCCCCGCATGCCGCCTCGAACACTCGCCGCCACGAACTCTTGCCGCCTCGAAACCCTGACCAACCTGCAACACCTACCGGTACGCGAAGCCTTGCAGCGGAGCGACCTGAAGCGTGTCGGATTTCAGTGCCTTGATCGCCCTCGTGACTGCGACGGCCCCGGCGAGAGTTGTATAATACGGGACATGGTGAAGCAAGGCCGAGCGGCGGATATCCTTGCTGTCCGCGAGGGCTTTTGCCCCTTCGGTCGTATTAAACACAAGGTTGACCTCGCCGTTCTTGATGGCGTCGACGACGTGCGGCCGGCCCTCCAGAACCTTGTTGATCGTTTCGCACTGCACACCGTTGGCTTCGAGGTGGCGCTTGGTGCCGCGCGTGGCAATGATCCTGAAGCCCATGGCCTGGAGCTCGCGGCAGGGGGCGACGATGCGGTTCTTGTCGTTTTCCTTGACCGAGACGAACACCGTGCCGCCAGCGGGCAGTTTCTGGCCGGCGCCGAGCTGGCTCTTGCCGAAGGCCATGGCGAAGTCGCGGTCGATGCCCATCACCTCGCCGGTCGAGCGCATCTCGGGCCCGAGGATCGGATCGACGCCGAGGAAGCGCGCGAAGGGGAAGACGGCTTCCTTGACGGCGATGTGGTCGAACTTCGGGGTCTTCAAGTTGAACGAGGCGAGCGGCTTGCCGGCCATCACTTCAGCCGCGATGGCAGCGATCGGCAGGCCGACGACCTTGGCGACGAAGGGCACGGTGCGGGAAGCGCGCGGATTGACCTCGAGGATGTAGACCTTGCCGTCCTTGATGGCGAACTGCACGTTCATCAAGCCGACGACCTTCAAGGCCAGAGCCAGTTCGCGCGACTGGCGCTCGAGTTCGGCAATGATGTCGGGTTGCAGAGAATACGGCGGCAGCGAGCAGGCGCTATCACCCGAATGGATGCCCGCCTCTTCGATGTGCTCCATGATGCCGGCGATGAAGGTGTCCTTGCCGTCGGCGAGGCAATCGACATCGACTTCCACCGCGTCGGTGAGATAGCGGTCGATGAGCAGCGGCCGCTTGGCGGAGACGACGAGTTCGGACGGGCTATCCAGCGTTGCCGACAGTCGCTTGATGTAGCGATCGACTTCGGAGCCGTCGTGGACGATTTCCATCGCCCTGCCGCCGAGCACGTACGACGGCCGGATGACCACCGGATAGCCGATGCGATCTGCCACCGCGCGCGCATCACCCGGAGATTTGGCGATACCGCTTTCGGGCTGCGCCAGCTTCAGCTTCTCGATCAGCGCCTTGAAGCGGTCGCGGTCTTCCGCAAGGTCGATGGCGTCGGGCGAGGTGCCGAGGATCGGCACGCCTGCTTCTTCCAGCGCGCTTGCGAGTTTCAGCGGCGTCTGGCCGCCGAATTGCACGATGACGCCTTTCACCTTGCCGTTGGCGCTTTCGGTGCGGATGACTTCGAGCACGTCTTCCGCCGTCAGCGGTTCGAAGAACAGCCGGTCGGAGGTGTCGTAGTCGGTCGACACAGTCTCCGGGTTGCAGTTGATCATGATCGTCTCGAATCCCGCCTTGGTGAGCGAGAAACAGGCGTGGCAGCAGCAGTAGTCGAACTCGATGCCCTGGCCGATGCGGTTCGGGCCGCCGCCGAGAATGACGATCTTTTCTTTTGATGTCGGCGCCGCTTCGCACACGGGCTCCGAGAAGAGCCCGCTCTCGTAGGTCGAATACATGTAGGCGGTCGGAGAGGCGAACTCGGCGGCGCAGGTGTCGATGCGCTTATAGACCGGCTCGACCTTGAGCGACTTGCGCAGCGCCAGAACGTCGGCTTCATTCGACTTGGCGAGCTTGGCCAGACGCGCATCCGAAAAGCCCATGGCCTTCAGCTTGCGCAGCGCACCAGCGGTTTTCGGCAGGCCGTGCTGCAGCACGCGCGCTTCCGCGTCGACGATTTCCTTGATGCGGGCGAGAAACCAGGGATCGATTTTGCAGAACTGGTGGACTTCATCCAGGCTGAAGCCGTGGCGAAAGGCCTGCGCCACCTTCAAGAGGCGATCGGAGGTCGGACGCGAGACAGCGGCACGCACCACGTTCTTGTCGTCGCCCTGCCCTAAGCCTTCGAGCGCGACGTCGTCGAAGCCGGTGAGCCCCGTCTCCATGGAGCGCAGCGCCTTCTGGAGGCTCTCAGTGAACGTGCGTCCGATGGCCATGGCCTCGCCGACCGATTTCATGGCGGTGGTCAGCGTCGTGTCGGCGCCGGCGAATTTTTCAAAGGCGAAGCGCGGGATCTTGGTGACGACGTAATCGATGGTCGGCTCGAACGAGGCCGGCGTCGCCCCGCCCGTGATGTCGTTTTCAAGTTCGTCGAGCGTATAGCCGACCGCAAGCTTGGCGGCGATCTTCGCGATAGGAAAACCCGTGGCCTTGGAGGCAAGGGCGGAGGATCGCGAGACGCGCGGGTTCATCTCGATGACGACGAGACGGCCGTCGGCCGGGTTGACGGCGAACTGCACGTTGGAGCCGCCGGTCTCGACGCCGATCTCGCGCAGCACCGCAATCGAGGCGTCGCGCATGATCTGGTATTCTTTGTCGGTCAAGGTCAGCGCCGGCGCGACAGTGATACTGTCGCCGGTGTGCACGCCCATCGGATCGACGTTCTCGATGGAACAGATGATGATGCAGTTGTCCGCCTTGTCGCGGACCACTTCCATCTCGTACTCTTTCCAGCCCAAGAGGCTTTCATCGATCAGGATCTGGCCGACGGGCGACGCGTCGATGCCGCTGCGGACGATCTGCTCGAATTCTTCCCGATTGTAGGCGACGCCGCCGCCGGTGCCGCCGAGCGTGAAGGCGGGGCGGATGATGGCGGGCAAGCCGATTGTCTCGAGGTGGCGCATCGCCTCGGTGAAGCCGGTGACGCGGTCGTAGCCGGTGACGTGGCCTTGCGCGTCGCGGATGGCGGGCGAAGACGCAATGGCCGCGCGCGGGCTTTCGAGCCCGATGCGGTCCATGGCTTCGCGAAACAGTTTTCTGTCTTCCGCCATGTCGATGGCCTCGGCCTTGGCGCCGATCAGTTCGACGCCGTACTGCGTCAGGACTCCGGAGTTGTGGAGCGCCAGCGCGGTATTGAGCGCCGTCTGTCCGCCCATGGTCGGCAGCACCGCGTCGGGCCGCTCCTTGGCGATGATCTTGGCGACGACCTCGGGCGTGATCGGCTCGACGTAGGTCGCATCCGCCAGATCCGGATCGGTCATGATCGTCGCCGGATTGGAATTGACCAGGATGATTCGGTAGCCCTCGGCTTTGAGCGCCTTGCAGGCTTGCGTACCGGAATAATCGAATTCGCACGCCTGGCCGATGACGATCGGGCCGGCGCCGATGATGAGGATCGACTTGATGTCTGTGCGTTTTGGCATGGCGAGGCTGTCTTCTATTGCAGTGCAACGCCTTTGGCTATAGGGCGCGGTGAAAAGCACTGAATAGGATTGTGACGGGCGGTCGCGATGCCGTTTGGCACCGGCGAAGCCGCCGCGAACGCGTGCAGTTTTGGCGGTTTTTGCCTAGCCCGGGGGCATTTCCGGGAAATGCGGGATGTTGGGATCGTCGTCCGCCCAAGCCGGATGGCGCTTGTTGAAGACGACGAATTGGGGCGCTAGCCCGCTCGAATCGTCGAGCGTTCCCGCGCGAACGAGGGTCAACCCGGCAAGAGCGGGCGTGTGCATGGTGACCGAGCTGCCGCAGTTCGGGCAGAAGTCGTTGGTCACCGGACGGCCATTGTCGGAAGTGTAGGTATAACTCTTGGTTTCGCCCGTCACCTTCACGTCTTGGTCGGCATAGACGGCGGCCGTCATGGTCCCCGCCCCCGTCGACTTCTGGCAGTTGAGGCAATGGCACTTTGCCGCCGTCTGCATTTCGCGCGGCACTTCATAGCGCACCTTGCCGCACAGACAGCCGCCGGTTCGTGTCGCTCCACTTGTCATTCGCCAATCCTCCCAGGCAGCCAAAACATCACCAGCAATATCGCCGCGCGCACCGGGTCACAATTCCCCAATCGCATGACTGCGGCCGATCGCGGCCGCCATCGCCCCAAGTCCGGAGCCCTCTGCGCTGGTTGCAATGGCGGTCTCAAGGCGTTTTCGGCGTCTCGGACGCGGGTGGCGGCGCGGCGCCGGGCGCGCCCTCCGCCGGCTTCTCCGTGCTCTCCGCTTTCACGTCCTTCGGCGGCTCGACTTTGAGGTCGAGTGGGAAGGAGTAGGTCGTTTTGAACAGCGGCTTGTCTTGGACGCCGGCGGTGACGATGGCATTCTGCGCCGGCAGGCCGGTCGTCGCATCGACGTAGAACATGCGGTAGGCTTCGTTCTTCGGCGCGCCTTCTTTCGCTTCGTCCTCGAGCTTGTAGCTGATGACATCCTTGCCATCGAGCTTGACCTTGCCCCTGCAGGTGTAATTGCCGACGTCGGCCTGCTGCTGGAGCACGTTCTCGTCGAGCTGCTTCAAGAGCTGGGACGTGATGTCCGTCGGCAAGACGCGCCAGCCCTCGCCCTCGTTGGCCCAGGCCTTGGTCCCGACCAGGATCACCTCCTGGACGCCCGGCTGTCCGACAATGCTGACCTTCTGGTGCATCTTGTCGGGTAGGACGTAATCGATGGCCATATTGGTCAGGCCGTTCTCGGTGATCATGGTCGATTCCATGCGGAACCAGGATGAGTTGCGCAGCTTCTGCAGCGCCGCCGAAACTTCGTCGCGGCAGGGATTGGCGTTGGACTTTTTGTCCGCCGTGTCCTCGGCGAAAGCCTGTGGCAGGGCCAGAAGAGACAGAGCGGCGGCGAACAGAATACGGCGCATGCGCGAGGCTTTCGTTTGAGTGTCAAAAATTTGCGGCCAGGAGTGCCATGTCGTTCATTCTGGTCGTGACGTCGTTGTCAGTGTCTGTGTCAGTGTCGTGTGTCAGTGTCTCATCTTTTGCACCGGCGCCCCGGCGGGCGCCTCGATGACGATGTCTCCGGGATAGCTATAGACGACCCTGGCGACCGGCGTCTCGGACGCCTTCGCCGACGCAATGATATTGTAGGCCGGCAACCCCGAGGCTGGATCAATGTAGACCGTGCGGGTCACGCCTTCGCCGGCGCCGGTGTCCTCGCTCTGCGGCTTGGTGCGATAGCCGACCAGGTCCTTGCCGTCGTAGCTCACCTTGCCGAGGCATTCGAATTCACCCGGGTTGCGGGCCGGTTCGCCGACGGCGGTTTTCACTTCAGCGACGATCGACTGCGTGAACTGCGGTAGCAGCTCCTCCCACGCTCCGTCGGAACCGGAGTAGGCCCGCTCGCCGTCGAGCATGGTCTGCTGTGGTCCGGGCATGGCGGGCGACACGACGGTCTGGAGCATCTTTGCCGGCGGGATGTAGTCGATCGTCATCTTGACGTCGCCCTCGGCGGTCGGCTGATCCATCGAAACGCGGAACGCCTTTGATGTGCGCTGTTTCTCGAACGCCGCCAGAACCTCGCCTTTGCAGTCGGCGTGGGCCGCGACCGGCGACATGACAATCGACGTTGCAACTGCGATCAGAACCCGGCGCATCTTTCCTCCACTCGCGACCATGACTTTGCCGGGTTATACGCGCTCGCTGGGCAGCGTCGATCTTAAAAATGCGAAAGGTTTAAGCGGGTGGATGTGGCGCTCCGCCCTCCCCATTCCTTTGCTCAATAGGGAGTAGGCCCGGCGAAGCCGGGGGTGAGGGGTAGTTACCGTTGCGAGCCGGGCGCGACAAAAGCAGGCTATTTGGCCTTCATTTCGGCGCAATGGTCCTCATGGGGCACGCGCGGCGTGAAGATCACGTAGTCGGCGGCGGGCTTGCCGTCGGGGTCCTTGGGCACGTAGGCGTCGGCGTCGGTCTTGGCGTCTTCCACCTCGACGAGGAGGACCGATAGCGTTTTCTTGCCGGGCGAGCGCTGCTGCACATACCACGGCACGCCGCGATCCTTGCGCACGTGCTCGTTGCCGGCAAAGACCACGGTCGCTCCGTACTTGGCGGCGGCGGCCATGGCGTTGTCGGCAAGCGTCGCATCGCGAAAGCGCTGCGCCAGCGCCATGTTGGAAAGCGTCTCGCGCGGCATCGCCTTGCAGTGCGCCTCAAAGAGCCCGTCGAGGATTTCCGCGTCGGCCTTTTCGCCGAGCGGCACGTCCAGCTTCAGCCGTTTTTGTTCTTCCGTATCGATGCCGCCAAGGCCGGATTTGGCGATCGTCTTCATCGTCTCTTGCGCCGCATCGCCGGCGACGATCGGCTTTTGGGCGCGCAAGGCTGCAAGCAGAAGTTCGTCGTACTTGTATTTCGCCCAGCCGCTCGCCTCCCACTTCACCGCTGCCTTGAACTTGGCGAGCGAGGTGTCGTCGTACTTGCGGCCGTAGTCCTTCATAAACGTCTCGAGGCCCGGCGCCGCGTCGGCACTGATCTGCTCGAACACGGACGAGGTGTAATTGGAGAGGCCGAGACGCGAACGCAATTCGTGGTGCAGGGGATTGTCGTGGTTTTCTCCGTAGAGCACGACGCCGCCGCCGACGACCGTGTCGCGGATGTCGTCTTTCATCGACAGCCAGGCCTTGTGCTCGCATTTCTCCGCCGCCGGCTTCAGCCGGCCAGGATCGGCGATGTGGATCTGGCCGCAGAGCGGATGCCCGCACGTCTTGGTCCACTCTTCCAGCAGCTTGAAGGTGGCGCCGCGGAAGAACTCGCAGGGGCCGGGTGGAGGCGCCTCTTGAGTTTGGGCTTGCGCCCCGGCCTCGGCCGGAAGCAGGAACAGGATGGTGAACAGGGAAATGAGTACGCGCACGTGCAACCTCTCGGGGACGATTGTTTGCCCCTGCAGACCACAATTTTCGGAAAGCGACAATGGGACCTGCGTCTTGGCGGCCAAATAGGCCCTGGCGCGGGACCCTTATTTGATATTCAACGCCGCGAGGTTAACATTCAGCTCAGGGAGTGCCCGCGGCGCAAGGCTTTCACTGGGACCAATCGTCGAGATGTTCGCATAACCTTCCGGGCCCGGCTTCAGGTGCACGGTGGTGTCCAAGGTTGCGGCATTGACGACCCAATATTCGCGCACGCCGAGGGTGGCGTAGATTTTGGCCTTCGTCTTCAGGTCATAACGTTGGCTCGTATCGGCCACTTCGATGAGCAGCATGACTTCGCTTGGAGGAACGGTACTCGCCCGAAAGCCCGCCTTACACAGGATCATCTCGGGTTCGAGATAGAGATTGCCGCCGGGTCGCCAGCCGGGTTCATTGTAGAGCCGATGACCCTTCGGCAAAATTCCGGCGAGAAGATTTTGCAGTTCCCCGCGCACCCACTCGTGCCTCCCGCCTTTGGCATGCATCGGAACAAGTTCCCCATCGATGAGCTCAAGCCGTTCGCGTTCGCAATCGATGCCGCCGAAGAAGCCGAGTTCGGAAAGGCGTTCGAATTCCTCGAGCGTCCAGGCAAGACGCGGCAATCCCTCCGCCGCCTGGGTGGTGGCGTGCTGGGACTGGAGGAGGGGCGAATTCTCATTCATCAGGCTCAGTCTAACCGAAACAATGGCACTGCTGAAGCCATTTAGCTTGGTTCTGGCTCAACGCTCCCGCAGCGGCTTGCCGCCATTGGCCGCGCGCATCATGTTCGCAAAGCGCGTGAACAGATAATGGCTGTCCTGCGGGCCGGGCGACGCCTCCGGGTGATGCTGGACGGAAAACACCGGCTTGCCCTCGAGCGCGAGGCCGCAGTTGGAGCCGTCGAACAGCGAGACGTGCGTCTCGACGACGCCCTTGGGCAGGCTGTCGCGATCGACGGCGAAGCCGTGGTTCATCGACACGATCTCGACCTTGTTGGTCGTGAAGTCCTTCACCGGATGGTTGGCGCCGTGGTGGCCCTGGTGCATCTTCTTGGTCGTGCCGCCAAGCGCGAGGCCGAGCATCTGGTGGCCGAGGCAGATGCCGAACAGCGGCTTGCCGCTGGCGACGAGCTTCTTGATCTCGGGCACCGCGTATTTGCCGGTCGCCGCCGGATCGCCCGGACCGTTCGACAGGAAGACGCCGTCGGGATTGCGCGCCAGCACGTCTTCGGCCTTTGCCGTCGCCGGCACGACCGTCACCTTGCAGCCGGCGGAGGCGAGGCAGCGCAGGATGTTGCGCTTCAAGCCGTAGTCGATGGCGACGACGTGGAATTCCGGGCTTCTCGTTGCGCGTGTAGCCCTTGTTCCAGACCCAGCGCATCTCGTCCCAGGTATAGCTCTGGCCGCTGGTGACGTCGGGCACGAGGTCCATGCCGACGAGGCCCGGCCAGGCCTTCGCTTCGGCCTTCAGCGCCTCGATGTCGAACTTGCCCGACGGCTCATGCGCGATGACGCCGTTCGGCATGCCCTTCTCGCGGATGCGCGCGGTCAGCGCCCGCGTATCGACGCCGGCGATGGCAATGATGCCGCGCGCCTTCAGCCACTGGTCGAGGTGCTCGGCGGCGCGATAGTTCGACGGATCGGTGATATCGGCGCGCAGCACGCAGCCGCGCACGCCCGAGCGCGAGGCGAGATTGGAGGTCTCGGTATCTTCGGGGTTGGCGCCGACGTTGCCGATGTGGGGGAACGTGAAGGTGATGATCTGTCCGGCATAGCTCGGGTCGGTCAGGATTTCCTGATAGCCGGTCATCGCAGTGTTGAAGCAGACTTCGCCGACGGCCTTGCCGGCGGCGCCGAAGCCGATGCCCGCAATGACGGTGCCATCGTCGAGCACGAGGCGCGCGGTCGGCTGTGACTTCTGTCCAGGGCGTGGTGTCGGTCATCGTTCCGGGTCGGATTTGGCGTCTGTGCGTTCGATGCGCGGCGGGCGCGTTGCGTGTGGCAAGCTTGCGCCGCCGGATGTCAAGTCGCGGCGGAACCTAGGGGAAGGGACTTCATAGGTCAATTGGGGCCAAGCCCTGCATCTAACAGCGATCTGCGCAAGGCCGAATTCGCGCGCTTGCCGCCAGGCGGAACTGGTCCTAAACCCAGGCTCTGCAAAAGCTAAGGAGACCAACGATGCGCGCGAAGATCAGCAACGATCTCAAGACGGCGATGAAGGCCGGCGAGAAGCAAGGTCGGCGCGCTGCGTCTCATCAATGCCGCCATCCAGTCCGCCGAGATCGAAGCCAAGGACCCGATCGACGACGCCGGCATCATCGCGGTGATGACCAAGATGGTGAAGCAGCGCCGCGATTCGATTCAGCAGTTCACAAGTGGCGGCCGGCCGGACCTCGCTGCCAAGGAACAGGCCGAAATCGACATCATCGAAGCACTACTTGCCGAAGCAGATGGACGAGGCCGCCGTGGCCGCGGCCATCAAGGCCGCGATGCCGAAGCCGGCGCGGCGTCGGCCAAGGACATGGGCAAGGTGATGGGCGTGCTCAAAGCCAAGTACGCGGGCCAGATGGATTTCCAGAAGGCGAGCGCGGCGGTGAAGGCGGCGTTGGGATAGTGCCCGCCACCTGCGCCCATGCGAACTTCGTTTGGTCATGGGACGGCAGGCGCTCGGGGTTTGCAGGGGCCGAACAGCATGAGCAAGCGGCAGCCCCTACGCCAACCCTCTGCCGTAAAGCCGAAATGCGGAGGCGACTGTGAAGCCTGCGGATAGCCGCCTAACTTGCCCGCGCTTAGCCACGTCTATGCGGCTACCTGCAGTTGGACCCGATGAGCGCTTCAATCTGACAGCAGGCCGAGGTGCCGACGTGAGACGCAAAACCTTTGCCGTGGCCTTATGCATTGCCGCAGGCCTCGCCGCTTCGCCGCCAATTGGCGCGCGCCGCTTGCGACATCACTTCGCCGCCCGTCATGTACCTGGGCGACAACGCGACCTACGACCTCGCCCTCGAAATGCGCCCAAACGGACCACTGCAGCATCAACTATGTCTCGCGCGGCGACGGCGTTTTCTTTCAGAGCCTCAGCGTCGAGCACGCGCCGAAGACCGGCAAATTGGCTCAAAGTCGGCGACTTCGTGTTCGACTTTTGCGCCAGGAGAGCAAAGCGCCGCCGACGGTTTCACGTTGAAACTCTGCGGCGCCGACGTCAAAGGCAAGGGCTGCAGCCTGTTGCGCTACAGCGCCAAAATCCGCTGAGTCACCTGCGATGGCGGGCCCGGCGGCCAAAGACCCTGTGGCAGACCCTGTGGAAAGCGTTGAGAGCTTGGCGGCAAGGGACTTCTCTCCGCCGGGTCGTTCCGAATCACTTATGCATGGGACGCATCTGATTCGCACCACGGAGACCATGGCGCTTGAGCGGCCGCTTTACACCGCATTTGCTCGATGAGATCCGCGCCCGGCTGCCCGTGAGCCAGGTCGTCGGCCGCAAAGTCGCGCTCAAAAAGGCGGGTCGCGAGTACAAGGGCCTCTCGCCCTTCAAGGTCGAGAAGACGCCGTCGTTCACCGTCAACGATCAGAAGGGCTTCTACCACTGCTTCGCCACCGGCGAGCACGGCGACATCTTCACGTTCCTGATGAAGACCGAGGGCCTGGATTTTCCCGAAGCCGTCGAGCGGCTCGCGGAAGAAGCCGGCGTGCCGCTGCCCAAGCCGGCCGAGCGCAACCTGGAGCACGAGGATCAGCGCGACCGGCTCTATCGCCTGCTCGAAGCCTCCGCGCGTTTCTTCGAGGAGCAGCTGCGCGCGCCGCTCGGCGCCGAGGCCCGCCGCTACCTCGAAAAGCGCGGCCTTGCGCGCGAGACGATCGCCGCGTTCCGGCTCGGCTTCGCGCCGGCCGGCCGCGCAAGCGCTGCGCCAGCATCTCAAGGCGCAGGCTTTTCCGACGCCGACATGGCGCTGTCCGGCATGGCGATCGCGGGAGCCGATATCCCGGAGCCCTACGACCGCTTCCGCAACCGCGTCATGTTTCCCGATTCTCGACATGAAGGGCCGCGTCATCGCCTTCGGCGGCCGGGCGCTCGACAAGGACGCGCCGGCCAAATATCTCAACTCGCCCGAGACGCCGCTCTTCCACAAAGGCCATCAGCTGTTCAACGCCGCGCGCGCCCGGCCCGATCGCCCACGACAAGAGCCGCATCATCGTCGTCGAAGGCTACATGGACGTCGTGGCGCTGCACGAAGGCGGCTTCGGCGAAGCCGTCGCGCCGCTCGGAACCGCGCTCACCGAAGACCAGATGAAGCTGCTGTGGCGCATGTGCGCGGAGCCGACACTCTGCTTCGACGGCGACAGCGCCGGCAAAAAGGCGGCGTACCGCGCCGTCGATACCGCGCTCCCGCATCTGAAGCCCGGGCACAGCGTGCGCTTCGCCTTCCTGCCCGACGGGCTCGATCCCGACGATCTGATCCGCCAGCAGGGCGCCGCCGCCATGGCCGACGTGCTCGACAAGAACCCGGCCGCTGATCGACGTGCTGTGGGAGCGCGAGACGGCGGCCGGGCCGTGCAGACGCCCGAACAGCGCGCCGCCCTCGAAGCCCGCCTCAAGGCGCTCTCGGCTCGATCGCCGACGCCATCGTCCGCGCCCACTACGAGCGCGAATTGCGCGACCGGCTGTATCGCTCTGGGCCGCTCGATGGGCGGGCGATCGAGCTACGGCACATCGGCGGCAGGATCCGCCGGGCCTCCGGACAGGGCCGACGCGGCGCGCCTCCGTATGTCGGCTCGCCCGGGCGCCGCGCCCGATTGGCGCTTGCGCGAGCGCACGCGACTCTTCGGCAGTCCGAAACGCGCACAATTCTTGCAAGGCCGCCGACCGCCGCCGGGACGCCAGCGCCGAGCTCGCCGGCATTACGCCATGCCGTCCCGCCGCGCGAGGCCCTGATCCTAAAGGCAATTCTCAATCACCCCTGGCTGATCGACGATCATCCGAGAAATTGCCGCGATGACCTTCACCTCGCGCCCTTGCGGCGCTGCGCGATGAAATACTCAATTCATGCCACGACAAAATTCACTTGACAGCGCAACTTTACGCTCCCAATTGAGCAAAACGGGGGTTGCAAAGGTGGTGGACCTCGTCGCGCGAACGATTACGCATACAAGCGACCGTTTTGCCGAGCCAGAAGCGTCCGCCACCGAAGTCGAAGACCGGCTGGCGCCACATTCTTGCGCTGCATCAGCGCAGGAGAGTCTTGAGCGTATGCTAAGGCCGCTGAGGAAGCTTGGTACCGGGATTGCACACCAGAGGCCGAGGCCCGCCTTCTCGACATCAAACGCCAGATCCCGCAGGTCGGTCGCTGGAACATTTAGACCACGAGCACGACCAGCCCGAACCGCCGTGCAGCGACGGTGAAGCGCGCAGGCTGAGCAAGGCGCGCTTCAACCGGTCCGCATGCCGACTCTGCGAGGCGCGGCGCCGGATCGGCCGGCACCGGAACGAATAAATTCGGGTCCTCTCTCGTAATCGGGGAGCGGACCCCACGAAGCGTACGAAGGAACCGATGGCACGCGCACCGCAGGCGACCAGAAGACGGAAGACAAGGAACAAGGCGGCCGACGCGCCCGAGCGCGACAGCCCGCTGCTCGATCTTTCCGATCAGGCGGTCAAGAGGCTGCTGAAGACCGCCAAGGCCAAGGGCTACGTCACGCTCGACCAGCTGAACGCCGTTGCTGCCCTCGGAAGAGAATGTCCGTCCGACCAGATCGAAGACATCATGGCGATGCTGTCCGACATGGGCATCAACGTCGTCGAGACGGACGAAGCCGAGGAAGCGGCCGAAGGCCGAGGAGCCGGCCGAGGAAGAGGAAAGCCGCGCGCTGGTGGCGCAGAACGCGCTCGCCAAGACCGAGACCAAGGCCGAGCCCGCCGAGCGCACCGACGATCCCGTGCGCATGTACCTGCGCGAAATGGGCTCGGTCGAGCTGCTGTCGCGCGAAGGCGAAATCGCCATCGCCAAGCGCATCGAGGCCGGCCGCGAGGCCATGATCGCCGGGCTGTGCGAAAGCCCGCTGACGTTCCAGGCCATCATCATCTGGCGCGACGAGCTGAACGAAGGCAAGATTCTGCTGCGCGACATCATCGATCTCGAAGCGACCTACGAAGGCCCCGAGGCCAAGAGTCCCGCCCGCCGGTCGGCGAAGACGGCATGCGACGTCGCAGCCGCCGGCCCCGTGGCGCGCCCCGGCGCCCCGGCGGCCGAAGGCGAGATGGCGAGCGACGACGACGACGAATTCGAGAACGCCATGTCGCTCGCCGCCATGGAAGCGGAACTGAAGCCGAAGGTTCTCGAAACCTTCGACAAGATCGCCGCCACCTACAAGAAGCTGCGCAAGCAGCAGGACAAGAAGCTCGAACAGCAGGTCGCCGGCGAACAAGGCTCGCGCCAGCAGCAGAAGGCCTACGACAAGCTGCGCGACGAAATCATCGTCGACGTCAAATCGCTGTCGCTCAACAACAACCGTATCGAAAGCCTCGTCGAGCAGCTCTACGCCATCAACAAGCGCCTGATCGGCCTCGAAGGCCGCCTGATGCGCTTGGCCGACAGCTACGGCGTGCCGCGCCAGCACTTCATCGACGAATACTTCGGCAACGAACTCGACCAGACCTGGCTCGACCGCATGTCGACCAACGGCAAGAAGTGGGCGCAGTTCGTCAAGAGCGAGCGCACCGCAGATCGAGCAACATCCGCGGCGAGATCCACAGCTCGCGACCGAGACCGGCCTCGAAATCCCCGAGTTCCGCCGCATCGTCAAAGCCGTGCAGAAGGGCGAGCGCGAAGCCCGCCAGGCCAAGAAGGAAATGGTCGAAGCCAACCTTCGCCTCGTCATCTCGATCGCCAAGAAATACACCAACCGCGGCCTGCAGTTCCTCGATCTCATCCAGGAAGGCAACATCGGCCTGATGAAGGCGGTCGACAAGTTCGAATACCGCCGCGGCTACAAGTTCTCGACCTACGCGACGTGGTGGATCCGGCAGGCGATCACCCGCTCGATCGCCGATCAGGCGCGCACCATCCGCATCCCCGTGCACATGATCGAGACGATCAACAAGATCGTGCGCACCTCGCCGCCAGATGCTGCACGAAATCGGCCGCGAGCCGACGCCGGAAGAACTCGCCGAAAAGCTGGCGATGCCGCTCGAGAAGGTGCGCAAGGTTCTCAAGATCGCCAAGGAGCCGATCTCGCTCGAAACGCCGATCGGCGACGAAGAGGATTCGCACCTCGGCGACTTCATCGAGGACCGCAACGCCGTGCTGCCGATCGAAGCCGCGATCCAGTCGAACCTGCGCGAAACGACGACGCGCGTGCTGGCGTCGCTGACGCCGCGCGAAGAACGCGTGCTGCGCATGCGCTTCGGCATCGGCATGAACACCGACCACACGCTCGAAGAAGTCGGCCAGCAGTTCTCGGTGACGCGCGAACGCATCCGCCAGATCGAAGCCAAGGCGCTGCGCAAACTGAAGCATCC